>CAYPGS010000009.1:0-113047 GCA_964410395.1 uncultured bacterium
CATCCCAGTTGATATCTCGATCAGGGGGATCGGAGCCAAAAGTGCAAGGAAGAGCTTCAGAGATACTCGGAAAGCAACAAATAAGGGAAGCTACAAGTATGCACACATAGAGTCGATTCATGAGACCTCCGCCCAAACCTAGTCTGCTTCCAGAGAATCCAGCAGCACATGATAACTGCTCAGAGACTATCACAGACACGAGTGACCCACAAGAACTGTCAATAATATAACGCTAGAAAACTATATTTGCTCGAAATCCCTGAAGCGCATCTCCACGCGAATCTTCTTGTGCACAATGATGGGGATCTTCACTTCCACATCCATGTCGATGCTCACGGGCAGGTCGTACTCGGGCTCGTTGTGGTAGAGCCCCACCACGCGCATGGCCTTCAGGCCGAAGGGACGCTTGGCCGGCTCGAGATCAAGGGCGAGCAGTTCGCCTTTCTCGGCGCCGAACCATACGTCGCCCTTCCAGAACTCCTTCTTGCGCTTCTTGGGACGAACCTTGTAGCGCGCGGCGGTAGCGCCATCCATCTCGGTCCACTCGTCGAAACGAAACTCGTGGTGCCTGCGGAACTCGGCGTCGAGCTCGGGCAGTTCGCCGCCGACCTCCTCTTCCTTGGTTTCCTCGGGACGGCCCAGCTCATCGGAGTCGTCCTCGTCGCCGTCCTTCGAGAAGATCGTCTTCTCCTCGATGAGTTCGTCCAGGGTGGAATCGGGACTGAACTCCGTGTAGCGGCCGGTCTCGAGATGCTCTTCTTCCAGCGTGCCGTCACCGTCGCGCACCCAGGTGTGCGCCTCGTAGATGAACGAGTAGGGAATGAAGGTCTCCTCGTCGGCGTCGATGCGCGCGAAGGCGGTCTCGAGTAGCTGCTTCGGGGAATTCTCCGCCGCCAAGGGCGCGGCCAGGAGCAGGGCGAGAAAGAGGGCGATGCCGGTTCGCATGGAAACCTCCCTAAGTTGAAGGGCCGCAAGCATACGGCACTTGGACGGCTCTGTTCCACTAATCGGTGATCAATCCATTGCATTCAGGAGTTTGTGATTATATTCTCTTGAACATTGAGAGAATTCTGTTAACGTTGACTTACCCCGTGAAAACTCCTGATCCCTCATGAAGGAGGTCGCAATGGCCCGCACTCCCCAACCCCTTATCCGGACACGGATTCCGGGGGCCGTACTGATCCTGGCGCTCCTGTTGCTGCCGGGTCTCGCTTCGGCCGTGGACATCCAGGGCCGTCTCTCGAGTACGTCCTTCGTCTACGAGACCTACGGCGAGGACGCCCACAGCGAGCTCGATCACATCGCCCGCCTGGCCTTCGACGCCAGAGGCCTCGGCCACGACGGTATCTCGCTGCACTTCCTCGGAACCTACCGGGGCGAGATGCTCGAGGACACGTCCCCCGATCCGGAGCACAATATCTACCGGGGCTACCTGAAGTTCGCGCCTTCGCCGCTCTTCAAGTTATCGGTGGGGCGCCAGTGGATCTACGGCGGCGTGGGCAGCTCGCTGCTCGACGGCGCCCGCCTCGATCTGAACGGAGGCAAGATCGGATCGCTCACCCTGTTCACGGGCAGCCGCGAACTGCGCGATGCGGACGGCGACACCTTCCCCAACTTCGAAGACATCGACGGAGTCATGGGTGCCCACTACCGCTACTACGGCCTGCCCTTGAAGGGCATGCTCGGTCTCAGCGCGGCCCGCTATACCGAAGAGGAAGAGCTCATGGAGCAGCGCGTGGGCGCATCGCTCTGGCTGAGCGACTTCCCCTTGGGCACCCTGGCCTACGAGATGCGCTACGAGACCGAGTCCGAGAAGCTCTACTTCTCGCACCTGCGTCTGTCGGGCAAGAAGGACGTCTACGACTACGGTATCACCTGGAACATGAAAGACGGCTACCTTCCCCTCTACAGCGACTCCTGGATCGCCCGGCGCTACTACGACGAGGAGTGGTTCGCCGAGAGCGTCGGTCAGAAGCGTCAGGAGCTGCGGGTCCAGGCAGGCTTCCCCTGCCGGGCCATCGACGGCTTCCGCTGGACCGCCGCCGTGGTCGAGATCTTCCCCGAGGAGGGCGACCGGGGCGACGGCCTCGAGCTGACTCTCGCCGGCAAGGGCCTGCGCGCGGGCTTCCGCATGCAGCGCGGATACATGGGCGACCGCACCGGCTTCTTCGGCAGCTATCGCCACAAGGTGCTCGAGGACACCTGGCTCTGGGTCGACCTGAACCGCATGGCCTACAAGTACGGCGACGAGTCGATCAGCGAGCAGGCGGTCACCGACGACTACAGCATGGCAAGCCGCGTGGGCATCGATCACTACTGTACGAAACTCCCGCTGGAGCTGAGATTGATCTTCGAGAGTCTCACGACACCGCGAGCCGAGTACGAGAACCGATTCGTGGGAATGATCGCCTATCGCTTCGGAACCACCCACGGGGAGGAGGACTAGCCATGAAAAAGAACCTGAGCTTCGCCTTCATCGCGCTTCTTCTCGCCCTTCCCGCCCTGTCCGCGGAGTTCCCCCACGAACTCCACGTGATCGACAACGAGATGAGCTGCGTGGATTGCCACCCGGCCATCGCCCGGGGCGCGGCCATGCCGAATCCCGCGGCCTGCCTGGACTGTCACGAGGAAGACGAGGGCATCGTTTTCGCCTACGAGAATCCCACGAGTCACTTCGGCGACTACCGTTTCGAGCACCAGTTCCACGCTCGCATGAGCGTCGGCGAGTGCACGCTCTGCCATAACGAGTCCGAGGACTGCACCTTCTGCCACCATGGCGAGAACGTGGATTTCCTGTCCCATGACCGCAACCACCGATACACCCACGCGCTGGACGCCATGAAGGGAACGGAGAGCTGCTATAGCTGCCACGGCGGAGAGCAGTATTGCAACGGCTGTCACGTGGCCGAGGGCGTGAAGCCGGCGAGCCATTTCGAGGGCGGATTCGGCGGACGGGGCGGCCATACGGACGCGGCGCGCATGGACATCCAGTCCTGCATCATGTGCCACAATGAACCGGAACCGGCGGGGAGCTGCGCGAGCTGCCACTAGGAACATTGTTAACTCAAAGCTTGTGCATTGCGTCGCAAGTCACTAGAGTCAGGAGACGATGGCAAACAGAAATCGTCTCCTGATTTATTTCCGGGTATTCACGCTTCGGAACACCACCCATCCCTTGGGACTGCTGGGGCTGCTGGCCTTCTATATCAGCATACTGCTGATCCTCATCTTCCTGGCATTGGACACCCTCGGTTTCCACCAGTCCCCCTACATGGGCATCGTGACCTTTCTGGCCCTGCCCACCTGCATGGCCGGCGGGCTGGCCCTGGTCTTCGTGGGACGGGTACTCGGACGCAAGCGCGGATCCGTGGACGGCAGCAAGCCGCTCTATGCTTTTCCCAATTGGGATCTCAACTTGCCGGAGCATCGCCGCAAGTTCGCGGTGATGCTGGTCACCGTGATCGGGCTCCTGACTCTGACGGCCATGGTCTCCTATCGTGGGGTCGAGTTCATGGAGTCGGAGACCTTCTGCGGCAAGACCTGCCACACGGTGATGGAACCCGAGCACGTGGCCTACACCGACTCGCCCCATTCCAATGTGGAATGCGTGGAGTGCCACATCGGTCCCGGCGCGGACTGGTTCGTGCGCTCGAAGATCTCGGGCCTTCGTCAGGTCTTCGCGGTCATCGGCGACACCTTCAGCCGGCCCATCGAGACGCCCATCCACAACCTGCGTCCCGCCCGGGAGACCTGCGAGCAGTGTCACTGGCCCGAGAAGTTCCACGGCGACCGGCTCTTCCTTAAGCGTCACTACCAGGAGGACGAGGAGAACACCGAACTGGTGAACCTGCTCCTGCTCAAGGTGGGCGGCGGTAGCAGCGAATCGGGCTTCGCCGAGGGCATCCACTGGCACATGAGCCCGGACGTCACGGTGGAGTACATCGCCGACGAGAAGCGTGAGGAGATGTACTGGATCAGATCCCAGGACGCCGACGGCGAGGTGAAGGAATTCGTGATGGACGGATTCGATGCCGACGAAGCCTTCTTCGCCGAGCACGAGATTCGGCGCATGGACTGCATGGACTGCCATAACCGTCCCACCCACACCTTCGAGGAACCCAGCTACGCCGTGGACAAGGCCATGGCCGGCGGGGCCATCTCGACGGACATGCCCTACGTCAAACGCGAGGTCATGCGGGTGATCCAGGCCGACTACCCCGACCGCGAGACGGCCGAGGGCGAGATCGGCGTTTCCCTCGAAGCCTTCTACGCCGAGGGCGAGTGGGCGGGCAGCGCGGAACTCGCGGCCACGGTGGCCAAGGCCCGCGAGATCTACCTGCGCAACATCTTCCCGGAGATGGGCATCGGCTGGGGCACCTATCCCAACCACATCGGGCACGAGGCTTTCCCCGGATGTTTCCGCTGCCACGACGACGAGCACAGCACTCCCACCGGCGATACCATTAGCCAGGACTGCGAGACCTGCCACAGCATTCTGGCCTGGGAAGAGGAAGAGCCGCCGATCATGGAGGAGCTGTTTCCATAAGCTGCCAGCGACCAGCCGCCAGCCAGAAAAATACCCTCCCCCAGCATAGGGGGAGGGCTCTTGCTTGTAGCTTGTAGCTGGTAGCTGGCAGCTCTAGTGCCCCCCCATCACCATGCCCCAGATGATGAGGATGAGCAGGATCAACCCGATGGTCAGGGCGAAGGCCCCCCACATGTAGGCGAGGATCTGGTGCCAGACCGAGCGGGGTCCCTGGAAGCTCGTCTCGATCTCGCCGCTGGCCTTCATGCGTTCGTACTGCTCGGGGCGCTCCTCCTTCAGCTCCTCTTCCGTGATGAGACCCGTGTAGATGCTCACGTCCATGGGCGCCTTTTCACTTCGGAAGTGCGTGTTGAAGAAGTGCACGATGAAGATGAAGGCGGTGGCCATCAGGGCCTCTTCCTTGTGGATGGTGTCGGCCAGGGACACGGCTCCACCACCGAGAAGGTTGCCGAAGAATTCTTCCTTCCAACGGATGAGTCCCGAGATTCCGATCACCGCCACACCCCAGAACACCGCGAAGTAGTCGAATTTCTCCCAATAGGTCCAGCGATCGAAGCGTGGTTTCTCGGCTTTGCCGAAGAACCATTTCAGGTGAACCCAGAAGTCCACGAAGTCCTTCTTGCGTGGAACCATTGAGTCCGGCCCCGAGAGGATGGGCCGCCAGCCGTGCTTGGTGATCTTGTATCCCAGCTGGCAGAGGTGCAGGAAGAAGTAGAGTCCCGTGATGAGCGCCGCGACGTAGTGGATCTGCTGCGCCGTGGTCACGGACATGAGATTGTCGAAGAACCATTTGCCGGGCACGGTGTGGGAATAGGACTGGGGCAGCCCCGAAAAGGCCAGTCCCAGGAAGCTCACGTTCACCAGCACGTGGGTCATGCGCTCGAATTTCGAGAAACGCCGGTAGTAGCGCTTGCCGAAGTGCTGGAGCCTCGGCTGGATGCCCTTCTGGAACCAGAGGAAGGTGTGCAGACCAAAGAAACTCAGAACGCCCACGAAGAGGAGCTTCATGAATCGGTCGGCCGCCGAGAAGGCCCGCTGGAAGGCCAGCTTCTCCTCCTCCTGCTGGATCGCGAGTCTCACCGAGTCGGGAATGGCGGCCTCGGCGCTGTCAGTCAGGGCGCGGAACATCTCGAGCTCGGCGGCGCTGGGCTGGACCGGATGCACGAGGTAGGTGACGAACTTCTCGTTGGCACCCTCGTGACACTGCTGGCATGTCTCCAGCAGGTTGGACTTGTTGGTGGAGGAATGTGGATCCTCCGACTCGAGAATATCGTGATAGTGATGACACATCGTGCAGGTTGCGAAATCGAGGCCCTCTTCGTTGTGGGCGTAGAGCTTGCCGTGGTAGGTGTCGCGGTAGCCTTCGACCACATAGGGGTTCACTCCGTGCGCCATCATCTTGTCATGGTCGGCGTGGCACCCGGCGCAGAGTTCGACGATGGACTCCGAGTCGAACTGCAGCTCGGGCTTCAGAATCCGCGAATCTCCGTGGCAGTCGATGCAGCTCGCCGCCTCGCCATCACCATTTTCACGGCTTCGTCCATGCTTCGAACTGCGCCAGGCCGCGTACTCCTCTTCATGGCACTTGCCGCAGTCCAGATGCGTCCAGTGCGGCGTGGCCTCGCCGCCATTCTCCACCTTCCAGTGATACTGATGGCACTCGGTGCAGTTGACCTCGCGACCCGTGACCTCGGGATCCATGATATTGCCGTGGGCCAGGTCGTCGCCTTCGTGCTGGCTCTTCTCGTGACAGGAATTGCACCGGTTGAAGATACCGTCCTCTTTGAAGATCCGGTCGGCGATGGAGGTCATGTCGGTCTGGTGGCCGGTGTGGCAGTAGATGCAGCTCACCTCGGACTGCACCTCGTCGGCCTCCTTGTGAAGGCTGCGCCGGTGCCCGGTGTGACAGGCGTCGCAGGTCTCGGAGATGTTGGTCGGATGCACCCGTGACCGTGAATCGGTGGGCTTGTAGATGGCGTGGCTGTCGTGGCAGTCGGTGCAGGCCGGCGCCGCGTCGTCGCCGTCCTCCTCCAGCCGCCGGTAGTGAGTTGAGTGGACGTAGTTCTCGATGTCCTTCTGATGGCACTGGGAACAGGTGAGCACGATCTCCTGCTTGTAGGCCGTTGAGCCCACCAGTTCCTTCTTCCCTTTGAAGTGCGGATCGTGACAGGTGACGCAGGTGGGGTAGATGCGCGTGTCGCCGGGGTGCCGCTGCGCATGCCAGCTCTCGTGATACTGATCACCCTGTTCTTCATGGCAGCGAAGGCAGAGCGCCTCGGCGTTGGACCTTTCGGGATGAATCTGGTGCGCGCCGTGGCAGTCCACGCAACCGGGAATCTCGCCCTCGTAGTCCTTGCGCTGCAGGTGCGTGTAGAAGCGGTCCATCCAGACGTTCTGTGTCTCGTCGTGACAGCTACCGCAGTTGACGCTGGGGAAGCCCTGCCAGTGAGGCTCGTCCTCGAAGTCGCCGTCCTCGTGGCAGTCGATGCAGTCCAGGTCCTCATGAATGGATCCGACCAGCAGATCGGGGGCCGCGTGAATGACCTTGCCGGCGGCATTGGTCAGTTCCTCGTCGTCGTGGCAATCGAAGCAGTCCTCGTTGTTCATGGCCCAGGTGGAGCCGACGATCAGGAGGAGGAACAGTGCGGAGAGATTGACGAACTTCGAAGTCATGCGGTCCTCATAATTTCGTCTTTGTGAATTTTTTTCGGTCAGACGCGGTAACAAACTAGGTCGCCGAAGCTGATTGTCAACTCTGGACCCGGAAATCCTGTTCTGTCCATCCCAAAATGCCTCTTGACTTTGGGCTTCTCCCCCATTATTATCCATCTAGTTAATTAAAACATTTGTTTAAGAGCAGGAGCAGGCCCCAAATGGCCCCTATCGTCAACACCAGCAGCGAAGCGACCCGCGGCAAGCTCATTGAAGCCGGCCGCGAGCTCTTCGCGCGGGACGGTCTGGAGGGCACGAGGGTGGATCGTCTCGCCGACCTGGCGGGGGTCAACAAGGCCTTGATCAGCTATCACTTCCGCGGCAAGGAGGGGCTCTACCGGGCCGTCCTGGAGGAGATCTTCCGCGAGGTGGCGGTGGAGCTGGAGCATCGACTCGGCGGCGAGGTCGCCCCGAAGGAGCAATTGCGGGCATGGGCCTCGGCCCTGGGCGAAATCATGGAGGAGAAGCCCGACTTCGCCGCCATCTTCCTGCGCGAGATACTCGCGGGGGGAGAGCGTCTGGAGGGTGGCGCCGCCGAGAGCGCGCGGCGGAGCCTTTCCCTGCTGCGAAGCACCCTCGACGCGGGACAGAGCCGCGGCGAGATCCGCGACACCGATCCATTCCTGCTGCATCTGCTCTTGCTGGGCGGCATCGTGCTCGCCCAGCTCTCCGCTCCCTACCGGGAGCGCCTTGAGGGACCCGAATCCGACCGGGATCCCTCGGCCCATCTGCCGCCATCCACGCGGGAGATGGTTCCCTTCCTCGAAGACCTCATTCAGCGCTGCTACCTGTCGCAGCCCGGGTCATCCAACGCGCCTGAAGACCCTGAGGGGGATGTCGATCGCCGGCCGCCGGAGGGTGAGTAGAGAACCGCGGCCCGGGGATCCGGGAGGGGAGGCACAGGACGAGGACCGGCGCTGTATCGTGCGCCGGTCCCGTCCCGCCGCTTGAATCCACATTCCCTCGACTCCTATTGACGCTCTCCCCGCGCTAAGTATCTTAAGCGAACAAATTTCAGACACGGAGAGCATCTATGAGCCTGCCCATCGGTATCCGCCTGGAAGACAAGAATCGCTGGGAGCGGCGCGTGCCGCTGGTTCCCGCCGACCTCGCGGATCTCGCCCGCAGCCAGGGCCTGTCTTTCATCGTCCAGCCCTCGGCCCTTCGCACCTTCCCCGACGAAGACTACGTGGCCGCCGGCGCGCAGCTCACGGAAGACCTCTCCGAAGCCGGACTGATCCTCGCGGTGAAGGAGATCCCCATCGAGAAACTTCTCGAGAACCGGGCCTACCTCTTCTTCGCCCACGTGATCAAGGGCCAGGACTACAACATGCCGTTGCTCCAGGCGCTCATGGACAAGGGCATCACCATGATCGACTACGAGCGCATCCTCGACGAGAAGGGCCGCCGCCTGGTCTTCTTCGGTCTTCAGGCCGGGCAGGCCGGCATGATCGAAACCTTCCACGCCCTGGGCCGGCGCCTGGAGTCCGAAGGTTTCGAGACGCCCTTCGCCGAGATCGAGCAGGCCTATCACTATGAGGATCTCGCCGACGCCAAGAAGAAGATCGCAGCCCTGGCCGACGCGGTGGCCGGAGGTCTCAACGAGGCCCTGGCGCCTCTGGTTATCGGCTTCGCGGGCTACGGCAACGTGAGCCAGGGCGCTCAGGAGATCTTCGACCTCCTGCCCCACGAGGAGATCGCGCCGGAGGACCTGGAGTCCTTCGTGGAGAAGGGCGAGGCCAGGAGCGATCGCCTCTACAAGGTCGTCTTCAAGGAAGAGCACCTGGTCGAGCCCGCCGAAGGGCAGGATTTCGAACTGCAGGACTACTACCAGAACCCGGCCCGCTATCGCGGCATCTTCGATCGCTACCTGCCCCACATGACGGCCTTCGTCAACTGCATCTACTGGACCGAAGACTACCCGCGCCTGATCACCAAGTCCGACGCCCTGCGCCTGCAGGAGTCCGGCGATTCTCGCCTGCGCGTGATCGGCGACGTGAGCTGCGACATCGACGGCTCGGTGGAGTTCACCTACAAGGCCACCGAACCCGACGAGCCCAGCTTCACCTACGATGCCAGGGAGAACAGCTTCGTGGACGGCGTCGAGGGCGAGGGCATCGCGGTCATGGCCGTGGACAATCTGCCCTGCGAATTGCCCCGCGACGCTTCGGCGGCTTTCAGCACGGCGCTGCGGGAGTACATCCAGATTCTGGCGAACACCGACTTCACGAAACCGCTCGACCAGCTGGGGCTTCCTCCCGAGCTGGCGGGCGCGATCATCACGCATCGGGGCGAACTGGCGCCCGAGTATCGCTATCTCGAGGAATTCCTGGCGAAGGCCTGAGGCAGCGGGGGAATCACCACCTGGAGGTTATGCAATGGAACGTGGCAATCGTGTGCTGGTTTTGGGCGCGGGACTGGTGACCAATCCTCTAATCCAATATCTGCTGAAAATCCCGGGCCTCGAGTTGACGGTGGCCACCCGCACGGTGAGCAAGGCCGAGAACATGATCGCGGGGCACCCGCAGGGCAAGGCCGTGACCCTCGACATCGAGAGCGAGTCGGCCACCCGCGAGCTCATCGAGAACTGCGATCTGGTCATCAGCCTGGTGCCCTGGATCTATCACCTCAATGTGGCGAAGCTCGCCATCGAGCTGAAGAAGCAGATGGTGACCACCAGCTACGTGAGCCCCGAGATGGCCGGGCTGGACGGCGCCGCGCGCGAGGCGGGCATCATCATCCTCAATGAGATCGGCCTGGATCCCGGCATCGATCACATGAGCGCCATGAAGATCATCCACCAGGTGCAGAAGGATGGGGGCACGGTGAAGGGCTTCCTGTCCAACTGCGGAGGGCTGCCGGCGCCCGAGGCCAACACCAATCCCTGGGGATACAAGTTCAGCTGGAGCCCCCGCGGCGTGGTGCTGGCGGCCCGCAACACGGCCAAGTACCTCTGGGACGGCAAGGAAGTGAGCGTGCCCGGACCCGAGCTCTTCGCCGACGTGTATCCCCTGTCGGTGGAAGGTCTCGGAGAGTTCGAGGTCTACCCGAACCGCGATTCCCTGGGCTACCAGGAGATCTACGGGCTGGAAGGCGTCGAGACCCTCAAGCGCGGCACCATCCGCAACCTGGGCCATTGCGCCACCTGGAAGGCCCTGGCCGACTGCGGCTGGTTCGAGCTCACCGAGATCAACGTGGAGGGAAAGACCTACGAGGACGTCTTCGCCGGCCTCATCGGCGCCGAGGGGAACCTGCCCGAGGCCCTGGCCGAGTTCCTGAAGATGGACGTGGACGCCGATCCCATCGGCCGCATGCAGTGGCTGGGCCTGCTCAGCGCCGCCACCGTTCCCGGCCAGGCCGACACCACGGTGCTCGACGTGCTCGCGGATCTTCTGCTCGAGAAGCTGCCCTACGAGAAGGACGAGCGCGACATGATCGTGCTGCAGCATGACTTCGAGGCGGAGTATCCCGACGGTCGCAAGGAGAAGATCACTTCCGCACTCGTGGACATGGGTATCCCCGGCGGCGACTCGGCCATGGCGCGCACGGTGAGCCTGCCGGCGGCCATCGCCACCCGGATGATCCTGGAGGGCAAGATCACGGAGACCGGCGTGCACATTCCCGTGGAGCCGGCGATCTACGAGCCGGTGCTGGAGGAACTGGAAACCTTGGGCATCGGATTCAAGGAAACGGTTTCCGCCGGCTAGAGATTGTACACGTGTACAGATTCGAACAACCCGCTCCCATGGGGCGGGTTTTTTGATAGGATCTCGCTCATGTCAAAGCGTCCCGGCATTCTCATCGTGGCCATGGGCCATGGTGGACTCGCGCCCCTGCTGGCCGAGTTGGACCGCGGTCTGCAAGCGCGAGGCCTGTCATCGTTGTATTGGGCCATGGGGGGCGGCGACGGCGGCGTGGAACTGCTCCGCGGCGAGGGACTCGAAGCCTTCACGCCGCTGCGCGACTATCAGCTTCCCCACTACCTGAATGAGCTCCCCGAGACCGGCTACCCGGCCGAACACGCGCGCATGGCCTTCTACCGGGCTTTCGAGCGCGGCGCTGCGCCAGAGGCGCGGGTGGGCGAGGAGGGCCTCGAGCTCATCGCGCGTTGGGGATCGTATATACGCGGGCAGGCCGCCGAGTTGCTCGATATGCTGCGGCCCTCGGCCATGCTCGTCCAGAGCGGCGTGCGCCTGGTGGAAGGGGCTTTGGCAGACCTGGCCCGCGAGCGCAACATTCCTCTGCTCTTCGTCGAGAAGGGTGCTTTCCCGAACACGCTGCTCGTGGACGAACTCGGCGTGGGCCCCCTCAGCCTCTACGGAGATCTCGCGCGATGGCAGAAGGCCCGCCGCGAACTCGATACCGAGGACCGGCAACTGCTCGAGACTTTCCGCAGTGGATTTCGCGAGTCCCGCGCCTCGGCCTGGGAGCAACCCGAGGGCGATGGCGACCTGCGCGCCCGGCTCGGGCTGAGTCGCGACCAGCGCATCCTCTTCGTGCCGGGGCAGGTTCGCCACGACGCCAACACCGTGCTCTACTCGCCCTGTTATCCCGACAACGAGAGCTTCCTGCGCCATCTGCTCGCCGCCAGCGAGGGGCTCGACCTCTTCGTGGTGGCCAAGCCCCATCCCAAGGAGAGGCGCGACGAAAGCCACCTGGCCGGGCTTCTCCAGGGACGTGGAGCCTGGATGCCCGAGCTCAACGTGCACGACGCCCTGGAGGCCGCCGACCTGGTTGCCTGCCTCAACTCCACCGTGGGTCTGGAGGCCCTGCTCTACGGCAAGCCGGTGATCAGCGGCGCGCGGGCCTTCTGGGCGGGCAAGGGCTTCACCTTCGATCTGCTCGAGGACGGGGGTAACCCGGCGCTGCGCGCGTTCCTGTCCGAAACACCGTCGCCGGATCCGGACCTGCTCGACCCCTTCCTGCATCATCTGATCACGCGGGGCAGTTACGGAGGGCCGGCGGGCCCCAGGCCTTCCATGGACGCACTCGCCGAACGGCTCGCCGCCATGGCTCGCGACTCAGGTGGTGACGCCGACGCCGCTCTCGCATGGATGGAAAGCGCCGAAGCCGAGGCATCGCGTCGCGAACGCGAGATAGAGGTATCGCCCGCGCTCCATCGCCTCATGCCCTTCTTCGACTAGTGGTTCGGAAAACCGTCTGGGAATCAAGCTGATAGCCCTGATATCCAGATAGACACGGACGAAGCTCCGTACACGTGTACAAAATCCCGCGCGACGACCGGGCGGGATCAGTGTGTCGCGAGCAGCGATCAGTGGATCACCACCACTTTCCGGGACAGGGATTCCCCGTTCACCTCGAGGCGCAGGAAATAGACGCCGTTGGCGAGCAGTTCCCCCTCGGAATTCCGACCGTTCCACCGAAGCGTGTTGCCGCCCGGCAGCGCCCATTCATGATCCAAGGTGTTCAGGCGCCGCCCGCGGGCGTCGAAGATCTCCGCCTTGATCCGATGGGTATCCCGCAGTTCGAGTGAGAACTCGATCAGTCCTTCGCCGGCGTGGAAGGGATTCGGAAATCCCTGGCTCAGTTCGACGAAGTTCGCGTCGATGGCGCTGCTGCCGGCTCCATTGTCCAAGGCGAAACGCAGAACGGACAGTCCGCTCGACCGACAGATCAGCTTTTGGCGCTCCTCATCGTAGAAGCTGAGCAGCTGCACCCGGGAGTCGCTGAAGACCTGAAGGTTTTCCGGACCCATGCCGTCGGGAAAGACGAGGTCGCCATAGTCCCACTCGATGATCGCATCCTGGGTCATCTCGATGGCGGGCATGATCTGGTAGACGGCGAGGTCGGGTTCCGCGTCGAGTTGCACGAGCCCCAGCAAGGGGTATTCGTCCAGGCTCCCCGCCTCGAAGTCCAATCCCAGAAGCCCGTCGACGCTGATCAGATAGGGGCTTTCCCCGATCCCGATGGGATGCAGGCCGATGTTGTCGAAGATGCAGGTCTGGTTCCCGGCGAGATCGCTTCCGCAGGCCTGCACGGAGAAGTCCGCGGCCCCGTGCTCGTAGAGGTACTCCGACTCCCACTGCAGTCCGTCGCTCCCCGCGACTTCGTTCACTTCGAGAATGATTCCCCAGGCGTCGGCAAAGAGATTCATGTCGACCATTTCCGGATCGAGGATTTCGGAAGCTTCGAGAAGCAGGTGGACGCTCCTCTCCTCCACACTCATGTCCAGGCTCAGTTCGGGCGGAATCACATCGGACTCGGTGAGCTGCCCGCTCACGATGAAGGCGAAGCCCTGGGGTCCCATGGGCACGTTCTCGCCAATGACGCGGAGGGTCCAGACGCCGGTATCGGGATCGGTCACCACCACGCGTTCCACCGAGTTGAGGGGATCGCGCTCGCCGCCGGGCACGCTATAGCCGTCCGAAAACCAATTGCCCCAGTACTCCTGCCCCGAGGGCGAGGTGAGATGCAGGTCGAGATCGTTGACCACCGCCGGGTTCGCGCTGACCTCGGCCGGATAGTCCGAGAAGGCCATGGTGACCTTCAGGTCCAGGGAATCGTCGCCCACGGCGAAGGTGTAGATGCGCTCCTGGCCCGTGTTCAGACCCTCGGTGTGGCGGAAGTCCTGCAGATACTGATCGATGGGCGAATCCTCGCCGAGCTTCATGCCGAGGTTCATCTGGATGCGTCCCCAGCCTTCGCGGTCGCTGGGATAACCGCTTACGCCCAGGAGGTCGTGGGTGGAGTTGATCAGGGTGGCCCGCATGAGGGCACCGCTGGGCGTGAAGGCATCTTCTGCCATCGGCGCGCCGCTCGGATACCAACCCTCCATGAAGTACTCGCGCATGAGCGAGGCCACGCTCACGATGGACGGGCAGGCCATGCTCGTGCCGCCCGCGCCCCGTCCGCGACAGAAGTTGGGCCAGTCCTCGGGATTGCTCGTGTAGGACTGGGCCGCGGCCCAGACCGTGCGCCCGGGGGCGTAGATCTCGGGCTTGCGCCGCCCGTCGATGGTAGGTCCCGTACCGCCGTAGCCGTGTTCCTCGAAGAAATCGAGGTCCTCCTCGGTGGCGTTCATGGTGGCGCCCACGGCCAGCACGTTCTTCGCGTTCTCCGGGGAACGCAGGGTGCTGGTGTTGGTCACGGCGAAGGCGACCATGTCCTCTTCGTTCTCGTGGCTGAACTTGTCGATGTCGTGGCAGTGCTGCGTGTAGTGGGTGTACTGGTCCTGCCCCCAGGAGTTCGTGTGCAGCCGCGATCCGTGGGAATGATGGATGCCGAGCGTCTCGTAGAGGCTGAAGCCCGTCACGTTGTAGCGCGAGGTGGCGAAACGCGAACGGAAGGCCTGGCCGCGATTGGTGGTCCAGCCGTAGAGGGGCTCGATGTCCCCGGCCAGGATGCTGGCCGTGTGAAGACCGTGGGAGCTGAAGACATTCTGTGGGTCGATGTAGACCACCTTGCGGTGATCGGGCCCCACGGGATAGGCGTCGGGATCGTGGAAGTGGCAGGTCTCCAGCTGGAACCCTGAATCGATGTGCCCGAGGATCTGCCCCTCGCCGTCAAGGCCCAGATCCCAAACGGGCGTCAGGTCGACTTCCGCCGACTGCACGATCCAGCGCACGAAATCCAGGCGATCCTGGGCCTCGCCCACCTCGCTCAGCCATCGCAGGCCGGGCAGGGTGGTCAGGTCGGCCACGCGGCTGGCCCCGGCGCGCAGGAAAACCCGCGGGCTTTCGGCCATTTCGACTACGCGCAGGATCTGCGCTCCCCGGGCCGTGGCCCGGTCGGCGAATCGCGACGCGCTCTCGCCGGGCAGAAGCATGGCGCTCATCTCCAGTACCCGTCCGCCGCGGCCATCCAGAGCCGGATCCCGGCGCCACTCGGGCCGATAGGGATGTGCGAACTCCACCCCGGGAAGGCCGCCCTCGCGGGCTCCTACATCGCCCCGAACCAGCAGGTTGTTCACGGGCAGGTAGCCCAGGATCGTGAGGCCCGCCGATTCGAGCATCCCGCGCTCGCTCTCGCCGATGCGCCCCTCGAAGTGCATCACCCAGAGCCCGTCGTCGACCTCAGGCGGCGCCAGGCGGTCCAGATCGGCCTCGGTGAAACTGCCCGTGACCAGGTGCAGGGCACCGGGATCCAGGGCCAGGGCCGGCAGGGCCAGGATGAGCAGGGCTAGGGTGAGAACAGCGCGCATGGAATCATCCTCCGGGGCTGGGTTCCGTGCTCTTGAAGAAGCCGATCAGGTTGCCTTCCGGATCGGCCACGTTGATGAAGATGGCCTCGCGGGTCACCTCTTCGCGCAGGATCTCCACCCCGCGCTCGGCCAGCAGGCTGCGCAGGGTGATGGGATCGTCGATCTCCACGTCCAGGTAGGTGCCCTGGCCGGTGGGAGCGTCCCAATCGCCGTTTCGGGTCTCCTGCAGCCCGATGAGGAGGGCTCCGGCATCGATATAGCAGTAGCCCTTTCCCTCGTCGGTCAGATCCCAGCCGAGGGTCTTGGTGTAGAATCGCTTCATCTTGGTGTAGTGCCGGCACCGGAAGGTGACGCTGACCGCTCGCATGATTCTCCTCGTTGGCTCGTCGCCGGAAAGCGTTCCCGGATACTACGCCAAGGTCCCCCCGGCATCAAGCCGTCGAGCGCTCCAAGATCCCAGGAATATTGCCGTTAAAAGGACGTGAAAAAACTCGCCGGGGTTGTGGATTTCCCGGTCGATATGCATAGATTGAACGGGAAATCAGGCCTTCAGGAGGATCGCCATGAGCCGCAAGATGGTCACCATCGACGGTAACGAAGCCGCCGCCTACATCGCCCACAAGATCAACGAAGTCATCGCCATCTACCCCATCACGCCCTCGAGTTCCATGGGCGAGCTGGCCGACGCCTGGAGCGCGACCGGCAGCAAGAATATCTGGGGTACGGTGCCGAAAGTGGTCGAAATGCAGTCCGAGGGAGGCGCCAGCGGCGCCGTGCACGGAGCGCTTCAGACCGGCGCCCTCACCTGCACCTTCACGGCCTCCCAGGGCCTGCTGCTCATGATCCCCAACATGTACAAGATCGCCGGCGAGCTGACCTCCACGGTCTTCCACGTCTCGGCCCGCACTCTGGCCACCCACGCCCTGTCCATCTTCGGCGACCACAGCGACGTCATGAGCGTGCGTCAGACCGGCTGGGCCCTGCTGGCCAGCAACAACGTGCAGGAATGCATGGACCACGCCCTCATCGCCAACGCGGCCACCTTCAACAGCCGACTGCCCTTCATGCACTTCTTCGACGGCTTCCGCACCTCCTCGGAAGTCCAGAAGGTGGAGCAGCTCAGCGATGAAGACATCCACGCCATGCTCGATTTCGACAAGATCGAGGATCACCGCCGCCGCGGCCTGAACCCCGATCGCCCGGTGCTCCGCGGAACGGCCCAGAATCCCGACGTCTTTTTCCAAGCCCGCGAGCGCATCAACCCCGTCTACGAGGCCTGCCCCGAGATCGTCCAGAAGGCCATGGACGACTTTGCCAAGCTCACCGGCCGCCAGTACAGGCTCTTCGACTACGTGGGCGATCCCGAGGCCGAACGCGTCATCGTGATGATGGGCTCCGGCGCCGAGGCGGCCCATGAGACCGTCGAGGCCCTCACCGAGGCCGGCGAGAAGGTCGGACTGGTGAAGGTGCGCCTCTATCGCCCCTTCTCCGGCAAGGATCTGCTGGCAGCGCTGCCCGAATCCGTGAAGAAGATCACCGTGCTGGACCGCAGCAAGGAGCCCGGCAGCCAGGGCGAGCCCCTCTACCACGATGTCATCAGCACCCTGGCCGAGGCCTCCGGAACCGGCGAGCTGCCCTTCGACGGCATGCCCAAGATCGTGGGCGGCCGCTACGGTCTCTCGAGCAAGGAGTTCACGCCGGCCATGGTCAAGGGCGTCTTCGACGACCTGGCCAGCGAGCAGCCGAAGAACCACTTCGTGGTGGGCATCGTCGACGACATCACCGGCAACTACATCGACTACGACGAGAACTGGAAGCTCGACGACGGCGACACCATCACCAGCGTCTTTTACGGCCTGGGATCGGACGGCACCGTCGGCGCCAACAAGAACAGCATCAAGATCATCGGCGAGGAGACGGACAACTGGGCCCAGGGCTACTTCGTCTACGACTCCAAGAAGTCCGGTTCCACCACCACCTCGCACCTGCGCTTCGGCAAGAAGACAATCCGCTCGACCTATCTGATCCAGCAGGCCGATTTCGTGGCCGGTCACCAGGCAAACTTCGTGGAGAAGTTCGACATGACAGGCGTGGTCAAGCCCGGCGGCATCCTGCTGCTGAACAGCCAGGCCGGCGAGGGCGGCGTCTGGGACACCCTGTCCGAGAAGGCCCAGCGGGACATCGTCGAGAAGAAGATCAAGCTCTACGCCATCGACGCCTACAAGGTGGCCGCCGACACGGGCATGGGTCGTCGCATCAACACCATCATGCAGACCTGCTTCTTCGCCATCAGCGGCGTGCTGCCCAAGGACGAGGCCATCGCGCATATCAAGAAGAGCATCGAGAAGACCTACGGGAAGCGCGGCGAGAAGGTCGTTCAGCAGAACTACGCCGCGGTGGACAACACCCTGGCGGCCCTCTACGAGATCGAGATCCCCAGCAAGATCGGCAGCGAGGTGAAGATCGGGCAGGACATCAGCAGCGAGGCCCCCGACTTCGTGAAGGACGTCACCGCCGAGATCATCGCCGGCCGCGGCGATCAGCTGCCGGTGAGCGCCATGCCCCTGGACGGCACCTTCCCCACCGACACGGCCCGCTGGGAGAAGCGGTCCATCGCCCTGGAGATTCCGGTCTGGGACACGGACACCTGCATCCAGTGCAACAAGTGCGCGCTCATCTGCCCCCATGCCGCCATCCGTCCGAAGATTTACGAGGAAGGTCTGCTCGCCGACGCGCCGGCCGCCTTCAAGCACGTGGACGCCAAGGGCAAGGAATTCAAGGGTCAGAAGTACAGCCTGCAGGTTGCGGCCGAGGACTGCACCGGCTGCAGCCTCTGCGTGGAGTACTGCCCCGCGCCCAACAAGCAGAATCCGGAGCTGAAGGCCATCAACATGGAGTCCCAGCCGCCCCTGCGCGAGCAGGAGGCCGAGAACTGGGACTTCTTCCTGGGCCTGCCCGATCTGGATCGCAGCAGCGTGAAGCACAACCAGGTCAAGGGCAGCCAGTTCCTGCGTCCGCTCTTCGAGTTCAGCGGCGCCTGCCCCGGTTGCGGCGAGACTCCCTATGTGAAGCTGGTGAGCCAGCTCTTCGGCGACCGCATGGTGGTGGCCAACGCCACGGGTTGTTCGTCCATCTACGGCGGCAACCTGCCCACCACGCCCTGGGCCGTGAACGACGAGGGCCGCGGCCCCGCCTGGTCCAACAGCCTCTTTGAGGACAACGCCGAATTCGGCATGGGCTTCCGCCTGAGCTTCGACAAGCAGAAGGAGATGGCCGAGGAACTGGTGCGCAAGCACCGCGACGACATCGGCGGCGAGCTGGCCGATGCCATCCTCGGCGAGCCCCAGCGGGACGAGGAAGGCATCTTCGCCCAGCGCGAACGCATCGATGAGCTGAAGAAGATCCTCAAGCGCGATGCCGACGACGTGGACGGCCTGCGTCTGCTGGACATGGTCGAGAACCTGGTCCGCCGCAGCGTCTGGATCATGGGCGGCGACGGCTGGGCCTACGACATCGGTTACGGCGGCCTGGATCACGTGCTCGGCTCGGGCCAGGACGTGAATGTCCTGGTGCTCGACACAGAGGTCTACTCAAACACCGGCGGCCAGATGAGCAAGTCCACGCCCCGCGGCGCCGTGGCCAAGTTCGCGGCGGCGGGTCGCCCGTCCCGCAAGAAGGACCTGGGCATGATGGCCATGCGCTACGGCAACGTCTACGTGGGTCAGATCTCCATGGGCGCCAACGACACCCAGACGGTGAAGACCCTGCTCGAGGCCGAGGCCCACGAGGGTCCGAGCCTCGTCATCGCCTACAGCCCCTGCATCGCGCACGGCATCGACATGAGCAAGGTACACGAGCACATGAAGATGGCGGTCACTTCGGGACACTGGCCGCTCTACCGTTACAACCCGGCTCTCGTCGACGAAGGCAAGAACCCCATGAACCTGGACTCCAAGGAGCCCAGCATGCCTCTGCGGGATTTCCTCATGAGCGAGAGTCGCTTCGCGCAGCTCGCCAAGAGCCATCCCGAGGAAGCGGAAGCTCACTTCGAGATCGCCCAGAAAGAGGCCATGGCTCATTACCGCCAGTACAAGCGTCTGGCGGACATGGATTTCTCGACGGAAGGGAAATCCGAAACAATCGAATCATAAGCCTCCAGCTACCAGCAGCCAGCTACCAGCCGGATCCTCGCATCTCATGTGCGAATGGGAGTATTCCGGCTGAAAGCTGGCAGCTGGGGGCTGGTAGCTCAGAAAGGAGTGACCATGTACGAGTCACTGCTTTCTCCCGGCTCCATCTGCGTCATCGGCGCTTCCCAGACGCCCGGCAAGGTGGGCTACGAGATCTTCGCCAATCTGGTCGACGGCGGCTTTCAGGGAAAACTATTCCCCGTGAATCCGAAAGCCGACTCCATCCTCGGCCATGCCTGTTTTCCCGACATCTCCTTCCTTCCAGAAAGCCCCGACCTCGCGGTGATCGCGGTGCCTACGCCCGCGGTGAAGCCCGCCGTGGAGGCCAGCCACCAGAAGGGCGCCGGCGCGATCATCGTGATCACCGCGGGATTCAAGGAGACCGGTCCCGAAGGCGCGAAGCTCGAAGAGGAGATATCTCGTCTCTGTCGCGGGAAGGACGTGCCCCTCATGGGGCCCAACTGCCTCGGACTCGTGAACACGCAGCACGCCATGAACGCGTCCTTCGCCAGCCACATGCCCGAGGAAGGCGAGATCTCCGTGCTCTCGCAATCGGGCGCGTTGTGCACGGCCATCCTGGACTGGGCCGCCGGACGTCACCTGGGCCTGGCCAAGCTGGTGAGCATGGGCAACAAGGCGGGTCTGGACGAGCGCCACTTCCTTTCCGCCTTCGCCGAGGACGATGACACCAAGGTCATCGTGGGCTACCTGGAAAGCATCAGCGAGGGCGATGAGTTCATCCGCCGGGCCGAGGCCGTGGCGACGAAGAAGCCCGTGGTACTGCTCAAGGTGGGCAGCACCGAGGCCGGCGGAAAGGCGGCGAGTTCACACACGGGTTCGCTGGCCGGAGCCGATGTGGCCTACGGCGCGGCCTTCAAGCGGGCGGGCGTGATCCGGGCGGAGAACTTCGAGCATCTCTTCGACGTGGCCACCGCCCTGGCCATGCAGCCCCTGCCCCAGGGCGACCGCGTGGCCATCATCACCAACGCGGGCGGACCCGGCATCATGGCGGCCGACGCCGTGGAGAACGCCGGCATGACCGTGTCGAAGCTCTCCGGCGAAAGCGCCGAGGCCCTGGCCGACAAGCTTCCCGCGGCCGCCAGCGTCGCCAATCCCATCGACGTGCTGGGCGACGCCGATCCCGAGCGCTACGCCATGGCCCTGGACGTGGCCCAGGACGACGACACGGTGGACGCCATCGTCGTCATCCTCACGCCCCAGGCGATGACCCGCCCCGCGGAGACGGCCCGGGCCATCGCCGCGCGGGTGAGGAACGAGAAGCCGGTTCTGGCGGTCTTCATGGGTGGGCGGGACGTCATGCCCGGCCGCGAGGAGCTGGTGGAGGCCAAGCTGCCCGACTACACGTCCCCCGAGCGCGCGGTGGCCGCGTTGAAGGCCATGCGCAGCTACGCCGAGTGGAGGAAGCGTCCGCCGCGCATCGTGTCGCGATTCCCCGTGAACCGGCGCCGGGTGGAGCGCATCCTCTCTCGGCAGGTTCGATCGGGACGCGTACAGGTCGGCGAAGTTCAGGCCAAGGAAATTCTGCGCGCCTACGATTTCAACGTGCCCGCCGGACAGCTCGCGACCAACGGCGATGAGGCCGTGGACATAGCCGAGCGCCTTGGGTATCCCCTGGCCATGAAAATCGTTTCGGCGGAAATCGTGCACAAGTCGGACTTCGGCGGCGTGAAGATCGGCCTGGGTTCGGCCGATGAAGTGCGCGACGCCTTCGACCTCATGACCCTTCGCATCGGGCGGCGCATGCCCGAGGCGAAGATCGACGGGATCTACATCGAACAGATGGCGGGGCGCGGCCGCGAGGTCATCCTGGGAATGACCAGGGATCCGCAGTTCGGCCCCATGCTCATGTTCGGACTCGGCGGCATCTTCGTAGAGGTCATGAAGGACGTCACCTTCCACCTGGCCCCCATCACTCGCGATGAGGCTCTGCAGATGCTCATGGGCACGCGCTCCTACGCGCTCCTCGAGGGCGCCCGCGGACAGGGCCGCGTGGATATCGGCGCCATCGCCAAGGGCATCCAGCGCATCAGTCAGCTGGTGACCGACTTCCCGCAGATCGCCGAACTGGACATCAATCCGCTCATCGTCGGACCCGTGGGCACCGAACCCGCCGTGGCCGACGCGAGGATCACCCTTTCCAAGGAGGGGGATGGCGATGATTGAGGAGAAGAGCAGCATCGATCCCGCCTGGCAGGAGAAGTACGCCGACCTGATCCTGAGCCCGAAGGAGGCGCTGGAGGGCATTCGTCCCGGACAGCGCGTCTTCGTCGGCACGGGATGCGCCCAGCCGCAGACCCTGGTCCAGGCCCTCGCGGACCGGGCCGGCGAACTGGCCGATACCGAGATCGTGCATCTGCTGACCTTCGGCGACGCGCCCTACGCGAAGAAGGAACTGGCATCGCAGTTCCGCGTGAACAGCTTCTTCATCGCCGACAACGTGCGCAGCATCATCCAGGAAGGCATGGGCGACTACACGCCCATCTTCCTGTCCGACATCCCCCGCCTCTTCAGCTCGGGACAGCTCCCTCTCGACGTGGCTCTCGTGCAGGTGACGCCGCCTGACGATCGCGGGCGCTGCAGCCTGGGCGTATCGGTGGACATCGTGAAAAGCGCCATGGCCAACGCCTCGCTGGTCATTGCCGAGGTGAATCCGCAGATGCCCCGCGTCCTGGGCAACAGCTTCGTGGACGTCTGGGATCTCGACGTCCTGGTTCCGATGGACGAGCCCGTTCTCGAACGACCTCCACGGGAGCCTGACGACCTCACCCGCAAGATCGGCGAGTACGTGGCCTCGCTGGTGGACGACGGCAGCACCCTGGAGCTCGGCATCGGGCGAATTCCCCACGCGGTGCTGGAGTTTCTCGGCGAGAAGAAGGACCTGGGCATCCACACCGAGATGCTCACCGATGGGATCATCCCGATGATCGAATCAGGGGTGATCAATGGCAGCCGGAAGAGCCTGGACCGCGGGAAGATCGTGGCCAGCTTCTGCCTGGGCACGAAGAAGCTCTACGACTACATCGACGAGAATCCGAACATCGCCTTCCACCCCACCGAATACGTGAACGACCCCTTCGTGATCAGCCAGCAGAACAGGATGGTGGCCATCAACGTGGCCCTCGAGGTGGATCTCACCGGACAGGTCTGCGCCGACTCCATCGGCTCGAAATTCTTCTCGGGCATCGGCGGGCAGGTCGACTTCAACCGCGGCGCCGCGCGCTCGGAGGGCGGCAAGGCCATCATCGCCATGCCCGCCACGGCACTGGCCGGCAAGAAGAGCCGCATCGTCTCGCAGCTCGCGCCGGGCGCCGGCGTGGTGACCACCCGTGGCGACGTGCACTACGTGGTAACCGAGTACGGTGTGGCCTACCTGCACGGAAAGAGCGTGCAGGACCGCGCACTGGCGCTGATCAGCATCGCCCATCCGGAGTTCCGGGCCGAGCTGCTGCGCGAGGCCATCGAGGCCAAGTACGTGAGCCCCGACAAGACGGGCGTGGAGGGACGTCTGGTGGTGGGGCCCCAGGAGCTTCGCAGCACCTACATCCTGGACGACGGAACGCCCATCGCCTTCCGGCCCATCCACCCCACCGACGAGCACAATCTGAAGGATCTCTACTACGCGCTGAGCCAGGAGACGATCTACTACCGCTTCATGCAAAATCTGAAACGGATTCCCCAGAAGCAGGTGCAGGACTTCGTCTTCATCGACCACCGCAGCGACGTGGCCATCGTGGGCACACTGCCCGAGGCCCATGGCGAGCAGTTCGTGGCCATCGGCCGCTACTTCCTCGATCCGACTTCGAACCGGGCGGAGGTGGCCTTCGTGGTGAGGGACGAGTGGCAGAACCGGGGCATCGGCTCCTACCTGCTCAAGTCGCTCACGACCATCGCGCGGCGAAACGGTATCGGTGGTTTCACTGCGGAAGTGCTCAAGCAGAATCGCGCCATGCAGTCGGTCTTCAACAACAGCGGACTCAAGGTGAAGAGCCACCTCAAGGGCGAGGTCTGGCACTTCGATCTGGAGTTCAATTAACTTCAACTTGAACTCGAAATGAACTCCCCACCCCCATCCAACCGGTGGGGGTTCCTTCTTGTTCAAGTTCACGTTCAAGTTCACGTTTCTCATGATTCCGGTTCGCTTCTTGCAATTCCTCCAGCGGCACGCAATCACTGGAGGAGAATCAATGCGCAAAGTACTGCTAACACTGGCACTTATGAGTATCGCCACCGTCGGCCTGGCCGATCCGGTGATCGGAATCTTTGCAGACGAGAACATGGTTTCTTGCGATACTGCCCTGATTCCTTACGCCCCCACCATGCTCTACGTGATCGCCTACTGGACCACCGGTCCTCTGGATGACGGCATCACCGCCGCCGAGTTCAGGCTCGACGGGTTGCCCCAGAACGACGGGTATCCCCTGGGTCAGGTCACGGTCAACCATACGACGGATCTGGTCATCGGTAACATCTGGCATGACTACTCCGCCGCCTGGTCGAATCCTCAGGGCGCGGGCGTGAGTCAGTTCACCATCTGCAGCATCGAGATTCTCATGTTCGACGCCGGCTGGGTCGGCCCGGACACCGAAGTCACCGTCTCCGCAGGATTTGACTGTGACTGCCTGGTTCTCGTGGACTCCTTCTTCGACGTGCACACCGCCGCCGGAGGGCTGTTCACCCTGAACTGTTCCGAGCCTCCCTGCGATTGCTTCCCGCCGGTCGCTACCGAGAGCACCAGCTGGAGCAATGTGAAGTCGCTTTTCTAGAACGTTGCGTTTTCATTGGTTGTTTGAGGCCCCCGGCTCTTCGCCGGGGGTTTTCTAGTAATAATACTTGTCGCATTTCGTCGGCAACACTAGCCTGACACCAAACCCCTCACTGCCGCCCGGAAACTCAAACGGGAGGCAAGTGATGCAAAAGACCAGTGCGATCATTGCGATTCTGTTGTTTGCGGTAAGCGCTCATGCAATGCCTGTCATCGGAGTCTTCGCCGATGAGGTGCCTTACATTTGCTACGCGGATGTGACTCCCTACGTACCTCTTACGCTCTACGTCGTCTCCTATTGGGAACCCGGAGAAATGGGCGCCGGAGTGACGGCCGCGGAGTTCAAAATCGCGAATTTCCCGACGAATGACGGCTACCCAAGCGGAACAGTGACCGTGAATCACACGACCGACTTGGTCATAGGCGATATCTGGACTGACTACTCAGCAGCATGGAACATCCCGCAAGATGAGGGAAACAAGTTCACGATCTGCAGTATCGAAGTTCTCCCATTCGATGCAGCCTGGATTCCAGGACAGCTGACCGTACTCGTCACCGAAGGTGACGATTGCTCGTGCCTGCTTTTGGTGGATGACATCTTCGAAATCGTCCCCGCTCGCGGAGGGCAGTTCACTTTCAACTGCTCGAATCCGCCCTGTGATTGTTTCCCGCCCACATCCACTCGCGATACCAGCTGGAGCAGCGTGAAGGCGCTGTTCTAGGGGCAGAATGAACCCGTCTGGACATCAAGCATATCGACTTGATTTCCAGACGGGTTCCAATAGTGGATCCCTACTTCAGAAGTAGCAGCTTCCGCTGCTGGCTCATTTCACCCGCAGCCAAGCGCGCGAAGTACAGCCCCGAGGGCAACTCGCGCCCGGTCGCGTCGCGACCGTCCCATGTATACACGTGTACACCCGCCTCGAGGTCTGTACCCGGGTGCAGTTCCCGCACCTGGCGTCCCATCGAATCGAAGATCGCGAGCCGGACCGGCCCGCGCTCAGGCAGCGCGAAACGAATCTGCGTGCTCGGATTGAAGGGGTTCGGCCAGTTGCTCAGGCGAAGCGCTGTGGCGGCATCGGCCACATCCGAGGCCGGATCGAAGAAGACCCAGATGGGATTGGTATAGGCCCTATGCCCGGCATGGCCGTCCTGGGTGAGCAGTTCGGCGCGGAGCATGCGCCAGCCGTCCAGGCCCAGGCCGCCCACATCGAACTCGGCCGTGCCCTCGTAGGGCTGGCCGCCTTGGGCGGGGTTGAAGCTGTGCAGCACGGCGGTCCCGTTCGCGTCGCCGATAATGAGCTTCACCGACACGGCGTGTCCGAACTCGGGCAGGGTCTTCCAGCGGAAACGAAGGGGGCGGTAGCCGCTGGCAGGCGCGGATCCGTCATCGCCGATGACGAGGTCGCCGGCACCGTACCAGGAGCCGTCGGCGTCCACATCGAGGCCGATCTCCAGGAAGGGACCATCAGTGATCACGCTGCGACCCGCGCGATAGGCTTCGAGCAGCAGCTCCATGGGCGGCAGATTTCCCGGCCCCCACTCGCCGGGCACGTGCACCACGGTCTGCACCTTCCCCATGGCGTTGTCGGTGGCGTAGTTGTCCAGGCTGATGTACGTGGCGAAGTTGAAGTCGCCGTGGGCATCGCTGCCGCCGGCGAGGAAGCACTTCCTCTGAAATCCCGCGGCGAGGTCGGCGGCCAGCAGCTCGTCCCAGAGATCGATGCCCGCCAGCAGCTCGCTCGGATAGGGATCATCCGCCGGCACGCCCGCGTCGAAGTCGCTCCAGGGATCGTACTGGTCGGCGGAGTACAGGGTCTCGCGGGTGTTGAAGGCCTGCAGGCCACGGAAGGCCGAGTAGCCCAGGGCGGCTGAAATGTCTGCATCGCCCCAGCGCGCGCCGTTCACGCCCCAGTCCAGCCCGCCCCACTCGGCCCCGAGATCGCTCAGGGGATGGGCCGCGTAGGCGAAACCTTCCGGCGACAGCGCCGCCAGGCCCTCGGTGACGCTCAGGTCCACCGGCCGTTCGCCGATGGCGCCGCTATTGGGCGAGTGGATGTAGTCGTCATTGTAGAAAAGCCCGTGCAGGGTCTTCTGCCAGGAATCCGAATCCACGGAAGCCAGGTTGATCTCGACCCCGCGATACAATCTGAAATCCGGCGAGTCCAGCTCGGCCACGTCGGCTCCGAGCCCGCCCCAGGATGAACCGTGGGCGAAGACGTCGCGATAGTGCGGCGTGATGCCCGAGGGCGTCTGCATGGTCCACTCCCACCAGTGGGTGGCGTAGCTGAAGGGGCCGTCGCCGGTCTCGTCCAGGTCGCAGCTGTGGTCGGTGGCGGTGAGCCAGTGCAGGCCCATGGCCTTGGCGGCCTCGGCCACGGCGGGAAGCGGCATGCCGAATTCGGCGATGTTGTTGGTGTACATGGTGTGATAGTGAACGTCGCCGCCGAACCAGTCCTCCGGCCAGGGAAAGGGTCCGCTGCCCACGTGGATGCGAAGCGCCCGCTCCTCGGTGTAGTTGAACCAGTCGTCCTTGTAGTAGATCTCCACGAACCAATTGATTTTGTCGCCCTCGCTGTAGCCAAGGTTCGCGGGCGTCAGCAGCGTGCCGTTCGGGAGCCAGCTGTGGTTCTCGGTGACGGTGGTGATCCAGGTCCAGTAGTTGTCCTCGCTGGCGTCGTCGCCGATCTCCTCGTCGCCGAAGTCGTGGCGCCAGACCTGGGCGCCGGTGTTCGTGTCGGTGCAGCGGATCCAGTGCAGCTCGCGGATGTCGTCCTCGTCGCAGTCCTTCAGCAGGATGGCGAGCGGGATGACCGTATTGGCGTCGATGACCCGCCAGGGCGCATCCATGATGAAGTCCTTGGCCAGGGTGTTGTCGTAGCGGTCGGCGTTCTCCCAGGGCCAGGGGCTGGGTGGCTCAATGTGGGCGAAGGCCACGGAGGTAAAGAGAAGTAGAGCAAAGGCAAGGCGCATGGAAGCTCCCGGAAAAGGCTTGCGGAAAGAGAATTCCTGCAGATTTTATCATGTTAGCCCGCCAGGAGACAAATGCCCGCCTTACCCGAAGACAGCATGGCCGACCGCCCCTTCCGCAAGGGACGCGTATTCTCCGTGTCCTTCGGGCACTTCATCCACGACACCTTCTCGGTCTTCCTGGCGCCCCTGCTGCCCCTGATCATCGACAAACTCGGCATCTCGCTGACCCTCAGCGCCTCGCTCACCGTCTACCAGCGGGCGCCGGCGGCGGCCAGCCCCTGGATCGGCCTGGTGGCCGACCGGCGGGACCTGCGCTGGGCCATCATCCTGGCGCCGGGCCTGACCACCGTGGCCATGTGCCTCTTGGGCATCGTGCCGGGCTACTGGACGCTCGCCGCCCTGCTATTCGTGGCGGGGCTCTCCAGCGCCGTCTTCCACGTGCCCTCGGCCGTGGTGGTGGCCGCCGAATCGGGCACGGCCAAGGGGCGGGGCGTGAGCATATACCAGCTCGGCGGCGAGCTGGCCCGCACCGTGGGCCCCCTGCTGGCCGTGGCGGCGGTGAGCTGGTGGGGACTGCCGGGCATCTGGCGCCTGGCGCCGGTGGGACTGGCCACGAGCTTGCTGCTCGGGTGGCAGATCCGGAAGATTCCGGCTCGGGTGGAGGCCAAGGGGCCGCGCCCCAAGTTCGCCGAGAGCTGGCGGGCCATGCGGCCCACCCTCCTGCCCGTGCTCAGCGTGGTCGTGGTCCGCAGCTTTCTGGTGGGCTCGCTGGCCACCTTCCTGCCGGTGTTCATGACCGGCGAGGGCTTCAGCGTGACGGCGGCCGGCGGGGCCTATGCCCTCTATCAGGGCGCGGGAGCGGCCGGGGCGCTGATCCTGGGCAGCCTGAGCGACCGCTGGGGCCGGCGCCGGACCATCCTGCTGGCCACGATCGTGTCGCCTATCCTGTTGCTGCTCTTCATCTTCGGGGACGGGCCCTTCCGCCTGCCCCTGCTCTTCGCCCTGGGCTTCTTCGCCCTGTCCACCACCTCGGTGATGATCGCCCTCATCCAGGAGAACGCCCACGGGCACCCGGCCACGGCCCATGGCATGTTCACGGCCACGGGATTCGCCCTGCGCTCGGTGGTGGTGCTCATCGTGGGCGCCCTGGCCGACTGGCTGGGCCTGCAGAACGCCCTGCTCATCAGCGCGGGCATGGGATTTCTGGCCCTTCCACTGGCCTTCGCCCTGCCCAGGGACGGCTCCAGCAAAGCGGAGTAGGCGCTCCGGATTCCCTATTTGCCGTATTTTCATCATCTTCCCCCCTTGCCGAAGTCCGCAATTACCATACTTTGTGGCGCTTGAAGGCCTTCTTGCCTTCCCGCCGGGCCATCCGGCCCGCCCACACTCCCAGACATTCAGGAGAGCGGCATGAGTACCGACCTGAGCAAGGTCCGCAACATCGGCATCAGTGCGCATATCGACTCGGGGAAGACCACCCTGACCGAGCGGGTCCTTTTCTATACCGACCGCATCCACGCCATCCACGAGGTGCGCGGCAAGGACGGCGTCGGCGCCACCATGGACAGCATGGAGCTGGAGCGCGAGCGGGGCATCACCATCGCCTCGGCCGCCACCCACGTGGAGTGGGACGGCCACCACGTCAACATCATCGACACCCCCGGCCACGTGGACTTCACCATCGAGGTGGAGCGCAGCCTGCGCGTGCTGGACGGCGCGGTGCTCATCCTCTGCGCCGTGGCCGGCGTGCAGAGCCAGTCCATCACCGTGGACCGCCAGATGAAGCGTTACAAGGTCCCCCGCATCGCCTTCGTGAACAAATGCGATCGCTCGGGCGCCAACCCCTTCCGCGTGACCGACGGGCTCATCGAGAAGCTCGGTCACAACGCCGTGATGATGCAGATCCCCATCGGGCTCGAGGCTGATCACGAGGGCGTGGTCGACCTGATCAAGATGAAGGCCATCTACTTCGACGGCGAGAGCGGCGAGACCATGCGCGAGGAGGACATCCCCGCGAACCTGCTGCCCGAGGCGGAACACCGCCGCGAGATGATGCTCGACGCCGTGTCCATGTTCAGCGACGAGCTCATGGAGGCCATGCTCGAGGAGGCGGTCACCGAGGAGATGATCCACGAGGCCGTGCGCACGGGCACCCTGAGCCGCGAGCTGACCCCCGTCTTCATGGGATCGGCCTACAAGAACAAGGGCGTGCAGCCCCTGCTGAACGCCGTGCTCCGCTACCTGCCCGAGCCCCGCGAGATCGAGAACGAGGCCATCAGGCTCAACGGCGGCGACGAGGACGAGACCTTCGTGGTGAGCAACGATCCCGAGGATCCGGCCATCGCCCTGGCCTTCAAGCTGGAGGACGGGCAGTACGGGCAGCTCACCTACATCCGCATCTATCAGGGTTCGCTCAGCAAGGGCGACACGGTGAAGAACAACCGCACCGGCCAGAAGGTGAAGGTCGGCAGGCTCGTGCGCATGCACTCCAACAAAATGGAGGACATCGAGCGCGCCGAGGCCGGCGACATCGTCGCTCTCTTCGGCGTGGACTGCGCCTCGGGCGACACCTTCACCGCGCCGGACATCTCGGCCTCCATGGCCAGCATGCACGTACCCGATCCGGTGATCAGCCTTTCGGTGAAGCCCGTGGACAAGAAGGCCCAGGACAACATGTCCAAGGCCCTCGGCCGCTTCACCCGCGAGGATCCCACCTTCCGCGTGGGCGCCGACGAGGAGACCGGTGACACGGTCATCCAGGGCATGGGCGAGCTTCACCTCGACGTCTACATCGAGCGCATGAAGCGCGAGTACAACGCCGAGGTCGAGGTCAGCCCGCCCCAGGTGAGCTACCGCGAGGCGCTCGGCAAGTCGGTGGCCTTCGACTACACCCACAAGAAGCAGACCGGCGGATCGGGACAGTACGCGAAGGTGCAGGGCGTTCTCGAGCCCCTCGCCGAGGGCGAGTTCGAGTTCGTGAACGAGGTGAAGGGCGGCAACATCCCCACCGAGTACATCGGCGCCGTTGAGAAGGGCTTCAAGGGTGCGCTGGACAAGGGCCCGGTGATCGGCGCCCACGTGGTCGGCGTGAAGGTCATCCTGCAGGACGGGAACAGCCACGCCGTGGACAGCTCCGACACCGCCTTCATGACCTGCGCCCGCGACGCCTTCCGCCAGTTCTATCCCAAGGGTGGACCCAAGGTACTCGAGCCGCTTATGCTCGTGTCGGTGGAGACCCCGCGGGAATTCCAGGGCGAGGCCATGGGCACGCTGATGCAGCGCCGGGCCATCGTGCTGGGTACCACGGAGGACGCGGGCTTCGTGCGCATCGACGCCGAGGTGCCGCTGTCGGAGATGTTCGGATACGCCACCGTGCTGCGTTCGGTGACCCAGGGCAAGGCGGGCTTCACCATGGAGTTCAAGCGTTACGCGCCGGCTCCTGCGGACGTGGCCGACGAGCTGAAGAAGCAGTACCAGGAAAAACTCAAGGAAGGCAAATAGCCGGGGGTAAGGGCTCATGGTTTTCAGCAAGGAACTGAACAAGCGCAGTCCCCTGCGCATCTTCGAGCGCTCCATCCATGGAGGCCTCGGCAAGGGCAACATAGGCCTGGTGACCAGCCGCAAGGGCGTGGGCAAGACGGCCATGCTCATCGGCGTGTCCCTGGACGACCTGCTCCAGGACCGCAAGGTCCTGCACGTGAGCGTGGGCGGTTCGGTGGACAATCTCGCCCGCTTCTACGACGAGATCTTCCAGGAACTGGTTACCTCCAGCAAGGTCGAGGACGTGCCCGAGTGCCGCCTCACCATGGAGCGCAACCGCCACCTTCTCGCCTACCGCGACGGCGAGTTCAGCGTGGATCGCATCCGCGAGAGCATGAACTTCCTCTCCGAGCACGCGGCCTTCGATCCCTACGCGCTCATCCTGGACGGCTGGCCCGACTTCGAGACCGTCACCGGCGAGGAGCTGGCTGCGCTCAAGCAGCTGGCCGAGGACATGCAGGTGGAGATCTGGATCACGGCCCTGCGCCATCGCGAGGGTCAGGAGCGCGACGAGCGCGACGTGCCCATGGAAGTGGCGCGCCACGACGAGCACCTGGCGGTGATCGTGCGCCTGGAGCCCAAGGCCGATCACGTGAAGCTGCGCATCGTCAAGGACCACGAGAATAAGGACATGGCCGACCTGCATCTGGAGCTCGATCCCAAGACTCTTCTGCTCAAGTGGGGATGATTCCGGCCAGAACCCCCGCTTGAAAAAACCCGGGTCCTGAGGGCCCGGGTTTTTTTTGCTTGGATCGTCGCACCCTTTCCCGTGTAGGATAAGAGATGTATCTCTTACAATCTTCTTACATGGATCTGACCATCATTTTCTTAGTAAGACGTAGACTCATGACGATGAATCCTGTGGATTTTCTAGAAGGAGGGCCAACGTCATGAGTGGAAGAATCAAACGAATGAACCTATCCATCCTCGTTTTCGCATTACTGTTCTGGCAGAGTCCGGAAACGGCAAAGGCCAGGATGATCGACTTGAGTGTGGCGGTCGACAAGCCCATCGTTCTTCGGAATGAGAGTCAGGTCGCATACTTAAGGGTCGGGCTGACCGGATTCCCGATGCACGACCTACAGAATCGCAGCCCCTTGAATGTGGCAATCGTGCTCGACAAGTCGGGTTCGATGCAGGGAGAGAAGATCGAACGGGCAAAAGAAGCTGCGATCATGGCGATCCATCGTCTTGACTCAAGGGACATCGTGTCGATCATCGCCTACGACGAAACCGTCGAAGTCGTTGTTCCGGCCACGAAAGCTTCAGACATCGAAGCCATCAGCGCTGCGATTCGCGCAATCCAGGCGCGCGGCAACACAGCCCTTTTTGCCGGAGTCAGTAAGGGCGCGGCTGAAGTGCGGAAGTTCCTCAGCAAGAATCATGTGAACCGTATTGTGCTCCTTTCAGATGGAGTAGCGAATGTGGGTTTGAGCTCGCCTTCTGACCTCGGCGCTCTGGGGTCAATTCTTGCGGACGAGGGCATGTCTGTTACGACCATCGGCCTCGGACTGGGATACAACGAAGACCTGCTAAGCGAACTCGCGACAAGAAGTGACGGGTATCACTATTTCGCTGAGGGATTGGAGGATCTCTCCCAGATGTTCGACCAGGAGTTCGGCAAGGCACTGTCCTTAGTCGCACAGGGAATTGAAATCCGCATTCGATGCGCCCCCGGTGTCATCCCGCGCCGCATCCTAGGCAAGTCAGCCACGATCGATGGCTCTGATGTGAGGATTTCCCTCAACAACCTATTCAGCGAGAGCGAGCGGCGGATCGTTTTGGAGGTAGAGTTGTCTCCCGAAATGCTTCGGGATCCGGATGTCGAGATTGCCGCCATTGACGTAGACTATGACAACCTTCTTACTCGCTCGCGAGATCATCTAGATCGTAAGCTGAGCATCGAAACAACTCTATCGAGAGCTGATGTCGATGCGAACATCAATTCGCGTGTAATGGTCGACGTAGTCAAGATCCTTGCGGTGGAGCAGAACATGCAGGCTTCGCTACTTAGAGACCAGGGACGCATTGCCGAAGCGCTTGAGCTTCTTCTTAGGAACGCAGACTTCCTCGCCGAGAACGCCCTTCGTTTCAATTCCCAGGATCTCCAGGCATACTCACTGCAGCAGGAGATCGACGCCCAGAACTTGGACGACACAAACTGGGATCGCCAACGCAAGGAAATGGAGTTCAACGCTGTGAAAGCCCTTTACTAGGCTGAACGACACGATTCTCGATCGGAATCTGAATGAAACCGAAGCTCTCTATTCTGCTTGCTCTACTGATTCTCCTTCCCGCGATTCTCGTCACGATCCTGGGAATCAGGCTCGCCTATCATGAGCAAGAGCAGACGAGGTTGCGATTCGAGCATCTACACCTCGAACACCTGGGCGATGTTGACAATGGCATCGTCCAGGTTACTTCTCGATGGGAAACTGAGCTTCTCCAGGCATTATCTGTTTCCGATGTCAACGCTATGACCCTGAAGAACCTGTCCCGCAATCATGCTCGTATCAGACAGGCATTTCTGCTTGATCCTCAGGGCAAGCTCATCTACCCCCTTCCCAGCGAACATGCAAGTTCCTCGGAGCTGGACTTTCTAGATGGGGCAAGCGAACTGATCCTTAGGAAAGAGTTGGTTGCCCTTCCTGGAACAGAAGCATCCGCCGTCCCTCAGGGGTGGTACTCCTGGTATTGGGGCAGGGATATCCGGACACTTTTTTGGCTACATACAAGTGAAGGACAAATCCTCGGAGCCGAGATCGAGACTGTATTGCTTGTCTCTGACATCATCAATGCATTGCCCGTCACGCAAACAAGTTCGGAGTCAGATTTATCGACCGGGCTCTTAGATCGTACCCGCCTGCTGAACTCTAGAGGTGAGATCATTTATCAATGGGGGCGACTGGAGGTACCCGAGGATACTTCGCCGGCCTCACGAATCCAGCTCTCCCGACCACTTTCGGCTTGGAGCCTGGAGCTCTATCGTAGCGACGGTGCCGGATCGATCGCTGGCCGAGGCGTCCTGATGACCATCATTGCGAGTTCCTTGGCCCTTGCGCTGGTCTTTGTCGGCTTCGGCATCTTCCTTTACCGGGAAAACTCCCGCGAGCTACGTGAGTCCGCCCGGCGAGTCAGCTTCGTCAATCAGGTCTCCCATGAGCTGAAGACCCCACTCACGAATATCCGCCTCTACGCCGAACTCCTAGACCGCCGGATCGACGAGGACGATTCCCAGGCCCGTGGATATGCTGGTATTATCGTTTCGGAAAGTCGCAGGCTTAGCCGACTCATTGGCAATGTCCTCAGTCTTGGCCGACAGCGGGAAAAGAGGCTTACTCTCCATCGAAGGGCGGGGTGCATTGACAGTGTGATCGAAGGGGTACTCGAACAATTCCGACCTGCCCTGAGGACCTCAGGAATCGCGGTTCTTACTGATCTTCAGGCTATCGGAAATGTCTCCCTGGATGCCGATTTACTCGAGCAGGTCCTGGGAAATCTGATCAGCAATGTAGAAAAGTACGCCGCTTCAGGTGAGCAGCTGGCGATTGCAAGTCGTCAGCGTGATGGAGTCACGACCCTTACGGTTGAGGATCGCGGCCCAGGCATTCCAGACAGTGAGAAAGCTCGAGTGTTCGAGCCCTTCTACCGAATCAACACGAGCCTTGTCGAGGGAGTGTCCGGGACTGGTATCGGACTTTCCATCGCTCGTGATTTGGCCCGTCTGCACGGAGGAGATCTGAAGCTGATGCCAAGCGAGATGGGGGCGAAGTTCGAGCTGACTCTGTTCACTCCTGATATGAATCTGGGAGAATGACCATGAGAATACTCATCGCCGAGGACGACATGAACATCCGCAACGCCCTGGCGAAAATCTTTCGGGAGGAAGGCTACGAAACTCTGCTCGCGTCAACCGGGTCTGAAGCATTGCTGCTTTTCGAGACGGAAAAGCCGGATCTGGTCTGCCTGGACATCATGATGCCGAGTGTGAATGGCTATGATGTTTGCCGCGAAATTCGAAGGAAGGGTTCAAATGTTCCGGTCATCTTCATCAGCGCAAAGTCCGAGGAAATCGACAAGGTGCTTGGCCTGGAGTTGGGTGCCGATGATTTCATCGTGAAGCCATTCGGACTTCGGGAAGTGATCGCCCGCGTTCGGGCCGTAAGTCGACGCTATCGCCTGGGCCCCTCTCTCGGCAAGGACCCTGCGCCTTTCCACATGGGCTCCCTTGAGGTCGCTCCCGCCGAGCTGAGAGCCTACCGAGATGGCCAGAGTATCGAACTCAGCCAGCGTGACATGGATATCCTCAAGATCCTTCATGATCAGCAAGGACGGGTCGTCGATCGAGTAACATTGTTCCGGATAGCCTGGGGCCTGGACCACATTCCCACTAGCCGTACTTTGGACCAGCACATTTCCCAGTTAAGGAAGCGAATCGAGTTGGATCCGAAGAACCCGACTCTAATCAAGACGGTGCATGGAGTAGGCTATCGCTTTGAAGGCTGAGAGCAGTTCAAAGGTGCTGGCTGCTCATGACGCGAATCGTCATACCTGATTTGCGCAAGTCGTAGGGTTTCCTCACGTTGGGGCAGACTAGCAGGTTCTCACCCTCGGGATATGCCTCCCGGAAAACGGAGAGCGCTCTCGCATCGAATGCATCGGGATTGACCTTCACCTCAATCGCGTCGACGGCCTTTCCCTTGGCCTTGACCACGAAGTCGATCTCTCGCTGACTCTTGTCCCTCCAATAGTGGATGGCTTGACCAGGACGCGATACGCGCAGCTCGTCCAGCACCAGATGCTCCCAGAGCTGCCCCCTGTCCCCATCCCGCAGAGACTCCCATCCCCGGACATGAGCGACCAAACCCGTATCGAAGGCATAGACCTTGGGTTGACGGATTATCTCGCGATGCCCGCCGCCATGGAATGGCGGCACGCGGGTCAGCGCGTGCGCGATTTCCATCGCCTCCAGATGAGCCATCACAGTTTGACGACTCAAGCCGCTTTCCTTGGCGAGATCGCTGATCTCGAGCTGCCCCCCACTGCGGTGACAGACCAGGCGCAGGAGCTTTAGAAAACCACTTCGGTTACGCACACTGAACAGCTCCTGGATGTCTCTCGCAAAGAAACTGTCCATCCATTCTTCGAAGAAGCTTGGGTCGGGAGCGTCCGCGAGCAGCAATTCAGGAAAACCGCCGTGGAGGAGCCGCTTGTCGAAATCAGGCGGTCCGAACTCGCCCTGGCACTCTCTCCAAAGCACCGGGGTCAACTGAACCGTATGCTTGCGGCCGCTGAGGCTGTCGCGGAATTTACTCGTCGCCTGCAAGGTCGACGAGCCCGTGGCCAGTACCTTCAAGTGCGGGAACTCATCGGCAGCGATTTTCAGAACCGAGCTCGGATCCGCGATCCGATGAACCTCATCGAGGATCACGGGCCTGCCACCCGGCTGGCTCGAGAGGAAGAACTCGGGATCCTCCAATCGCCTCTGAGTTGAGGGGAGATCGCAGTTGAAGTAGATCGCCTCGGAAATCTGCTTGCACAGTGTGGTCTTTCCCACCCGGCGAGCGCCGGAGAGCCAGACGATGCTTCGCTTCTCCCAAAGGGCGTGGATTCGTTCGACCCATTGACTGCGTCTTTTCATACACTGTACTTAGCAATGAGCCGGCCAAATGTAAAGTAGAAATGCATTTGGCGGCAAAGCAAAAGGGCCAAAAGCGCCTGGCTTTTGGCCCAATTGCTTGCTATTCAGCGAGTTAGCTTTACTCTTCCGCCATGACGGCGTTGATGTCGATGGCCGCCCGCGCGCCCAGCTCCTTGTCGATCATGTAGAGACCGCTGCCGGAGTCGCCCACCATCTTGAGCTTCTGGATGATGCTCTTGGCCGTGGCTTCCTCCTCCACCTGCTCGCTCACGAACCACTGCAGGAAGACCTTCGCCGCGCGGTCGTTCTCGGCGTCGGCCAGGTCGGCAAGGGAATTGATGAGTGCGGTGACTTCCTGCTCGTGCTTGAGAGTCTCCTCGAAGACCTCGAGCACGCTGCTCCACTCGCTAGGCGGGGCGGGCAGTTCGTCGAGCACCACGCGGCCGTCGCGGTCGTTGATGAAGTTGAAGAACTTCATGGTGTGGGCCATCTCTTCCTGGGACTGCACGTACATCCAGTGGGCCAGGCCGTCCACATCCGCGGAGTAGAGATAGGCCGACATGGCCAGGTAGAGATAGGACGAGTACATCTCCGCGTTGAGCTGCTTGTTCAGTGCTTCTTCGAGCTTGGGACTCAGCATCGGATCCTCCTCACGGTCGGTTTTCGCCCACGAATCTAGTCAGTCGAGGGACGAATGTCTAGTCGCCCACCGTGTATCCCAGGGCCTCGATGGCGCCTCGGATCTGAGCCAGGTCGTAGCCATCGCCGCGGAAACGCGCCTCGCCTCCCTGCAGGTCGATCTCGACTTCCTTCACGCCCTGGCTCTCGCTCACTGCGCGCTTCACGCTACCCGCGCAGTGTTCGCAGGTCATTCCGTCGACCTTGAGGGTAACGGCGTTTTCCATGATCGTCTCCTTCATGTCGGATTTCGTGATCCTCGGCCAGAGCAGGGCCAGCATCATCATGAAGACCAGGGCCCAGGCGCCGCCGGTCTTGAACCAGCCGGGCACGGTCTCGTGGTGATGGCCCATGGCGGGCATCCACTCGGCCTGCACCCAGTTCTGAGTGAAGAGGAAATCCAGAAGCAGTCCCGAGAGAATTGCGAACACCGCCACCACCAGCAGATAGACGATGGCCGAGCGCTTGCCGAGGATCTTCCAGACCGTGGCTAGGGTGGCCGTGTTGGTGGCCGGCCCGGTGATCAGGAAGACCAGTGCCGCGCCGGGCGAGATGCCCATGTGGATCATGGCCAGGGCCAGGGGCACCGAGCCCGTGGCGCAGACGTAGATGGGAATGCCCACCAGCATCATGACGATGAGCCCCAGGAAGCCCGAGCCCAGGGAATCGGCGAAGTAGTTGGCCGGGATGGCGGCGCTGATCACGGCGGCCACCACCATGCCCACGATGAGGGCCTTGGCGATGTCCCGGGGCAGGGTGATGAAGCCGTAGACCAGAGCGTTCAGCCACCGATTGCCTTCCGTGGGCATCTCGCCGCAGCCGTCGTCGCAATCGGCCTCGGCCTTTACTGTCTCTCCGTTGGGATCGGTCTCCAGGGCCGAGACGGTGGTCCCTCCCAGCACGCCGGTGACAAGGGCGGCCAGGGGTCGGAAGATGGCGAAGATGGGGCCCAGGAGTCCCCAGGTGACCATGATGCTGTCCACGCCGGTCTGGGGCGTCGAGAGCAGGAAGCTCGTGGTCGAACCCCGGCTGGCGCCGTGCTGGCGCAGGGAGGCCGCCACGGGAATCACCCCGCAGGAGCACAGCGGCAGGGGAATGCCGAAGAGCGTGGCCTTCCAGATGGGCCCCTGGCCGCGTCCGCCCAGGTGCCGCTCGATGATCTGCGGGGAAATGAAGGCCGAAAGGGCTCCAGCCACGGCGAAGCCAAGGATCAGATAGATGGCCATCTCTTCCATGAGGTACCAGAACTCGCGGGGCACTTCGAGGAGGAAGTCGAGCAAGTGGGCTCCCTTCGCGGGGTGAACGTCACTCCCTCAATCTATGTAATTCCACCCGAGATGACACAAAAAAACCGCCCCGGAGGACGGTTTCAAAACGGTTAAGGGGGTCCGTTTATTCGGTCTTCTCTTCTTCCTCGGCGGCTTCGGGAGCATCCGCTTCGGCCTCGACGGCTTCGTCTTCAGCTTCCGGCGCTTCGGCTTCCGGTTCGGTGGCAGCCATCTTGGGGGCGCCGCCGATGCGGGCCTCCAGGGGCTTCTTCTCGCGGCTGGGCTTGGGCGTGAAGTCCGCCTCCACCAGCTCGAGAATGGCCTGAGGCGCGTCGTCGCCCTTGCGGCGGGTGCCCAGCTTCATGATCCGCGTGTAGCCGCCGTTGCGCTCGGCGTAACGGGGACCGATCTCGGCGAAGAGCTTCTGCAGCACCTTCGGATCGTTGATGAAGCGCGCGGCCTGACGGCGCGAACCCAGATCGCCCTTCTTGGCGAAGGTGATCATCCGGTCGGTGAAACGACGGGCTTCCTTGGCGCGGGTCTCCGTGGTGGTGATGCGCTCGCCCGCGAGCAGGCTCGTCACCATGTTCCGGAGCATTGCGCGCCGGGCGGCCTTGCCGCGATTCAAACGATTTCCGCTGACTCGATGTCGCATGATTGCACTCTCTTCGTCGTCGGCGTCTAGCTGGTGACGCCCTCGATCTCCATGGGTTTCTCAGTCTCTTCCGAGCCCGAAAGGACGGCGCTGAGGTCCATGCCCCAGTGCAGGCCCATCCCTTCGAGGATCTCGGTGATTTCCTTGAGGCTCTTGCGACCGAAGTTCCGGTACTGGAGCATCTCGTTCTCGCTCTTGATCACCAGCTCGCCGATGCTGCGGATGTTCGCGGCCTTCAGGCAGTTGGCGCTGCGCACGCTGAGCTCCAGCTCGTCCACGCTGCGGTCCAGGGTGTCGCGCAGGCGCTCGATCTCCTCGTCCACTTCCTCGTCGGCCTCGTCGAGGGGTTCCTCGTCGAAGTTGATGAAGAGGTAGAGGTGATCCTTCACGATCTTCGACGCGAAGCCCAGGGCCTCTTCCGGCGTGATGGCGCCGTTGGTCTCGATCTCGAGGATGAGGCGATCGTAGTCCGTGCGCTGGCCGACTCGGGTGTCCTCCACGCGGAAGTTCACCTTGGTCACCGGGCAGAAGATGCTGTCCACCGGCACCACGCCGATGCTGCTGTCGGGCAGCTCGTGGTTCTCGGCGAGCACGAAACCGCGGCCGTCGCCGATGAGGACCTCGGCCTTGATGGTCGCGCCCTCGTTGAGGTGGCAGATCACCTGGTCCTTGTTGACGATCTCCACCGCGGGATCCTGGGTGATGTCCGCGGCCGTGACCGGTCCGGGACCCTTGGCCTCGAGGTAGAGCTTGTGCCAGTGGTCGGCGTGCAGCCGGACCACCAGAGCCTTGAGATTCAGCACCACGTCGGTGACGTCCTCGAGCACACCCGGGATATTGGTGAACTCGTGCAGGGCGTCCTCGAACTTCACAGCCGTGACGGCAGCTCCCTGCAGGCTGCTGAGCAGGGTGCGACGCAGGGACGTGCCCAGCGTCTGACCGAAACCGCGCTCCAGAGGCTCGACGACGAAGCGAGTGAAGTACTGGCTCTCGTCTTCCTTCTGGACCTCTACGGTCTTCGGCATCAGAACGTTCTTCCACTTCATATGCGGAATTCCTCCCTCTCAGTCTAGTCCTGTCAGGCTTACTTCGAGTAGAGCTCGACGATCAGCTGCTCCTGAACCATGGTCGGGATCTCGGCCCGCTCGGGAACGCTGATGTAGGAGCCCTCGAACTTCGCGTCGTCGGTGCTGATGTAGCTGACGCGGCCGCGGCCGGTCGCGCTCTTCAGCGAGTCGACGATGAAGGGATTCTTACGACTCTTGTCCCGCAGGGTCACCACGTCGCCGGGCTTCACCTGGAAGCTGGGCACGTTGACGATGCGGCCGTTCACTTCGAAGTGGCGATGGGCAACAAGCTGGCGCGCCGCGTTGCGGCTGGGCGCGAAGCCCATGCGGTAGACCATGTTGTCCAGGCGGCCCTCGAGGAGCTGCAGCAGGTTGGTGCCGGTCACGCCCGTGCGGCGAGCGGCCTCCGCGAAGTAGTTGCGGAAGGGCTTCTCGAGCACGCCGTAGATGCGGCGGAGCTTCTGCTTCTCACGGAGCTGGAGTCCGAACTCGGAGGCCTTGCGGCGGCGTCCGCGTCCGTGCTGTCCGGGAGGATAGGGTCGCTTCTCGATGGCGCAGCGATCGCTGAAGCAGCGCTCGCCCTTCAGGAAGAGCTTGTCCCCCTCGCGCCGGCAGAGCTTGCATTTCGCGTCGGTGTATCGGGCCATTTGGCCTAAACCTCCTGATATACCTAGTTGCGGCGCCGCTTGGTGGGACGGCATCCGTTATGGGGAACGCTGGTCTTGTCCTTGATGCCGGACACTTCGATGCCCGTGGCATGGATGGACCGAATCGCGGCTTCGCGGCCCGGGCCGGGACCCTTCAGGTGGATCTCGCAGCGGCGCAGGCCCGCGTTCATTGCGTCGCGAACGACCTTCTCGGCGGCGATCTGCGCGGCGAAGGGCGTGCTCTTACGGCTGCCCTTGTATCCCGCCGTGCCGGCGCTGCCCCAGGCGAAGACCTCGCCCTGGGTGTTCGTGACCGTGATGATCGTGTTATTAAAGCTGGACTTGATGTGCACCACGCCCACCGAGTCCATCTTCTTCGACTTTTTTCTCGTCGTCCTTCTTGGACCAGCCATGTTCCTCCTCAGAATTTCAAGCAGGCCGAAGCCCTAAACCCTGAAATCGGGGTTCTACTTCTTCTTTCCGCCGGGACGGGCCTTGGGGCCCTTCCGCGTGCGGGCGTTCGTCTTGGTTCGCTGTCCCCTGCAGGGCAGCCCTTTGCGGTGGCGGAGGCCGCGATAGCAGCCGATGTCCATGAGACGCTTGATGTTCATGGACGTTTCGGTGCGAAGTGTACCTTCCGTCTTGTACTCCGCCTTGTTGAGCTCATCGCGAAGCAGAGCGTTCTGCTCCTCGGTGAGATCCTTCACGCGGATGCTCTCATCGATGCCGGTGGCCCCCAGGATCTTCTCGCTGGTGGTCCGGCCGACGCCGAAGATGTAGGTCAACGCCACGACGATGCGCTTGTTGGCCGGAAGGTCTACGCCTTGAATTCGAGCCAAAACCTATCCTCCTAGAGGTCCATCAACCCTGGCGCTGCTTGTGCCGGGGATTCTTTTTGCAAATGACCCGCACAACTCCGTTGCGCCGGATCACCTTGCAGTGATCACACATCGGTTTGACCGAGGCTCGGACTTTCATCATTACCTCTCATTAGCGGTCCGGGCGGACCCGGTTACTCTACTTGTAGCGGTAGACGATTCTGCCCCGGGTCAGGTCATAGGGTGATAGTTCCACCGTGACCTTGTCTCCGGGCAGGATGCGAATCAGGTGCATCCTCATCTTGCCGGCCACGTGGGCCAGCACCGTGTGGTTGTTCTCCAGCTCAACGCGAAACATGGCGTTGGACAGGGCCTCAACCACGGTTCCCTCTACCGATATGGCTCCTTGCTTTGCCATTCTCCTCCCGACCGTCAGTCCAGGAGCGTCAGGATTCTAGGTCCCTGCTCCGTTACCGCGACCGTGTGCTCGAAGTGGGCGGACAGCTTCCCGTCGGCTGTGACGACGGTCCACTCGTCTTCGAGAGTCTTCACCTTCTCGCCGCCGGCGTTCACCATCGGCTCGATGGCGAAGACCATTCCGGCCTTGAGCACGGGCCCCCGTCCGGGAGGTCCGAAGTTGGGGATCTGCGGCTCTTCGTGCAGCTTCGAGCCGATCCCGTGTCCAACCAGGTCCTTCACCACGGAGAAGCCGTGGGCTTCCACGTGCACCTGGATGGCGTTCGAAATGTCGCTCAGGTGCTTCCCGGGAACGCACTGCTCGATGCCCTTCTCCAGGCTTCGAAGCGTGACGTCCATGAGCCGGGCCGCCTCTTCGCTCACCGCCCCGACCTTGAAGGTCACGGCGGAGTCGGCCATCCAGCCATCTTTCTCGACACCCACGTCGATGCTCACCAGGTCGCCCTCATCCAGGACGCGCCCGTTGGGGATGCCGTGCACCACCTCGTCATTCACGGAGATGCAGCTGTTGGCCGGGAAACCCATGTAGCCCTTGAAGGCGGGCCGGGCGCTCTCGCGCTCTATGGTTTCCCTGATGATCTCGTCCAAATCCTTCGTGGACGCTCCGGGCCGAACGGCTTCGCCGGCGGCGTCCAGGGCCCTGCGGAGAATCGTCCCCGCGGCGGCCATCTTGTCGATCTGTCCCTCGGTCTTGAGCGTGATCACGCCGACTGCTTCTCGCCGAACTGATCGCGCAGGATCGAGAAGATCGCGTCGGTCACCGTGTCGGGCGCCTGCGATCCGTCGATTTCCACCAGCTTGTCCCGATCGCGGAAGAAGCCGATGACCGGGGCCGTTTCCTTCTCGAAGACCTCCAGCCGACGCCGGATGGTCTCGGGGCGGTCGTCGTCCCGCAGGAAGTAGGCGCCGCCACACTTGGGGCACTCGCCTTCCTCGGAGATGTCCTCGCCCAGCTCGGCCGGGCTGAGGATGGCGCCGCAATCCTTGCAGGTGCGACGCGAGCTGAGGCGCTTCACGACTTCCTCGGCGTCCACCTGGATGAGCACACCCAGATCCAGCTCACCCTCCATGCCTTCCAGAAGGCCTTCCAGGCCTTCGGCCTGCGCCACCGTGCGGGGGAATCCGTCGAGGATCCAACCCTTGGCGCAGTCGTCCTGGCGGAGGCGCTGATCCATCATCCCCAGGATGATTTCGTCGCTCACGAGTCCGCCGGACTCCATGATCTTGCTCGCGGCCTTGCCCAGGTCGCTTCCCGCGGCGATCTCGGCGCGGAGGATGTCCCCCGTGGAGATGTGCGCCAGCTGATAGCGATCCTTGATCTTGGCGGCCTGCGTTCCCTTGCCTGAACCGGGAGCACCCAGAAAGACCAGGTTCACGGTTACCTCCGCCCTCTCAGCTTGCCCTTTTTCATGAAGCCGTCGTAGTGGCGCATGAAGAGGTGGCTTTCGATCTGCTGCAGAGTGTCCAGTACCACGCCCACCACGATGAGCAGTCCCGTGCCGCCGAAGTAGAAGGGCACGCGGAACTTCGCGATGAGGATGTCCGGCAGCACGGCGATGAAGGCCAGGAAGATCGCGCCCGGTAAGGTAATGCGGCTCAAGGACTTATCGATGTAGTTCGCCGTGTTCTTGCCGGGGCGGATGCCGGGAATGAATCCGCCGAATTTCTTCATGTTCTCCGCCATGTCCACCGGGTTGAGCACGATGGCCGTGTAGAAGTAGGCGAAGAAGATGATGATGAGCGAATAGACGACCACGTAGACCGTCTGCCCGGGCGATAGGAGCCGTGTAATGGCGTCCATGAACGCGTTGCCCTGGAAGAAGGCCGAGATCGTCGCCGGGAACATCACGAATGCCTGGGCGAAGATGATGGGAATCACGCCCGCCGTGTTCACCTTCAACGGAATGTGCGTGTTCTGTCCGCCGTAGACCTTTCGCCCCACGACCCGCTTGGGATACTGCACCGGAATGCGGCGCTGCCCCTGGGTCATGAAGATGATGCCCGCGATCACCAGGATCATCATGGCCAGCATCACCAGGCCGCCCATGTAGCTCATCTGCTTGGTCTGCAGGGCCTTGATCGTGTTGAACAGGTCGGTCGGATAGCGGGCGATGATGCCGATGGTGATGATCAGGCTGATCCCGTTTCCGATTCCCCGCTCGGTGATCTGCTCACCCAACCACATGACGAAGATGGTTCCCGTGGTCAGGGTGAGGATCGTGAGCAGCTTGAAGGGCAGTCCGGGGCTCGCCACGACCTCGGGTCCCATGGACTCGAGGAAGAAGCTCACGCCGATACCCTGCATGGCCGCCAGCAGCACCGTGCCGTAGCGGGTGAACTGGGTTATCTTCTTTCGACCCTCGTCGCCTTCCTTCGACAGCTTCTCGAAATACGGAATCACAGCCTGGAGAAGCTGCATGATAATCGAGGCGCTGATGTAGGGCATGATGCCCAGGGCGAAGATGGTCGCCTTACTGAGGTTTCCTCCGGCGAACAGGTCGTAGAGCTGCAGCACTCCGCCGCCCTGGTTCTGGAAGAACTCCAAAATGGCAAGCCGATTCACGCCGGGCAGCGTCACGTGGCCGCCCAAGCGATACACGATCAGCATCAACGCCGTGAAACCGAGGCGCCGACGCAGGTCGGGAATCTTGAACATGCTCTGGAAACTGCTGATCACCCTATTTCTCCACTTTCCGCGGCCTCAGCCGCAAGAGATTCCCTAGGCGACGGACTCCACCGAGCCGCCGGCGGCCTCGACGAGCTCGCGGGCCTTCCCGCTGCACTTCTCGACCTGGATTTTGAAGGCGCGGCTGACCGTGCCCTCGCCCAGCAGTTTCACCGGCCGGTTGCGCTTGCCCACGAGACCGTTCTCGAAGAGCACGTCGGGAGTGATCTCCTCGACGCCCTCGGGCAGCTTGTCCAACTGGCCGACGTTGACGATCTGGAACTCGACCTTGAAGATGTTCGTGAACCCGCGCTTGGGCACACGGCGCTGGATGGGCATCTGACCGCCCTCGAACCAGGCGCGCTTCTTCGAGCCGGAGCGGGATCCGTATCCCTTGTGGCCGCGACCCGAGGTCTTTCCGAGGCCGCTGCCGGGCCCACGTCCGAGGCGCTTCCTCTTCTGCGTCGCGCCGGGGGCGGGCTTGAGTTCGTTAAGCTTCATGGAGCTACTCCTCCACTTCCTCGACCCGAACCATGTGCTTTACCACGAAAGCCATGCCCCGGATCTGGGGGGTATCCTCGTGAACCACGGTGTGGTGCATACGCTTGAGGCCGAGGGCCTCGATGGTCCTCTTGGCCTTGACCTTGTTCCCGATCAGGGACCGGGTCTGTGTGATCTTGAGCTTCTTGGCCATGGCCTAAGCCTCCTCGTTCAGGCCGTACATCTTGCGGACCGACAGGCCGCGGCGCTTGGCCACCTGGCTCGAGGTCTTGATCCGCGTCAGTCCCTCCATGGTCGCGCGGACCATGTTGTGCGGGTTGTTGGTCCCCAGGGACTTGGTCAGGATGTCCGAGATGCCCGCCGCCTCGAGGACCGCACGCACCGGCCCGCCGGCGATAACGCCGGTACCGGGCGCTGCGGGCTTCAGCAGCACGCGACCCGCACCCCAGCGACCGGTGACCTGGTAGGGAATGGTCCGGTTCTGGAAGCGGTTGACGTCCACCATGTTCCGCCGGGCGGCTTCGGTGCCCTTGCGGATGGCATCGGCGATTTCCCGCGCCTTGCCCAGGCCCGTGCCCACCTTGCCGTTCCCGTCGCCCACGGCGACCAGAGCGGTGAAGCTGAAGTTCTTGCCGCCCTTCACGGTCTTCGACACGCGGTTGATGGCGACGACATTTTCGATCAGGTTCGAGCGTTCCTCTTCCTGCTCGCGGCGGCGGTCGCGACGATCGCGGCGATCACGGTCGCGGCCTCCTCCCGGCCCGCGCTGGCCTCCGGGTCCTGCTGGTCCGCGCTGCCCGCCCCTGTCATTGTCTCTGAACACGTTCGGTCCCCCTTAGGTACCTAGAATTCCAGTCCCGCTTCGCGGGCGGCCTCGGCCAGGGCCTTCACCCGGCCGTGATAGAGGAAGCCGCCCCGGTCGAACGCCACTTCCTTGATTCCCTTGGCGAGCGCAGCCTCGGCGATGGCCCTGCCCACCGCGCGGGCCTGAGCAACCTTGCGGGTCTCGCCCTCGCCGGGCTCCACCGTCAGCTTCAGGCTGTTGGCGCTGGCCATGGTCACGCGGGATCGATCGTCGATCACCTGCGCGTAGATATTGGTCAGGCTGCGATACACGGCGAGGCGCGGACGCTCGGCGCTTCCGCCGATGTGCTTGCGGATCCTGCGATGGCGCTTGATGCGCTGTCCTTTGCGATCGAAGGGCTTGATCGACATGGTTTACGCTCCCTCCTTCGCAGAGGCCTTACCGGCCTTGCGGATGATGTGCTCGCCCTTGTAGCGAATGCCCTTGCCCTTGTAAGGCTCCGGCGGACGCCAACCGCGGATGTTCGCGGCCATCTGTCCCACCTTCTCCTTGTCGAAACCGAGAATCTTGATCTCGGTGGGAGAAGGCACCTCGAAGGTGACGCCCTCGAAGGGCTCCACCACCACGGGGTGCGAGAAGCCGAGGGCCATCTCGAGGTTCTTGCCCTTGAGCTCGGCGCGGTAGCCCACGCCCTCGATCACCAGCTCCTTCATGAAGCCCTCCGACACGCCAAGCACCATGTTGGCGATGAGCGTGCGGGTCAGGCCATGCTGAGCCTTGTGATACTTGCTCTCGGTGGGCCGGGCCACGTTGAGTTCACCGTCTTCGAGCTTGAGCGCCATCTCGGTGTTCACCTTGCGGCTCAGCTCTCCCTTGGGACCCTTCACCGAGACCAGGGAATCGTCGCCGATATCCACGGTCACGCCGGAGGGGATGGGGATCGGTTTCAGTCCGATTCTAGACATCTCTCTCCTCCCCCCTACCAGATCTGGCAGAGGAACTCTCCGCCAACGCCCTCTTTGCGGGCATCCGTTCCGGTGAGGATTCCCCTGCTCGTCGAGAGGACGGCAATACCGTAGCCGCCCATGACGCGGGGAATCTCCTCGCGCTTCACGTAGACTCGCCGGCCAGGCTTGCTGACTCGCTTCAAGCCCTCGATGGCGGGGGTGTTTTCCTTGTCATACTTCAGGTACACCCGAAGCAGTCCCTGCTTCGAGTCGTCCACGAGCTTGACGTCCTTGACGTAGCCCTGGTGCAGGAGGATCTTCGCGATCTCGCCCTTCACCCGGGAAGCCGGGATTTCGACCCGGCTGTGCTTGGCACGGGTCGCGTTCCTTATTCTCGTCAAGAAGTCCGCAATGGGATCGGTCATCGACATGTGTTCCTACCCCTTGTGTCGATCCAAAGTCTTGAATCTACCAGCTGGCCTTCACCACGCCGGGTATCTCGCCTTTAAGTGCCAACTCACGGAAGCAAATCCTGCAAATACCAAACTGGCGCATGTAAGCCCGGGGACGTCCGCAACGGCGGCACCGGGAGTACTCACGCACACCGAACTTCGGCTTGCGCTTCTGCTTGGCGATGAGACATTTCTTGGCCACGATTACCTCTCGCTGGTCAGTTGCTGCGCCGGAAAGGCATGTTGAGAAGGCGGAGCATTTCGGCGGCCTCCTCGTCCGTTTCGGCTGTGGTTACGATGCTGATATCCATACCCATGATCCGGGCGATCTTGTCGTAATCGATCTCCGGAAAGATGATCTGCTCTTTGACGCCCAGGTTGTAGTTACCCCGGCCGTCGAAGCCCTTCTCGGACACGCCGCGGAAGTCACGGATACGCGGCAGGGCCACGTTCACCAAGCGATCCATGAACTCCCACATCATCTCGCCGCGCAGGGTCACCTTGCTGCCCACGTCCATGCCCTCGCGAAGCTTGAAATTCGCGACGGATTTGCGGGCCTTGGTGATCTTCGGCGCCTGGCCGGTGATGGCGGCCATGTCCTTACGCGCGGCCTCGATGAGGTTGCCGTCGCGCGATCCTTCTCCGACGCCCATGTTCACCACAATCTTCACCATCTTCGGGATCTGATTGGGATTGGCGTACTTGAACTTCTCGTTCATCGCCGGCGCCACGTTTTCCTTGTAGTACTCTTTCAGCCTGGCCATGGATTTCCTTTCCTCGAGCCGTCCTGTCCGGGCCCCTCTGGCGGGGGACCGGGTCGGCTACCTAGCCTCTGCTGCCCTGTTCAATCAACTTCACGTTGGAGGCGTGGATGGGACCTTCCTTCTCGATGATCCCGCCCGGATCCTGCTGACTGCGCGGCTTGGTGTGCCGCTTCTGCAGGTTCACGCCTTCGATGACCACGCGGTTCACTTCGGGCAGTACCTTAAGCACCTTGCCCTTGCGGCCCTTGTGGGCTCCGCTGATCACCTCGACTGTGTCGTTCTTCGCGATCTTCAAAGCTCTTCCCCCTAGAGGACTTCCGGGGCGAGCGACACGATCTTCATGAATCTCTTCTCACGAAGCTCGCGCGCCACGGGTCCGAAAATACGGGTGCCCACCGGCTCGTTGGTCTGGTTGATGATCACCGCGGCGTTCTGGTCGAAGCGGATGTAGCTTCCGTCGCGACGACGGACCTCTTTCCGCGTTCTCACCACGACCGCCCTGGCGACCTGGCCCTTCTTCACGGTGCCATTGGGGAGGGCCTGTTTCACGGCGACGGTGATGACGTCGCCCACGGACGCGTACTTCCTGCGGGAGCCGCCGAGTACCTTGATGCACTGGGCCTTCTTGGCTCCGGAGTTGTCCGCGATGACGACCATGCTTTCCTGCTGAATCATCGGTCTCTCCCCCTATTCGGCTCGCTTGACGATCTCGGAAACGCGCCAACGCTTGGTCTTGCTCAAGGGGCGCGTGGACATGACGCGAACCTGGTCGCCCGTTCTGCAGCTGTTCTCCGCATCGTGGGCCACCACGCGGGTCGTCCGCTTGTAGTAGCGCTTGTAGCGAGGATGGGGAACGCGGCGCTCGACGGCCACCACGACGCTCTTGTCCATCTTGTCGCTGACGACGGTACCCAGGAGGGATTTCCTCAGGTTCCGGCTCTTCTCTTCCATGATCTTCTCCTGTCCTCGCCCGGCCTAGCTCAGCTTGGCCTGGTTTTCTTCGATCAGGGTCTTAACCCTGGCCAAATCGCGGCGAAGGTTCCGGATCTGGATGGGATTATCGAGCTGGTTGAGCGAATGGCGCATCTTCAGGTTGAAGAGCTCCTCCTTCAGCTCGTTTTCCTTCTCCCGGAGTTCCTGGAGATTGAGATCCCTCAGCTCATTGACCTTCATGACTTCCCCCTAGCGGGTAACGAACTTGACTTTGGCCGGAAGTTTGGCGGCGCCCCTGCGCATGGCCTCGCGGGCGGTATGTTCATCCACCCCTTCCAGCTCGAACATGATCCGGCCCGGCTTCACCACGGCGACCCAGTACTCGGGGTTGCCCTTACCCTTACCCATGCGGGTCTCGGCGGGCTTGATGGTGATGGGCTTGTCCGGAAAGATGCGGATCCACAGCTTTCCGCCACGCTTCACGTGACGCGTGATGGCCACACGCGCGGCCTCGATCTGACGGCTGGTCACCCAGCAGACTTCCTGGGCCTGGAGGCCATACTGTCCGAAGGAGATCGTGGAGCCACGATAGGCGAAGCCGCGCCTCTTACCCTTCTGGACCTTGCGGTGCTTGACTCGCTTGGGCATCAACATGACTTAGATGGCCTCCTGAACCTGGCTCCGGAGCTCCTTCTTGAACTCCTTGGGGAAGATCTCCCCGTGATTGATCCACACCTTCACGCCCACCGTGCCGAAAGTGGTGATGGCCGTGGCGGTGTTGTAATCGATGTCGGCGCGCAGGGTGTGGAGGGGAACCTCGCCCTCGCGGTAGAGCTCGGTGCGGGCGATCTCGGCGCCGTTCAGGCGGCCGGAGCACTGCACCTTGATGCCCTTGGCGCCCATGCGCATGGCGGAGGTCAGGGCCTTCTTCATGGCGCGCTTGAAGCTGACGCGTCCCACGAGCTGGTCGGCGATGTGCTCGGCCACCAGCTTGGCGTTCAGTTCGGGGCGCTTCACTTCCTTGATGTTCAGGAAGACCTGCTTGCCCGTCAGATGCTTGAGCTGATCGCGGAGCAGATCCACCTCGGCGCCCTTGCGGCCGATGACGATGCCCGGCCGGGCCGTGTGGATGTTCACCGTGACCTTGCCCTTCTGGCGCTCGATGGCCACGCGGGCGATGCCGGCCCTGGAAAGACGGCGGTTGATGAAGCGACGGATGGTGATGTCCTCGTTCAGCCAGTCCGCGTACTTCTTCCCGCCGAACCAGCGGGAGTTCCACGTCTTGATGATTCCGAGCCTAAAGCCTGTGGGATGAGTCTTCTGACCCAAAACGGTCCTCCTTATTCGGCGACTACCACGTGGATGTGGGTCGTCCGCTTACGGATGCGAAAAGCGCGTCCCTGGGCGCGAGGGCGGATCCGCTTCATGGTCGGACCCTCGTTCGCGTAGATTTCCTTGACCACCAGGCTGTCCACGTCGACGGGATTCTCCTCGTCGGACAGGTGCAGGGCGTTGGCGGCAGCCGACTGCAGCAGTTTGTAAACCGGCTGCGCGGCCTTCTTGTTCATGTGCTTCAGCATCTCCATGGACTCGCTCACGTTCCGTCCACGAACCAGGTTGATGACCTGGCGCGCCTTGCTCGGCGAGATGCGAATGAATGTGGCGCTGGCCTTTCCAGCCATGACAAACCTCCAAGAGCCGGCGAGCGATTACGCGCGCCCGGCCCGCTCTTTAGTCCTTTTTCCTGTGACCCCGGAAGGTCCGGGTCGGCGCGAACTCACCCAGCTTGTGACCCACCATGTTCTCGGTCACGTAGACGGGGATGAACTTGTTGCCGTTGTGGATCGCGACGGTGTGTCCCACGAACTCCGGAGAGATCGCGCTCCGACGCGCCCAGGTCTTGATGACGGTCTTGTCTCCCGACTCGTTCATCTTCTCGAGCTTGCCCAGAAGGCGCTCGTCAATGAAGGGGCCCTTCTTGAGGGAACGTGCCAAAGTCCCTTCCTCCTCGTTTACTTGCCGTAGCGGCGGCGGACGATGAACTTGTCCGTGGCCTTGTTTCTGCGAGTCCTGAAGCCCTTGGACGGCTGTCCCCAGGGAGAGACGGGATGCCCGCCGCCCGAGGTCTTGCCTTCTCCGCCGCCCATGGGGTGGTCCACCGGGTTCATGGCGACGCCGCGCACCTTGGGACGCTTGCCCAGCCAGCGCGAGCGGCCGGCCTTGCCGGACACCACGTTTTCGTGATCCAGATTGCCCACCTGTCCCAGAGTCGCGTAGCAGTTCTGGTGCACCAGGCGCACCTCGCCGCTGGGCAGGCGCATGTGGGCGTATTCGCCGTCCTTCGCCATGAGCTGGGCGTAGGCGCCGGCGCCGCGGGCCATCTGTCCGCCCTTGCCGATGCGAAGCTCGATGTTGTGCACCAGGCTACCCGTGGGGATGCTCCGAAGGGGCAGCGCGTTGCCGGTGCGGATCTCGGCCTCGGGTCCGGCCAGCAGGCTGTCGCCCACCTTCAGGCCGTTGGGCGCGATGATGTAGCGCTTCTCGCCGTCGGCATAGAGCAGCAGGGCGATGCGCGCCGAGCGGTTCGGATCGTACTCGATGGTCTTGACCGTCGAGGGGATCCCCGCCTTGTCGTGGCGCTTGAAATCGATGCGACGGTACTGGCGCTTGTGGCCACCGCCGCGACGACGCATGGTGATCCGTCCCTTGTTGTTGCGGCCGCCGCTCTTCTTGAGGGGCTCCATGAGGGACTTCTCGGGCTTGTTCGTCGTGATCTCAGCGAAGTCCGAAACCGTGCGGTAACGCAGGGTCGGTGTCTTCGGCTTGAACTTCTTGATACCCATGACGGTTCTCCCTAGAGCTCACCGACGATGTCGATGCTGTTGCCTTCGGCCAGCGTGACGACGGCTTTCTTCCAGTCGGGGCGCTTACCGCTGAAGCGGCCCATGGTCTTGATCTTGCCCCGGACGTTCATGGTCCGGACGTCTTCCACGGTGACCTTGAACATGGTCTCGACGGCGCGCTTGATCTGCGGCTTGTCGGCCTTGCGGTCCACCTCGAAGACGTACTTGTTCTCCGCCATGAGCGCGCTCGTGCGCTCGGTCTGCAGAATGCGGCGGATGGTCTGGTGCAGGTCGCTCACGATCCGAACACCTCCTTGACCTGCTCCAGCGCGGAGGAGGTCATCACGATCTTGTCGGCCCAGAGCACCTGGTAGGCGTTCAGTTCGCGGCCGACGATGAAGTCGAGGTCGCGCACGTTGCGGGCGGACTTGCTGATGTTGATGTCGTAGTCGTCCATGACCAGCAGGACCTTGCTGCCGGACACGCCCATCTCGCCGAGAACGCCGGTGAAGGCCTTGGTCTTGGGCTCGTCCATGCTGAGGTCTTCGATGACCAGGACATTGCCCTCCGAGGCGCGATCGCTCAACGCGGCGAAGAGGGCCTTCCTGCGGGCCTTCCGGGGCATCTTGTAGGAATGATCCCGGGTCTTGGGCCCGAAGGCGGTACCGCCGCCGACGCGCGTGGGCGACTTGGCGGAACCGGCGCGGGCGCGGCCCGTGCCCTTCTGGCGGTAGAGCTTCGCGGTGGAGCCCGTCACCTCGGAACGATCCTTGGTGTGGGCAGTGCCGGAGCGCTGGTTGGCCAGGTAATTCCTGACGGCCTCATAGAGCAGGTGCCCGTTGACTTCCTGGCCGAAGATCTCGGCCGGAAGATCGGTGCTTCCCTTGCTCTTGCCGTTCGCGTCGTAAAGCGTTGCGTTCGCCATTTCGACTCCCGTCTATCCTTGTCCGGGCTCTGGCCTCAGACCTTGATCTCGATGTCCACGCCCGCCGGCAGGTCCAGCTTCGTCAGCGCGTCCAGGGTCTGGGGGGATGATTTCGTGATCTCGATGAGGCGCTTGTGGATGCGCATCTCGAACTGCTCGCGGCTCTTCTTGTCCACGTGGGGCGAGCGCAGCACGGTATAGAGGCTGCGCTGCGTGGGCAGCGGGATGGGTCCGGAGATCTCGGCGCCGGTCCGCTTGGCGGTGCGCACGATCTCGAAGGCGGACCTGTCCAGCGTCGCGCTCTCGTAGGCCTTGAGCCTGATCTTGATCTTCTGGCCAGTGTACATTCTTGCTCCTCTTTCGGTCGGCTACTCCAGCATTTCCGTCGTTCGCGGAATCTGCTCGCCTGTCGATTTAGCTACCAGCTTCCAGCTACCAGCGACCAGCTTCTTGCTGGCGGCTGGCAGCTGGCTGCAGGCGGCCTTTTACTCGTTGATCTTCGTCACCACGCCGGCGCCCACCGTGCGGCCGCCTTCACGGATCGCGAACCGAAGGTTCTCCTCCATCGCGATCGGCGTGATCAGCTCAACGTCCAGCTTAACATTGTCACCGGGCATCACCATCTCCGTGCCCTCAGGCAGCGTCGCAACACCCGTCACGTCCGTCGTACGGAAGTAGAACTGGGGACGGTAGCCCTGGAAGAAGGGAGTATGACGGCCGCCCTCTTCCTTCGTCAGGATGTAGACCTCGCCCTCGAACTTCGTGTGAGGCGTCACGCTGCCAGGCTTCGCCAGCACCATGCCGCGCTCCAGGTCGCTCTTCTCCACGCCGCGAAGCAGAAGGCCCACGTTGTCGCCAGCCTGGGCATCGTCCAGAAGCTTGCGGAACATCTCAACACCGGTCACCGTCGTCTCGAGCGTGTCACGGATGCCGATCCGCTGGACCTTGTCGCCCACCTTCACCACGCCGCGCTCGATACGGCCCGTGCCCACCGTGCCGCGACCCGTGATCGAGAAGACGTCCTCGACCGGCATCAGGAAGGGCTTGTCCGTGTCCCGCTCAGGCTCCGGAATGTAGCTGTCGATCGCTTCCAGAAGCTCGTCGATGCTCTTGTTTGCCGCATCGTCCTCAGGGTTGTTCAGGGCCTGAAGCGCGCTGCCCCGGATGACCGGAATGTCGTCGCCCGGGAACTCGTACTCGCTCAGAAGCTCGCGAACCTCGAGCTCCACCAGGTCCAACAGCTCTTCGTCGTCAACCTGGTCCACCTTGTTCATGTAGACCACCATGTAGGGAACGTTCACCTGACGACCCAGCAGAACGTGCTCGCGGGTCTGGGGCATCGGGCCGTCGGCCGCGCTCACCACCAGAACCGCGCCATCCATCTGAGCCGCACCCGTGATCATGTTCTTCACGTAGTCGGCGTGACCCGGGCAGTCAACGTGAGCGTAGTGACGGTTCTCCGTCTGGTACTCCACGTGAGCCGTCGCGATGGTGATGCCGCGCTCGCGCTCCTCAGGAGCCTTGTCGATCTCGTCGAAGGGCGTGAACTCGGCAAGGCCCTTGGCGCCCTGACGCTGAGTGATCGCCGCCGTCAGCGTCGTCTTCCCGTGGTCAACGTGACCGATCGTACCCACGTTTACGTGCGGCTTTGTCCTCTCAAACTTCTCTTTCGCCATGGCGAATCGACCTCCTGTAGGGTCTCGGTTTTACTGGGCCGTCACAAAGCGGCTTGCGATACTCGATGGCACTTGCTCGAAATGCGAGAACTGCATCGAAAAGGTGGCCCGCCCCTGCGTGAGCGAGCGCAATTTCGTCATGTACCCGAACATCTCCGAAAGAGGGACCGTCGCATCGACGATCTGGGCATCCGCCCTGGGGGCCATTCCCGCCACTTTCCCGCGGCGGGCGTTCAGGTCCCCGATGACCTCCCCGGTAAAATCTCCGGGCGTTACGACCTCCACGCTCATGACCGGCTCGAGAATCATCGGCTCGGCGCCCCTGGCGGCTTCGCGGAAGGCCAGGGCCCCCGCGGCGTGAAAGGCCTGTTCAGAGGAGTCGACCTCGTGGTGGATGCCTGCCAGGAGCTCCACCTTCAGGTCAGTCATCTCGTATCCGGCGATGACTCCGGAGGCCGTGGCCTCCCTGACCCCTCTCTCCACGGCGGCGACGAAATCCTTGGGGAGATCGTCACCGTCCAGCCGGTTCTCGAACTGGATCCCGTCGCCGGTGGCGGCGGGTTCCACGGCCAGGGTCACTTGGGCGAACATTCCCTGGCTTCCGGCTGTGCGCTCGAAGCGCAATTCCTTCTCCGCACGTTTGGTCACCGACTCGCGGTAGACCACCTGCGGCTTTCCGACGTTCGCCCCCACGTTGAACTCCCGGAGCATTCGGTCCAGGAGGATCTCCAGGTGCAGTTCGCCCATCCCGGAGATCAGGGTCTGGCCCGTGTCCTTGTCGACGCGGACCTTGAAAGTCGGGTCTTCCTCGGCGAGGCGTCTGAGCGAGTCGTCGAGCTTCTCCTGATCGGCCTTGGTCTTAGGCTCGATGGCGATGTCGATGACCGGCTCCGGAAACTCCATCCGCTCCAGCAGCATGGGCTTCTTGGGATCCGTGAGCGTGTCGCCCGTCCGGACTTCCTTGAGCCCCACCACCGCGGCGATGTCTCCCGCCAGAACCTGCTCCACTTCCTCACGCTTGTTGGCGTGCATCCGGAGCAGCCGGCCCATCCTCTCCTTGCGTTCCGTGGCGACGTTCAGAACCTGCGCCCCGGATTTCAGCTGACCGCTGTAGACCCTGATGTAGGCCAGTTTCCCGGCGAACGGATCGTTGGCGATCTTGAAGAGGAGAGCCGCGAAAGGCTCGTCCACCGAGGCCTTCCGGCTCACCGTCTCCTCCCGGCCGGGCTTGATGCCCTCCACCGCCGGAAGGTCCAGAGGGCTGGGCAGGAACTTCACGATCCCGTCCAGCAGGGGCTGGATCCCCTTGTTTCCCAGAGCCGATCCGCAGAACACGGGGATGATCTCCACCGTCAGCGTTCCCTTTCGGATGGCCCCCCGAAGCAGCTCGCCGTCGAGCTCGCCGCCCTCGAGGTAGGCCTCGGCCACTTCGTCGTCGAAGTCCGCCAGGGCCTCGATGAGCCGGGTGCGGGCCTCTTCGGCCTCGGCCTCCGACTCGGCGGGGATGTCGGCGATGCGATACTTGGCGCCGAGAACATCCTCGTCATAAAAGAGCGCTTTCATTTCCACGAGGTCGATGACCCCCCGGAAAGCGTCCTCGCTTCCGATGGGAAGCTGGACCGCGACGCCGTTGGCCCCAAGACGCTCCCGGATCGCTGTGAGCACGGCGTCGAAGTCGGCGCCTATCCGGTCCATCTTGTTGACGAAGGCCAGACGCGGGACCCGGTAGCGGTCGGCCTGCCTCCAGACCGTCTCGCTTTGAGGCTCCACGCCGCCCACGGCGCAGAAGACGGCCACCATGCCGTCCAGGACCCGCAGGCTTCTCTCCACTTCCATCGTGAAATCGACGTGCCCGGGGGTGTCGATAATGTTCACACGATGGTCGAGCCAGTCGCAGCTCGTGGCGGCGGAGGTGATGGTGATCCCCCGCTCCTTCTCCTGCTCCATCCAGTCCATGGTCGCGGCCCCGTCGTGGACCTCTCCCATGCGATGGATGATTCCGGCGTAGTAAAGAATCCTCTCGGTGGTCGTCGTCTTACCGGCATCGATATGTGCAGCGATGCCGATGTTGCGTATTCGATCGATGGACTCTTTCTTCGCCATGGCCCTAAAAAAACCCCTCCTGAGACCCTTCGACTTGTACATAGTCCTGCAGTCAAGGGTCTCAGGAGGGGTTTCCCTTTCGGGACCTTTTCCTGCAGGTATCGTCCTCCGGCGGTTCGGCCCGTCGATACTTGGGGCCTCGTTCACCGCTGCCGGCGGCTATGTAAGGGTCTTCCTTTCCTAGAGACTAGAACCGGAAGTGGGCGAAGGCCTTGTTGGCCTCGGCCATACGGTGCGTCTCTTCGCGCTTCTTGATCGCTGAGCCTTCCTTGCGGTAGGCCGCCAGCAACTCCGACGACAGCCGCTCGGCCATGGTGTGGTCCGGGCGGGAGCGGGAGTAGGTGAGGATCCAGCGCATGGCCAGGGCCGTCTTGCGACCCGGCCGCACCTCGATGGGCACCTGGTAGTTGGCGCCGCCGACGCGCTTGGTCGTCACCTCTAGATTCGGCTTAACATTGTTGATGGCCGCGATGAATACCTCGAGCCCCTTCTTCCCGGACTTCTCCTCGATGATGTCCATCGCCTTGTAGAAGATCTTCTCGGAAGTGCTCTTCTTGCCGCCCTGCATCATGTTGTTGATGAACTGGGAGACCAAGGCGTTGTGGAGCCTGGGATCGGGCGTGGGTTCGTTCTTCTTGCGATATCCTCTGCGAGCCATCGTTTTCCTCTGCTAGCCCTATTTCTTGGGCTTCTTGGTTCCGTACTTGGAGCGACGCTGTCCGCGTCCGTCCACTCCGCTGGTATCCAGGGCGCCGCGCACGATGTGGTACCGCACGCCGGGGAGGTCCTTCACTCGGCCTCCGCGCACCAGGACGATGGAGTGCTCCTGGAGATTGTGTCCCTCACCGGGAATGTAGGCCGTCACCTCGATGCCGTTGGTCAAGCGCACGCGCGCGACCTTTCGCAGCGCGGAATTGGGCTTCTTGGGCGTCGTCGTGTAGACCCGGGTGCAGACGCCCCGACGCTGCGGATTGCTCTGCAGGGCCGGCGACTTGCTCTTCTTCTTGATGACCTTGCGGCCATTCCGGATCAACTGATTCAGGGTCGGCAATCCAACTCTCCTTGAGACCGCGCACCCCGCCTTAGGGCTTTTTGCCCAGACGTAATGCCTTGCCGTGTAAGTAGTTAACGCAAGGTGGGCCAAGCAGGGCGCACAAAGAACCGAAACTACTCGATAGGCCCTTGTTTGTCAACCCGTTAGGGAATAAAAGCTACCAGCTTCCAGCTGCCAGCTACCGGCCAGAATCCGGCTGGGAGCTGGTTGCTGGCGGCTGGCCGCTACGCCGTGGGCGTTTCCACTTCGCCTTCGTCCGTTTCCGTGCCCGGGAAGACCTTGTTCTCCCCCAGCACGCTGGCGGCGCTCATCTCCTGCCCCAGCTTCACCACTCCTCCGCCCTGAGCCGCGGCCTCTTCCTCGGCGGCGGCCTCGGCGGCCTTGCGTTCGGCGATCTCCTGCTCGAGCTCGCTCAGCTCTTCCTGGGAGACCTCCACGTTGCGGAATTCCATGCGGCCCGTTCCCGCCGGGATGAGCCGTCCCACGATCACGTTCTCCTTGAGACCGTGGAGGAAGTCCGTCTTGCTGTTGATGGCCGCCTCGGTGAGCACCCGGGTGGTCTCCTGGAAGCTCGCCGCCGAGAAGAAGCTCTCGGTGGTCAGGCTGGCCTTCGTAATTCCAAGCAACAGAGGACGATAGGTGGCCATCTGACCGCCCTCGCGCGCCACGCGCTCGTTCTCGTCCTGGAACTCGGCGCGCTCCACCTGGTCGCCCTCGAGGAAGCGGGTCTCGCCCGGATCCTCCACCTGCACCTTCCTAAGCATCTGTCGCACAATAACTTCGATGTGCTTATCATTGATGCCCACGCCCTGGAGGCGGTAGACCTCCTGGATCTCGTTGACCAGGTAGCTCTGGGCTGCCTGGACACCGCGGATGAGCAGGATGTCGAAGGGGTTCACCGGACCGTCGGTCAGACGGTCGCCGGCGGTGACCTCGTCGCCGTCGTGTACGAGCAGGTGCTTGCCCTGGGGAATCAGGTACTCGGCCTGGTTCTCCTCGTCGCGCTTGACCAGCACCTTGCGCATGCCTCGGGTGACGCCGCCGATGTCCACGGTGCCGTCGATGGCCGTGACCACCGCCGAATCCTTGGGCTTGCGCACCTCGAAGAGGTCCACCACGCGAGGCAGACCACCGGTGATGTCGCCGGTGTGGCCGATGTCCTTGGGCACCTGCACCAGGGCCGTGCCCGCGGTGATATCCTCATTGTCCTTCACGCGAAGGATGGCTCCCGTAGGCAGGTAGAACTTCTCGAGCACACGCCCGTCGGGATTGAGAATCTTGATCTCGGGGTAGAGGTCCTTCTGGAGGTCCTCGGCGATGACGGCCTGCATGCGGCCCTTCTCGTCGGTCTCCTCCTTGAGGGTGCGACCCGGCTCGATGTCCACGAACTGGACCTCGCCCTTCTTGGTGGCGATCATGGGATCCGCGTAGGGGTCCCAGCTGAAGAGGGCCTCGCCCTCCTTGACCTTCTGGCCGGTCTTGAGCGCCAGAACAGCGCCGTAGGGCGCGCTGTAGCGGGCGCGGATGCGCTCCTTCTTGCCCTCGGTCACCTTGATGAGGATCTCGCCCTTGTGGCCGATGACCACGGAGGTCTTGTCGGCGCGCTTCACCGTGCGGACGTTGAGGAATTCCACCTCGGCGTCGCAGGGCGCGACCTTGTCGGTGACCTCGGCGATCCGTCCCGCGATTCCACCCACGTGGAAGGTTCGCAGGGTCAGCTGCGTACCCGGTTCACCGATGGACTGGGCGGCGACGACGCCCACGGCCTCGCCGATGTCCACGAGCCTACCGGAGGCCAGGTTACGGCCGTAGCAGCTGCGGCAGACGCCGCGACGGGTCTCGCAGGTGAGCACCGAACGGATCTTCACGGAATCGATGCCGGCTTCCTCGATCTGATCCGCCAGTTCTTCATCGAGCAGGGTACCCGCCTCGATGAGCATGTCGCCGGTGAGAGGGTCGTAGACGTCCTCCACCAGGGTGCGGCCCTCGATGCGGTCGCTCAGAGGTTCGATGACCTCCTCGCCCTCCTTCAGCGCGGAAGTCTCGAGGCCGCGGATGGTGCCGCAGTCCTCTTCGGTGATGATGACGTCCTGGGCCACGTCCACCAGACGACGGGTGAGGTATCCGGCGTCGGCGGTCTTGAGCGCCGTGTCGGCCAGACCCTTACGGGCGCCGTGCGTGGAGATGAAGTACTGCAGCACCGAGAGGCCCTCACGGAAGTTGTTCTTGATGGGCTGCTCGATGATTTCACCGATCTGACCGGTCATCTTCTTCTGGGGCTTGGCCATCAGGCCGCGCATGCCGGCGAGCTGGCTGATCTGGTCGCGAGAGCCTCGCGAACCGGAGTGCGCCATCATGAAGACCGGGTTGAATCCCTGACGGTCGTCTTCCATCTCGCGCATCATGGCGTCGGCCACGGCCTCACGGGCCTGCGTCCAGCGGTCGATGATGCGGTTGTAGCGCTCGCCGTCGGAGATCTTCTTGTTGTCGAAGTCGCTCTGGATCTCGTCGACCTCGTCCTGCGTACGGTCGAGGATGTCCTGTTTCTCCGGCGGGATGATCAGGTCGTCGATGCCGATGGTCACGCCCGCGAGGGTGGCGTAGCCGAAGCCCAGGTCCTTGAGGTCGTCCAGGAAGACGACGATCTCGTCGCCGTCCAGCACCTTGAAAGCGCGGGAGACCAGGCGGTCCAGGGCCTTCCGATTCATGATCTCGTTGTAGAAGCCCAGCTTCGCGGGCACGTGCTCGTTGAAGATCACGCGACCCGGTGTGGTCTCGACCCACTCGCCCTCGTGCTTCATCTTCACCAGGGTGTGCAGTTCCACCACTCCGTGGTCCAGGCCGCGAAGCACGTCCTGACGGTCGATGAAGTGCATGCCCTCGCCCTTGATGCCCCTCTTCTCCTTGGTCAGGTAGTAGGAGCCTAGCACCATGTCCTGGTGCGGAGAGGCCACGGGCTTGCCGCTGCTGGGCAGCAGGATGTTGTTGGCCGAGAGCATGAGGATGCGGCTCTCCAGCTGCGCCTCGAAGCTCAGGGGCACGTGCACCGCCATCTGGTCGCCGTCGAAGTCGGCGTTGAAGGCCTGGCAGACCAGCGGATGGATGCGGATGGCCTTACCCTCCACCAGCACGGGCTGGAAGGCCTGGATGCCGAGACGGTGCAGGGTGGGCGCGCGGTTGAGCAGCACCGGGTGGTCCTGGATGATCTCTTCCAGGATGTCCCAGACCTCGGGGCTCTGGCGCTCCACCAGCTTCTTCGCGCTCTTGACCGTCTGGACGTAGCCCCGCTCCTCCAGCTTGCGGATGATGAAGGGCTTGAAGAGCTCCAGGGCCATGCTCTTGGGCAGGCCGCATTCGTAGAGCTTCAGCTCGGGACCGACCACGATCACCGAACGGCCCGAGTAGTCCACGCGCTTACCGAGCAGGTTCTGACGGAAGCGTCCCTGCTTGCCCTTGAGCATGTCGCTCAAGCTCTTCAGGGGGCGATTTCCGTGTCCGCGCACCGCACGGCTGCGACGGCCGTTGTCGAAGAGCGCGTCCACCGCTTCCTGCAGCATGCGCTTCTCGTTGCGCAGGATGACCTCGGGCGCCTTGATCTCGATGAGCTTCTTCAGGCGGTTGTTCCGGTTGATGATGCGCCGGTAGAGGTCGTTGAGGTCGCTGGTGGCGAATCGTCCGCCCTCCAGCGGCACCAGGGGACGCAGATCCGGCGGCAGCACCGGCACGGTCTCGAGGATCATCCACTCGGGCTTGTTGGTGGAGTGGCGGAAGGCCTCGGTGACCTTCAGGCGCTTGAGGCTGTCCTGCTTGCGCTGCTGGCTGGTCTCGTTGGCGATCTGGTCGCGCAGCTCCACGGAGAGCTCGTCCAGTTCGATCTTCTTGAGAAGACCCTGGATGGCCTCGGCGCCCATCTTCGCCTCGAACTCGAAGCCCTCGTCGAGCAGCTCGTAGTAGCGCTCCTCGGTGATGAGCTCGCGGGGCTCGAGGCTGGTGTTGCCCGGATCCATGACCAGGTAGCTCTCGTAGTAGAGCACCCGCTCCAGATCCTTGATGGTCATGCCGAGCAGATGGCCGATGCGGCTGGGCAGCCCCTTGAAGAACCAGATGTGGCTCACCGGGACGGCCAGTTCCACGTGCCCCATGCGCTCGCGGCGCACGCGGGACAGGGTGACCTCCACGCCGCAGCGGTCGCAGATGACGCCGCGGTAGCGGATGCGCTTGTACTTGCCGCAGGCGCATTCCCAGTCCTTCACGGGCCCGAAGATCTTCTCGCAGAAGAGTCCGTTCTTCTCGGGCTTGAAGGACCGGTAGTTGATGGTTTCCGGCTTGGTGACTTCGCCGAAGCTCCATTCGCGGATCTTCTCGGGGCTGGCCAGCGAGACGCGGATGGACTTGAAGTCGGGGACCTCTTGTTCCCTATTACGGAAGCTCAGGTACACGCTTTCCTCCTCGACTAAGCCTTCTCAAGGTCCACTTCCAGGCAGAGCGCCTGGAGTTCCTTGACCAGCACGTTGAAAGACTCGGGGATGCCTGGCTTGGGCGGATTCTCGCCCTTCACCACGGCTTCATAGACGGCGCTGCGGCCCGCCACGTCGTCGCTCTTGACGGTGAGCAGCTCCTGCAGGGTGTGAGCGGCGCCGTAGGCCTCGAGGGCCCAGACCTCCATCTCACCGAAACGCTGTCCGCCGAACTGGGCCTTACCACCCAGGGGCTGCTGCGTGACGAGGCTGTAGGGCCCGATGCTCCGCGCGTGGATCTTGTCGTCCACGAGGTGGCTGAGCTTCATCATGTACATGTAGCCCACCATCACCTCGTCGCCGAAGGCGTCGCCCGTGCGGCCGTCGTAGAGCGGCGTCTTGCCGCTTTCGGGCAACCCGGCCTCGACCAGGGCGCCCTTCACCTCTTCGATGCTCGCGCCGTCGAAGACCTTGGTGGAGGCGCTCATGCCGAGGGCCGCCATGGCCCATCCGAGATGGGTCTCCAGCACCTGTCCCACGTTCATTCGACTCGGCACGCCCAGGGGGTTCAGCACGATCTGCACCGGCGTTCCGTCGGGCAGATAGGGCATGTCCTCTTCGGGCATGATCTTGGCGATGACGCCCTTGTTGCCGTGGCGTCCGGCCATCTTGTCGCCCACGGACAGCTTGCGCTTCCGGGCCACGTAGACCTTCACCATCTTGATCACGCCGGGGGGAAGCTCGTCGCCCAGCTGCAGGCGGTCGCGCTCCTTCTCCAGGTCGCGCTCCACGCGCTCGAGCGCGCGGGCGGCGCCGTCCATGACGCGCTTGATCTTCTTGTCTGCGCTGAGGTCCTGCACGATGGGCAGCCCCCAGTGGAGACCGTCCAGATCCAGCTCGTCGAGCAGGGCCTGGGTGATCTTCCGGCCGCGACGCACCAGGACCTCGCCGGTCTCGGCGTGGACGAGCTTGTGGCTCATCTGGTCGATCATAAGCTCGGACAGGCGCTCGTCGCGGATCTTGACGATGCGCTTGCGCTCGTTGGTGGCGTCCTTGCGCAGCTTCTCGCCGCGCTTCTTCTCCTCGCTGCGGCTGCGGTCGTCGCGCTCCTTGCGGGAGAAGACCTTCACGTCCACCACGATTCCGTCCATGCCCGGAGGCGACTTGAGGCTCGCGTTGCGGACGTCACCGGCCTTGTCGCCGAAGATGGCGCGGAGCAGGCGCTCCTCCGGAGTCAGCTCGGTCTCGCCCTTGGGCGTGACCTTACCCACCAGGATGTCCCCCGCGCGAACGCGGGCGCCGATGCGGATGATGCCGTCGTCGTCGAGATTCTTCAGCGCGTCCTCGCCGACGTTGGGCAGCTCGCGGGTGATCTCCTCGCGGCCGGCCTTGATCTCACGCACCTGGCACTCGAACTCCTCGATGTGGATCGAGGTGAAGCGGTCGTGCTTCACGAGGCCTTCGCTGAGCAGGATGGCGTCCTCGTAGTTGTATCCGCCCCAGGGCATGAAGGAGGCCAGGATGTTCTGGCCGAGAGCCAGCTCGCCCTGGTTGGTTCCCGGTCCGTCGGCCAGGACGTCGCCGGCCTGAACCTTGTCGCCCAGCTTCACCAGGACCTTCTGGTTGATGCAGGTGTCCTGGTTGCTGCGGCGGAACTTCTGAAGCTTGTAATAGTCCTGCCCCTCGAAACCGGAGTAGTCCTCGAGGTCGGAGGCCCGGGAACGAGCCGGCTGGACGATGATGGAATTGCCCGTCACCGAGATCACGGTGCCGGCGCGCTGCGCCACCACCACGGCCTGGCTGTCTCGGGCGACCCGCTCCTCCATGCCGGTGCCCACCAGAGGCGCTTCCGTCTTCAGCAGGGGAACGGCCTGGCGCTGCATGTTGCAGCCCATGAGCGCTCGGTTCGCGTCGTCGTGTTCGAGGAAGGGGATCAGGCTGGCCGCGGCGCTCACCATCTGGGTGGGCGACACGTCCATGTAGTCCACTTCCGTATTGGGAGTCAGCGGGAACTCGCCCTTCTGACGGGACAGCACGCTGGGATTCACGAAGCGATGCTTTTCGTCCAGGGGCGCGTTGGCCTGTCCGATGACCACGCGGTCCTCTTCGTCAGCGCTGAGGTAGATGACGTCTTCGCTGGCCCTGCCCTTCTTCACCTTCCGGTAGGGCGTCTCCAGGAAGCCGAAGGGATTCACTCGAGCGTAGGTCGAGAGGCTGGTGATCAGACCGATGTTCGGACCTTCCGGCGTCTCGATGGGACACATGCGGCCGTAGTGCGTGTAGTGCACGTCTCGCACCTCGAAGCCCGCGCGCTCGCGGGTGAGGCCGCCGGGCCCGAGGGCCGACAGACGCCGCTTGTGCGTGAGTTCGCTGAGCGGGTTGGTCTGATCCATGAACTGCGAGAGCTGGCTGCTCCCGAAGAAGCTCTGGATCACCGCCGAGATGGTGCGCGCGTTCACGAGGTCCGAGGGCGTCACGCTCTCGCTGTCCTGCAGGGTCATGCGCTCCTTGATGATGCGCGCCATGCGGGACAGTCCCAGGCTGAACTGGTTGCCGAGCAGCTCGCCCACCGAACGGATGCGGCGGTTGCCCAGGTGGTCGATATCGTCGGTGTGGAAAGCCGGATCCTGGGCCTTGATGCCCAGCAGATAGACGATCACCGCGACGATGTCCGTGGGCGTGAGCACCGTGGTCTCGATGGGCACGTCCAGGCCGAGGCGGTTGTTGATCTTGTAGCGGCCCACGCCGGCCAGGTCGTAGCGCTTCTCGTTGAAGAAGAGCCGGTCGAGCAGGCCGCGGGCGGTCTCGAGGTTCGGCGGATCGCCGGGACGCAGCAGGTTGTAGATGTACTTGAGCGCGTCTTCTTCGCTCTTGGTGGGATCCTTGGCCAGGGTGTTCAGGATGACCTTGCTGCGCATGTCGTCCATGCCCGCCAGCAGCATGCACTCGTAGACCTTGGCGCCGCGCATGAGCGTGAGCAGGGCCTCGGTGATGGGGTTGCCGGCCTCGGCGAGGATCTCGCCGGTCTCGGGATGGAAGACGTCATCGACCAGGATGCGGTCGATGAGAACCGCGTCGCTCTTGCTGGGACGCTTGGTGATGCTCACGTCCTCGAAATCGCTGAAGGCCTGCAGCAGCTTGCTGTCGCTGTCATAGCCAATGGCCCGCAGGAGGACGGTGACCGGCAGTTTCTTCTTCCGGTCGATGTGCACGTGCATCATGTCGTTGATGTCGGTGGTGAACTCCACCCAGGACCCGCGATAGGGAATGATGCGCGCGCTGAAAAGCGGCTTTCCGTTGGGATGCACGGAATCGCTGAAGAACACGCCGGGCGAGCGATGCAGCTGGCTGACGATCACGCGTTCCGCGCCGTTGATGACGAAGGTTCCCTTTTCCGTGAGGAAGGGCATCTCGCCCAGGAAAACTTCGGATTCGATGATGTCCTTCACGCGGCTGTCGCCGCTCTCCTCGTCGGTCTCCTTGACGATGAGGCGCAGGCGCGCCTTGAGCGGAACCATGTAGGACAGGTCGCGCTCCTGGCACTCGTCCACCGAGTACTTGGGATCGAGAACGGAATAGTCCAGATACTCTAGAATGAAATCTCCGCGCGCCGACTCGATGGGGAAGACGGAGCGGAAAACCGACTCCAGCCCCTGGTTGTCGCGCTGACGGGGATTGGTCCTGGCCTGGAGGAAGGACTCGAAGGATTCCAGCTGCACCTGGAGAAGATCGGGGATCTCCATCACGGGAGTCAGCTTCGAGTAGTTCCTTCTGGGAAGCTTCTCGGCAAAGCTCACAATGACCTCCGGCGGTCGCTTACGGTGAAGGCACGGAACCCGTCCGGGCGGCAATGCCCCCCGGACGGGGTCCTATCGACAAAAAAGAGGAATCGAGAGCTTCTTACTTGATTTCGACAAGCGCTCCCACTTCCTCGAGCTGGGTCTTGATACCCTCGGCCTCGTCCTTGGAGGCACCCTCCTTGACGGCCTTGGGCAGTCCATCGACCAGCTCTTTGGCTTCCTTCAGGCCCAAGCCGGTGATGGCGCGCACCACTTTGATGACCTGGATCTTCTTGTCGCCGGCGCCGTTGAGCATGACGTCGAACTCGGTCTTCTCTTCGGCGGCCGCTTCGCCACCGCCCGCGGGCATGGCGGCAACGGCCATGGCGGGAGCGGCAGCGCTCACGCCGAACTTGTCTTCGATGGCCTTGACGAGCTCGGAGAGCTCCATGACGGTCAGTTCCTCAACCTGGGAAACCAACTGTTCGATCTTCTCAGACATGGTTTCTTGCTCCTCTATTCACCTGCGGTTTGAACCGCTCTGTTACCTGTTGAGCTGGCGGGCGGCCTAAGCGGCTTCGCCCTTCTGCTTCGCCAGCTGGTCGATGACGTTCGCGAATCCCTGGATGTTGGCGTTGAGCACGCGCGCAAAGCCGCTGATGGGAGCCTGCAGGGTCCCGGCGACCATTCCGAGCAGCTCTTCGCGACTGGGCATGTCGGCGAGGGCCTTGACGCCGTCCTCGTCGATGACCTGCCCATCCACGTAGCCCGCCTTCATGGTGAGCTTCTGGAATTCCTTCTGGAAATCCTTCAGCACCTTGGCAGGCGTGGAATAGTCCTCGCTGTAGGCCAGCGCGGTGGGACCGACGAAGTGATCGTCGAGACCCTCCATGCCGACTTTCTCGGCGGCGCGCAGGAGCAGGGTGTTCTTGATGACCCGGAAGGTCACACCCGACTCGCGGCAGCGCTTGCGCAGCTCGGAGATCTCCTCGACGTTGATCCCCTTGAAGTCGCAAAGGACGACGCTGTTGGCGCTTTCCAGTTTTCCGGCGATTTCTTCGACCAGCGCGATCTTTTCAGGCTTTGGCATGGTCTATCGCCCCTCTCTCTTGAAAACGGACTCTACTTGGCCGCGGTCAGTTCGGACTCTGCGATGCGAATGGAAGGACCCATGGTCGAGCTAAGGAAAGCCGACTTGAAGTACTTGCCTTTCGCGGAGGCCGGTTTGACGCGCAGCAGCTCCTGGATCAATGTTCGGATGTTGTCTTCCAGCTTCGACGCTTCGAAGGATGCCTTGCCCACGGACACGTGGACGTTGGATCCCTTGTCAACGCGGTATTCAACCTTACCCGCCTTGACTTCCTGAACCGCCTTGCCGACGTCCTGAGTAACGGTTCCGCTCTTGGGGTTCGGCATCAGGCCCTTGGGGCCAAGCACCTTACCCAGGCGTCCGAGGTCCTTCATCATGTCGGGCGTCGTGATGATGACGTCCGTGTCGGCCCAACCGCCCTGGATCTTTTCGATGTACTCGTCGGCGCCGACCATGTCGGCTCCGGCTTCCTGGGCGGCCGTGGCGTTGTCGCCACGAACCAGGGCCAGCACCCGGACTGAGCGTCCGGTGCCATGAGGAAGGACCACCGTACCGCGCACCATCTGGTCCGCGTGACGGGGATCCACGCCAAGCTTTGCGGAGACCTCTACCGTTTCGTCGAATTTCGCCTTGGACATGCTCCGAACAAGCTCCACCGCCTCACTGAGGGTGTAGGCGGACGTCCTGTCCCGGAGAGTGGCGCTTTCGCGGTAATTCTTCCCACGCTTCATCGTGATTCCTAACGATCAGCTTGGTCCGATACTCTTAGTTAACAGAGGGACAAAACCGGTGGCTGAGAAGCGTGCTTCCCGCCCTCCAGCCGGGAAACCGTACCATCCGATTTTATATTGAAGGCTAGCCTTCAACCTCGATGCCCATGCTGCGAGCGGTGCCCGCGATCATGAGCATGGCGTTCTCTACGTTCGCCGCGTTGAGGTCCGGCGCCTTCAATTCCGCTATCTCGCGGAGCTGCGCGCTGGTCACCTTGCCAACCTTGTCGCGGTTGGGTTCACCCGAGCCCTTCTCGATGCCGGCGGCCTTGCGAAGCAGCACGGCGGCGGGAGGAGTCTTGGTGATGAAGGTGAAGCTGCGGTCCGCATACACGGTGATGACCACGGGCGTGATCATCCCCTGGGCGTTCTGCGTCTGGGCGTTGAAGGCCTTGCAGAACTCCATGATATTCACCTGATGCTGTCCCAGGGCGGGGCCCACGGGCGGGGCGGGATTAGCCTGTCCGCCGGGAATCTGCACCTTGATCTGAGCGATCACTTTCTTCTTGGGCTTGGCCATTCTAAATGCTCCCGTTCTTTCGTCCTGGGCCTAGAGGGGTTCAACCTGGAGGAAGTCCAGTTCCACAGGCGTCTCCCTGCCGAAGATGGTCACCATGACTTTCAGAGTTCCTCGCTCCTGGTTGACCTCGTCGACGATGCCGTTGAAATCGCTGAAGGGCCCGTCCATGACCTTCACGTGGTCGCCCACGTGATAGGGAATCTCGGTGGGCTTGTGCTCCGCGGGCCTCTCGATGCGCCCCAGAACCCGATCCACTTCGGCCGGACGCAGGGGCACCGGACGGCGGGACGGTTCGCGCGGGTCCAGACCCACGAAGCTCGTCACGCCGCTGATTCCATTGACGAGGTGATAGGCCTCGTCGCACATCTCCATCTCGACCAGGATGTAGCTCGGGAAGTACTTCCGCGTGGCGGTCGTCTTCTTCCCCTTCTTCATCTCCGTCACCTCTTCGGTGGGGATGAGAACCTGGCCGACCTTGTCCTCCATGCCCTCCAGGGCCACCCGGCGAAGCAGGTTTGTGCGCACCTTGTTCTCGTGTCCCGAGTAGGTGTGCACGGCGTACCACTTCAGCTTCGGGTTGCGAGGCGCTTCGGGCTGCTCGGGCACGGCCGCGGGCAGTTCCTCTTCGACCTCGTCGGAATCCTCTTCCTCGTCAGCCTCCGCTTCGACCTCCGCCGCCTCGAGAGTCTCCTCCTCGGCGGTTTCGGTTTCGTCCTTCTCGGGCTCGACGACCTCTTCGACCTCGCCCCCTCCCGCGAAAGGATTCTCAACGGGAGCGGAAGCCTCGGGCGCGACGCCTTCGGCTTCGGAAGCTATGTCCTTCTCCCGCTCTTCCATGATTCCTCCAGGAGGGTCAGTGGTGAGTGTTGAGGTTTAGGAACCCAGCAGACGGGTGATACCGTCGATGCCGAAGCCCATGACGCGGTCGATGAGAAAAATGAACACGGTCAAAAGAATGGAGCCGATGATGACCACACGCGTGGATTCCTTCAGCTCGTCCCGGGTCGGCCAGGTGACCTTGCCCATTTCGAGCCAGACCTCGCGAACGTAGTTCTGGAGTCTCGTGAACATCTCGGATCCTTTCCAGCTTCCAGCTCCCAGCTCCCAGCTTCCAGCTTTCTGGCTGGCCGCTGGCTGCTGGCTGCTGGTGGCTTCTTCGGCAGGCCAGGAGGGATTCGAACCCCCAACATCCGGTTTTGGAGACCGGCGCTCTACCAATTAGAGCTACTGGCCTACTGAGCTACCAGCTTCCAGCTACCAGCAGCCAGCTTCTTGCTGGAGGCTGGCAGCTGGCCGCTGGCCACTCTTTACCTTGCTTCCTTGAAAATCGTGTGCTGCCGGTCCCGGGGGCAGTACTTCTTCTGCTCGATCCGGTCCGGATGAAGCCGCTTGTTCTTCATAGTGGTGTACCAGTGCTTCTCGCACTTGGTGCAACGCAGCTTGACGATCTCGCGCATGATGCGGCTCCTTATTCGTTGATCTTCGTCACCACGCCGGCGCCCACCGTGCGGCCGCCTTCACGGATCGCGAACCGAAGGTTCTCCTCCATCGCGATCGGCGTGATCAGCTCAACGTCCAGCTTAACATTGTCACCGGGCATCACCATCTCCGTGCCCTCAGGCAGCGTCGCAACACCCGTCACGTCCGTCGTACGGAAGTAGAACTGGGGACGGTAGCCCTGGAAGAAGGGAGTATGACGGCCGCCCTCTTCCTTCGTCAGGATGTAGACCTCGCCCTCGAACTTCGTGTGAGGCGTCACGCTGCCAGGCTTCGCCAGCACCATGCCGCGCTCCAGGTCGCTCTTCTCCACGCCGCGAAGCAGAAGGCCCACGTTGTCGCCAGCCTGGGCATCGTCCAGAAGCTTGCGGAACATCTCAACACCGGTCACCGTCGTCTCGAGCGTGTCACGGATGCCGATCCGCTGGACCTTGTCGCCCACCTTCACCACGCCGCGCTCGATACGGCCCGTGCCCACCGTGCCGCGACCCGTGATCGAGAAGACGTCCTCGACCGGCATCAGGAAGGGCTTGTCCGTGTCCCGCTCAGGCTCCGGAATGTAGCTGTCGATCGCTTCCAGAAGCTCGTCGATGCTCTTGTTTGCCGCATCGTCCTCAGGGTTGTTCAGGGCCTGAAGCGCGCTGCCCCGGATGACCGGAATGTCGTCGCCCGGGAACTCGTACTCGCTCAGAAGCTCGCGAACCTCGAGCTCCACCAGGTCCAACAGCTCTTCGTCGTCAACCTGGTCCACCTTGTTCATGTAGACCACCATGTAGGGAACGTTCACCTGACGACCCAGCAGAACGTGCTCGCGGGTCTGGGGCATCGGGCCGTCGGCCGCGCTCACCACCAGAACCGCGCCATCCATCTGAGCCGCACCCGTGATCATGTTCTTCACGTAGTCGGCGTGACCCGGGCAGTCAACGTGAGCGTAGTGACGGTTCTCCGTCTGGTACTCCACGTGAGCCGTCGCGATGGTGATGCCGCGCTCGCGCTCCTCAGGAGCCTTGTCGATCTCGTCGAAGGGCGTGAACTCGGCAAGGCCCTTGGCGCCCTGACGCTGAGTGATCGCCGCCGTCAGCGTCGTCTTCCCGTGGTCAACGTGACCGATCGTACCCACGTTTACGTGCGGCTTTGTCCTCTCAAACTTCTCTTTCGCCATGGCGAATCGACCTCCTAAGGATCGTGGATGTGCCGCACCTCTCCACGGCGCGGGATTGTAGAAAGATGGAGCCCAGGATCAGACTTGAACTGACGACCTCATCCTTACCAAGGATGTGCTCTACCGGCTGAGCTACCTGGGCACCCATTTCAACAACGGAGCGGGAAACGGGATTCGAACCCGCGACCCTCAGCTTGGAAGGCTGATGCTCTAGCCAGCTGAGCTATTCCCGCAAAAATGCAGCACGACTCGAGGTCGAAACTGCAGGGCCGGTGGAGGGGGGTGGATTCGAACCACCGAAGGCTTCGCCGACAGATTTACAGTCTGTTCCCTTTGACCGCTCGGGAACCCCTCCGAACCATTCGTCGAACCAGGAGCTGGCGAGAGGACTTGAACCCCCAACCCTCTCATTACAAGTGAGACGCTCTACCAATTGAGCTACGCCAGCATCGTGCGCACTGCTGCGCAAATGTCCTTCTCACCCTGCAGGGGGGATGGAGAAGGACGAATGTGCTAGATGGTTTAGTGGAGTCCGCGCCCACACCTGTCCGACTACCGGCACAAAACGCCGGAGGCGCATATTAAAGTGGAAAGTCAAAAAGTGTCAAGGGGATAGCCAAAAAAAGCGGCCGGCTTCCAGCAACCAGCCGCCAGCCAGAAAACAACCCTCCCCCGAGGGCGGAGGAGGGCTCTGGCTGGTAGCTGGCAGCGGGTAGCTGGTCGCTTCTGTTACTTCTTTCTTACCTGACTCCCACCCGCGCCGTCCATGATCTCGAAGCCCGCCTCGGCCACCAGATCCCGGAGTCGGTCGGCCTCGGCCCAGTCCTTGGCGGCCCGGGCGGTCTCCCGGTCGGCGACCCACTGCATAACCTCTTCGGACACTTCGAGTTTGCGCTCCGTGGGCAGCCCCTCCTTGAAGAGTCCGAGCACGCCGCTCATGGTCTCCAGGGCCGCGAGGGCAGCCTCGAGGGCTCCGCGGTCGGCGGACAGTCCCTCGTCGTCCTCGGCCACCAGGCGGTTGAACTCCTTGACCAGTTCGAAGATGTGACCGATAGCGCCGCCGGTGTTGAAGTCGTCGTCCATGGCCTCGGTCCAGCGCTCCAGAGCCAGGGCTGCGGCAGCCTTAAGTGACTGTCCCGTTTCGCTTTGCACCTCGAGAGCCTCCGGGGCCCCCACAAGGCGCTCGTGCAGGGCCAGGCTGAATTCGCGGATGCGGTCCAGGCTCTGGCCGGCCCGATCCAGCTGCTCCCGGTCGAACTCGGCGCGGCTGCGGAAGTGGGTCGAGAGCAGATAGAAGCGCACGGTCTCGGGCTCGTACCACTCCAGAAGCTGGGTCATGGACACGTAGTTGCCCTCGGACTTGCTCATCTTCTCGCCGTGGACCGTCACCATCCCGTTGTGGAGCCAGGCCTTGGCAAAGGTCTGGCCCGTGGCCGCCTCGCTCTGGGCCCGCTCGTTCTCGTGGTGGGGAAACTTGAGATCCAGCCCCCCTCCGTGGAAGTCGAGGGTCTGTCCGCAGTACTTCATGCTCATGGCCGAGCACTCGATATGCCAGCCCGGACGCCCCCATCCCCAGGGGCTCTCGAAGCCGGGCTCGTCCGCCGGGGCGGCCTTCCACAGGGCGAAGTCCAGGTCGTCCCGCTTGCCCTCCACCACGTCCACGCGCACGCCCGAACGCAGCTCGTTCACGCGGCGCCCGGAGAGCCGGCCGTAGTCGTCAAAGCTCTTCACGTCGTAGTACACGTCGCCGCCGGACACGTAGGCGTGCCCCTTCTCGATGAGGGCCTCGATGAGTTCGTGCATCTCGGCGATGTGCTCGGTGGCCTTGGGATAGACCGTCGCCGGCTGAATGTTCAGGGCCTCGGAGAATTTGAAGAAGAGGTCGATGTTCCGCTGGGCCACATCCTGATACTCGACACCCTCCTCGGAGGCCTTCTGCAGGATCTTGTCGTCGATGTCCGTGAAGTTCTGGGCCAGCACGACATCGTATCCCTTGTGCACCAGGTAGCGCCTCACCATATCGCCGGTGAGCGTGGCAAGCATATGTCCCACATGGGGTTCGCCCTGCACGGTCATACCACAGAAGTACATGCCCACCTTGCCGTCGACCACGGGTTTGAACTCCACCTTCTTCTTGCGGATGGGATCGTAGACGTGCAGGGACATGCCTTTACTCCTCGAGCTTGCGGACGGCCTCCGCCAGCGCCTGGGCGCGGGAAGGATCCACGGGGTTTTCGGTGCGGCCGCCGACCTTCAGGGAAGATCCGACGATGGCGCCATCGGCGGCGGCCAGCAGGTCTGAAGCGTTCTCCGGGCTGAGCCCGCTACCAATAATAATAGGAAAGGAATCGAAGCGCTCGCGCAGCCTGTCCAACAGCCCCGTGTCGGGCAGGGATCCCGTGGCGCGGCCCGAAACCACCAGGGCGTCGGCCCCCGCGCGCTCGGCCAGATCCTCGGCCTGATGCAGGGCGTCGGTGTGGGATGCCATCACCGCGTGCTTCACGTCCACGTCGGCGAAGATGCGCACCGCGCTGTCCAGCCTGCGCCTCAGACGCAAGATCTCGGCCGCCCGTCCCACGAGAGGCCCCTGATCCGAGTTCGAGATGCCAGACAGCACGTTCACGCGGATGAGATCGGCCCCCGCCGCCTCGGCCGCGGCCAGGGCGGCCTCGCCATCGTTGCGCAGAACGTTCACGCCCAGGGCCAGGCCGGGATGGGCCAGGCGAAGGGCACGGGCGATGCGGGTCATCTGCGCCACGGTCTCCGGCCCCACCGGTCCGCCGTGGAAGGGCACATCGCCGTAGTTCTCCACCATGATTCCCGCGAAGCCGGCCTCGGCGTAAAGCGACGCGTCGCGCAGGGCCCGGTCCTCGATGGCGTCCAGGCTGAGCTGCCCCGAAGGGCTGCCCGGCAGCGGCGCCAGATGGATCATTCCGTAGAGTGCCTTCATTTCCTCTCCAAAGCGTGACGGGCAATTTCCGCCACCAGGCCCGGGAAGTCAAGACCGACGGCGGCCGCGGCCATGGGCACGAGGCTGGTCTCGGTCATGCCGGGAATGGTGTTGGTCTCCAGGAACCAGAGGCGGCCGTCCTCGTCGCCGCGGAAGTCCACGCGGCCCAGTTCGCGGCAGCCGAGGTCCTGGAAGATGGCCAGGCCCTGGCGCTCCATCTCCTCGAGCATGTCCCCCGGCAGTTCGGCGGGACATTGGTAGCGCGTCTTGCCCTTGCTGTACTTGTGCTCGTAGTCGTAGAGCCCGCTTTCGGGCAGGATCTCCACGCCCGGCAAGGCGCGATCGCCGAGAATGGCCACGGTGAGCTCGCGCCCGGGAATGTAGCGCTCGAAGAGGATGTCCCCCGAGGCGCGGATGGTGCGCGGCAGGCGGAGGGAGGTGTCCTCGCGGTTGAAGAGCAGGGCGAGGCCCACGCTGGAGCCCTCGCGATTGGGTTTGGCCACGCAGGGATAACCGATGCTGCTCTCGACGATCTCGGCGAGTTCCATGACCGTGGCCGGACTGGCGCGCTCCTCGTCGTCGAGCCTGAAGCGGCGCGACTCGGGGGTGAGCAGGCCCAGGGCCCTGGCGCGGTCCTTGGAGGCCTGCTTGTCCATGGCCAGATCGCTGGAGGCCGGGTCGCTGCCCGTGTAGACGATGCCCATGTCATCGAGTTCGGCCTGGATGCGCCCGTCCTCGCCTGCGCCGCCGTGCAGGGCGATGAAGACGAGATCCGGGCCGCGGGCCTCGAGTCTCGACTTCCAGTCGGCGTCCATGGGATCGAGCGAATCGGCCTCGTGGCCCAGGCTTCGCAGAGCCTCCTCGATGGCCGCACCCGTGGCCAGACTCACTTCGCGTTCCGCGGACCTGCCGCCGATGAGAACCGTTATCTTCATTCGCTCTCCTCGCAGGGCTTCCAGTCGCGCTCCTGCAGCGCATCGAGAAAGTCCTCCGCTTCCCGCGGATGACGCAATTCCACGAAGGGCGGATGATGGGGATGCCCCGCCATCTTCCCGTACTCCCGCCGCCGACGCCGCCAGGTGGTGATCACCCACCAGAGAATCGAATCCTTGCTCAGGAAGGACTGCCTGAAGCCCTCCCGGTTCCCGGCGAAGAGCTCCTCCCGGGTGAACACGCGTCTGATCGTTCGGCGCAGGGCCCGCCCGAAGACTCGGGGGAATGAGTAGTTCAGCCAGATCACCGAGGTCGCGCCGCTCAGGGTGATGTCTCGCACGAAGCTGTAGTTGCCGTCCACCACCCAGCACTGGGCGCTCACGGCGCGGCGGGTCAGTTCGCGAAACTCCTCCACCTCGCGGGTGCGCCAGTTCGGCAGCCACCAGAGCCGGTCCAGTTCGATGTGGTTGCTGCCCTGGATCTCGGCGATGGACGCAGCCAGGGTGGTCTTGCCTGAACAGCTGGTTCCGATGACGAGCACGCGGCGCATGTCCTCGGGCAGTTTCATCGCGGCAACTCCTCCATCGCACCGGAAAGTGGGCCTTCCAGGTCGAGCCAGAAGCCGTGCTCGGGCTGGTAGAGATAGCCGCCTTCCGGCGCCTCCCAAGGCAGGTACTCGTTGTCGCGGCCCATCGCGTCGATGAAGACCGACAGGCTCGTGCCGCCGTGGTAATCATTGCCACCGGCGCGGGCGGGGCCGGGAGCGTAGCGATAGAGGTCGCTTCCGCCTCCGTCGACGAAGACGCAGAGGCTGTTGTGGGCCGAGGCACCCTGCGAGAAGAAGGTGCCGCCCTCGTAGCGGTCGTCGCCGTCCTGGTCGATGAAGAGGGTGACGCACTCGTCCCAGGCTAGGCCCTGGGCAACTCCCTGGCGGGTCTGATAGAGATCGTCGCCGCCGGCCTCGATGAAGGTTCCCAGTGCCTGGTGAGCGCAGAAGCCCTGGTTGTAACGGGAGCCGATGTAGTGGTCGCTCTCGGATCCCCCGGCGATCAGCATGCCCCAGCCGTGGTAGTAGCCGCCTCCCTGGGAGAAGTTGCCTGCTTCCATGCGGTCCACGCCACCGCCGTCGAAGAGCAGGGCCATACCGCCGGAGGCCAGGGTGCGGAAGCCCGTGGCGCATCCCTGACTCCAGGCGTCGAAGATGCCCTCGTCGCCGTAGCCCGTGGGATAGAGACCCTTGGCGTAGTATTCGTCGTCGCCGTAATGATCGATGAGCAGGCCCACGCCGCCGGCCAGGCCGCAAGCCTGGGAGTGGACATCGGCCGTGTACCGATCGGCATGGAGCTGATCGATCAAGATGCCCGCGCCGAAAAGGCCTACGCCCTGGCAGAAGGAACGGCCGCGGTACTTGTCGCGTCCCGATTGATCGGCGAGCCATCCGATGCCGAGGAAGCCCGTGCCCTGGCACCATTCGATGCCGATGTAGCTGTCGTCGCCAGCGAGATCCACGAGCCCCCCCACGCCGAGGCTTCCCGATCCCTGGTTGCAGGGAGTCGTGCTTTCGTAGGCATCGTTGCCGGCGAGATCGAGGCAGAGCGAGACGGGAACCTCCCAACCGGCGTTTGCGCCGGCGTTGCCCGTGTAGAAATCATCTCCACCCATATCCATGATGAAGGCGTAGTCCTTCTCGCTATACCAGTGCGAGTCTTTACCGCCAATGATGATTCTCCCGAAAGCCGTCTCTTCCTCGTACAGGATCTCGTCGCCGAGGGTTTCAGCAAAGTGCCGGCTCACAATTTGCCGGGCGGACTGTACCCAGATCAGGCCGTGCATAGACGAGGCCAGCTGGGCGGCCAGTTGCAGGGCCGATTGATCGACCTTCTTCGCGATTTCGAGCAATCGTTGGTTCCGCCGATATCGGGATCGATCCTCATCGAAGTGAATGTAGATGTCCTTCGCGAAGACCTCGCTGAGCTCCCAGCGCTGTTCGAGCAGGAACTCGCGCTCCTCCTCGCTCAGGCTGTCGAAGGCCTCTGCAACCTGCTCGCCGGCTCTCGCCAATACGCTCCGGACGTCGGCGAGAAGTTCGTCGAAGGTCGCAGGCAATTGACGGTAGGGAATCGGCCAGTGGGGCTGGGTGGACATCCAGGTGGCGCACAGATCCAGCGCGGCCTTGGGCGAGTAGCACTCGGCGGCGCGCTCCCGGTAGTGGGCCGTCATGTTCTCCATGCGAAGGGGATCGCGAAGGGTGTAGATCACCGGATCCAGGCGGAAAGGGTCGGCGGTGTTCTGGGTCTTCGCGAGCCTGGCGAAGAGATCGTCATTGTCCGATTCGATCTTCTCTCGTTTCGTCAGACCGTCGACGAGCTGGCTCATCTCGGTTTTAGGGAAGCGAAGGTCGGGATAGATTTCCTCGTTGGGCCTGGGCGCCGCCCATTTCGCCTCGGGTCGATGGCCAAGGGTGACCATCACTTCGAGGATGCGCTGCTCCTTGAATGCACTCGCTTCGATGCGCGCACCGTGGGGCATCGCCTCAAGGAAAGCTTCGGGGTCCTTCCAGAAGTCGCCATCGGGCTCTCGATCGATGGCGTCGCGAACCAGATGGAAGCGGACCTGCTCGCCGACTCCTCGGCCGTCCATGCGCGCGCGAAAGTCCTGGCGAATCTGATCGGCGGGCGAGGTGAAGGGATCGCCGTCCAGGGCGAAGATGAGATCGCCGGGAAGCAGGCCACCGAGCTCGGCCGGCGAGTCGGGAAAGACGAGGCTGAGCCGCAGGCCGCTGGCGGCGCCAAGGAGTTCATCGCGATCGAGTCCCGACTCCAGAGGCGGAATCGGTGCCACCGGATCGTAGTAGACGCCCAGCCAGCCGGGCGCGGCGAAGGCGGAGCTGATAAAAAGCAGAATGAGGATGAGGGTGGAACGCATCGGGCCTCCCGCTCTCGCGTACGAACTCATTGTACACGTGTACACCCCGGCGGGAACAGGATCAATCGTCTATGACTTCTCCCGCCACTTCACCAGCAGCTCCGCTTCCCGATCAGCTCCGATGCCGTACTTCCACTCGTAGCCGGCGGGGCGAGTCTTCAGCCAATCGAGCGTGCGCTTCACCGTCTCGGCCACGGGTCGCAGGGCCAGGCCGGCGGACTTGGCACGGGAGTTGTCCACGGCGAAGATGCCGCCGATCTCGGGATGCAGATCGGGCACCCAGAGGGGCAGGTCGCTCCACGGCGCCACCTCCTGCGATTCGAGGAAGGCATCGCTGAGCCAGGTCCAGCGAACATCGCTGCCTGCGGCACCGGCACAGGCATCGAGCAGTTCTCCCATGGGATGGAGATCGCCCACACAATTGTAGGTTCCCGCGGTGCCACCTTCGAGCAGGGTGAGCATGAAGTCGGCGAGATCGCCCACGTCGATGACCTGCACGAGCCTCTCGGGACGTCCCGGCGCCAATGCCTCGCCACTGCGGAGTGCCCGCTGGGGCCAGTATCCGTATCGATCGGTGGGATCGTGGGGCCCGACGATGAGCCCGGGGCGTACGATCATGGCGCGGCCGGGGAAGTGATCCTCCACCGCCTTCTCGCAGAGCACCTTCAGAGGACCGTAACTCTCCGCGGTGATCTCCTCGATGGATTCGTCCTCGATGGTCCCGAGGGGCGATCCCTCGACCAGGCCCGGCCTGGCGAGACTCGCGTAGACCGACACCGTGGAGACGAAGAGATATCGATGCGCCCGTGGCGCGAGACGCTCGGCCGAAGCGCTCACGACCCGCGGGAAGTATCCGCAGCTGTCGACCACGGCATCCCACTCCCCGTGGAGCCTCGCAAGGTCGCCGTCACGATCGCCAAGTACGTGCTCCGCCTCCGGAAAGAGATCGCCGCCCGTCTTGCCCCGATGAAAGAGCGTCAGCGAATGCCCGCGAGCGATGGCGGCCTCGGTGAAGGCGCGCCCCACGAAATGTGTGCCGCCGATGACGAGGATCTTCATAGTGCCGCGCACTCCTTGTGGCGATAGCAGTCGGTGGTGTGATCGTTCACCATCCCCACGGCCTGCATGAAGGCGTAGACGATGGTCGGACCCACGAAGTTGAAACCGCGCTTCTTCAGATCCTTGCTGATGGCGCGGGACAGCTCGGTCTCGGCAGGCAATTCCTTCAGATTCTTCCAGCGATTCTGGATGGGCTTGCCGTCCACCCATCCCCAGATGTAGGCGTCGAAGCTGCCGAATTCCTTCTGCACGGCGAGAAAGGCCTTCGCGTTTCGACGGGCCGAATTCACCTTGAGCCGGTTTCGCACGATGCCCGGATCCTCGAGCAGTTTCTCGAGCTTCGCGTCCGTGAAGCGGGCGACCTTCGCCGGATCGAAGTTCGCGAAGGCCTTCCGGTAGTTCTCGCGCTTGTTCAGGATCGTCGACCAGCTCAGCCCCGCCTGCGCGCCCTCCAGGATGAGAAACTCGAAGAGCAGCCGATCATCGTGCAGGGGCACCCCCCACTCGTGGTCGTGGTAGTCCCGGTTGAGGCCCTCGCCGGCCCACTGGCAGCGCTTCATGTGAGATAGTCCTCGCGCACGGGGTGGAAGACGTCGATGATCCTGCAGTCGGTGATGGCCTTCCCGCTGTGGGGCACGTCGCCCGGAATCACGGCGATGGAACCGGGCTCCACCTCTCGGGGCACGCCGTCGATGACCAGTTCGAATCGCCCTTCGATGAGGTTCACCACCTGCTCATGGGGATGGGAATGCTCCGGAATCGGCGCGCCGGCTTCCACCCGCCAGTAGGCCAGGGTCATGTTCTCGCTGTGCACGAAACGCACGTGGTAGCCAGGAATGATCTCCCGCTCCTCGATGTCGTTCAGTTCGATCCAAGACATGGATTCTCCTTTGCTCAGCCCAGGCCCTTCTTCTCCAGGGCCCCGGCGATGGCTTCGCGGATGCCTTCCTCCGGCGCTTCGTACCCCCATCCGATCTCCGAACCCTCCACGAATATGCCTCGTGATATCTGATAGCGTTCCAGCACCGCGCGATCTTCGGCCGGATACTCGTTCAGACGCACGGTCTCTCCGAACTCGGAGGCCACCTTGCGCACGCGCTCGGCCTCGATGCTGCTTGTGGAGCAGAATTCGTTGTAGAAGAGATCCACGCTCACCAGTCCATCGGTCGCCGCAAACTCGAAACGGGGGCGTAGCTGACGAGGCACTTCCACCGTACCCTCCAGGCGCTTCCAGATGAGCACGTAGTTTCCCTTGCGACCGACTTCCTCGTAGCCCTTGGCCATGAACCAGGATGCGGGCATGAACCAGAAATCCCAGTCGAAGACCTGGAGGGCGAGGGCCTTTCGCCCCATGCGAAGGGTCTCCTCCTCGGCGGCCTCAAGAAGCGCGCTACCCGCGCCCTGCTTCTGCTTCTCGTTCTCCACGAAGAGGCAGGGCATGACCATGAGTTCCGAACCGAGGGGACCCCATGGGCAGATCTCGATGGGCATGATGTAGGCGAAGCCCACGGGCAGGCCGTCCTGCAGGGCCACCTTCACGCTGAGACCCTCGGCGCGCTTCTCCTTCAGCCATGGAATGCGCCGCGCGCAGCTGCGGTCGTTTTCCTCTCCCTCGTTCACGTGGGTGCAGGTACCGACGTAGTACTCGTCGGCCTCGCACATGTCCCGAATCGTAATCTCCCCGGACATGGCGCTACTCGTAGAGGCTGAAGGGCGGATACCGGTCAGTGACCATGAGCACGGCGAAGGAGAACACCCGCAGGTACCAGCGCAGCACACCTTCCACGAAATTGAAGAGCCCCCGCGGATAGTTCCCCGTGAAGATGATGGCCACCCAGGCGAAGAACACCGCCACCACGAGAAAGATGCTGAGCAGCGCGAGCACCACCACGTGGGGAATGGCCAGGAACCACTTCACCAGCGGCATCCAGCGGTTGATGTCATTGCCGACCTCCGGATACTCCATGCGCAGGTGCACGGCCTGTTCCTCGTCGGTGGACGGATACTCGTCGCGCATCAGGAAGAGGTAGGAGGTGCAGCGCATGGAAAAGGCGGTGAGCTGCTTGTTCCAGTCGAACCACCAGCGCGGATACTTCCCCCGGAAGAGCAGCATGAGCACCACGGCGCCCACGACGAATCCCACCCGAACGATCTCGCGATAGTGGGCCTGCCCCTCGACCATCTCCTGGGTCTCCCGCTCGCCCACGAGCAGCGAGAGGATGATCATGATCGGAATGATGATCAGAATGCGGAAGAAGGTCGACAGTCGATCGGACTTCTCCGGATAGTCAATATGCAGACCGACGGGATAGCTGCTTCCTTCAGGCACGACTCACCTCCATGGGACGGCCGGGCCGTCAACGGGGTTTGCGTTTCTTTCGCTTGGGCGCGCGGGCAGCCACATCCACCGCCGCGGAGGCCCACTCGTGAAGCTGACTCGGATCTTCGAGCACGTCCACGGGAACTTCGTAGTACTGCATGGAAGCTCCATCTTCGAAGGGGGAGAATGGCTTCATGCCTCGCTCGTCGAACATGGAACGATTGCCGTCGTCGACCTTCAGCCAGAGCGCCTCGTCGGCGACGATGGCGAAGAAGAGGTCGTCGCAGTACAGGCCGTACTCCCCGAACATCTTGCGGCTGCGCAGTTCGCCGAGCCCCGACAGCTGATCCAGTACGAAGTCGTGGAACTCGGGGCTGCTGCCCATCTCAGCTCCTCAGGTAGGAGGCGCCGTTCACGTCGAGGATGGCGCCGGTCATGTAGGCCGGCGCTTCCGCGGCCAAAAAGATCACCGCGCGCGCGATTTCCTCAGGCGTTGCCACGCGATTCAGCGGGCTTTGGGCGCGCACCTCGTCGCCGCCCGGTCCCGCCAGATGCTCGCCGGCCATGTCCGTCTCGACCCAGCCCGGCGCCACCGTGAACACCAGGACGCCGCCGGGGGCCAGGGCCTTGGCCAATGACTGTCCCATGGCGTTCATGCCGGCCTTGCTCGCGCCGTAGGCGGGAGCGTCGGGTTCGCCGCGAAAGGCCCCCCGGCTGGACACGTTGACGATGCGTCCCTCTCCGCGTTCGGCCATGGCTCTTCCGAAGGCGTAGGACAGCTCCGCCGGCGCGTCCAGATTCACGGCCATGGTTCTCGCCCAGGCACTGCGCCAGTCTTCCAGCTTCGTTTCCAGTGGCGGGTGCTCCACGAAGACGCCGGCGTTGTTCGCGAGGACATCCGGACAGCCATAGTCGGCGAGAACCGCCTGGGCCAAAGCCTCGCCCGCGCCCTCCTCCGCGAAGTCGGACTGCAGTGCCGCATGCCCCTCGCCGGGGAGCCGGGCGATCAATGCTTCGGCGCCTTCGCGATGTCGAGCATAGTGCAGCAACACGCGTCCGCCTTCATTCGCGGCCATCTCGGCCACGGCGCGACCGATACCACGCGAAGCGCCGGTGACGAGAAGGGTCTTCCCTTCGAGTTTCATCAATCCTCCACCACGATGTCCCGCGCGCAACGGAAGCCCACGGCGAAGTCCACCCAGCCGGGGCTGAGCGCGCCGCGACGATCGACGCGAAGGCAGCCGGGACCGGAGTACCATCCGCCTCCGCGGATGACCACGAGTCCGCCGCTTTCGGGGCCCGTGGGATTCTCTCGCGGCGATTCGGTGTAGTAGCGCGGATCGTATCGATCTTGGACCCATTCCCAGACATTGCCGCCCATGTCGAAGAGCCCGTAGCCGTTGGCTTCGTATCTGCCCACGGGTACAAGCCCTGACTTCTTGCCGAAGTTGGCCTCGTGGTCCTTGAGCTCCTCGCCCAGGGGGTAGGCCAGTCCTTCGAGCCCTCCGCGGGCGGCAAACTCCCACTCGGCCTCGCTCGGCAGGCGCTTACCCACCCATTCGGCGAAGGTCGCCGCGTCGTTGCGACTCACTCCCACCACAGGATGCTCCGGATAGTCGTCGCCGCAACGGTACCTGTCCACGCCCCAGAACTCGGGAAGACGATGACCGGTGGAGTCGCAGAAGACCTTGTATTCGGCGTTGGTCACTTCATGGGTGTCCATGAAGAAGGCACCGACCTCGACCTCGTGGATAGGCGAGGCGTCGTGGCTCTCCTCGCGTCCCATGTCGAAGACGCCGCCGGGAATGTAGGCCATACCCTCGGGGATGATGACATCGGCGGGCATGGGAGCTCCCTCGAAGTCCGGATCCGAGGAGCTTACCACGCGGTCATCCTGGGCAAGAACCGCGGCCGCGGGAAGCAGGGCCAGGATGAACAAGAAATGGATGGGTTTCATGATTCTCCTTGGGTCGCTTTGGCTCTCCCTCGCCCGCGAACTCGAAGGTTCAGCATTTCCACGAAGACCGAGAAGGCCATGGCGAAGTAGATGTAGCCCTTGGGCAGGTGCAGCTCGAAGGCTTCGGCCACCAGGGCCACCCCGATGAGCAGCAGAAAGCTCAGGGCGAGAATCTTTACCGTGGGGTGCTTGTCGATGAAGGCGCTGATGGCTCGCGCCGAGAACATCATCACCAGCACCGCTATCACGATGGCCGCGACCATCACGGGAATCTGTTCGGCAAGACCGATGGCCGTGATCACCGAGTCGAGGCTGAAGACGATGTCCAGCACCGCGATCTGCGCGATGACGCCCATGAAGCTGGCCGCCTGCTTGCGCGTTTTCTCGCCCCCGTGGGCCTCCAGGTTTTCGTGTATCTCGAGGGTGCTCTTGGCGAGCAGGAAGATGCCGCCGCCGAGAAGAATGAGATCGCGACCGGAAAGTTCCTGTCCGAAGACGCGGAAGAGCGGTTCGGTCAGGCGCATCACCCAGGTGATCGAGAGCAGCAGAAGGACACGCGTGATCATGGCCACGGCCAGGCCGATGACCCGCGCGCGCTCCTGCTGTTCCTTGGGCAGCTTGCCGGCGAGGATCGAGATGAAGACGATGTTGTCCACGCCCAGAACGATCTCGATGGACGTCAGTGTGAGCAGGGCGATCCAGATTTCAGGGCTCGTGATCCAGGACAAATGCACCCTCCTTTAGTAGGGCGGAGGCTGCATGCCCGATTTCTCCCACTCCTCCTTGGCCGGTCCGTAGATGCCCGGAACGGTCAATCCCGCCATCCGCATGAGCACGGTCATCTGCCCTCGGTGGTGCACCTCGTGGGCCAGCAGAATATCGAGGGTCAGCCCGCGAGGCCACTGCATACCGTACATCTCGTCCACGGTTTCGAGGCTCTCGTCGCTCCAGTTTCCCTGGATGGCCGATTTGAGTTCCTCCACCACGGCGTCGTAGCCCGCGACGATCTCCGCGACGCTGGCCGGAGGCATGGATTCGTGATCCACCGCGCTAAGGCCGAGTCCCGTGTGGTTCATCATTTCCGGATAGGTCGTGACGATGTGCCAGGCCATGCCGCCGAGACTGCGGTGGCCCTCCACGATGGACTGGTCGAGGCTGTCGTCGGTGAGAGCGGTGAAGATCTTGCGAGTACCGTCGGTGAAATTGTCGAATCGCGCGAAAAAGTCTTCCAGCTTTCGGAACATGATTTCTCCTGGGTTGGGAAGGGCGGCTCATGTTCCCATACCGAAGCCCGGGACTCAAGTTCGAAGGAGACTCAGCTCTCGTCGTTTTCCGCGAAGGCGATCACATGGGAATCCGGATCGAGCAGGTAGGATGCGCGATCGCCCCAGGGTCGTGCCTGAAGCGGGCTCAGTTCCCTGGCTCCCCCATCCAGCGCCCGCTTGTGATGGGCCTCCGCGTCCGCGACCACGAGGTAGAGCTCGGCACGGGGAATGCCCGAGGCGGAGGCCGGATCGGGCAGCGCTTCACCGAGCAGTCGCTTGATACCCGCCTCCGGCATGAGCCCGAGGCTTCCACCGCCCTCCAGTTCGAATTCGGTCATGCCTGGAACGTGAAGCTTCGGTTCACTAGCCAACACCTTTCGGTAGAACTCGGCGCTGACCTCCTGGTCCCGCACATAGAGGATGAAGAATGTCTTGGCCATGTTCTCCTAGAGCGTCGAGATGTCGATCTCGCCTTCGAGGTACAGCACCGCCTTTCCCGCGATGGAAACCCTTTCGCCCCGATGCTCGCACCAGAGTTCGCCGCCGCGCTTCGAGATCTGCCGGGCGCGGAGTTCGTGCCTGTTCAGCCGCGCCGACCAGAAGGGGATGAGGGTGCTGTGGGCCGAACCGGTTACCGGATCCTCGTCGATGCCGAGGGCCGGCGCGAAGAAGCGTGATACGAAATCCACATCGTCGCCCGGTGCTGTGGCGATGACGGCATAGACGTCCAGGCCGGCCATGGTCCCGAAGTCGGGTTCGAGGGCGCGCACCTGCGCTTCCGTTTCGAAGAGGGCCAGCAGGTCGCGGGCCGCGTGAAGTTCGACCGGGCTTGCCCCGAGGGCCTGATCGATGCCCGGGAACTCTGCGACGGGCATGGTGGGCCGCGAGGGGAAGTCCATGCGCAGACGGTCGCCGTCACGTTTCACGCGCAGTTCGCCGCTCTTGGAGTCGAAGACGATCTCATCGCCGGTCTCGAGGCCGGTGTGGAAGAGCGTGAAGGCGCTGGCCAGGGTGGCGTGCCCGCAGAGATCCACCTCGGCCAAGGGCGTGAACCAGCGCACATGCCAGCGATCGCCCTCTTTGACGAGGAAGGCCGTTTCGGAAAGATTGTTCTCCAGGGCGATGAGCTGCATGGCTCGTTCGGGGAGCCACTCCTCGAGCGGAATCACCGCCGCCGGATTCCCGCCGAAGAGATGCTCGGTGAAGGCGTCGACTTGATAGAGTTTGAGTTTCATCTTCCACCTTCCCACTTAGGAATGAGAGCTCCGTCGAGAGAGTGATACTTTCTGTATAGATCCGCAGTCAGGCAGGAATGGACCGGATAGACCAGGGCGAGATCACCGGGCTTCAATTCCGCCGCGGCCGGCCCCGGCAACAGGGTGCCGTGCTCCTGGGATAGGGCGATGAGCGGAGACTCGTCGTCCACCTCACCGAAGCCGCTCTTCGCGAGGGCTCCGAAAACGCGCCTTTCCCCCACCTCGATGAAGTCCTTTGAGAAATGCACGGCGCCGCCGTAGAGCATCACCCGATCCTGATAGACCGAACTTACGGGACAGGCCAGCGCCAACGCGATCTCGTCTTCGATACACACGCCGAGGGCTCGCTGCATGAGATCGAAGAAGACGAAGTTGCCCGGGCGGATTTCGTGGACGGCCTCGAAGTCTTCGGCGAGAACACACCCGGGCGTGTCCCCCACCGAAATTGCGCAGTCATCGAGCGCCGCCGCCACCTCGCGCATGCGGGCGAGGGACTGGTCATGGGAGGCGCGCACACCGTCGGCATCGCCGGCGAAGTAGCTCGAACCGTTGTGGGTCAGGATGCCCGCGAATTCGGGGCCGGCATCACGCATCAGAGCACGGGCGGTTTCGGCCCGATCCCAGGGAATGCCGGCGCGGCCGTACCCCGTGTCGATCTTGATCCAGATCCGCGCGGGAGCACCCAGAGCTCGCACGGCGTCGAGCGCTTCAGGGCTGTCCACGAGCAGTCCGAGCCGGATCGCGCCGGCGAGTTCGCCGGCCAGATTCGATTCCCGGGCGTTGAAAGGGAAGGCCACGGTGATGTCGTCCCATCCCGCGGCGGCGAAGTAGGCCGCCATGCCCAGGGACGACACGGTGATCCGGCTCACGCCCTCATCTCGGAACCACTCGCCGATGGCCACCGACTGATGCGTCTTGAAATGCGGACGGAAAACCATTCCCAGGCGCTTCGCCTTCGCCGCCATCTTCGCGATGTTCCCGCGGGCACGGATCTCATCCACCACCGGCGTGGGGCGAGTGATGTCCGCAAGGCCGAGCATCAGGATCGCAGCCGCGCGAGCACTTCCTCGCGTCCCAGGATCTCGGCCACGGCCGAAAGGTCGGGCCCGTGCACGCGGCCGGTGATCTTCGCCCGCACGGGCATGAAGAGCTCCTTGCCCTTGCGTCCGGCCGCCTTGCCCGCCGGCTTCATGGCCGCCTTGAAGGCCGCCGCGTCGAAGTCGCCCCCCGCGGATTCGATCTCGGCGGCCAGAGCCTCGTAGAGTTCGGCCGCACCGTCGATCCATGATTGAGCTTCATCATCGGGCTCGGGCGCGCTGCCCTTGAGCAGCTCGACCTCCCTCGGCAGTTCGGCGGCGTAGTGCAGATGATCCTGCACGGCGGCGATCATCTTGAGGATGCGCTCATCGCTCTCGCCGGGCAGGAAGGGACGGGCGGCCTCGAGCAGGTCTTCCGGCTTGCCCTCACGGATCTTCACTCCCGCCAGCCAGTCCAGCTTGGCGCGGTCGAAGACCGCCGGCGATTTGTTCACGCGGGAGATGTCGAAGGCCTCCACCAACTCGTCCCGACTCATATTCTCGCGCTCGTCACCGGGATTCCAACCTAGCAGGGCCAGATAGTTGATCAGAGCCTCGGCCTGATAGCCCTGTTCGCGATAGGCCTCCACGCTCACCGCGCCATGACGCTTGGAAAGCTTCTGCTTGTCCTCCCCCAGGATCATCGAGAGGTGACCGAAGGCGGGCACGGGCATGCCGAGGGCCTCGTAGAGCATGACCTGCCTCAGGGTGTTGGGCAGATGATCCTCGCCGCGCAACACGTGGCTGATCTCCATGAGTCCGTCGTCCACCACGCAGGCGAAGTTGTAGACGGGCATGCCATCGGCGCGCAGCAGGATGAAATCGCCCACGGTTCCCGGCGGGAAGGTCACCTGTCCGCGCACGAGATCCTCGACGACCACCTCGCGATCGGGAACGCGGAAGCGGATGGTGTGGGCTTCGGTCGCCGCGCGCTCGGCCGCCTCCGCCGGATCGATGCCCGCGCAGGTTCCGTCGTAGATGGGCGCGGTTTTTTCGGCTTCGGCACGCTCTCGCTTCGCAGCCAGATCCTCGTCGCTGCAGAAGCAGGGATAGGCTTTCCCTTCGCTCACCAGCTTGTCGGCCTTGGCGTTGTAGAACTCAAGACGTTCGCTCTGCCGATAGGGTCCATGGCAACCGCCGCCGTCGGGACCTTCATCCCAATCCAGGCCAAGCCAGATCAGGTTTTCCAGCATGGCCGTTTCGCTCTCGATGGTGCTGCGCTCCCGGTCGGTGTCCTCCACACGCAACACATAGGTTCCGCCCTGCCCTCTGGCGAATAGCCAGTTGAAGAGGGCCGTTCGGGCCACGCCCATGTGCAGGCTGCCGGTGGGACTGGGCGCGAATCGCACGCGCACTTTTTTGTCAGGCATCGATGTCCTCCACGGTGGCGATGGCCAGGGCCGCCATACCCTCGCTTCGCCCGATGGCGCCCATTCCCTCGTTGGTGGTGGCTTTCACCGACACCGAATCGAGGGGAAGTTTCAGGAATTCGGCCAGACTGGCGCGAATGGCATCCATGTGCGGAGCCAGTCGAGGCGTCTCGGCGATGACCGTGGCATCTACATGCACGAGACGAAGGTTGTTCTTGCGGAGCAATTCCAGGCAGCTGTCGAGGAAGAGTGAACCCGGCGCGTTCTTCCAGGCCTCATCGCTGTCGGGGAAATGCCGGCCGATGTCTCCCAGCGCTCCCGCGCCGAGCATGGCATCCACGATGGCATGGGCGAGAACATCGGCGTCCGAGTGTCCCGCCAGGCCGCGGGCGTTCGGAATGGTCACGCCGCCGAGAATCAGTGGACGCCCTTCCGCGAAACGGTGGGAGTCGAAACCGATGCCGCTCCTAGTCATCCTTCTCCTCGAGTTCTCGCTGCGCCCATTCGAAATCCTCCGGGCGGGTGATCTTGAAGTTGGCCGTGTCTCCCGGGACCGTGCAGACCTCGGCGCCCAGGGCGAGGACCAGGCCGCCGTCGTCGCTGGCGTTCTCCTCGCCTCGCTCGATGGCTTCCAGGTGCGCGGCGCGAAGGGTCGACAGGCGGAAGAGTTGCGGCGTTTGCACGGCGCCCAGCTTCCGGCGGTCCAGCAGCTTGCTCACCCGGCCGTCCCGGGCCTCCACCACGGTGTCGGCGATGGGAAGCACGGGCAACACGGCGTCGCACTCTTCCAGCTTCCTTTTCCACTCTTCGAGTTTTGCCCCGTCGAAGAGCGGACGGGCCGCGTCGTGCACGGCCACCCAACCCTCGTCGTCGGCGATGGCGCTGAGCCCGCGATAGACCGAGTTCTGACGCGTGCTGCCGCCGGGTACCAGCAAAGGTCTGGCGCCGGGCAGGTACTCGTCGAGCATCTCCTTGATGAAGTCGCCGTCCTCGGGAGGAATCACCAGGATGATGCGATCGGGATCACCATGATCCAGGAAGGGATCCATGGCGCGCATGAGCACGGGACGTCCCGCCAGTTCCAGATACTGCTTCGGGCGGGCCGTGCCGAATCGCTGTCCGCATCCGGCGGCCACGATGATGGTCCAGAAGGGATGTTCCATGGCTCGGCCTCCTTCCCTCTTCTAGCACGCCGGCGCCGCCGCGGGAAGCCTAGTCGGGCAGTTTCCACTCCGCGAAGAGGCTCGAGCCGTCGACCTCCCGAAGCTCGGGCCGCACCTGAGCCGGCCAGGCGCGGAACTCCGCGGCGCTCACCCGTCCCAGAAGCAGGCCGTCCTCGCAGACGATGACGCCCTCGCCGCTGGCCTCCTCGTCGATGGCGCCCAGCAGCCCTTCGGCGGCCTGGCGGCGGAACCAGTCGAGCCGCGCGTCCCAGAACTCGTCGAGGTAGCTCGAGAAGATCACTCTACCGCCCGGCGCGGTCACTCGCAGGGATTCGTCGAGCAGGATTGCTCCCCCGCCGATGGCAGCCGGTCCGTTCTGCACGCAGAAGACGAGATCGAAGCTGCCGGCGGCGAAAGGCGGGGCATGGGCGTCGCCGAGGACCCATCCTATTGTAGTGCCGAAATCCCGGGCGGCCAGTTCCAGGCTCGGACGGGCATTGTCCAGGCCCGTGAGCCGGGCTCCGGAATCGGCCAGAGCGCCCATCACCCGCGCCGTTCCGCAGCCCAGTTCGAGCACCCGCATGTCCGCCGAGATTCGCCCCCGAAGGGCTTCGACCTCCGCCTCCAGGTAGCGCCGCACCCTCGCCGGGGCGATCTCATAGCAGCGTTTCAGGCGCTCTCCGGACAGTTTTTCGGCGTAGTAGTCGCTCATGAAGCCACTGTACACCGGTGCAATCGCCCTTCGCCATAGAATTATCTTCATTATTGACAACACCTTACAAGGAAAATGCGATCTGGCGAAGTGTATGACTTGACTTATACACCTAAGGTGCCGTATAGTGTATTACGAAACTGATGCACCACTGCTCCGTAGGGATCACGAGCCTACGAATAGGAGCCCGAGATGAAGAAGAATCTGAGAGCCCTGCTTCCGCTGATGATCATCCTGATGATCGCCGTCGGCGCCCAGCAGCGCCCGGCCGAGGGCGATCTCAGCGAGAACGCGAATACGCCGGCCCTGGCTCAGGCCACCGTGGCCGACTCCCTCGTTCCGGTCGCTCCCGAACCATTGCCCGTGAAGACTGTGGACGAGAAGCCCAGCCTCTTCCAGCGCTCGAAGATCGCCGCGCGCTCCCTGGCCATCACACTTCGGGTGGGCAAGCGACTGCTGGTGACCTGGCTGGACACCCTCCTGTCGCCGCCGGCGAGGAAAGGATGATGCTGTGGGTCTGCTGATCGTCGTCGATCCGAGCAGCGGGGTCCCTGTCTACCGGCAGCTCATGGACCAGATCAAGTTCCACGTGGCCAGCGGCCTCCTGGGACCTGGCGATGAGCTTCCGTCCACCCGTGCTCTTTCATCCGAGTTGGGGGTGAACCCGATGACGATCAGCAAGGCCTACAGCTATCTCGAAAAGGAAGAGGTCGTGGATCGCCGGCCCGGTCGCCCGCTGGTGGTGCGATCCCGGTCCGGCGAGGCCATGGCCGATCAGAAGGTCGAACAGCTCCGCGAGAGCCTGGCCGCGCCGGCGCGCGTGGCCCGTCAGTTGGAAATAGATCGCGAGAAGGCCCTGGAGCTGTTCCGCGAGATGCTCGACTCGAGCGAGGAGGATGCCGATGAGCGTCGTTGAATTCAAAAACATCCATCGTGCCTATCGTAAAGGCGAAGACGTGCTGGACGGTCTCAGCCTCGACATATCCGCCGGCGAGGTCGTCGGCCTGTTGGGCAAGAACGGCGCGGGCAAGACCACGCTCATCCGCCTGGCCATGGGCATGCTCGAAGCGCAGCAGGGCGAGGTGCGCATTTTCGGCATGGACCCGCGGGAAAAGCCGGTGGAGGTGAAGAGCCGCATCGGCTACGTGTCCGAGGATCAGATCCTTCCCGAGTTCCTCAAGGTGAAGGACGTCATCGCCCTGCATCGCGGACTCTTCAAGGACTGGGACGATGACATGGCCGCCGAACTCGTGGAGCGCTTCGCCCTGCCCCTCGGCCGCAAGATCAAGAAGCTCAGCAAGGGACAGGCTAGGCAGGTGGCCCTGCTCTGCGCGGTGGCCCATCGGCCGGAGTTGCTCATCCTCGATGAACCGGCGGGAGGACTCGATCCCGCTGCCCGGCGCGAGTTCCTCGAAACCTCCATCCGCCTGCTCAACGAAACGGGCAGCACCATCCTGTTTTCGAGTCACTACATGACCGACGTGGAGCGCATGGCCGGACGTATCGTCATGCTGCACGAGGGCAAGGTGCTGCTGGACGGCGAGCTGGACAGCCTGCAGGAGGACTACAGCCTGGCGCTGGTCCCCCACGCCAACGGCGAGATGCGCGAGCGCCTGCTCGGCCTGGACGGCTGCCTCGGGGTGCGCAAGCGAAGCGACGCCTGGCACGCCATCTTCCGGCACGATCCCGCGCGAACCCAGACGGTGCTGAACTCGGACCTGGGCGTGAGCGACGCGCGATGCCAGTCCATTCCGCTGGAAGAGATGTTCATCGAACTCGCCGGAGGACAGGAATGATCCTCCGTCTCCTTCGCCAGGACCCCGCCTGGGGATCCCTGATCTTCGGGCTGCCCATCTCCATCTTCTACGCGATGGTGGTGCGTTCGGCCCTGCTCGACGGCGAAGGACGCGGCCTCTTCATCTTCTTCGTGATGATCTACTTCCTGGTATCGTCCTGGGTGACCATCGCCTCGAACATCTCGAACCGCTGCAGCCGCTTGAACCTGACCCTGCCCCTGTCGACCCGCAGGCTTTGGCTGCTTCGCATTACGTCTCTTATGTCCGTGGGGGCGCTGACCTTCGCGGGCTTCGCCATCACGCTGCTGTGGAATCTGGATCCGCCGGCGGGCAACCTGAGCTACGGCATGATGGTGGATATCCTTTTCAAGACGGCGGCTGTCCAGTTGCTGATTCCGTTCCTGCTACAGACGCCCCGCCTGGAGCTCTTCAAGATCTCCGGTGACAGCTGGTACATCACCTACACGGCCGTGGTCGTTTTCGCCCTGGCCCTGGTGGTCGCCATGGTTCCGGTGGGCGCGGAGTTGCTGATCCTCACTGTTCCCCTGGCCCTGATCCTGGCGCTTCGCATCATGCTGCGCCTTCCCATCAGCCTGAGTGTGAGCCCCAGGGAGCCCGAGGAAGGAGTCGAGGCCCCCGCCACGCCCTCGCCCCTTGCCGAGCCGGTGCACGAAGAGAATCCCACATCCATGAACCTGCACTGGACGGCCTTCCGCATCCTCTTCAACCACTGGATCGGTTGGCTGGGTTTCCTGAGCATGGCCCTCTTCGCCATGACCCTCGTCTTCTCATACTTCGACAGCCGCTCCTTGACCACACAAAACGCGGTCATAGGGCTCTGGCTCTGGGCCCTGCTGGCCAACGGCATCGCGCGCCTCTACAAGATGGACGCCTGGCCGGTAAGCCGCCGGATGTTGCTGGCCTGGACACTATTGCCCGGCCTTTTCGCGGCCTGCATCGGCGCGGGCGCGGCCGTGGGCATCCGGGCGGCGGACGCCGAACGATCGACCATGGTCGAGTACTGCTGCCACGAGTTGAAAGTGCCCTCCGAGTTCCAGGAGATCGTCTGGAACGGAGACATTCCCGAACAGGTCTCCCCATGGGGCGAAAGCCACCAGCCCTGGCCGAAGCGCTTGCTCCCAGGACTTGATGTCGCGATCTACAACCCCTTCGAGGTGAGCGAAACCCAGAGCGTGGAGTTCCGAGCCTGGCAGACCGATCGTGCCGTGGCCCGCATCCACGGGGAGGAAGCGCTTCGTCCCGATACCACCCGCCTCGACGACGACTTCCGCGCCGCCCTCGAGAGGGGCAGCTTCACCGTGGCCGGTTCGGCCGGCCGGGGCTCCAGCCTGCGCAGCCGCACCCTGGCCCTGGCCTTCTGCCTCGGCATGTTCGTCCTCACGCTGGTCCTGAGCATGGGACTGAGCATCTATCGTGGGTACACGGCACAGAAGACCTGGTTCATCCCCGGATTCATCGCCATCCTCGGCGCGATCTTCGTACTGGTTCTCAGCGCCGATCAATTCGGATGGCTCTCCGCCTCCGCCATCGATTCCCTGCCGCTCATCCTCCTGCGCATGGCGGCCGAGTCCCTGGACCTGCCCACCTGGCTGCTCTGGGCCTTCGCCGGGGTGGGCGCCCTGGGCGCCTATCGGATCATCGAGAGGCAGTTCCTGCGCATCGAGGTGTCCTTCGCCCACAAGCCAAAGCCCGCCATTCAGGAGTGGTAGAAATGATGTTGTCCCTGCTTCGCCGTGATCCCACCCTGCGCGTCTTCGGACGATGGTTCGCCATCTCATCGGTGGCGGGGCTTCTGCTGCTCAACGGCGTCATCATCGCCATGTTCAAACAGGGCATCGACACGCTCCTATTCGCCCAGATCGTCCTCTACCTGAGCGCGAGCCTCTACCTGATCATCGGCAAGGCCGGCCTCCGCTGCACGCGCCTGGATCTCGCCCTTCCCATTGACACACGGAAGCTCTGGAATTCCCATCTCTCCGCCCTGCTCATCGCGGGCAGCATGGCCTACCTGATGCTGAACGCGCTCCTTCTCCTGGGAGCCCTCGGACTCGGTCTGCTGGATGACGGTTTCGTGGTTCAGGTCGGGGAATTCGGGCGCCTCTGCCTCTTCTTCTACGGCGCCATGCTCCTGAACGCCGTGATTCTCGCCGGCCTCCAACCCGACCAGAGAAGCATCCGTCTGGATCGCGTGGGCACCCTTGCGGTGGTGGCGCTGGCACTGATCAGCGGATCGCTGGCCTGGCTGCTCAGCCTGCTGCCACATTCGGCGGCATTGATCCTTCCTCTGGCGGCGCTGCTCGTGGGGCGATGGCAGGCGAGGCGCATTCCGCCCAGCCTTTCACTCGCGCCCCGAGAGGTACTCGCCGCGTCCGCGATGCCGAGGGACGAAGGCTTCGAGGCCAGACGAGAGTCCCCCCTCGGTTTCGGATGGCGCCTCTTCTCGACGGTCGTACTCAGCACCGGAAAGCACCCGGCCTTCCCCTGGTTCAGCTACCCCTTCCTGATCGCATTCGGCATGCTGCTCTCGGGCTTCTTCTCCATCTGGGCAGGCTGGGGCACCCTGAGCTACTACTTCGTCATCATCACGGCCTACAGCCTCTTCGCTTTCGCGGGTGCACCCCTCACCAAGTTCTATCTCTTCGATGCCCTGCCCATCTCGCGACGCTGGCTCTTCGCGACCATGGTGCTGCCGGGCATGCTGACCCTGAGTCTCGGCTACGGCCTGGGAGTGCTGGGCCTGGAGATCTTCGGACCGCGCTACGAGCCCATCGTCTATGCCACCGACGAGGAGTCCTACGGACTTCGCATTCCCCTCGACTACTGGGAACTGCAAAAGGGCGAGGAGAAACTCGTAATGGGACAGGAGGGCATCGAGACCATCCAGGCCATGTCCTTGCCCTTCTTCGAGGCGGGCAAGGTCGGCATCTACAAGCCCTACACCACCGGGCCTGGAAGCAGCCCGGCCTTCGTGGCCCGGCAGCTGCAGGCGGCCCTGCTCGAGTACTGCGGACAGAGCCCGCCCGCCGAGGAGCTGGAGGCGCGATACTTCCATATGGACGACGCGGGTCGCACCATCTTGAAGGGCGAATCCCTGACGGTCTTCGCCGACTATCCCGAACTCCACCGGATCGGGCGCACGGGACCCTTCCCCTACATGATGACCCTGACGGCACTCATCCTCTTCGCCTCCCTGGCCATCTACTTCCGCTATCTGCGTCCGCAGGTGGGCGACTCCCGCCGCAAGGTCGCCTTCGTCACCATTCTGGTGATCCTGCTCTTCGGGCACATGGGACAATTCTTCGTGCTCATGTTCAGCGGTATCGACGCGGACCTGGTCGTGGCCGCCCAGCAGATACAGCTGCGCAACTGGGCTTCGGCCTTTCCGGGGTCGGAGTGGATCATCTGGGTGATCGGCGCGCTGCTGATCTTCGCGGGGTATCGCCTATGCGAAAGGCAGTTCCAGCGAGTGGAACTGCCTTTGGAAAAGAAGGTGCAGAGGGAGGACGGCTAGCGGTCGCTAGCTGAACAGGTCCTCCACGAAATCCTTGAGAAGTCCGGATCCCACACGGCCCATGATGCGAAGGGCGGCCATGCCCTTCTTGGCCTTCTTGCCGACGGTTTCTTCGTCCTTCTTCTTGTTCTTGTCATCGCTCTTGGTGGATTCGGCAGGCGCCTCGGCCGGCTCCTCGCTCTTCTCGGGCTGAGCCAGCGGCGCGACGGAATCGGTCACCAGAGCCTGGTGTCCGGGGATGATATCCTCGATCATGGCCGGCATTTCCTGAACGGGAGGCTCGCTTTCGACGCAAGCCGCCGGCATGGCGATCGCCAGGACACCCATCAGAATGATCAGCTTGAGACGCCTCATATCTGCCACCTCCATGCCCTCAGAACGGCGTATATCAGAAAAGGTTTCGCCATTCGGAAGGTTCCCAAAAATGTCATGGGGCCGGGAACGATTATAGGCAAGAGTCGGCGGGGAGGCCACCCCGAAATTTCATTTCCTCGAAACTTAACGAGCGATTCGGGTGCGGTAATCTCTTGATTTCAGCTTAGTTCGGAATGCGAACAAATGTTCTAGGCTTGAGATCAGTCGATTTCGCCGGCCAGCGCGACCTTGAAGGGAAAGAGTTCTCCGGCGAATACACCGCCGGCCACGGCCGGATCCTCGTCGAGTATGCGGTGCGCCGCCTCTTCGCTTTCGGCTCGGTAGATGACCACGCCGAAGCTCGTGGGGTCGTCGTTCTGGGTGCGTCCGGCCAGGATGACGACGCCCGCTTCGGTCAGTCGCTGAAGATACTCGAAGTGCGCCGAAACCAGGGCCGATTCCTCGGGGCCGGGCCCTTCGGTCAGCATTTCCGGTCGGGTGGGTTTGATGCGGTAAAGATACTGGTCCATGAGGGGCTCACTTCATCAAACGTGATCGGCGGTAGAAGGCGTCCACCACCGTGAGACGTCCCGCGAAACTCAAGGTGTGCACGCCCATCACTCGCGGGTGCCAGTTGGGTTCGATGCGGCTCCAGGGCTTCTCCTCGAAACGCTCCTCGTCCAGGGCGGTCACCTCGTTGAGCGTGAGGGCGTAGCCGTAGAGCCGCGAGGAATCCTGCGATGGACGGAAGAGGCGGCCGTCGCGCTCGAAGAAGCGTCCGGCCGGACGGGAACTGCGCACGTCCGACAGCACGGGATTGGCCGGATGCGGAGTCCAATCGCGGCTGAGAGGATCGTGGGACGTGAAAATGTAGAGCTCGTCCATGAGCGAGGCGCCGGGATTCTCGACCATGTTGGCGAAGAGCCACCATTTGCCGTCGTGGCGAAGCAGCGTGGCGTCGACGGCGTCCACCTCGTCCATGAGATTGCCCGCGAACTCCCAGCGGTCGGGGAACTCCACGCATCGATAGGCTTCGATGCTGCGATTGGCCAGGGTCTCGGGAATCATGTAGAGCTCGCCGCCGTGCTCGAAGAGGAAGGGGTAGCTCAGATGATAGGGCTGCTCCAGCACCACCCGTGCGGGCGTCCAGTGGCCCTTCTCGTCCACCTCGATCACCGAGATGCGGCCTCGCTTGTCGCCGTAGCGATAGTCCTCCACGAAGATGAACCATCGCCCATCCCGTTCGATGACGAAGGGATCGGCCCAGAAGCGGTCTTTGGGCGGCAGGATGGGCCTGTAGCGCCACAGGCTGGGACTCGGACTGTCGCCGATGTGGTACCAGAGCACCCACTGCTCGATGTTCACCAGTTTGCGCAGCTTGAAGGCCAGGTAGCGCGCCGCGTGGCCGAGCCAGAGCCGGATCATCTCGCCGTTGCGCGGCTCCTTGAAGAGTCGCTCGGAGTAGAACTCGGGACGGCGGTTCAGCGCCTCCACGCCGTGGAAGAAGGCTTCGCCTCCGCGGCGATGCAGTTCTTCCAGCTTTCGCGGCAGGAAGGACAGGGTCTTCCAATAGTAGTTGTTCATGCTCCGCGCCAGGAACAAGCGGTCGGTGGACGACCAGCTGCGGCAGAGCACCAGACCGTTGTCGAGATCCTCGTTGAGCACCTGCAGGATGGATCCCGTGAGGTGCCGCCCCTGGAAGAGCTCCCAGAATCCCGGCGCGCCGCCGCGCACCACCTGGTTGTCACCATGATGGAAGGACCAGACCCCGTGCCGCGCCGCACCGAGGATACCGCCCTTGATGATGCGGAAGCCCAGGCGCACGATGACGTCCAGATCGCGCTCGCCGATGGCGGCGACGTCCTCGTCGGTGAAACGATCGGAGAACTTCAGCTGCCGGGGTTTGACGGTGAGGCGCTCCACGCCCTCGAAGAGCGAATGGGCCTTGAAGGTCTCGAAGGCGTCCGGGCCGCCCAGATTGAAGGCTCGCAGGAAGGCGCGCTCGGTCTTCACGTAGAGGCGGAAAAGGCGGGAATCCCATCCAGAGAATAGGCGCTTCGCGAAGCTCCTCTTCTCGGCGGGCGAACCGTTGAGGATGAGCAGGCAGATCTCGGCGTAGTCGCCCTGCTGGATCTGCTCGATCATGCGCACCTGCCAGGCCTCGAGCTCCAGGGAGTCGAGCATCAGGCCCACGCGCAGTTTGGGCTTGTCCATCATGGAGCGGCGCTCTTTCCGCTCTCGGCGGCGCAGAAGTCCACCAGGGCCTCCACGCCGTCCACGCGTCGGGCGAGCCCCGGCAGTTCGCCGGCCTCGCTGGCCACCACCGCGCGCTTGAAGCCGAGCCGCTGGGCCTCGCGCACCCGATCGGCCACCTGGCTGCCGGGGCGAAGGTTGCCGCGCAGGCCCACCTCGCCCAGGAAGACCGTGGCTTCGGGCACGGCTCGTCCCGTGAAACTGCTGGCCAGCGCCGCGAGCAGAGCCGCGTCGGTGGCGGGATCGTCGAGCTTCAGGCCGCCGGCCACCGACACGAAGATGTCGCTGCCCCCCAGCTGCATGCCGGTGCTCTTTTCCAGCACGGCCACGAGCAGGCTCACCCGCCGCGGATCGAAACCCTGCACCACGCGGGCCGGCGTGCCGTAGCGCGGCGAGGACACGAGGGCCTGCACTTCGACCGCCAGCGGGCGCGTGCCCGTCCAGGTCACCGTGACGGCGCTGCCGACCTCGCCCTGCAAATGTCGCCCCCCGAGGAAACCCGATGGATCGCTCAAGGCTTCGAGCCCCTTGCCGGTCATCTCGAAGAGGGCGACCTCGTGGGTGGAGCCGAAGCGGTTCTTCACCGAGCGCAGGATGCGTCCCGCGCCGCGTTCCTCGCCCTCGAAGTAGAGCACGGCGTCGACCATGTGTTCGAGGATACGCGGGCCCGCGATCTGACCGTCCTTGGTCACGTGACCGATGAGCACCAGAGGGAAGCCCTGTTCCTTGGCGAGTGCCGACATGCGTGCGGTCACATGGCGCAATTGGGAAACGCCGCCGGGGGCGCCTTCCTGGGCCGGATCGGCCATGGTCTGAACGGAATCAACGATGACCAGGGAAGGCGCGAGCCGCGCGGCTGCGTCGCGAAGCTCTTCCAGATCGGTGGAGGCGAGGAAGAGCAGTTTCTCTTCCAAGGCGTCGAGCCTTTCGGCCCGCAGGCGCACCTGCCCGGGGCTCTCCTCCCCGGAAACGTAGAGGACGGTCTCGCCACGCGCCGCCAAGGCGCTTGCCACCTGGAGCAGCAAGGTCGACTTGCCGATACCCGGGTCGCCCCCCACCAGCACCACCGAGCCCGGCACGAAGCCGCCGCCGAGCACGCGGTCCAGCTCGTCAACGCCGCTCGCGCTGCGGGCGGCGGACTCGGCTGGAACATCCGTTAAGGGAGTGGCTTCCATGCCGCGGCGGGAAACGCCGTCGAGGGATCGCGCGCCGGTTTTGCCGATCACGCGGGCGAGTTCGGTCAGGGAATCCCAGGCGCCGCAGGAGGGGCACTTGCCCATCCAGGCCGCGGATTCCGCGCCGCATTCCTTGCAGAGATATCGGGTCTTCGTCTTCGCCATGGGGCCTCCACCTTAGCACAGGGGAAGCTCCAAGCAAAAGCCGTGCTTTGCGAGCCTAGGCGATCTCGTCCATCAGCTCCAGGAAACGGCTGTACTCGATGGCCGTCCAGCTCTCGGCGCGCAGGGCCCCCTGGGCCTGGCTGATCATGGACACCTTGGTGGCCGTCTCCTCGTCGGGCGCCTCGTAGATGTCCAGGAAGTCGTAGGGTCCGAGCAGGGCGTAGTGGGCCGTGAACTTCACCTGGGGGCACTTCTCCTGGATCACCTTCATCCAGTGCCGGCCGATGGCCTCGCGGTGCTTCACGTCCTGCATGAGTTCGGGCGAGAGCTTTGTCATCAGGATATAGGTTCCCATGGCTTCTCCTTTCGTCTCTACCATTGTAGTCGCGGAAGGGCCCAGGGCGCATGAAAAAACCCCGAAGCGTGGGCCTCGAGGCTTCTTGGAACACTGCCGGCTAATCTACTTGTTGTGCTCCGGCCGTATGCGCCCGGCGCTGCCGCCGGCGATGGGCACCCGGTACTGGTAGTCGCTGGGCGTCTCGTCGTGGAAGGGCACCAGATCGTCCAGCCAGTAGGCATTGTCATCGCGACGGAAGAGCATGACGCGCCCGTCGTTGGATGGGTTCTTCGCGCGATGGTAGCGGCAGACGATGAGGTCCTCGGTCACCGCGGGCACTTCGACCTTGCCGAACTCGTGGCTCATGGCGAGTCTGGCACGCCGCGCCAGTCCCGAAACCTTGGTCATGGCCTGGTTGAGCACGGTCCAGCTTTCGGTGATGGGAATCTCGAAGGGCTTGTTCCCTTCCGTCGGACGGCACTGGAAGAAGTAGTAGGGCGGTACGCCCATCCAGCTGAGCTCGGCGATGAGTTCGGCGAGCACGTCGGCGTCTGCATTGATGCCGCGGATGAGCGGCGTCTGGTTCACGAGCATCACGCCGGCCTGGTGCAGGGCGTTGAGCGCCTGCTTGGCCTCGGGGGTCATCTCCCGCGGATGGTTGAAGTGGTTCATGACGTAGATGCGCCCGCGGCTGGTGCTGTGACGGTCGAAGAGGTTCAGCAGGTCCTCGTCTTCCAGAATGCGGAAGGGATTGAAGGCCGTCATCTTCGAGCCGATCCGGATGATGCGCACGTGGTCGATCTTGCGCAGGGCGCCGATGATTTCGGTCAGCCGCCGCGTCGAAAGCAGCAGCGGATCTCCGCCGGTGAGCAGCACGTTGCTGATCTGGGGATTCTTGCTGATGTAGTCGATGCCCGGGCCCGGATCGAACTCCACTTCCTCGTTGTCGTTCATGAACAGGCGCTTGCGGAAGCAGAAGCGGCAGTAGGCGCCGCAGACCTCGTTGACCAGCAGCAGGGCGGTGTCTGTGTACTTGTGCTGGCAGCCGGGGGCCACGTAGTTGTCGGCCTCGTTGCTGGCGTCCAGGGCTCCCCAGGGTTCGAGTTCCCCCTCCTGGGGAACCACGATGTTGCGGATGGGATCGTCCGGATCGTCCCAGTCGATGAGGTTCAGATAGTAGTCGTTGGCCCGGAAGGCGTAGCGCTCGGCCACCTTGGCCATCATGTCCCGGTCCTTCTCGGGGATCTGATCGAGCTTGGAAACACTCTTCATGTACCGCACGGGAGACATCGAAAACCTCCAGGATGTCATTCACGGAAGTATAGCACGGCGGTGACTCGGATCCGGCTGCGGCACTTAGTTTTCGGCCGCATCGGCCCGGTAATGTAGAGAAAACCTCGACCCCTGCCAAGGGACGAGGTGATATTTAGTTGAATTCCAACGACTTAGAAGAGCTCGAAGGTCAGATATCGGGTCGGATCGGCCTTGATGTCCGCCAGAAGGCTGTCCACTTCCTCGAGGGTCGACTGCATTCGGAGATATAGATCTTCTTCGGCCACCAATCTGCCGAGGGTTCCCTGTCCCGACTCAACCTGGTCGCTCATGAACTTCAGGCCGCCGCTGGCCGCACGCATATCGGCGGAAAGGGCCTCGAGTTCCTCGCTGAGGGCCACGAAGCGCTCCACACCCTTGCCCAGCTGGGGACCATTCTCTCGCAGGAAGGCACCGAGCTCGGCACTGAGCTCGTCGAGACGGGCGAGACTGGTGGGCAGGGTTTCGCGACTCTCGGCGGCAAGCAGGCGCAACTCGCGGGCGCCGCCGCTCAGGTCGGCGATGAGCGTGTCGATCTTCCCGCTTTCCACGAACTCGTCGAAGCGGCGGGTGAGCCGGTCCACGCGCAGGAGCAGTCCCGCCGAGTTCTCGAGCAGGGCGGCCAGTTCCACATGGGCCACGCCGGTCACTTCGGCATTGGGCCTTAGCGCGACCTCGCTCTTGCCCTGTTCCACAGTGACGTAGGTCGGGCCCATCATGTCGGGCTGGATGACGAAGAGAGCGTCCTCGCTGATCTCCACGCCTTCCTCGATACCCAGGACCACCTGCACGTTCTCGCGATCCAGGTCGATGGACTGCACCTTGCCCGCCTCCACGCCACGAATCAGAACCGGCGCACCCACGCTCAGGCCGGAAGCTTCCGGAAAACTCACCTCCACCGGCCAGGTGGCCGTGCGGAACTTGAATTCCTTGAGGAAGAGGAGCCCGAAGGAAATGGCCACGATGGCCACCAGCACCAGGCTTCCCACCTGAAGTTCGACGTTTCTTCTCACGAGGCCTCCCCGTTGGAATGCGGAACCTCACCGTTCACGAAGGCTCGAACGCGCGGATGCGTCGAGTCGAAGAGTTCGGATACGCTTCCCTGGAAGATGAGTTTGCCCTCGTGGAGCAGCACGGCCCGGTCGGCCACGCGGCGCACGAGGGGAATGTCGTGGGTGACCACGAGCGAGGTGATCGAGAGGCTCTTCTTCATGCTCAGAATCAACTCGCCGATGACGGCGCTGGTCACGGGATCCAGTCCCGTGGTCGGCTCGTCGTAGATGATGACTTCCGGTTCCATGGCGATGGCGCGGGCAAGTCCCACCCGCTTCTTCATGCCGCCGGACAGTTCCGCCACGCGCTTGCGCTCGATGCCCTCGAGCCCCACCAGGGCGAGCTTCTCGGCCACGATGGCGTCGATTTCGCTTTCGCTCTTCTTCGTGTTTTCCTTGAGACCCAGGCCCACGTTGTCCCCCACGTCGAGGGAGTCGAAAAGCGCTGCGCCCTGGAAGAGATACCCGAAGCGGCGACGGTGCGCGTAGAGTTCGCTTCCGCCCAGTCCCGTGACCTCGCCGTCCCCCATGCGGATGCTCCCCGCGTCCCCCTCGAGCAGTCCCACCAGGTGTTTAACCAGCACGCTCTTGCCAGTGCCGCTGCCGCCGAGGATGGCCAGGGTCTCGCCGCGATGCACGTCCAGGTCGATGCCGCGCAGCACCGACTGGTCGCCGAAGGCTTTCTCGAGTCCGCGAATCTCGATGAGCGCATCGGCCATCAGAGCCCTCCCTCGAAGATCACCTGGAAGAGCACGGTTGCCAGGAAGTAGTCGAGCACGAGGATGAGCAGGCAGCTGGCCACCACGGCCTTCATGGTCGCCTGCCCCACGCCCTCGGCGCCGCCTTCGGCGCGCAGTCCGAATACCGCACCGGTCATGGTGATGATGGCGCCGAAGAAGACGGCCTTTAGCAGTCCTGCGAAGACGTCCCGCGGATAGAACTGAAGGCGAATTCCCTCGAAGAAGAGATGGCTGCTCATGTTGGAGATGGTGAGCAGGGAAACCACCCATGCGCCCACGATGGCGAGGATGTCGGCGATGATGGTGATGACCGGAAGCATGACCACGCCCGCCCAGAATCGCGGCAGCACCAGATAGCGCACCGGATGGATGGACAGGGTTTCGAGGGCGTCGACCTGTTCGGTCACCTTCATGGTGCCGATCTCGGCGGCGATGGCCGCCGACACGCGCCCGCCCACGACAAGAGCCGTGAGCACGGGGCCCAACTCGATGACCACCGAACGGAACACCGTGCTTCCGAGCAGCACCAGCGGTACCCAGGCCTGGAACTGATAGCTGGCCTGCACGGCCGTCACCGCGCCGCTGAAGATGGACACCACGAAGACCAGGGGCAGAGACCGATTGCCGATCTCGAGCATCTGCTCGAGCAGCAGTCGATAGCTTCGCGGTAGCTTGGGGGTGAATCGGAAGACCTGGGTCTGCAGACGGGCGAGCGCACCCACGTCCTCGAGCAGTGCGATGACTTGGCGACCCAGATATATACCGGTGTTGCGCAGCGCGGTCATGGAGTCATTAAAAGCCGCGCGAGTGCGGGGGTCAATGAGGAAGCTGGGCTTTGGCCTTCGACCTTACTCCCGATTCTCCTTTTTCTTCGGATCGCCGGGATAGCCCAAAGCCTGCCAGTCCATGAGCCCGCCTTCGCTGTGGCAGGCCTTGCACTTCAGCGCATCTTCCTTGGGCGCCACCATATGGTTGATCTTCCAGTACATCTCGGTCTCGGCGAAATCGAGCTTGCCGCTGAAGTCCAGTCCCGCCAGGGACATGCCCTGCTCGGCCGCGGATTTCCAGTCGAATGTCTTCCAGAAGCCGGACTTCCCGAAGAGTTTGGGGGTGATGAAGGTCCTGTTCTCGGTATCGTATGGCTGCTTTCCGCGCATGACCTTGAAGGGGTGGATCTTCGCGTTCTCATCGTCGCGGGAGCCCAGGGGCCAGCTCAGGGATGTCACCCCGTAGGGATTCATCTTGTCGCCCATGAGATAGGCGCCGGCGCTGCCGTTGTACCAGGCGTAGACCGGAATGATGTCCTTCTCCCAGGTGAAGCTGCCCTTCTTCTTGGCGAAGGTGGCCTTGTCGAACTCGTCCTTCTCGACGGGAAGATCCTTGCCCGCATCCGACCAGTCCCACCAGGTCTTCGTGGGAGCGTCCTTGGCGAAGCTGGGAATGTGACAGGTCTGGCAGGCGACCTTGTCGAGGTGTTTGCCCAGGAACTTCTTCTTCTTCACATGCGGATTGCCCTCGTGGCAGTCCACGCAGTCGATGTGCGTGTCGCCGCCGGGGGAAACCACCAGCGCGTTGCCGCTGATCTGGTGCGACTCGGTCTTGTGGCACTCCTGACAGCTCATGTTCTCGCCGTCCACGCCCATGTGCACGTCGAGGGTGCGCGGAGGACTCGTCAGCGATTTGTCCAGGTCACCGTGCTTCACCGCATTGCCGCCACCGCCGAAGAAGTGGCAGGCGCCGCACTGGGCGCGTCCCGGCATGCCCACCCTGCGGGCGATGTTCTCGAGGTCGGGTGCTTCGTAAGTGGTGCCCATGAATTCCTGGGTCTCATAGGCCGGATGTCCCGCACCCGTTGGAAACTTCTTGTAGCTACCGGTGGTGTCGTGACAGACCAGGCAATCGATGTTCTCCGCGTTCTCGAAGTCGAAGCTGTCGTCGGTCCAACCGTATCCCGCGTGACAGCTGGTGCAGCGGGGCCAGTTGCCCGCCACCGCGATGCAGAAGTTGTTCACCGCATTCCGCTTCCCGCGATCCACCATCCCATCGTGGCCTGCGATCTCCTGCTTGGCGCTCCAGGTCCAGTGGGTGGTCTTCATGAAATCCTCGGCCGCATCGTCGTGACAGTCCAGACAGACCGCCGTCACCTCGGGCCCGCTGGCGAAGGGACCCTCGATCTCCAGGTGATCCTCGATCTGGGCCAAGGCGGGAAGGGCAAGCAGCATGGCAAGCATGGCGGCGAGGGCTTTCATGACGATCCTTTCGGATGTGGACCCGCAGGTCCGGATGCCGTCAGGATGCCACGCAAGGTGCCCCTTTGCAAGGGGCAAGCACCGTTAACCCAATGTAGTTATGGAAGTTAACCTATTTCGCAGCCCGCGGCCCGGGGTCCATACCCCAGATCCTGGGCACCGAGATCTCCACGCTGTTGCCCGCGGGGTCCCGGAAGTAGAGCGAACGCCCGCCCTGGGGCCACTCGTAGTCGAGTTCGATCTCGACGCCGGCCGCCATCAGACGTTCACGCCAGGCGTCCAGCTCGGACTCCTCGGCGGCCAGGGCCAGGTGCCCCGCGCCCTGCTGACCGTGGGCCGGCAGGTGGGACTGCGCCTCGCTGTCCTTGGGATCGAAGATGAGCAGCATGGAGCTGTCCATCTTGAAGAAGACATGCCGCCCCTCGTCGCGGGCGAAGAACTCGAGGCCGAGCACCTCCCCGTAGAAGCGCTCGGCGGCCACAAGGTCGTCGGCGTAGAGGCAGGTTTCGAGAACGCGGAGGGGATGCATCGGATCAGACGTCGTAGTCGTCGTAGGTTCCGGGCGCGGGATTCTCGAAGCGCGTGTAGTCCTTCACGAAGGTGAGCTTGAGCGAACCCGTGGGACCGTTTCGCTGCTTGCCGATGATGATCTCGGCCACGCCTTCGGTGTCCATGTCACTGTCGTCGTACATCTCGGGACGATTGATGAACATGACCACGTCGGCGTCCTGCTCCAAAGAACCGGAGTTATGGCTGACGATCCCATCCGCGATCCAACTGGCTGGGCCTGGAACCGTGAGATCGAAGACCTTCGCTTCGCCGAGGTATTCGATTGAACTGATTCGATCCCAGAAGAGGTCGTTCCGGGCAAGTTTATCGAGATCCTCGTCTTCCAGCAGAGTCGCATAATCAAGGAACAAGTCCCGTGAAGGCGAGAAGGAGAAGTGAGAGCTTCCCCCATAGGATGTTCCTCGCATCTCTGCCATTTGACGTTGAGAGATTCCCCTCTCCACCATCACCGCTTTCACGTGATCGAAAAACTCGATTGGAAGAGTATCCACATTGGGATTCGATTCGACCGTTTCAAGGACTTGTCTTAGTGCTTTTGCCTTGTCGATTTTCGGGCCGAAGGCACCGACCAGGTCCAGAAACCTGAGCTGCTCGGTAGAACCTGAAATCATGACCATATTGTTAGGCAGGTATCCCTCTTTCTTCGCGATCTGAATGCGAGAGTGGATTCCCAACCTGTTCAACAAGGCCATCACGTCGTCGGCCAAGCCAACGCTGTTGGTACTGAAATGCACGGAATGCCCACCGAGCGCCTCGGACTCTCGAACCGAAATGCACCCATCGGTGGCCCAAAGGTGTCGCAACAAAACGGCTATCTGCCGATTCGACAGTCGAAATACATCCCTCGGAAGGCGCTTTTCGTGGGATCTTTGTCCGAAGATTCCGAGATCTCGCAGCCAACGGTTCACACCCGCGGGATGCCAGCGATTGCCGTTTCCGCTGATCAACAGTTGGTGCCAGTCGCGCCTTCCTGGATATCGCTTGACCTCACAATTGAACTCGGATTCGGCGGCCCTCTTGACGAGATCGCTGTTTTCCTCGGAGTTCGTGGAGTAGCGCATGGGCTGGCCCGACAGGTAGCTGCCGTCACCGACCAGTTGACCGAGAAGAGCCACTCGAAGATCGGGCCAGGCAATCGGATCTGCCGGTTCGGGCAGCTGTCGAGCAAGGGCCAGGCGATCGCCCTCCTTGAGGTTCTGAACTCTCTCCCAACCGTGGGCACCCAGAAGGCGATGATCTTCCGTCGTCTTGATCCTGCGCCCGCTTCCGAGCTTGATCTCGTACACGGGCCTGGATCCCACCGGCCAAACGATCTCGCTACGGCAATGGAAGAGTTTGCCGTCTTCATCCACGGAAACGACTGCGGGGGACTGTCCCACGAGTTCTTCGATGGGAACCCGGCGTCCATCCGCAAGCTGAACGAGCGTGTCGCCCGTCACGCACTCACGAAGGTCCGACAGCATGGGACGCTTGTCGCCGCCCCGCTGCACCACCGCACGGCTGAGCTGGCTCAGGGCCAGCACCGGCACCGAAAGCTCCTTGGCCAGGGCCTTGAGGCCGCGGCTGATCTCGGTGATCTCCTGCTGACGATTGTCCGAGCGGCCCGTGGCACGCATGAGCTGCAGGTAGTCCACGATGATCATATCGAGCCCGTGCTGGGCCTGCAGGCGCCGCGCCTTGGCCCGCATCTCCAGCACCGTGGAGGCCGCGGAGTCGTCGATGAAGATGGGCGCCGAGGCCAGATGCCCCGCCGCTTCGGTGAGCAGCTGCCAGTCGTCGTCGCGCAGGTGCCCCGTGCGCAACTGGTGCGCGTTCACGCGAGCCTCGCTGGTGAGAAGTCGCTGCACCAGCGATTCCTTGCTCATTTCCAGCGAGAAGATGGCCACCTTCTTCTGATGTTCGATGGCCGCCGTCTGCGCGATGTTCAGACAGAGCGCGGTCTTGCCCATGGACGGTCGCGCGGCCACGATGATCATGTCGCCGTTCTGCATGCCGCCGGTCATCTCGTCGAGCTTGGTGTAGCCCGTGGGCACTCCTGTGAGCGCGCCCTTGCTCTGGTACTGCTTCTGGATCTCCTCGAAGGAGGACATCAGGATGTCCTTGACCGGCTGGAAGCCCTGCTTCAGCCGTCCCTGACTGATGGACAGGATCTCCGCTTCCGCGCGATCGAGCACGTCGGCCGGATCCTCGCGCCCCTCGTAGCAGTTTTCCACGATCTTGCCCGCCGCGCTGATCATGCCCCGCAGCGTCGCCTTCTCGATGACGATGCGCGCGTAGTGGGCCACGTTGGCGCCGGTGGCCACGCTGGCCTGCAGGCTTCCGAGATAGGACGAACCGCCGGAGGAATCGAGGGTGCCACGCTTCTTGAGTTCCTCGCTCAGGGTGACCAGGTCCACCGCGTCGCCGCGCTGGTAGAGGGACACCATCGAGCTGAAGATCTCGGCGTTCTTGGGGGCGTAGAACTGATCGGGTTCGAGCAGCTCCATGGCCTGGTGGATGGCTCCGCGATCAAGCAGCAGGGCTCCGAGAACCGCCTCCTCGGCTTCCAGACTCTGAGGCGGAAGACGCCGCGCGTCCGCCGACTTGTTCTCGGTGGCGGTGCGGGTGCCGGCGGATTCGAAGCTGGCGCTCACAGACGATCGTACTCCTTGCGAATGGCCTGGAAGTCGACCCATGCAGGACGCTTCCAGTTGGGATTGCGCAGCAGCGCCGCGGGGTGATAGGTCGCGAAGACCGTGATGCCAGCATACTCGTGGGGACCGGTCTCGCGCAACTTGGTCAGGGAAACTTTTTTCCCGGTGAGCCACTGACCCGCAAAAAGCCCAAGCGCCACGATGATCTTGGGCTCGAGAATTTCCAGCTGCCGCTCCAGGAAGGGCCGGCAGGCCACGATCTCGTCGGGCGCGGGATTCCGATTTCCCGGCGGCCGGCACTTGAGGATGTTGAGGATATGCACGTCCTCCCGCGACAGATCGATGGCAGCGAGGATCTTGTCGAGGAGCTGGCCCCCCCGGCCCACGAAGGGAATGCCCTGCTTGTCCTCTTCGGCGCCCGGGGCTTCGCCCACGAAGACCAGCTTGGCCTTGGGATGCCCCACGCTGGGCACCGCCTGGGTGCGGGTCTCGGCCAGGCTGCAGCGCTGGCAGGCGAGGATCTCGGCGGCCAGGGGCAGGAGCTCGCTGCCCGTCCAGGCGGGGAACTTCGTTTCCAGGGAGTCGGTGATCGCGGGGACCGCGGTTTCCACCTCGGCCACGGCGACGGGTTCGGACTCGGTCGGAGCTACCGGCTCCTCTTCCAGGAGCACGGACCTTTCGTGATCGCGATCGAAGACCACGCGCTCGATGCCCGCGGCATGCTGTTGACGCACCCAACGGCGCAGCAGGCCGATGGCCTGCTCTCGCTTATCCACGACTCGCCTCGCGGGTCTGTCCGAAGGCGCGCTCGGCGATGAGCGCAATGAGTTCGCGTCCGAGGTCGACCTTGCTCATGAGGGGAAAAGCCCGGCGATAGCCCTGCCCGCCGAGCACGGTCACCCGATTGCTGTCCGGACCGAAGCCCGCTCCCTCCTCGCGCAGATCATTGGCCACGATCAGTTCGAGACCCTTGGTCTCGAGCTTCGCGGCGGCGCGCTCCTCCAGCGCCTCGGTCTCCATGGCGAATCCCACCCGATAGCCGCCCGAATCGGCGTCGCGCAGCGCCCCGAGGATATCAACCGTGGGCTCCAGGGAGAGCTTCATGACCTCGCCGGTCTTCTTGATCTTCTGGTCGGCCCTCGTGGCGGGACGATAGTCCGCCACCGCCGCGGCCATCACGGTGAGTTCGGCGGTCTCGGCGGCCTCGAGGACGGCGCTCGCCATCTCGGCGGAGCTTTCCACATCCACGCGCTCGATGGGCGCGGGCGTTGAGGCCACGCCGGGGCCGGCCACCAGGGTGACCCGGGCGCCCTCGCGCCAGGCGGCCAGGGCGATGGCCCGTCCCATGGTGCCGGTGGATGGGTTCGTGATGTAGCGCACGGGATCCAGGGCTTCGCGGGTGGGTCCGGCGCTCACCAACACGCGACGCCCCGCGAGCAGTCCGCCAGGGCGACCGGCCTTCTCGGCCAGGGCCTCGATGAGTTCCTCGGGCTCGAGCATGCGGCCCTCGTCCTCGTCGCCGCAGGCCAGTTCGCCGCGTCCCGGTCCGAGGACGGCATAGCCCCGCTCCGCGAGCGCGTTCATGTTTTCCTGGGTGGCGGGATTCTTCCACATGCCCGTGTTCATGGCCGGAGCCAGGAGCACGCGCTCGGGCTGGAAGGCGGCGAAGATGGTGGACAGGGCGTCGTCGGCCAGGCCCCGGGCGAGCTTGCCCAGGCTGTTCATGGTGGCCGGCGCCATGAGCGCGAAGTCGGCCCATTTCACCAGGCCGATGTGCTCCACGTCGCTGAGTTCGCGGGGAAGCGCGGGCTCCCAGAGATTGTCCACCACGGGATTGCCGCTGAGGGTTTCGAGGGTGACCGCCCCGATAAAGCGAGAGGCCGACTCCGTCATGGTCACCACCACTTCGGCTTCGGCCTTTCGAAGGAGGCGAACCAGGAAGGCGGCCTTGTAGGCCGCGATGCCGCCGGTCACGCCCAGAAGAACCCTCACGCCCCTGAGATTTCGGCGGGCGGGTTCCATATGCCTACTCCTCTTCCGTTTCGGCCTCCTCGGCCTCCGTAACTTCCTCGGGCTCGACGTAGTGGTACTCCACATGGCCGTCGGTGAGACGGTCCAGGGCCACGGAGGTGATCTTGGGACGCTCCTCGTCGGGGTCCCAGTCCTTGAGCTGCGCGATGCTGTTGCGCACCCGCGCCTCCTTGGCCGCCACCAGGATGGCCTCGTACTTGTTGTCGATGACCTTGGTCAGCTTTTCAGTGGGCACAAAACCCATGCGATCACCTCGGGAAGACGGTTTGGGGGAGGAAATTCGGGAGCCTGGATATTAGCAAATGAAAGGCCGATGCGCAATTCAGGGCAGATCCAGGCCGAAGCGCTCCTTGAGCATCCGACGACCGCCATCGTTAAGCCATTCATTTCCATTGAGTTGGCGTCTTCGCATGAGATCGTCGGCCGCGTTCACCGCCGGCTCCAGCTCGTCGTTGACCACCACGGCGTCATATCGAGGCAACTCGGCCAACTCGCCGATGGCGTTCTTCAGGCGCAGGGCCACCTTGGATTCGTCCTCGGTGCCGCGGCCGCGAAGGCGGTTCTCGAGAGTCTCCCGGTCGGGCGGCAGCACGTAGAGCAGCCAGGCCCGGTCGCCAAGGGCCTCCTTCACCTGGAGGCCGCCCTGAACATCGATGTCCAGGAAGACGTGCAGACCCTTGTCCAGGGCCGGAAGCACCTCGCTCCGGGGAGTGCCGTAGAACTCGCCGTGGACCTCGGCCCACTCGAGCATCTCGCCCTCGTCCCGCAGGGATTCGAACTTCTGGCGGCTCAGAAAGCGATAGTCCACGCCATCGACTTCCTCGCCACGAATCCCACGGGTGGTGGCGCTGATGGAGAAATGACTGTTGGGATATCGCAGCATGAGATGCTTGACCAGGGTGGTCTTGCCGCTGCCGGACGGGCCCGAAACCACTACCGCGGATGCATTGCCAGGGGCCATGACCATCGAAGGATCCCTCCTCGCCACGCCCCGCGGATCTACTCCAAGTTGAGGATCTGCTCCCGGAGCTTCTCGGTCTCCTCCTTAATCAACAAAACATCCCGGGTGATCGCTAGATCCTGAGACTTCGAACCGATGGTATTGGCCTCGCGGAGCATCTCCTGGAGCAGGAATCCCAGCTTTTTTGAGACTTCGCCCCCGCCGGCCAGGGCTTCCCGGAACTGCTGGATATGACTCTGCAGACGCACGATCTCCTCGGTCACATCGGCCTTGTCCACGAGCACGGCCGCTTCCATGGCCAGGCGCTGCTCGTCGATGGGAACATGGTCGAGAATCTCCTGGAGCCGCTCGCGCAGGCGGGTCTGCAGATCCTCGCGCATTCGGGGCGCGGAGTCTTCCACCCGGGAAACGGCCGCGTCGAGAAGGTCGAGGCGGGCCGCGAGCTCGTCTCCCAGGACCGCGCCCTCGCGTTCCTTCATGGCGATGATGTCGGCGATGGCATCATCGAGACAGGCCATGGACATCTCGCGCAGACGCTCGACGTCTAGCTCTTCGGTGGGCGCGCGGAAGAGTTCCGGAAGGGACATGATCTCGGTGGCATGGCCCTTGGCGAGGCCCCCCTCCTTCTCGATGCGCTTTCGCGTTTCGAGGTAGAAGGCGAGCATGTCCTCGTCGAGCTCGGGCAGATCGGGGCCCGCCTCGCTTTCGATGTTGAAGGTAACCGATACGCGGCCACGGCCCAGTCCGGCCTTCACCCGTTCGAGAATCTCGCCTTCCAGAAACTGCAGATCCCGCGGCAGGCGGGGCTGGAAGTCGAAGAAGCGGTTGTTGACGGACTTGATATCCACCTGCAGCTCGAGGCCGTTGGCCTGGAACTTGGCGCCGCCGTATCCGGTCATGGAACGAAGCACGTTCACCTCCCTGAGTGGCCGCGAGTATGTGTCAGCAAGGGACTGGCCGCAAGCCTTGCCTGCGTGCTATCTTTCGCCCACTGGAGGAACGCCATGAAAAACAGCCCGATCTTCGCCGCCCTGCTCGTCCTGCTGGCGCTGCCCGCCTTCGCGCAGCGCTGGGTGAACATCTCCTATCCCTGGTCCTTCGTGGAACACCACGCAGCCGCCGAGATGCTCGACGACACCAAGGACTCCTTCATCTACGGCACGGAGCGCGGGAACCTCATCGTGATGGAGCGCGACCGCATGAGCGGCCGGCTGGCCGTGATCAAGCAACGCGAGGTCTGGGCGCCGGTGAAAGAGGTGCGCCTGGCCGAGGCTACCGGCGATACGCGCAACGAACTCATCGTCACCACCCGGCGCGGAGATCTCTTCGTGATGGAATCGGGCAGTCTCGAGGACGTCTGGCGCACGCCCGAGGGTTACTTCCAGACCATCAACTGCTTCACCGTGGGTGACAGCGACGCCGACGGGCAGCCCGAGATCATCCTCATCGCCGACGAGAAGATGATCATCATGGCCGGGGCCGAAGAGACCGAACTCTTCCGCAGCGGCGAAGACTACATGGCCACCGACATCGCCATGGCCGACGTGGACGGCGACGGCCAGGACGAGATCGTGCTCAACACCGGACAGGTGCTCGACGCCAAGTTCCGTCAGCTGGAATGGGAGTTCGACGGCGAATTCGGCGACGTCTTCGACCTCTTCGACATCGACGGCGACGGCGTCGTGGAGATCGTGGGCAAGGGCCCCTCCGGCGAAGTGCAGATCGTCGACGGCGACGAGCAGCGGGTGAAGTGGGAATAGCCATGGGACTCATGGTCATCGCCTGCTACCGCCCCAAGCCCGG
>CAYPGS010000010.1:0-90921 GCA_964410395.1 uncultured bacterium
TTCCCCAGTCGATGGACTCCGCGCTGGTCGGGCAGCTCGCCTCGAAGGTGATCACGCCCGTCAGTTCGTTGGGCTCGCTTCCGTAGAGACCCAGCAGGGTCCAGTTGATGGGAATGATCCCGCAGGGGCATTCGAAGTCGAGTTCCACGGTGAGCCAGAAGGGACCGCTGTCCCCGGCCACCATGTGCGAACCGATGTCGTCGGTGGGATGCCACCAGCGGCCGATGTTGGGAGTGGTCGTGTCGAGGGCGTAGAGCCAGAAGTTCGACGCGCCCGTGTCGTCATAGCCCCCCGTGAGCACCGTGACGCAGGGGTGGAACTCGAAGATGATCTCGTCGAGTACCGCACCGTCGGGGCTACCATTGCCGACATCGAAAGTGAAGGTGACGGTATCGCCGTTCTCCACCGTCCACGGTCCGAGGAAGTTCACGTAGGACCCGGTGATATCCGCCGCGGCGACGGAGGCGATCAGCATGAGGATGGCGGCAGTGGCTTTGAACATGGGAAGCTCCGTTAAGTGTTGGCTGGTGACCTCTGGCTGGCAGCTGGTGGCTGGCAGCCAAAAGCCCAATTTATTGCGAGAACCCCACAAATACTAACAGATCCCCCGCTCAGGGGCAAAGATTCTCCAGGGTCGGCCCAGGGCCAGAATCAGGATAACTCCAATGAAATAAATGGCTTGCACGGGAAACGCGGCTGCGTAAGCCGCGGGATCGAGCAGATTCAGGATGACCAGTCCGAGGGCCAGAACCACCCAGCAACCCTCGCCGGCGCGGAGCCACTTGCCCCAGCGCTCCAGCACGGCCAGGCCCGGCAGGATCACCGCCGCCGCGGCCAGCACAACCAGACGCTGCACGTTGGAGGCCAGCAGGATCTGCGCGTAGGCCAGCAGGAAGAGCGGAAGGAAGCGCAGGAAGATCTCGCGGGGCCTGCGAAGGACGAAGAAGGGAAGCAGCAGAGCCAGGGGCCCCCAGCTCCAGATGCTCATCTCCTTGAGATTGGTGAGGCTGGGCGATGTCAGGCGCGGCAGACCATGTTCGCGCCAGAGGTATCCCGTATCGAAATTCGAGACGCCGTGGTGAACCGCGCGCAAATTCTCCGGCAGGGTGGCCAGGTAGGCCGCGTCACCGTTCCCCATGGGGATGGCCATGCGCAGGGACGCGAGCAGCGCCACCGCCGGCAGTGAAAAGAGAATCGATTGCAGCAGAAGCCCGCCGTCGAAGAGCCGCCGCGTGCGCAGGGTGTAGAGGAGGGGCGCGGCCACGATCACCGATTCCTTCACCAATACGCCGAGGGTGAGCAGCGCCGCGGCCCAGATCATCCGCCGCTCGAGGGTCAGCAGGACCACGGCCCCGACCAGTGCCAGGGCCACCGCGTCGCTGAGCCAGAAGTGCATGAGGTTGTACTTGGTGGCCCAACCCAGCGAGAAGAAGAGCAGGAGGCCCGCCGCCGACAGGCGCGGCGAGAAGCCGAACCGTCGGGCCGCGTGGTAGAGCATGAGCGCCGCGACCAAGAGTCCCAGCGCCGCTAGAATCAGAAAACTGTCCCGATGATCCCAGGGCAGGGTGTTCACTACCAGGGGCACGCCCACCCGCCAGCAGAAGGGCGCCACGCGAAAGTCGAAGACTCCGCCGTCTGCCATGTGGATGTACTTGTGATGATCCCAGGGGCGCCCGAAGTCGGGGTGCCCGGGCTCAACCAGATCGCTTCGGGCGAGCAGAGCGAGCACCGCGAACAGGGCCAGGGCAGCAGCGAAGAGTTGTTCACGCCACCCGATGCGTCCGGCTCGCAGCTCAGTCATAGTAGTCGACCTTGCAGCCGCAGCCGTCCCACATGCGCTCGTAGATGTCCACACGGCGTTTGACGAATGCGTTCAGGGCAAAATCGCTCGCGAAGACCCGCAGGATGATCTCGCCCTTGTCGCTGGTCTCCCGGGCAAGCAGCTGCCCGCCCACCTTGCGTATCTCGATCTTGTGATCGAGGGAGGCTTCCTCCGTGCGAACTTTCTCGGAGTTCGCGAGAATCGATTCCCACTCCTCTTCGCTCAGGATGCGGTATCCCTCTTGAGCTTCCGACAGGATGTTCTCGAACTCGACCATGCTCTCTCGTTTCGCGGTGACGACCCGCCCAACATAGCCCGGAGCTTGGGCTTTGCAAAGCATCTTGAACCGGGCCCGCCGGCCGGTTATGCCTTGTATCCATGGATCGCTACTCTCGACAGCGTCTTTTCGCGCCCCTGGGCGATGCGGGTCAGGCTCGACTGGGCGAATCGACCGTGCTGCTCATCGGTGTGGGCGCCACGGGGTCGGCCCTCGCCGAATCTCTCGTGCGCGCGGGCATCGGTGAGTTGCGCATGTTCGACCGGGACCTCGTGGACCCGGGCAATCTGGCCCGCCAGGCACTCTACACCGAGGAGGATCTGGGACGCCCCAAGGCCGAGGCGGCCCGGAAGCGCCTGGCGGCCATCAATTCCGAGGTGAAAATCGAAGCCCAGGTGGCTGACGCCCGTCCCGGCATCCTGGAGCCCTGGTTGAAGGGTGTCGACCTGCTCCTGGACGGCAGCGATAATTTCCGCACGCGGTTTATTATCAACGACTTAGCGCTCCAGAGGGGCATCCCCTGGATCTACACCGCGGCCCTGGGCGAGACGGCCATCTGCATGCCGGTGCTGCCCGGCGAGACGGCCTGTCTGGAGTGTCTCTATCCCGACATGCCCGAGGACGGCCTCAGCTGCGACACCGGCGGCGTGCTCCACCCCGCGGTGCTGGCGGCCGCGGCCATGAGCGCCGCGGAGGCCCTGAAGATCCTGGCCGGGCGGCCGGAGGCGGTCATCCGCAAGCTGCGGCATCGGGAGGTCTGGAGCGGCCGGCGGGCGAACCTGTCCACCGAGAAGCGGCGCGAGGGCTGCCCGGCCTGCGCGGGAAACTATCGGCATCTTCAGCCGATAGGCGAAGACCTGCACGTGGTCGCCCGCTGCGCGAATTCCTGCCAGATCAGTCCCGCCCCCGGCATGCCTCCCCCTGATCTGGACTCCCTCGCCCGGCGCCCCGGCGCCCGGCGCGGACCCTACGCGCTGGAGCTCGAGTTGGATGGCGTCGCCTTCCGCATCTTCCCCGATGGGCAGGCCATCGCGGAAGGCAGCGGGAACCGATTGCAGGTGGCCTCGCTTTATCGCAGACTCATGGACGAGGAGGCCCCATGACCGAGGGTTGGATGAAGCGCCTGACCGGCGGCAAACAACGAGCGGAAAGATTCCCAGGCGATCTCGTCTGGTCGCGCGCGCTGGCCGCCGCCTTCGGCGGGCTCTTCATCTTCCTTCTACCCGCGGCCTTCGGCGGACTCAGCGCCCTGGGCGGATGGCTCCAGGCCGCCGCCGCCATCTTCGCGTGGTGGTCGGCCATCACCCTGCTCTTCATCGACACGCGGGCGCGACTCTTCTGGATGACCTGGCTCGGTCTCTCGGTGGCCATCATTCCCTTCACGGTGATGCTCGGGTGGTCGTCCTTCCCCTCGGGCCTCATGAGCCTGGTCTTCCTCATATTCCGGAAGTACCAGCCCCTGCGACTGCTCAGCTCGAAACGCCGTGCGCTACTCGGCGTGATCAGCTTCTTCTCCATGTTCCTCGTGGCCGGCGGAGTGAGCGCCCGCGCGGGGGGACTGCCCAGCGACATCGTGCAGTGGGCCGGCAACTCCGTGGGCTTCTTCTGGCTCTTCATCTTCCTGGGAATGATCCTGGGAACACGCCTGCACTTCCTGAGGCTGAAGCCCAAGCTCGCCGTGGTGGGACTGCTCTTTTCCTCGGCGCTGATCTTCGTGGTGATCCTGGTCACCTTGCTGAGCTTCTTCGCCTTGGGCGGCATCCAGGCCAGCCGCGGCCGCGAGCTCTTCCTGGAGTTCACGAAGAATGCTTCGCGGGGCGAGATTCCCGTGGAGCGCGTCTTCGACACCCAGTTCAGCGCGACCCTGACTCCCGACTCCATCACCGCGCCCGGCGCCCCAGAGTGGCTCTCGGGATTCGTGGAGATGCTGAACAGGCCCCTGCCCGACAGCCTCGAGGTCGAGAACACCGCCGGCGAGACGGTCATCGTCGCCCGTGATCTGCAGCCCAACGTGTTGGATGCCGCGCCTTACGGATACTGGGTGGCCAAGGACACCACGGCCTTCTTCGCCGTGGGCAAGGAAGTCTGGTACATGCGCCTGGAGGGTTTCGGCGGCGAGGCGCCCACCCTCGACGGCTGGCTGGTGAACGAGCGGCCCCTGAGTTACCTGTCCAGCCTGCTGCACCAGGACGTGAACATCGTCAGCAATCCCGGCCTCACCGTGGAGATGAACGACAGCCTCGTGCTGCGCCCCGACTCCACCCGCGAGGCCTTCAGCATCAACGCCACCTACATGCCCGAGGACGCGCCGCCGGATACCCTGGCCACGGGCTTCGGTTGGAAGCCGCTCGCCAATGGATTCGCGAACCTCAACGTGATCCACATGAGCGAGGAGTTCTTCCGCATCGACGTGCTGGTGATGAGTTTCGCCATGAGGCTCAAGGCCGTGGCCCAGGACTTCAGCCCCGACAACAACTTCTTCACCAGCGCCATCATGATCAGCCTGGGCATCCTGGGCATCTTCCTGCTGATCATCCAGATCATCGCCGGAACCTTCGGCGTGCGTATCACGGCGGGGGTGACCGGAGCGGTACGCTCATTGCACGACGGCACCAAGCGCCTGGCCGACGGTGACTTCGACACGCAGATTGACGTGCCCAACGAGGACGAGTTCGGCGACCTCGCCGACAGCTTCAACACCATGGCCTCGGCGGTGAAGCGCGGACGCGAGGAGGCCGTGGCCCGCGAGCGTCTGGAACGCGAACTCGGCCTGGCGCGGGAGATCCAGCAGCGCCTGCTCCCCCATCACATGCCCGAGGTGCCCGGCTTCGAGGTGGCGGGGTTGAGTCTGCCCAGCCGTCAGGTGGGCGGAGACTACTTCGACTTCATCGATCTGGAAGAGGGACAGATGGGCATCGCCGTGGCCGACGTGTCGGGCAAGGGCATTCCCGCGGCCATGCTCATGAGCAACCTGCAGGCGAGCCTGCAGGGACAGCTCATCCACTCGAACCGCGCCGCCGAGATCGTCGAGCGCATGAACGAACTGCTGGTGCGCGCCACCGAGCCCCACATGTTCGCCACCTTCTTCTGCGGCATCCTCGACCGCACGAACGCGCGCTTCACCTACACCAACGCGGGGCACAATCCTCCCATGCTCTGCAGCGCCGACGGCAGCTGCCGCGAGCTGCAGGCCGGCGGCCTGATTCTGGGGATGCTCCCCATGCAGAGCTATGGCCAGGAGGAAGTCACCCTGGCGCCCGGCGACGTCATCGCACTCTTCACCGACGGCATCACCGAGGCCGCGTCCACCGAAGTTCCCGAACCGGCTGAGGAAGAACAGTTCGGGGAGGAGCGCTTGCTGGAGATCGTGCAGGCCAATCGCCACAAGTCCGCCGGCGAGATCAAAGACGCCGTCATGCGCTCCGTCGCCGACTTCACCCATGGGGTGAGCCAGAGTGATGACATCACGCTGGTGGTGATCAAGCGGGTGGAGAGTTGAAGAGGCAATCCATGGGCGAGCGGGAACTCCTCGATCGTTTTTCGAACCTAAAGGTTTGGAAGCGGGGATCCCAGAGAGCGCCCCACAAACCTCTCCTGGTCCTCTATGCACTGGGGCAAATGCAGAGGGGAATCGACCGTCTGTTACCCTTCAAGCAGGTCGATGAGGAGCTTGGAAAGCTTCTGGATGAGTTTGGCAGGCCTGGTAAGCGACATCACCCAGAGTATCCATTTTGGAGGCTTCAAAACGACATGGTCTGGGAAGTCCCTGATGGCGAAAGTCTTGCAGTCAGGGAAAGCAATTCCGATCCAAGAAAAAGCGAACTCCTAGCTCGGAATTGCCTGGGGGGATTCACTGAAGAGGTCTTTGATGTCCTATCTAGAAACCCAATGCTCGTGCAAGAGATCGTCAGAGACCTGCTTGTCGGTCACTTCAGCAGTTCCATTCACGAGGATATCTTGACTGCAACAGGGCTCGCTTTCGAGATTCGTGCCCAGAGAGATCCCAGTTTTCGATCTGAGGTCCTGGATGCCTATGAACATCGATGTGTCGTGTGCGGCCACGACCTTCAACTTTGTAATCGGGACATGGGGTTGGAAGCAGCTCACATCAAGTGGCATGCTGCGGGTGGCCCCGATCGAATTGAGAACGGTTTGGCCTTGTGTTCTCTGCACCACAAGGCCTTCGATCTTGGAGCACTCGCGATTTCACCGACTCGACAGTTTCTGGTTTCGGAGAAGGCACGGGGAGGACCTCGATTCGAAGAACTCCTAATGCGATATCACGGCGCCCCCATTAGCGACCCGATTCGAGATGAGTACGCTCCCGCCAGTGAGTACATCGAGTGGCACCAGAGGGAAGTGTTCAGAGGGCCAAGTAGGGCTCTGGTTTGACTAGTTGATTCTGACGATTCTCAAGCCTTGCGAGGTCCCTCGGACGCGTAGGAAATACACTCCGACTGAAACATCGAAACCTTGCTCATCGGTGCCCTGCCAACTGGCATTGCCCTGAACGATAATCGAGTTTAGACGTCGCCCCGAAACATCATAGAGGTCAACGTGGACTGGACTATCTGCACCACGAGTTGAGAATCGAATTGACTTTTTGAACGGATTCGGCCAGGCCACCAGCCGCGGCTCGCCCAGCGGCACATCCACTGAAGTCACCTCGTCGTCCACCCGGGTGGAAAACAGCGCGACCGGCGCGGCGATGGGCCGGGTTTCCACGCGACCGCTGTAGTCAGCGCCCTGCACATAGAACTCGAGCTCAGCGCCGGGCTCGGTACTCGGGATGAAGGCCTCGAGGCTGTCCGGCGCGGCCATGGGCATGAGCGGCACCTCGTTGAAGAATGCGTCGCCCGCGCGGCGCCAGAAAAGCGAGCAAGCGCTGTAGTCCAGGCCAGTCTCCGAGCGGTCGTCGATGAATGCGCGCACGGCGTAGGGCCCGAAGGGAATTTCCTCGGGCGGCGGGGCCACATCCACATAGAGCATGCCGCGGTCGAAGACGCCCATGGTGCGGCAGTGCAGCGCATCGTAGTCGTACCAAGTACCAGTGAACCCGATCACCTCGTAGCCGGGCATGGCCTCGGCAATGACCTGCAAGGCGTCGGCGTCCTGGGCGATGCCTTCGATGGGCACGAGCATCTTCTTGCCGAGGATGAGCGAGTTCGTGTAGGCCGGTGAATCGCCGCCGAAGGGGCCGCACTCCACGCGCACGATCTTGTAGGGATTGCCATAGCAGCTGGTGCGGGCGGCAAGCTCATCCACCAGGGCTTCCACGGCCCAGTAGTCGGCATGGCCGGGATTAAGCCGCTTGCAGAGGATGGTCTCCTCGTCCAGCATCTTCGCCACGCAGTCGATGTGCTGGATGCCGTAGCTCTCCCAGTTGGGCAGCACCACTTCCTCCGTGATGCCGAAGTACTGCTCGAGGCCGAGGCGCCAGTTGGCCTCGCTGATGCCCCAGTCGAGGTTCTCGTCGAGCTGCACTTCGCAGCAGAAGCCGATGCCGTGACCGTCGGTCATGTGATTGCCGCCGGTGAGCACGATGGGCGCTTCCCAGTTCGTCACACCGAGGTGGGCGGCGAACTCGCCGTTGGTGTCGTCGTCCTGTTCCCAACCGCGTCCGTCGCCCTCGCGGGGCACCCAGGGATAGCCGTCGAAGAGCGGGTCGCCCAGGCCCCAGTCGCCGTTGCCGTCGAAGACGAACTGCGGACCCCAGTCGCGGGTCCAGTGGGAATAGGTGTCGGCGATCACCCACTCCACGTTGTCCATGTTCACGCCGTAGTTGTAGTAGGCGCTGGTCGCCTGGTTGATTTGATAGTCGCGGATGAGCGTGTAGACGATCACGTCTTCGCTCATCTCGGCCACGAGCTGCAGGGAAATGCCCAGGGGCCATCGGATGAGCACGCCTTCCACCGGCTCCCATTCGGCGCACTGGCGGACGGGTTGAGGCGGGGCGGAAAGGGCGGACAGGGAGAAGAGTGACGCAAGAACGAATAGGAAGAGTCGGCGCATGGGAAGCTCCTTGAGAGCTTCATTATAGCACGAGGAGCGTGCAGCCCACTCTATTTGATTAGGACGATCCTCCGCCCGAGCTTCTCCTCGGGCGCACGCAGCACCAGTAGGTAGATGCCGCTCGAGAAGCCTTCCATGTTCACGGGAAGCTCGTGACGACCGGCATCCACATGGGCATCCAGAAACTCGGCCAGCTTTCGGCCCTGGATGTCATAGAGCCGCAAGCGCAGGTGCTGCCGACTCGGCACGTCGAAGGTCAGCGTGGCCCTGGCATTGAAGGGATTCGGATAGCAGGCGCCGAGAGCAAGCCTGGTCGGTACGTTTCCATCGACGGACACGGAAACGCCGTTGGGCCCTCCCGGCGTGCCGTGCTCGGCTGAAGCCGCCCAGGAGTCGGGAAGGCAATTGTCGAAGCAGGGATTCTTGAGCTCGAGGGTCGGCCCGTTGCCGTCCGGCTCCGTGGGCCAGGGGGGCGAGTCGCTGTAGTTGACCCAGTCGACGATGTCGCTGGAATCATCGTATAGACGGATCAACTCACCGCTGCCGCTCAGTCCGAATCCGAGATTGCCGACGACCGCCTCGACTTCCGGGAAGAGGTTCTGGAAGGCGACGATATCAGCGCAAAGGACCAGGTACCCTCTGGCCGGAATCGTACAACCTTGAGGGAAGAAGTATCGATGGTCGTCATCCTCGTCGCGGAATTCCCAGCCGTCTAGCTCGAGGGCATGATCGGAAGGGTTGTGGATCTCAACCCAGTCGCCGGGATCGAAGTCGTCGTGGGAATTGTAGTTGATCTCGTTGATGACACCCGTCGCGGCGGCGGAACCGTCAAACTCGAAAACCGCGGTCAGCGAGTATTCGCTCGTGGGTTCGAGCATCAATTCGACGCCCTCGCCGAAGGTCGTGTCGGACCAGTGGTCGAACACGTAGCCGGCCGAGGGTACGGCCCTGACGGGAATGGGAGTGCCTTCGAAGTAGATGCCCGACCAGGTGGAGTCCACCTCGATGCAGGTGAGCTCGATGTGGCCGGCCCCGCAGGGCTCCACGTCCAGATTAAGTAGGAGTTCTTCTCCCAAGTCGAGATTGGTCTGCAGCTCCAGGCGCGCCTTTCCAACGCGCAACTCCTCGAAATACTCGATCAGCTCGATCTCGTACTCCCAGGTGTACTGGAACTCCCAGTAGTCGGACCAGAATTCCCTATGACGCGGAATCTCCTCTTCGATCCAGGACGACACTTCATCCAACTGCGCACACACGCTCTCATAGCTGAAATCGCTGTTCAAACGATCGGCGAAAGCGTTGACGAAGTCCCTGCGGAAGCCCTCGTTTTCCAGGAGCGACCTGAGCTCCACGGTCGCCCATCCCGGTATGCCCCAAACCGTCGAGTCGGGATTGGTCGCTCGATCTATCTGATCGTAGTAGTAGGTGTGCCACTCCAGGCCCTTGTCCATGTCCTGGAAGATCCAGCGCCATCTGGACTCCGGAGCGGTCGACTTCCAGTAGCGTCGATTGTTGTCCGGCCAATCCTGGTTTGAGATGAACAACTCGAAGACGTTGTACTGGATGAAATTCTCGATATCAAAGCGTTCGGCGACATGGGCGTAGTTGAGGCTGTCGGACAGATCGTGGCTTTCGATGAAGTATCTGAGCTCGAGGTAGGAACTTGGATCACCGAAGTACTGCCAGCCCTGGTCGGCCAGAAAGATCAGGTCCTCCTTCTCCAATCCGAAGTGGTATTCGAAGTAGTGCTCATCCAGACGCTCACGCATGTTGTAGATGCCCCAATAGACACCATTGAGGAAGACCAGCATGGGCCGGTATCCGAGCACTTCCAGGCCGGAGTCCCAGGCCATCTTGGTGGCCATCATGTCGCGAATGTGCGCCCGGGCGAAGTCCTGCCCCGCGTTTCTCAGGACGAAGGCCTTGTACTTGTGCTCGTCAACCATCTCGAAGAGCGGAAAGTCGATCTCGTCATCGCCATAGGCGTCTCGCGCGATGACGCGCAGGGACTTCTGGGGATAGGTGCGCGAAGCGCCTCCGTGGATCTTGATGCCGGCATCCATGTGGATCTGGTGAGCCTGCGACTCGGAAAACAGCTCGAAGTGAACGGGGCGCTCCCAGTTCTCCCAGAAGTTCGCGCCCTCGTAGGGCCAGTTCGGATCGGCGTCGGGGCCCATCACGTAGATGCCAGTCTCCTCGTCCCATAGATTGTCGGGATCCGTGGCCAGAGAGATCACAGGCAGGGTGGGCACTTCGTCGACAAAGAAGGTTCCCGTCAGGACCAGGCTGGGGATCATGCTGTCGGCAGTCGCGATTGCACGCATGACCGTGGTCGTGTCGATCTGGATGGCCTCGACGAAGATGTCGGAGTCCAGAGTCGGCGGACTGCCGTCGAGCGTGTATCGAAGTTTGCTCGAACCGTTGCTGTCGGAATCGAAGTCGACGAGACAGGAACCCATGTAGAATCCCGGTTCGGTTTCGAACTCGGGCCTGCCCGCCCGCCCCAGATAGGCGGTCGAAAGGTTGCCGAGACCAGGCGTGGGATCATCGAAGTAATAGAGCACTTCCGAGCCGTCGGGAACTCTTCCCCTGGAGATGTCCACCCAGAGGATACCGGTGTCGAGGGAGTCGAGGACCTGGCCCGTAGCGTTGCTCAGTAGCAGCGGCTCTCCCGAGGTCTTGATCTTGAAGTTCGCATGCAACTCGGAACCGACTCGATCCTTCCCCGAAGCGAAAACGAGCAGGAATCCCCCGGGCTGGATCTCCACACTGGGGAATCGCCAGAGGAAGGGATCCTCCGGATCGTCCGAGAGACCGTAGTCCTCCAGGTCGAGGACATGGTCGCCCTGGTTGAAGAATTCGATCCAGTCGGGGAAGTCACCGTCCTCGTCCTGGATGCCCGTGGCGTTGCTGGCGACGAATTCGTTGATGTAAAGGGTGTCGGCACTGGCAGTTGCAAGGATTGCAGAAAAAAGATAGGCCAGAAAAGGTAGTCGGGCTCGAGCAAAACCAATTGGCCCGATTGACGGCTTAATTTCCCTATAATCAGGGATTTTGCGTTTCCACCCCGCACTCACCATCGAACCTCACATCCCCCATCCGGGATGATTATACAATATCATAGGCTCGAGAACTATGCAAAGGACGCTTTTTCTCTTGCTATTCAACAACTTGCGGACCGAGGTGGCCGGCGCGGATTCACCCCTCGCAGGACCTTGAAATTCGACTCCCCCTGAGCATACTTCCAGGCGGAAAACCCACCCGGCTGTGTCCAAGGAGGAACGATGGCCCACGGAATCTTCAAGCTCCCCGTCCCCGTCAACGAGCCCATCCTGGGCTACGAGCCCGGCAGCCCCGAGCGCGCGTCGCTCCAGGCCAAGTACGATGAACTGGCCGGCAAGAAGCTCGACATTCCGCTGGTCATCGGCGGCAAGGAAATCCGCACGGGCAAGACGGCGAAGTGCGTGATCCCCCACGATCACGGGCACGTGCTCGCCGAGTATCACCTCGCCGGCGAGAAGGAAGTGAAGATGGCCATCGCCGCCGCGGCCGAGGCGCGCAAGACCTGGGCGAAGATGCCCTGGCAGGATCGCGCCGCCATCTTCCGCCGCGCCGCCGACCTGCTCAGCACCACCTGGCGCGACACGCTCAACGCGTCCACCATGCTCGGCCAGAGCAAGAACGCCTTCCAGGCCGAGATCGACGCCGCCTGCGAGCTCATCGACTTCTTCAACTTCAACACCTACTACATGCAGGACATCTACCAGGAGCAGCCGCCCTACAGCCCCAAGGGCACCTGGAACCAGTTGGAGCAGCGCCCCCTCGAGGGATTCGTCTTCGCGGTGACGCCATTCAACTTCACCTCCATCGCGGGCAACCTGCCCAGCGCTCCGGCGATGATGGGCAACGTCGTGCTCTGGAAGCCGGCCTCAAGCTCGGTCTACAGCGGCTGGTTCCTCATGAAGCTGTTCGAGGAAGCGGGCGTGCCCCCGGGCGTCATCAACTTCGTGCCCGGCCCCGGCCGCGTGGTCGGACCCATGGTGCTCGTGCACGAGGACCTGGCCGGCATCCACTTCACCGGCTCCACCGGCGTGTTCCAGAACATGTGGAAGACCGTTGGCGAGAACATCGCGGGATACAAGACCTACCCGCGCATCGTCGGTGAGACCGGCGGCAAGGACTTCGTCATCGCGCACTCCAGCGCCAAGGCCGACGAGGTCGCCACGGGCCTGCTCCGCGGCGCCTTCGAGTACCAGGGACAGAAGTGCTCGGCGGCCAGCCGCGCCTACATCCCCAAGAACCTCTGGGGACGCGTCCAGAAGAAGCTGCTGGCGGATCTCGAAACCGTGAAGATGGGCACGCCCCGGGACTTCACGAACTTCCACAACGCCGTCATCGACAAGAGCGCGTTCGGCGACATCACCGCCTACATCGACTACGCCAGGAAGAGCAAGAAGGCGATGATCATCGCCGGCGGTAAGTACGACGCGAGCAAGGGCTTTTTCATCGAGCCCACGGTGGTCGTCACCGAGGATCCCCACTTCAAGCTCATGGAGGAGGAGATCTTCGGGCCGGTGCTCACGATCTATGTCTATCCCACGGGACAGTGGAAGAAGGCCCTCGAGCTGGTCGACTCCACCAGCCCCTACGCGCTCACCGGCGCCGTCTTCGCGCGCGACCGTCAGGCCGTGCTCGAGGCCCGCGACGCCCTGGTGAATTCGGCGGGCAACTTCTACATCAACGACAAGCCCACCGGCGCCGTGGTCGGACAGCAGCCCTTCGGCGGATCCCGCGCCAGCGGCACCAACGACAAGGCCGGCAGCCACCTGAACCTGCTGCGCTGGGTCACCCCGCGCACGGTGAAGGAGAACTTCCTGCCGCCGACGGACTATCGCTATCCCTTCCTCCAGGAAGACTAGCCTAGAATCTTATCGGGAATGTGAGGCGGGGCCGAACGGCCCCGCCTTTTTCGTCTAGTAGAGGGTCTTTACTCGGCTCCAGCTCGTGCTTTCCACGGCGGGCCAGCAGTTGCCGCAGCCCTGGCCTTCGGCGCCGATGTTCTTGGGAAGGCAGGGCGAGTCAGCGCAGAGCGTGAAGTTGGCCAGGCCATAGTCGCAGAAGAGCGGGTGCTCGTTGATGGTGGCCGTTTCGAGGCCCTCCAGAAGGTCCGACTCGGTGTTTCCGAAACTGCAGGTGGCGAAGAAATCGACGGATGAATCCGTAACCGAACTCGTCGCGCTCCCCTCGTTGAAGGCGATGATGGTCGAGACGATATCCAGGGTGGACCATCCATAGGAGAAGCCCGCCCCGTCCATGGCCGAATTGCCGACGACGGTATTGTTCACGAAGCTGCCGTTGCTGTCCCACAATCCGACCCCGCCGCCGGAGCAGAATCCGGAGGAATCGTCGATGACCTGATTGCTGTAGATGAGACAGCCCACCACCTCTCCGAGATTGAGCCCGTCGAAGGCCAAGCCTCCTCCGCTGCCGGAGGCCACCGTGTTGTCGTGAATGCTGCAATCGAGGATCTCCCCGCCATAGATGCTACCAAAGACCCCCCCGCCCATGTGGGTGGCGGTATTGAAGGCCAATTCGGAAAAAAGGAGATCGACGGATGCGAACAGAAAGGCTCCACCTCCTCGTCCCTCTTCGCCGTCCGCCGTGCAATGGCGAATGGCGCAGTCGGAGATCGTGACGGGACCTTTGGCGTAGATGCCCCCACCCAGGTTCGCCCGACAGTGTTCGATGCTGCAGTTGAGAATCGTGACGCCAACGGCGGCATCCACGTAGATGCCTCCGCCCATGGACAGATCCTCTCTCATGTCGAACACGGGAGCATTTCCATACTCGATGCGGCAGTACTTAAGTATTGATCCCACCAGTCCCGGCGAAATGCTGATGTGACCCCACTCGGTCTGTCCGTCGTTGCGTGAGAAGATAATCGAGTCACTCTCGGTGCCGACCACCGAGATCGACCCGTTCACATCGAGTGTGTAGGGCCCATCGAAGAGCACCTCCACGCCTGGCTCGATGGTCAGGCTGGCCTTCGGCTCAACCGAGATGTTCCCCAGAACGATGTAGGGCGAACCCGCCGCGGTCCAGGTTCCGGAAACATCGCCCGGGCCGACGTCCGTGGCCAGGGCACCGGCCGCCAAGCAGATCCACAGGCATACCGCCACGCAAGCTTTGAAATTCATTCCTGCCCCTTCCCGTCAATAGAGAGATTTGAGTCGACTCCAGGATGTGCTCTCCACCGCCGGCCAGCAATTGTCGCAACCCTGGCCCTGGGCTCCGATTCCATCGGGAAGACAGGGAGAGTCCGCGCAGAGCGAAAAGACACCGGATCCATAGTCGCAGAAAAGAGGATGTTCGTAGATGGTATTGGTATCAGTCCCCAGAAGAAGATCTGACCCGGTATTGCCGAATGAGCAGCTATAGTCGAAGAGAATGGTCGAGGGATAGAGCTCGGCGGTGGCGTCTCCGCGGTTGAAGGCGTAGATGTTGCGATTCAGATCACTACTCGAATGACCATAGCTGACACCCGCTCCAACGTCGGACTCGTTGTCCACGATCGTATTGTTGTGGAGTGTCCCTGAACAGTACCAGAGGAAGATCCCACCTCCATCGGACCAGGGCTCGGCAATGGAATTCGCCCAGATGTGATTGAATCGCAACACGCCGGTCAGCGAGAACAAGGCGACGCCCCCCCCATGACCCGACATGACGTGATTGTGCCGAATATGGTTGGCTTCGATTTCGCCACTGAAGGAGTTGGCCGAGATTCCACCGCCCAGAAACTCGGCGACGTTTTCATAGATCTCACAGTACCTGACCGAGGCATCGCCCTCGGTAAGAACTCCTCCGCCTTCTCCATTCGGACCATCGGCGACGCAACGCCTCACTGTCGACCAACCCAGAGTGCTCGTTTCCGACAGATAGACGCCGCCGCCCTCCTCCGCGCGACAATCCTCGACGACGCAATTGTCCATGAGCAGCTGGGAGTTGGCATTGGAGTAGATACCCCCGCCCTTGTTGATGTAGGGGCTGGTTAGTTGCGACGCGTTCCCCTTGGAGATCCTGCAATACTGGAACTGATGGGGGAGCCAGCTGTCGCTCACCAGTTCGATATGCCCCCAGTCATTTCGGCCGGCATTCGCCTTGAAGATGATCGAGTCGGTGACGGTCCCCTGTGCCATGAGGATTCCGATAACCTTCAGCACATAGGGACCATCGAACAGCACCTCCACGCCCGGTTCGATGGTCAGCTGCTGGAGGGAGGGAACGGTCAGATGCCCCTGTACGATGTAGGGCGAGCCTGCGGCCGTCCAGGTTCCGGTGACGTCGCCGGGGCCAACATCCGTGGCCATGAGGTTTCCGGCCATCAAGATCAACACACAACTCGACAACACCTTCAGATTCTTCATGGGGACCTCCTCGATGGGAGTATCCCCGTGCGTCAGAAAACTGACAATCAGGACTTGTCGGATTGGGACTCCATCGGATGCGGCCCTTGCCGTGAATGTACATATATTTGAGTTCCTAAGAAATATCTGATCCCGGGTGCCGCGTAAGCTGAGGGTAACGCGCGCCTTCTATCCTTCTCGTGTTGGATCGACCGGCCCGCGATGGGAGGGCCATCGGGAAGGAAGGCCTCATGTCCACATTCGTGGTCACCTTTTTGGGAAACGTGTCTGAGAGTTTTCTGGGTCGCGTACGCCACGTGGCCACGGGTGAGGAGGCGAAGTTCAGCACGGTCACTGACCTGCTGGTCTTCTTCGAGGAGATGAACGCCACCAACGGACTGTCGACGGCCTCTCTCACGGATCGTGACGACGAGCCTGATCCGGAGGAGTCCGGCTAGCCCCTTCCGAGCGAAGCGGCCTTCTCCGCCAGCTCCTGCATCCGAGTCGAGGGCATGAGGTCGAGCTCTCGAATCATGACCTGCTCATATCGATGGAAGTCATCCAAAGCCTCTCTGCGGTTTCCCATCGCGATCTGCGCCGACACGAGATGCCGGTGAAAATCCTCCTCGAAGGGATCCATGGAGAGGCCGCGCCTGCAAAGCGCTGGGATGCGATCGAAGCGGCCGGCTGCCTCATGGGCCTCGAGCAATCGCCCGATCGCGCGCCGGCATCGGTCGCGAAGATACTCGCGCTCCTCCACCGCGATTTCCTCGTAGGGACTCTCGGAAAGATAGTCTCCGCGGTAGAGCTCGAGAGCACGTTCGAAGTGGGATGCCGCCCCCTCCTTCTGACCTTCCTTCCAGAGTGTTTCGGCCTCGTCCAGGGAGGTCTCGAACTCCGCCACGTCGTAGTAGTGGGATTCCCCGGGTTCCAAGCGACAGGCCTCGTTGCGGTGTCGCACATAGTGAGACTTTCGCGCCTCCTCGAGCTCAGGCTCGAGGGCCTTCCGCAGGAGAAAGACGCTCTGACGCAGATTGTTCTTGGCCTTCATCGGATCCGCTTCCGGCCAGAGCTGATCCAGGATCTGCTCCTGAGGAACCCAGCGGAAACGGCGTGACAGCAGGAGCTGGAAAAGGCGGAGCGCGCGTTTGGACCTCCACTGTCCGAAGGGAATCTCGTACTCGCCGAGATCCACCAGCAGTGGCCCCAGCGCCAGTATTCGCATGGGGGCGCTTGGCGCTTGCTCGAGTTCCTCGGCGGCCTTCGCGGATGATGCATCTCCGCCGGCCCGAGCCAGACGCACCAGTGCTGCCTGGGCATCACCACCCCCGAGCTGGCTGAGCAATTCGACGGCGCTGAGACGAACAGCCTCCGATCCATCCTCGCTGAGTTTCAGCAACTCGGGAAGCGCTTGGGTTCCGAGACGCGAGAGCTGTCCGATCACGTAGTCCGTCTCCACACCAAGTCGAAGGGCATGGGCGAGAACCCGGGATGCTCTCTCCGGTTCGAAAACCTGGAACAGGTTCTCATGCTCCATTCCCGCCACACCGACCAGGAGAACCTCGAGGAGTTCGCGGGCCTCCTCGTCCTTGTAGGTGAGCGTGTCGAGGCGCAGAAGCGTCAGATGGTGCAGCCAGAACGAAGCCCCCACGCTGCGGAAGAGTTTCTCGGCGCGAGTCCAGTACTCGCCGGTTCGCTTCTTCCGAGTTCCTTCGAAGCAGAGTCCGAGGACGAGATTGCACTGGCCTTCGAGCTGGCGCTCTTTCATGTCCCTTGCGACGCCCAGAGCGTGCTCGGCATGCTTCCGTGCGGCATGCCGATTGCCTTCGGCCATAGAGGTCAGGGACAGTCCCAGGTAGGGCACGCACTGCAGTTCGGCCTCCCCCAGCTCCTGCCCCATGCGCTCTGCCGCTTCAAATCGCGCTCGCGCCGACTCGAGGTCGCCGTCGAAGAGGTCGCAACGCCCCAGGGTGTAGTTGCAGACGCCGAGCATGATGGGATAGGGAAGATGCTCGGCCTGACGCAGCGCCGCTTCGGAGTACTGGCGGGCTTCGCGGAAATCTCCGGCCGTGTACATCACCCATCCCAGAACGCCGAGGCTGTGACAGATGCGTCGCGGCTCCTTGAGTCTCCGGAAGATCGACAGCGAACGTCGCGCTGCGCTCTTCGCCTTCTTGAAATCTCCGAGATAGGAGTGGACATTGGCGGCCAGCAGATAGAGCACCCGCCCTTCGCCGATCTCATCCTTGTTGCGGCGGAAGATGGCCTCGGCCTGCAGGAGAAAGGCTTCGCCTTCGGCGTAGCGTCCGAGATCGCAGGCCGAGACGCCCCGCAGACCGAGGATGCGCCCGCGGATCCGCGAGCTGATGGGTCCCGGTTCGGCCAGGGCCTCGTCGCAGAGCTTCAGGCAGGCGCGATACTGCCCCTTGCGCATCTTGAGCTGGGCCAGGAGGCTCATGAGCTCCACGCGTCGCTCGGACTTCTTGCAGAGTCTGAGCGCCTGGCGATATCGCTTCTCCGCCTGGGGCCACTGACCCTGGATGTCGTGAATCCGCCCCAGGGTCATGAGCGCACCGGGATGGGCAGTCAATCTTGCCGAGGGCAGACTCTCCAGCGCCTGCCGGATTTCATCATATCGTCCCAGGTCGAGCAGACGCTCTCCCAGCTTGTCGACAAGGCGCAACACCTTCTCGGCCTCGCCCGCCGCGGCGTAGGCCGCGACGGCTTCCATCCAGAGTTCACGTTTGCGAAATGCCCCCCCGGCCGCCTTGTGGAGTGCGCGCAGTTCCTTGGCGCTGGACTCCACTGACAGTTTCTCCCGAAGGGCATCACGAAACAGTTGGTGATAACGATAGCTGCCCTGCTCTTCACCCGTGGGGAATGTGAACAGGTTGCCCTTGGCAAGGATCTTCAGGCGCTTCGCGCTGTCGCTGGCCTTCAGCACTTCGTCGCAGAGCTCCGCCTCGAGACGAGGCAGCACCGAGGACCGCATGAGGAAATCCTGGAGCTTCGGATCCAACTGGCCCAGCACCTCTTCGGCGAAGTAGGGAAACCAGCCGATCTCGGCGCCCTGGAAATGGTCCAGTGTCTCTTCGATGAGCAGGTCGGGTTGCCGGCCCAGGTACTGGAAGAAGATCTCGAGCCCCGCCACCCAGCCTTCAGTGAGAGAAGCCACTCTCCGGGCCTGCCCGGCCTGAAGCTCCAGTTCGGGCAATCTCAGTTCGAACAGCTTCTCGACCTCGTCATCGGTGAAAGACAGATCGGAAGACTCCAGGCGCGAAGCCTCGCCCTGGGACTGCATGCGCATGATGGGAATGTCGAGGTGTTCCCGTGAGGCCAGCACCAGGCTCGATTTCGAAGGCAGGAAACGCGCGAGTCGCTCGATGAAACCGAGAGTGTCGCTGGATGATGCGACGGTATGAACATCGTCGAGAACGATCAATCTGCCCTTGCGTTCGTCCCGAAGAGCCGTGACGAGCGCGGCCAGGGCCCTGTCCGGACTGAGCTGTTCCCCGCCGGCCATTTTCCTCGCCTCGGCATTCATGGCCTCGAGCAGCCGTTCGGCCAGACGATCGGGATGGGCGTCGAGCTCATTCAGGGTGAACCATGCGCAGGATCGCTTCTCCACGCCGGCCTTCTCCGCCAGGAAGCTTGTCTTCCCGAAGCCTGCCCCAGCCGTGACCAGAATGAGGCGCTTGCCCCCCTCTTCTTCCCAGAACGAATCGAGACGGGAGCGAGAGAGATAGCCCGACGGCAGTCCTGGCAGATTGACTTTGCTAGCTCTGAACTTGGGCGGCATGGGTCGGCCTCGCTGGCTATGGGAAAGGCCCAGATGGACTTATCCTAGCACGGCCCTGCCCTAAGGTCAGCTTTCCAGAACCCGGGCTCCGAAATCAGCAAAGATTGGCCGGGGGGAAAGAGATCTCAATTTTTTTAAGTTTGATATTGAAACTTTTAAGTTCCTTGTGTAGTATTGCTCACATCCGGGAGGTTGAGATGGATATTTCGAAGGTGTCTTGTCCCGATTGCGGAAAGCCCATGAATCTGACCCGAGCCGCCTGCGGAGAATGCCAGGTGAGCCTCGAGGGCGATTTCGAAGTCTCTCCACTGGGCCGTCTGAGCCAGGACGACCAGATCTTCGTGCACGCCTTCCTGCGTCACCATGGCTCGATCCGGAAGATGGAGAGCCTGCTGGGCATCAGCTATCCCACGGTGAAGAACCGCCTGCGCGCCATCGTGGAGCGACTCGACAAGAGCTTTGAAGTACCCAGTACCAACGCACTGACTCTCGAACAGCTGTCCCGCGGGGAAATCACCGTGGAAGAGGCGCTGGAAAGGATGGAGGAATGATTCCCGCACTGCTCATGATGCGCATCGGCCGCGACACTCGAGTCTGGCTGCCGCTCCCCTTCTTCCTCATCTGGCCCTTCTGGTTGATCGGTTGGCTGGCCTGGCTGGTCACCACCCTCTTCAACCGCGCGGCGGCCATGAAGATCGCACTGTTCCAAATCATCTTCTGGCATCTCCGCGGTCTCACCGTGGACGTGGAAGAAAACGACGGCACGCGAATCCATTTCCGATTCATCTAGGAGGTACCCCATGAACAGCGAACGAAAGCAGATTCTGGACATGCTGGCCGAAGGCAAGATCACCGCCGAAGAGGCCGACCGCCTTCTCGACAAAGTCGGTTATGGCGCCGAAACCGTGGTCGTCCAGTCCGACGAAGCGCCCAGGAGAGGCAAGTTGAAATACCTGCGCGTTCTGGTCGAGAGTTCCGACGGAGACAACGTGAACGTGCGCGTTCCCCTGGCCCTGGTCAAAGCGGGCATCAAGCTCAAGGGTGTGATACCCGACAAGGCCCACGCGAAGATGCACGAGAAGGGCGTGGACCTCGATGCTCTCAGCGAGCTGGATGAGGAAGAGCTCATGGAAGCCCTGCGCGACCTTCAGGTGGATGTGGACTCCAACGAAGGCGACACGGTTCGGATCTTCTGCGAGTAGGGCTCAGGAAATGTCCGCGAAGGCGGCGTGGTATCGAAGCAGGCCCGAGACTTTGTCGAGGGCCTTTTCTTCAAGCTCCATGGCCATGAAGACCTCGTCGGGAACTTCGTACTCGGACCGCAGTCCGAAGCGGCTCGCGGGAAGGAATCCGAATCGAGGATAGAAGGTCGGATGACCCAGCACCGCCACGGCCTGGAACCCCTCGTCACGGCAATGCGCCAGTCCCGCCTCGACCAGCATCGAGCCAACTCCGCGATTCTGAAGGGACGGCAGGACCGCCATGGGCGCCAGTCCGGCGATACGAGGAAAACTAGGCCCATCCACGAGCGTCATGGCCGTGAAGACGATGTGCCCCACCACCTCTTCATCTTGTAGAGCGACGAGCGAGATGTAGGGGTCGGCGGCGTCCCGCAGCGCGTCGACCAGATCGGCCTCGTCTCCTCTCTCGAATGCCAGGGTGTTCACGTGGCGGATGGCTTGAAGGTCTCGTGATCTTTCCAGTCGAATCATAGCGCGTCTCCAAGCATACTAGAAATGAAGGGAGATACCGAATCGAACTGGCATAGGCATGTAGCTCCAGCCCTGCCTCACCGTTTGCTCACGATCTGAGATCGATCCACCTTCCGCCAATCGACTGCTGCTTCTCGTTTCGTGTAAGTACCAAACCCGACTCGAGTACTCAGCGTGGATGCTCAACCAATCGAAAGCCCACCACTCCGCGCCAAGGTAGGCTTCGGCTCCATACCCTTCAGCTTTGTGATAGTACACGTTGCCACTCAGAAAAGGCCCTTCCGAATACTCATAGACACTCCACCAGGTGCTCGAGTACTCGGCAACATCAACAGCCCAGCCGAGGCCATAGAATAGAACAACATCCTCAGTTCTGTGCTGGTGAAGCAATCCGATGCCACTTCCCCAGTTCTTTTTGAAGTCCTCAACTTGGAAGTCATGGACGCCATAAGGGTCCAGTCCGGATAGGTACTTGATGTCTTCGATCTCATTGAATGAGTCGAGTGACAGTCTCATGCGGAGTGACCAGGAACTCGATATAGCGAATTGGTAGGATACAAGAGACCCTTGGAAACTGGTTAGGTTGAAAGATGAGGTAATCGAAAACTGCACGGAGTGCTTGCGCTCCGATGCGTTGGAACCACCCGCCATCAACATTGAGGCCACCAATGCAACTACAAGACGAGGGGTGTTCTTATTCACTTCCACTCCTAAAAGAAGACCGACAGACCCATCTTGCCACCCGAGCTGGTGAGTCTCCAAGTGTCCATGGAAACGCCTTCTAGATGACTGCTTTCGAGATTGCCCTCACGCCAGTACTGGCGCACGATGTCCTGGCTGGAAGTCGTAAGACTGGCACTATACTCAACGTGAATGGCCATACGGCTACCTAATGGAACTTGGATACCCACCGCACTGGCCACGCCGATGGACTCAGTTTTGATCTCAAGCGCTTCACGAGATTCGATGAACTCGTAGTCGGACCATGAGAAATTGCTCTCGTCTTCTCGGGTGTATGTGTGGGTGTATATGGGGCCTAATCCGAGGAACAGGTCCACGGGTGTTTTCCTTAAAAACCAGACAACTTGAAATCCGCCCGAGAAGTGCCTGTTCCACTCTCGAAGATCGTCGTTTCGGTCAACACCAATCAGATACTCATTGTAGTGGTCGACTTCCGAATACTGTTTCTCGTAGTCCCAGTTTTCATAGTCGATGAATATGCGAAGTCCCAGCCGATCCTTAAGGAACCACTGATAGGATAAAGCTGATCCCTTGAAATCATCCAAGGTAAGCGATGACCCAATGCCAAACTGCAGGACTTGAGTCCCTTTTGGCATTTCATTCAATGCAACGGATCCATGTACCTGTGATGCAAACTGCGGGTGAATCGTAAGTAGGGACAGTGCCAGAATGATCCACCTGGGCGTTTTCACAATAGCACCTCTATTTGATTCGTCAGACATATGAAAGGTAGCGTGTTCGACACATTAGATCAATAGATGATTGCTGCTCGACTAAGCGGCCTTGCCTGGTCTTGGGACTCTTGTACCACCTAGTGCTTTCGGTTCAGGTCCACGCCGCGTCGTCCCGCCCATCGAAGCATCCAGATGAGCACGGCAAGGTTGACGCCCACTCCCAACACACCGCGTTCGGGTCCATATATGCCCACCTGCTCGATACCGAGCAGGCCGTTCTTCGTGCCGTAGCCGAATAGCACGTAGGCCAGTCCGTTCCAGATTGCATGGGCCGTTACAGGAACCAGCAGTGAGCCGGAGACGAGGCGAAGAAGTCCCCAGCACAGTCCAAGAAGTAGAACATTGGCGTAGTAAACCGGAATCTGCGCGGCGGGCAGCTTGAAGCCCTCCTCGATGAGGGGAACCGCCACGTGCCAGGCCAGGAAGGCGAGGCTGGTCCAGACGAGTACCATTCGGCGCGTCCATCCGGCGCGAACTCCAAGACCCCAGAGTGCGCCGCGGAAGAATCCGTCCTCGGTGATGAGTACACCGACCCAGGTCGACGCGATCATGAGCCCGAACTCACCGGCAGCGGAGGGAAGTTCGGTGGAATCGATCGCAACCCTCCCGAAGATCAACGCAAGAATGACCAGAGGGGCCATGGCCAGAACCGGGTAGGTCAAGGCTACAAGATGATCCCGTCCCCCCCATCGCCAGCCGAACTCGCCACGGCGAAGTCGCCAGATTCCCCAGGCCAGCCCAGCGAGGACAGTGAGAACGAAGAGGTAGGGCAAGGGACTTCCTGTGGCCAACTCCAACACCGGTGCCAGCACTGCCGCGGCGATGCCGAAGGCGATCGCCATCCTTCCCATATTCACGATTCCTCTTTCATGGATTCCTCCGTGATCACGAACTCGGTGTCGAGGTCCTCCAGTTTTTCGAGCATGAACTTTCGCGAATCCTGGATGGCCTGGTTGTAGACCGAGGGGCCGAGCTCGCGCATGAAGAACTCGAGCAATCTTTCGGCCTGGTAGGCGCTCAGGTCCTCGTCGAAGATCTCGCGATAGAAAGCGCCGAGCTTGCCGAGCAGGTCGCCCCGCCGCTCCTCACTGAGTTTGATCCTCATTGAAACTCTCCTCGATCGGGTCGGGAGGATGTAGGAAGGCTCCATCATTCAGAAAAGCCGTCACCTGGTCGGCGGTATCCCTCGAATTCATGATGAAGGTGTGGCTGTGGCGGAGAACGATGAAGTCGGACATTCCCTCCACTTTCGCGTTCTCCACCGAAACCTTACCATCATCGGGACCTGGAATGATGCGCGAAGTGAGCGGATTGACGGATCGATCGCCGGCGATCACTCCGAGTTCGAACTCCACGGGACCCAGGGATCGGGGCACGCTTTCCTCGCTGGTGCCGATTTGCTGTCCGCTCGGTCCAGTGGCGAGGCGGTAGAGCTTCCAATCCTTCAGATAGTCCGCCAGCTCGCTGCCCTGGCTCGGAGGCGTCAGCATGACGACCCGCCCCAGGTTGGGCAGCTTGTTATCCGCGAGGTAGACGCGCAGCACGATTCCGCCCAGGGAGTGGGTCACGAAATGGAGAGTCGGCTCGTCCGAACCGGAGATCGCGTTCAGCTCTTCAGCGAGCCAGGCGACATGATCGTCGATGTGACCATCCGTGGAATCGTAGCCCTTCGAGATCACCTCGAAGCCTCGCGACTCGAGCCGATGTTTCAGCAGGAGCATGGAGGCGGAGCTGCGACCCAATCCGTGAATCAGAAACACCCGCTCGACCTCTTTCGCCGAGGCATTCGCCACGATGGCCAGTATCGCCGCAATGAGAAGAAGTCGTTTCAGCCGCATGCTAGGAACCCCTCGAAATGATGTAGGCCGCGGCGATCACGCTCGCGTCGGCCAGCACGTGGGTCAATACGGCGAAGCCGAGAGATCGATTCACCCTGCTCATCGCCCTCCACAGGGCCGAACTGATCCCGAGGACCACGAACACGAGAATCAGCCAGACTGGCTGCAGAAGGGGGTAAAGGACGAGTGCGTGGTATCCGGCGAATGCCAGATCCGTCCATGCGAAGGGGCCGGAGGAAGGGTCATCAAGTCCTCGCCAATGCAGCTCTTCGAGCAGGGGGTGAACGAAGGCGAAGTAGGGAAGGAAGGCGATCCAGCCGAACCCGGACAATCCGTGCGCCGCAAGCCAGGGCATCAGTTCCTCATCGCCGCGGCTCACGAATGGCCAGAGCGCGAGCAGGATGCCACCGGCGGCGACGCAAGCGAATGCCGAGGGAATCCAGATACGCCTCGCGCCGAGAGGACGCAGTTTGACCGGCCTGGGCTTTCTCCAGAGGGTGAGAAGGATGAAAGCGTGATAGCTCAGAATGCTCAACCAGGCATTCCGCAACAGGACCAGGCCGACGAGGACGGCCAGGTAGGGAAAGGATGCGCGCAGCATTCGCTCCCAAAGCGCCAAGGCCTCGTTGCTTCGTCGATCGCCCAGCGCTAGGCCTCCTCCATGGCGAAGAGCCTCTGGTAGCCGGGGTGCTCCGCGAGCAATTCCTCGTGCCGCCCTTCGTGCAGGATGACGCCGTTCTGAAGCCAAAGCACCCGGTCGGCCCGCTGGGCCGTGGCCTCGCGATGGGTGGACACGAGGATTCCCGCATCGGGCAGGAGCGTGCGCACACGATCCCAGAATCGCTTCTCGGTCTTGGCGTCAAGCGCGCTGGTCACGTCATCGAGCACGAGTACCGAGGGCGTGCCGGCCAGGGCTCGCGCCAGGGACACGCGCCCCCGCTGTCCACCCGACAGACCTCGCCCGCTCTGCCCCACTTCGCGTCCTGGCCCCACCTCGCCGCCGAGGCTGGCGGTCTCCATGGCGCGCTCCACCTGATCGCCGCTCACGCTCTCGCGGCCAAGAGTGACGTTCTCCTCCACCTTGCCGCTGAACAGCATGGGTTCCTGCGGCGCGTAGGCCATGTGCCGCGAACGTTCCTCGTCGCTGAGCTCGAAGAGGTCGCGTCCCGCCAGATCGATGCTGCCTTCCATGGGCTTGAGGATGCCCATGACGCAACCCAGCAGCGTGGTCTTGCCGCAGGCCACCGGTCCCACCAGTGCCACGGTCTCGCCGGCACGAACGCTGAGGGTGATGTCCTCGAGAATCGGCTTGCCCTCTTCGTACTCGAAACTCAATCCGCGCACGTGCAGCGGAGGATGCCGCTGGGGCAGCTCCAACACTCCGGGCTTTCGTTCCTCCTCCTTCTCCAGTTCCTCCAGCCTCCCCACCGAGGTGTTGGTCACGTTGGTCGACACGAAGAACCAGGCGATGGTCCAGAGCGGCATGGTAAGTCCGGACAGGTAGGCCACGAAGGCGTAGAAGTCACCGAGGGTGAACTCGGGTTTCACGAGCACGAAGTAGCCGCCCAGGAATAGCACGATGATCAGGCCTGTCTGATTCATGAGCGAGAAGATTCCCTCCAGCCCGGCCTGCAGGGTGATCACCCGCTTCTCCGCGTTTTCTCGCCGGTCGAGTACCTTGTCGAAGATCTTGTTCTGAGCCTCCTCCATCACGTAGCCCTTCACGATGCGGGCTCCGGAGAAGATGCTCTCGAGGGATTCGACGGTTTCGCTGGTGCGCTTCTGCCGTTCCTCGTAGCGACGCTGCTGGATGCTCTCCGTTCGCGCCAGCCCCCATACGATGAAGGGCAGGGGCAAGGTCGAGGCGAGAGTGAGCCTCCAGTCCAGGGTGAACATGACGCCCAGGGAGAAGGCCAGGGTCAGGATGGCCTCGATGGGACGGAACACGCCCGATCCGCTGTACCAGCCGATCTTCTCGAACTGGTCGATGTCGTCGGTGAGGCGCGTGACCAGATCGCCCACGCGGAAGCGGTTGTAGAAGTCGTGACGCTTGCGCAGCACGGTTTCCGCATGGCCCAGGCGGATGTGCAGGCTGTTGGTCATGTTCAGCCAGGCGCGGCTCGAGGGCAGGAAGGCCTGTGTGAGTTCGCGCAGCAGCCCCATGCCGAAGAGGGCCATGATCCAGTGCTTGGCGCTCTGCGGATTGAAGTCGCCGGCCAGGTGGTCGATGATGAACTTGAAGATCACCGGGTAGAGCGTGCGCGTGGCGATGCCGAACACCGTGAGCGAGAAGACCAGGGTCATGATGCCGCGGGAACGTCGCCAATAGGGAAGCAGCCAGCGGAGGACGCGCTTAAGCATCGGGGTCCTCCCCGGTCTGCAGCTTCACGAGGTAGGCGTAGTGTCCGCCGCGCTCCATGAGCTCGTCGTGGGATCCCGACTCCGTGATGCGCCCGCCCTCCACCACCAGGATGCGGTCGGCCCGGCGAATGGTCGACAGCCGGTGTGCCACCACCAGCGTGGTGCGTCCGCGGGTCAGTCGCTCGAGGGTCTGCTGGATCTTCCGCTCCGTGCCCGGATCCACGCTGCTCGTGGCCTCGTCCAGCACGAGGATGGGCGGATCCACCGCGAGCGCGCGCGTGAAGGCCATGAGCTGGCGCTGCCCATAGGACAGGTTCGCCCCCCGACTCTCGAAGACCGTGTCGTAGCCCTTCTCGAAACCCTCGATGAGTTCATGCAGGCCGCTGGTCTTGGCGGCCTCGATCACTCTGTCCGCGGGAATCTCGGGGCGGAAGGCGCGCAGGTTGTCCAGCACGCTCACGGGGAATAGGTATAGATCCTGGAAGACCAGGCCGAAGAGCTTGCGCAGTTCGAGGGGATGGAAATGGCGCAGGTCCTGCCCATCCAGGAGCACTCGCCCTTCGCCGGGATCCATGAATCGGCAGACCATGTTGACGATTGTGCTCTTGCCCCCGCCGGTGGGTCCGACCAGGGCCAGGGTCTTGCCGCCTTCAAGCGAGAAGGACACGTCGCGAAGTACGGGCTTCCCCTCTTCGTACTCGAAGCTGACATTGTCGAAGCGGATCTCGCCGGGATTCGTCGGCACCACCACGGGCAGTTTCGGCACGGCCACGGCCGGATCTCGGTCCATGGTGTCGAAGATGCGATCGGCCGCGCCTCCTGCCCGCTGGATCTCGGCCAGCTGTTCGCTCAGCGCGATGATGGGCCAGTAGACCTGGGCCACGTACTGGGCGAAAAGCACCAGGGCGCCCACCGTGATCGATCCCTCGGCGATCCATCCGACGCCGAGCCAAAGGGCGGTGACGGTCATGATCACTTCGAAGAAACCCAATCCGTGCCACACGCCATACTCGATGTAGGCCAGCCTGATGGTGAAGCGGTTGTAGCCGATGTTCTCCTCGCGGATCTTTCCCGCCGCCCAGTTCACGCGTCCGGTAGCCTGCAGGAAACGCGCGGCGGGAAGGAACTCGGCGATGACGCCGGTGAGCCTCGCGTAGAGCGCGCGCTCCTGCCGGAATCGCGGCCGAAGCCAGCGGAAGAGCAGAAAGGTTCCCCCCACCATGATGGGAATGATGAGTCCGGCGACCGCGAAAAGTCGCAGGTCCACCTTGGCCAGTACCGTGAGCGCGCCGATGAGAACGCCCAGGGCCGAAAGGATGCGCATCATCATGGTGCTGGTCAGCGCCACCAATCGCTGGGAGTCCGATTCGATGCGGCTGACCAGGGTGCCCGTGGGGTACTTCTCCATCCAGAGGAGGCCCAGGCGCAGGAAGTGCGAGAAGAGATCCCGCTTGATGGTATTCACCGCCGTCACGCCAGCCTTGCCGAGCATGATGGTGGCGGCCATGGTGGCCAGTCCCGAGCCGATCATTAGAGCGAGATAGCCGAGGGCCGAGTGGAAGAGCCCCTGCAGGTCGCCGGCGGGCACGTCCACGTCGATGATGCGCTTGAAGAGCAGGGGCTGGCCCAGGGTCATGCCCACCGCGGCCAGGCTCAAGGCGAAGGAGAACAGGAAGGCCCATCGGTGCGGACGGATGTAGGGTCCGACACGGCGGAGCATTTCCAGCGTGGGCAGCCGGCTTTCCAGCTCCCTATCGTCCAGACCGTGATGATCGCTCCACCACATGGGGTTCTCCCGAGTAAAAGGAAGTGGCGAAGGTAGCAGTTCTTGAAACTTGGGGGCAATAGGGAATAGCCACCAGCCACCAGCCGCCAGCTACCAGCCAGAAAAAACCCCGCCAAAGGCGGGGTTGGTTCTCAGGCTGACAGCTGGTAGCTGGTAGCTTAGTACAGCGCTTTGATGTCCGACCAGCTGCCTTCCATCGTGGCGGTGCCGCCTTCCATCACGACCACTTCGCAGTAGGAAGGAGCCGAGACGTAGAAATCGTCGATCCAGCAGGTGTCGCCGGGATTGCTGTAGGTGCGCGCCTCGATGATCAGTCCGGTGTGGGTGCCGTCGGCGGTCCAATTCCAGGAGTGCAGGTCCCAGCCGAGACCCTCACCGTAGTCGTCGTTGCCGCCAGCGCTGCCGTGGTAGCCGTTCACGTCGACTGGATCATCGTTCCAGTGCCCCCAGATACGGACGGAGGGTGAGGTACCGGGAGTGTCGTCGTAGCGGTAGAACCCGGCTTCCACGTATCCACCGGCCTGGAGACCCTTGACCCAAGCCAGGAAGGCCTGAGGCGTTCCGGTGGGAGAATTGTCTTCCAGGCGCAGACTCCAGAGCCCGAAGTAGACCGGATCCGGATCGGTCGCGCTGGTGGCGATGATCGGCGGTTCGCCCGTGCCGTAGTATCCGATGGGCAACTCGCCGTTCTCGAAATCGCAGTTGTATGTGATATTGGCCATGGCGCTCGCCGCGAACATGACCAGCACGATCGTAAGCAGTTTCTTCATGCCTGTTATCCTCCTGAAGCGTTTGCAAACGTTGATAGGCCATTTGCTCTCGAGTCCGACGCAGGCCCTTGCACCTTCCAGTGGCCTGCGAAGTGGAGAACTGGCCATATTAACAGAAATACCTCGGGAGGTCAAAGCCGCCGAAGCCCCACATCATTATTTTATAAGAAATGATGACGTGTTTTCCATAAATCCAACCAATACGAATACAGGCAAAAAAATGCCCCTCGCCTGGGGCGAGGGGCCGATTCCTGCGTTCAGCTGAAAGCTGGCAGCTGGATGCTCTCTAGTACAGAGCCTTGATGTCCGACCAGGTACCTTCCTGAGTGGCGGTGCCACTGTGGGGAAGGATCACTTCGGCGAACTCGGGAGCGTCGACATAGAGGTCGTCGATCCAGACGACGTCGCCGTCGTTGCTGTAGGTGCGGATCTCGATGATCAGGCCGGTGTGGCCATCAGCGACGGTCCAGGTCCAGTCGGTGTAGTCCCAACCGAGGCCTTCGCCGTAGTCGCCGTTGCCGCTGGCGCTTCCGTCGTAGCCGTTCACATCGACGGGATCGTCATTCCAGTGACCCCAGATGCGGCAGGAGGGGGAAGTGCCGGGCGTGTCGTCATAACGCCAGAAACCGGCGGTGACCATGTCACCATCGGTCAGACCCTTGACCCAAACCAGGAAGGCCTGGGGAGTACCGGAAGCAGCGTTGTCTTCGCAGCGAAGGGCCCAGCCACCACCGTGGACCGGAGTCGTAACGAGGTTGGCCAGAATCGGAGGCTCGCCGTTACCGTAGTAGCCGATGGGCAGGCCGCCATCCTCGAAACCGTAGAAGTACTCGAGTCCGAAGGCGCTGCTGGCAACAAGGACCAGAGCCAGTGTAAGCAGTTTCTTCATACCTTGTTTTCCTCCTGGAGCGTTTGCAAACGATGGAAGGTACATTTACCTCCGTTAGGACTCGTGCACTAAGTCCCATGATTCCTTCCGAAGGTAGACTATATCCTACCACAGTTCTGGCGTGGAGTAAAGCCATCGATGCAAAGTCACGAAATATGGGGCCTTGCAAGCCGTTGCTCCGCAACGAGATAAAAATGGCCGTCAGAAAAATGTGTAAAACTGCCGTTAAGTCCGGAATTCACCAATAGAAACCCCCCGCGGCTGCGGGGGGCTGATATTCACAGAAGCAGCTGAGGGGCTTAGACTTCCGCGCCCTGGATCACTCCCATCTCCTTGCCAACCTTGGTGAAGGCGGCGATGGCCTTGTCCAGATGCTCCTTTGTATGGGCACCCGAGATCTGCACGCGGATGCGCGCCTGCTCGCGGGGCACCACGGGGAAGAAGAAGCCGATCACGTAGATGTCCTCTTCCAGCATCTTGCCCGCGAATTCCTGACTCAGCTTCGCGTCATAGAGCATGATGGGCACGATGGGATGCACGCCCGGCACGATGTCGAAGCCCGCGGCGGTCATCTTCTCGCGGAAGTACTGGGTGTTCTCCTCGGTGCGGTCGCGCAGCTCGGTGCTCTTCATGATGAGTTCGAGGGTCTTCAGAGCCGCTGCGACCATGGCCGGGGCCATGGTGTTGGAGAAGAGGTAGGGACGACTGCGCTGGCGCAGCAGGTCGATGATCTCCTTGCGGCCGGTGGTGAAGCCGCCCGAGGCGCCTCCCATGGCCTTGCCCAGGGTCGAGGTGATCACGTCCACACGGCCCAGAGCGCCGCAGTGCTCCACGCTGCCGCGGCCGGTGGGACCGAAGAAGCCGCTGGCGTGGCTGTCGTCCACCATGACCATGGCGTCGTACTCGTCGGCCAGGTCGCAGACCTTGTCGATCTGGGCGACGATTCCGTCCATGGAGAAGACGCCGTCGGTGGCGATCATGATGCGCTTCGCGCCCGCGGCCTTGGCCTCGTCGAGCTTGGCGCGGAGGTCGTCCATGTCGTTGTTGTTGTAGCGGAATCGCTGCGCCTTGCAGAGGCGAACGCCGTCGATGATGGACGCATGGTTCAGGGCGTCGCTGATGATGGCGTCTTCCTTGCCGAGGAGAACCTCGAAGAGCCCGGCGTTGGCGTCGAAGCAGGAGCTGTAGAGGATGGTGTCTTCCGTGTGGAAGAATTCGGCAACGCGTTCCTCGAGCTGCTTGTGGATATCCTGGGTGCCGCAGATGAAGCGCACGCTGGACAGGCCGAAGCCGTGGGTATCCATGCCGTCCTTGGCCGCCTGGATGATCTCGGGATTGTTGGCCAGGCCCAGGTAGTTGTTCGCGCAGAAGTTGAGGACCTCGGCGCCGGTGTTCAGCTTGATGTCGGCTTTCTGGTCGCTGACGATGATCCGCTCGCGCTTGTACAGCCCGGCCTCGTCGATCTCCTTCAGCGTGGCCTGCAGTTCGGTTCTGACTTTCTCGAACATTTCCGTCCTCCTGAGGCCCTCTCGGGCCCGGCTAGATGACTAAACCAGCAAGCCGGCTTCGTGCTTCTTGCGAAGGTTGGCCAGCATGTCCTCGGTCATGGCGTCCAGATCAAAGGCGGGCTTCCAGCCCCACTCCTCGCGGGCGGGCGTGTCGTCGATGCTGTTGGGCCAGCTGTCGGCGATCTCCTGGCGGAAGTCCGGCTTGTAGGTGCAGGTGAACTCGGGGATGACCTTCCTGATGCTCTCGGCCAGTTCGGTCACCGAGAAGCTCATGGCCGCGATGTTGAAGTCGTTGTGATGCTTCAGACTCTCCACCGGCGCTTCCATGAGGTCGAGGGTCGCCTTGATGGCGTCGGGCATGTACATCATCGGGAGCACGGTGTCCTCGCGCACGAAGCATTCGTAGCTGCCCTTGGTCACCGCGTCGTAGTAGATGGCCACCGCGTAGTCGGTGGTTCCGCCGCCGGGCAGGGTCTCGTGGCTGATGATGCCCGGATAGCGAACGCCGCGGCAGTCCAGCCCGAAGCGCTTGAAGTAGTAGTCCGCCAGCAGTTCACCGGCGACCTTGGTGACCCCGTACATGGTCGTGGGCTTGAGCACGGTTTCGTTGGGCGTCATGTCGAGGGGGGCGCCAGGTCCCCACACCGCGATGGAGCTGGGCACGAAGATGCGGGTGAGCTTTTTCTCGACGCCGATATCGAGCACGTTCTTCAGGCCGTCCATGTTCACGGACCAGCAGAGCCAGGGCTTGTCCTCGCCCACCGCCGAGAGGATCGCCGCCATGTGGTAGATGGTGTCGATCTCGTACTTGTCGACGACCTCCTCCACCGAGGACTTGTCCGCCACGTCGATGTACTCGAAGGGGCCGGACTCCAGCAGTTCCTTGCTGGGGGCAGTCTTGCGGCCGGTGGCCAGCACGTTGGCCGCGCCGTACTTCTCGCGGAGGGCCAGTGTCAACTCGGAGCCGATCTGTCCCACGGCGCCGGTGACCAGGATGCGCTTCATCTCGTTTTCGGCCATTTTTCGACCTCTCGATGACGATGTGGATGGTTGGCGGGGCGGCCGCCCCGAAGCCTTCCCAAGCTACAAAATCAGGACCCCCGAATCAAGAATGGCGGGAGGACTTTCCTGCCCGCTCCGGTTCGGTGGGAGCAAGGTCCTGAACCTAGGCGATGAGGTGGCCCACCTCACAAGTCGCGTGGCAGGTAATCTTGCCGCCATCGAGGGAGTTTCAGGAATCCCCAGGAGAGTTCCTAGCCAATACCTTCGGTGGGGAAACAGAGATCCGAGGGCGCCTGCTGGCCGGCGTTGTTCATGCCGTCCCAGGTCACCATATGATCGCCAACGCCCCAGTGGCCGTCGACCAGGGTCTTCACGATGTGCCCCTGAAGGTCGATGACTTCCACCGGACCAGACCGGCCGGGGCCGTCCTAGAACAGCGCGTAGATGAAGGGGGCCAGAGCGGAGCCCTCGGCCAGGACCACGAGCCCCGCGATGAGCACGAGCACAAAGATCACCGGCGCCAGCCACCACTTCTTGCGGGTCCTGAGGAGGGACCAGATCTCCCACATCGTCGATGCCTTACCCATTGTCCTCCCTTTCGATCGCCGCTCAGAACTGCCGTCGATAACTCTCCTCGCCGCGAGTTCGATCCTCGCGCGACTCCCAATAACTCGCGCGACTCCGATCGATGTCCTGATCGAGGAAGCTCTTACCGAAGAGCCTGCCGATCAGGCCGATGGGCGTGATGGCGACGAAGTAGACCAGGGTCAAGATCAATCGTGTCATGATCCAACCCAGGGGAATGGCCAGACCCATCCAAACCTTGTGTACCGGCGCCAGTGCGCGGGGAAGTGCCAGCGCGCCCGCGAGGAATAGCGCGCCGAGGCTCCATAGCCAGATCCAGGACTCTCCTCCGCGCCATGAGACGATCAGACCGACCACGCCCAAGGCGATGGCCATGAGCAGCCCGAAGCTCCGTAGCGTCCTTCGGTCTCCAGAAACTCCGCGGATCTCGCCGAGCATGGCGCGAATCTCCTCAGTCCAGCTCATAGCGCTCCCTCCAATCCTCGTCGTCCTCGAGGGGCGGCTGCTCGTCCTTGTCGAGAAGGAAGCCGTCCAGATAGAGGTGGTCCATTTCCGTGCGCATGAAGCAGAGGTAGGCGTCCTCCGGCGAGCAGACGATGGGTTCGCCACGCACGTTGAAAGACGTGTTGATGATGACGGGACAGCCGTACTTGCGCTCGAAGGCCGCGATCATGTCGTAGTAGAGTGGATGATCCTTGCGAGCGACGGTCTGGATGCGCGCGCTGCAGTCCACGTGGGTCACGGCGGGGATGTCCGAGCGCGGCACCTTGAGCATGTCCAGCCCTTGAAGCGTGTCCTGGCCGTGGTCACGGCGCACGCGCGGATGCACCCCGGCCACCAGGAGCATGTAGGGACTGGGGCGGTTCAACTCGAACCACTGGCTGGCCTTGTCCTCCAGGGCCGACGGCGCGAAGGGCCTGAAGCTCTCGCGGTACTTGATCTTCAGGTTCATGGTGGTCTGCATCTCGGTGGAACGCGCATCCCCGAGGATGCTTCTCGCGCCCAGGGCGCGGGGGCCGAATTCCATGCGACCGCGGAACCAGCCCACCACGGCTCCTCCGGCGATGAGGTCGGCCACCTTCTCGGGAACTTCGTCATCGGGCAAGGCCTCGTGGGGAATTCCACGGCGCCGAAGCATTGACTCGATATCGTTCCGCGGGAAGGCCGGCCCCAGAAGCGATGCCCGCTGAGCGTCGCGTCCATTGCATCGGCGCTCACCCTGCATCAACCGATGCCAGGCGAAGAGCGCCGCGCCAAGTGCGCCTCCGGCGTCGCCGGCGGCCGGCTGGATCCAGATGTCGTCGAAAGGACCCTCACGCAGGATTCGGCCATTGGCCACGCAGTTGAGGGCAACGCCACCGGCCAAACAGAGATTGGACTCGCCGGTTCGCTCGTGAACGTGCCGCGCCATGCGAAGCATGATCGTCTCTGTGACATCCTGAATGGATCGGGCCAGGTCCATGTGCCGCTGTTCGAGCTCCGATTCGGGGGCTCGGGGCGGACCGCCGAAGAGCTCGGCGAAGCGACCGTTGGTCATGGTGAGGCCCGAACAGTAGTTGAAGCAATCCATGTTCATTCGGAACGAACCGTCGTCCTTCAGGTCGATGAGCTCGTCGAGGATGAGGTCCGCGTAGCGCGGCTCACCGTAGGGCGCGAGCCCCATGACCTTGTACTCGCCGGAGTTCACCCGGAAGCCGGTGTAGTAGGTGAAAGCCGAATAGAGGAGTCCGAGTGAGTGGGGAAACTTCAGGTCGGCCTGGATCTCGAGGTCGCGACCGTCTCCGCGGCCGAAGCTCGCGGTGGTCCACTCGCCGACGCCGTCCACGGTGAGGAAGGCGGCCCTCTCGAAGGGCGAAGGGAAGAAGGCCGAGGCGGCGTGGGATTCGTGGTGTTCGGGAAAAAGCATCTCGCCTTCAAAGTCGAGTTCGCGCGCGATGAGATCCTTGATCCACAACTTCCTCTTCAGCCAGAGGGGCATGGACTTGAGGAAGGACGGCAAGCCTCTGGGCGCGGTGGCGAGGTAGCTTTCCAGAAGTCTCTCGAACTTGAGCAGCGGCTTCTCATAGAACACCACCGCATCGAGATCGGCGCATTGGATTCCCGCCTGGTTCAGGCAGTTATCGATGGCGTGGGATGGAAAGTCCAGGTCGTGCTTGCGTCGCGTGAAGCGTTCTTCCTGAGCGGCGGCCAGGATCTCGCCGTCTCCCAGGAGGCAGGCGGCACTATCATGATAGAAGGCCGAGATCCCCAGTATCTTCATCCGCACCTCACAAAGATTCACGCTAACCACACAAAGGCATTTTAGCACAGTTACTTGGACGGATCGGCCGGGGATCTCGAAAAACTTGCTATTCTTCTAGCGTGAATGTTTTCAGTCGGATAGAATCAAACACTGATTGGAAGACTCCCCCGAAGGAGTGGCTCCATGAGCGGAAGAGGTGCAAGGGCCTGGTTTTCGCGAGGCGTTCTGTTGTTGCTGGGACTCCTCTTCGGACTGATTTCGGCCGAGGTCCTGCTCCGTCTCTACTTCGTCGCGGTTCCAGCACCCAGCGATGCCCCCTATCTCGCCGAGGCGATGGCCGACTACATTCGCAGACCCACCCGGGAAGGCGAGGCCGTCGCCAATCCCGACGATCGCATCAACTCGCTGGGCTTCCGAGATCGAGAGCCGATGGATCCCAAGAGCGAGACGAGTTTCCGGATACTGGGCATCGGCGATTCCTTCGTCTTCAGTCTCGTTCCCCTCGAAGAGAATTTCCTGCGTGTGGCCGAGCGTGAACTCGATGAGGCAATCGAGAGACCTTTCGACCAGGCCGAGATGATCTTCATGGGCATGGGCGCGTGGTCGCCAGAAAACGAAGTCGGCGCACTCGAGTCCATAGGACTGCGACTCGACGCGGATTTCGCCCTGCTCAACTTCTTCGTGGGCAACGACGTGACCGACATCCCGCTAAAGGGCAAGGTTCTGCGGGGACGCCTCTACTATGTCGGATCGCCCTATCCAGCGTTGAACCTGTTGCGGAAATCAATGGTCTATACTCTCGTCGAGCGGAATCTGCTCTATCGACTGCGGGACCGTCTCGTCGAGCGTCATGTGGACGCAAGGGTCGAGACGACGCGAGAGTTGATCATTCCCGACTCGCGGGACAGCAAAGCCGCACTGCCCTCGCACTACCTTCACCATCAGTTGAAGAGGCTTCCCGTCTACGAGGCGGATTCCGATTCGCGAATGGAGAAGCTTTGGGGGCGAGCCGAGAAGGCCATCGAACGCTTCGACTCCCTCTGCCGAGGGGCGAATCTACCCTGGGCACTGCACCTGATCCCCTCCGAAATTCAGGTGGACCGACAGGTTCGCCAGCGGGTGCTCGAAGCGCTCGGCCGCGACGCCGCGGACTACGACTTCGACCATCCCCAGAAGCGTCTGCGTGCCTTCGCTGAGTCCCGAGGAATACGAGTGGTCGATCCCATGGCAAAGATGCGGCAGGCGCACAGCCCCGCGGACCCGCTCTACATCCAGTTCGATACGCACTGGAACGCCCGGGGCAACCGCATCGCCGGCGAGATCCTCGCGGATTCCCTGTTGTCGTGGATTATCCAGTGAGGGAGGCTAGGCCTTCTGCCCCAGTTCCCTCAGTCGCTCATAGGTGAAGATGCCGGTGGAGTGGCCGTCGCTGAAGACGATCTGGATCGCATAGTGACCGACGGCATCGATGCGGACGGGATGAACGTCTTCGGCGACGGTATCGGGATCGAGCAGAGGGCGGCCGGTCATCTCCTCAACGCACTGAGCGCAGGGGCAGGCCAGGCGCAGGAAGCGGGCGGCGTAGCTGCTGCGATGGCCGTCCTTCCAGAGGATGCTCACATCGTGCTGACCCTCGCGCGTGATCTCTACAGGTGTCGTTCGCTCCATAATAATCCCCCTAGAAACTGATCTTCACGGCGTCGCTCTGATCCATAGCGCGGATGCTCACCTGGGCCGCCATCTGCGCGGCGATGGCCTGGAAGGCGCGTGCGAGTTCGCTGTTAGGATCGGCCGCGACCGTCGGCGCGCCGGCGTCGCTGTCCTCGCGGATCTGGGTGGACAGGGGCAGTTCGCCAAGGAAGGGCAGCCCGAGTCTCGTGGCCGCCTTCTTGGTGCCGCCGGTTCCGAAGATGTAGTCCTTCTCGCCGCAACTCGGGCAGGAGTAGTAGCTCATGTTCTCGACCAGACCGAGTACCGGAGTCTTGAGCGAATTGAAGAGGCTGATGGCCTTCTGCGCGACCTTGAGGGCGACATCCTGGGGCGTGGACACCACCACCGCGCCGGTGAGGGCGATCTTCTGGCAGAGCGACAGCTGCACGTCGCCGGTGCCGGGGGGCAGGTCTACGATCATGTAGTCCAGCTCGCCCCACTCGACGTTGGCGATGAACTCGTCGATCATCTTAACGAGCATGGGTCCGCGCCAGACCACGGCCTGCTCCTCATCGAGGAAGAAGCCCATGCTGATGAACTTCACGCCGTGCTTCTCGGCGGGCAGGATGCGGTTCTCTTCGATCTGCGGCTTGGCGTCGCTGCCCATGATGGTGGGAACGCTGGGGCCGTAGATGTCCAGGTCCATGAGGCCCACCCGCGCTCCGGTCTGCGCCAGAGCGAGAGCCAGGTTCACGCTGACGGTGCTCTTGCCCACGCCGCCCTTTCCGCTGGCCACGGGGATCATGTGCTTCACGCCGGGAATCGTCTGCGGACCCGCTGGCTGCGCGGCGGCCTGGCGCACGCTGGCGGTCATGTTCACGTCCACTGAATCCACGCCGTCGAGGGCAAGCACCAGGGATTCGGCCTGCGACTTGAACTGGTCCTTCACCGGACAGGCCGGCGTGGTCAGCTCGATGTCGAAGGCGACCTTGCCGCCATCGATCTTCAGGTTCTTCACGAAGCCGAGAGACACGATGTCGCGCCCCAGGTCCGGGTCCATGATCTGACTGAGGGCTGCGAGGATGGCTTTCTCGTCGGCGGGCATGTCGCGCTCCTGGTTCGAGTTCCGGTTAAACTGCTAAACCCGTGGCGATGAATCAAGCGCTTCGAAGGCCAGGAAGCCAGGTTCGAAAGACCCTTACAAAACGATCGGGAATTCGCCTATAATCGCGAAGGCGAAGGATGGGCAGAATGAGGAGGATGGTATGCGTATCGAAAGCATGTCGGTGTGTTGCGTGTTCCTGATATCGCTGATTCCGAGCGTCGCGATGGGCTACGGGTTCTCAATCACCTGCGCCCAGTATCCTGCCATGCAAATGGACGACTTCAGGATCACCGTCCACAACAGCGCTGCTTACGCAATCGCACCCGAGTGCGAGGAACCCTGGGATTCCGATTGGACATGTTCGGTGGTCGACGAGGGCTCGGGAGTCAGCACGGTCGAGTTCAATGGGGCGACGCCCCTGTCCACCTCCTTCGCCCACAATTTCAAGATTCTGGACAACATCACGCCCGGCAGTTTCATGACCCATCGAGCCACCTGGATCGGAGGCGGAACTCCCTACCCGGTTTCCCTCCCCGTGGTGGAGTTCGAGGCAAACGTCGCGGGTGATGAGGTCACGGTGAAGATCCGGAATGACTACTCGGTAAACATCAATATCTGGGAAGTTCACTACAAGACCATGAGCAACCCCTATCCGATCGAGGATCTCGATCTAGGCACCAGCTCCATGACCTGGGTCCCCGAGTTCCAGAACTACTCGCTCGAGATCGCTGAGGAGATTTCCTTCAGCATCGTCATGCACCCCTACCAGGACGAGGTGCTGGTCAGAGTGCACTCCGCCTTTTCGGACACACCCACGATCAACTCGTACAACCACACCCAGATGGGCGTGTCGGAGATGCAGACTTCCACGGCGGTCGAAACCTGGAGCGGAGTCAAAACACGGTACGAATAGAGGAGGGTGGTATGGGATTCTCGAAGGTTCTTCTTGCGTTCGCATCGGTGTTGCTGCTGTCGCCGATGGCCGCGCAGGCTTTTACGTATTCGGTGACGGCCAGCCACGCTCAGGAGCATCCCATGGACAACTTCGAGATCGAAGTGCGTGATCACAATGGCTACGATCCCGTCTTTCCCAGCGTGCGTCTGCCCCAAGGGCTTGGCTGGAATTTCGAGAATGTCAGCACAGGCGAGCCCGGCGTGGCGATCGCGCGCTTCTATGGAGGCACGCCCATTCCTCAGGGCGGAGCACACGTCTTCGGCTTCGACAACGATGACTACGAGGGCATGACCCAGATTCAGGAGGTCTACTGGACACTTGGCGAGGCCCAATTCAAGCTGGCCCAGCCCGCGGTGGACACGCGCTACGATCCCAACCAATTCATCGCCACGGTGAAGTTGAAGAACAACGACGACGCCATGACCATCGTCATGAACGCGGTGAAGTACAAGGTGGTCTTCGAGCCGGAGATTCTGGACAACCTCGACTACGATCATCACCCGCAGGAGACCTTCACCTACATGGGCACGATGCCGGCGATTATCGAGCATGGCCAGTCGATCGAGTTCACGGCGACCGTGGATCCCGGAAGTTATCTGATGCTCTATTTCCAGGGAGTCTTCCCCATCGGAAATCGGGACTACTGCACCGTGCCCTTCATCGCGCATCTCCAGTTGAGCACGGACGAGATGGTCACCACGGCCGCGGACACCTGGAGCGAAGTCAAGACGCTCTACGAATAGGAATCAGAGACCGAGTTCGGCGCGCTTCTCGGCGGCCGTGGGCAGCGGATCCTCCTGATCGCTGACCACGGGCAGTTCGGGAGCGCGCTCGGCGTTGATGGCGATCCATTTCTGCTGATCGGCCGGCACTTCGCTCTCCTCGTAGATCGCTTCCACGGGACACTCGGGCACGCAGGCCGCGCAGTCGATGCACTCCTCCGGATCGATGTAGAGCATCTTGTCGTCGCCGTGGAAGCAGTCCACGGGGCAGACGGTGACGCAGTCGGTGAAGCGGCAGTTCTCGCAGTTTCCGGTGACGACGAAGGCCATGACGTCTCGCTTTCGATGAGGGCTGTGCATCGAAATAGCGAGTGCGAGGCCCCTAGTCAAGAGCCAAAGTCCTTGAAATAATTGGAGTTCCAGGTATGGAAATGGACTAGTCGGCCAGCCTGAAGCGCCAGGCGCAGAACCACTCGTCCGGATGGGCATCCGGCGGGCAGGCCACGCAATCGCACTCGATGCGCGGATCGATGGCCGCCGCGAAGGTGCTGTACTCCACCACGCCACCCGATTTGCAGGGATAGTCGGCCAGGCCCTTCCGCTTGCGCGCGGCCTGCACGCGGCAGTTGACCATCTTGAAGAGGAGCGAGCCGTCCTCCTCCCACTCGATGGCCTGTTCGTTGATGCGCGCGTAGAGACGGAACTGAAGGGCGGTGGCGAGAGCCTCCAGGCCACCCTCCTCGGGCAACTCGAGCAGCTTCTTGATGCGCCGCGCCTCGAAGGGCGAGTAGCCGCTCCAGGCCGCGTCGTTGCAGGCCTTGGCCGTGTCCATATCGTGGGTCTGTTCCACGGCCTGGAACCAGACGCCGTCGTTCACCAGCCAGTTCACCGAGAGCGCGTCGAGCAGGCCGAGCAGCTGCTCGCGATTCATCTCGCGAAGGGCCGAGGGCATGCCATCGGTCGTTTCGAATCCCGCGTTCTTGCCGAGCCGATCCACCTGGATGGGCAGGCCTCGCTCGAAGGCTTTCTCCTCGGCCTCGAAAGCGCCCTCCAGACCGAGCTTCTTCTCGGCCTCTCGGAACCAGAGAGCGTGATGGGTGAGAGTGCGGCGAAAGGCGTCCACCGCGAAGGAGAGAAGCTGCTGCTGATCAAGGTCATCGAAAGAGCGGGTCACATCGGCTCCCTTCAGGGTGTTTCAATTGGGCGACATGATAGCCTCACTCGACCCCGGTTTTCCACTGGGCATCTGGCGGTGACGGACACACTTCGTTCCGACAACCGGCGTTTACGCCGCTGCTCTCAACTCAATCCCATCGAGAACTCTCGGCACCGGGTCCTGCCTTGCGCACAGGGCCGAAGGTCCAGCGCTACGCCAATGTTTTCATGCAGCTAGAGTGCGGAGAGAACTGCTCCGGGCTCCGGCCCTGGCACATGAAGACTTCGCCGAGAGTGGGCCCGGATTCTGGCGCGCACGGTGCAATCTTCATCGAACATTCCTCTAAGCCAAGGAGTGTTTCATGAGATACCGAACTCACAGGGTCCTGGCATTCTTCATTCTCGTCTCGCTGACGATCTTCGGATGCACCCAGAGTCCCTCTGATCCAGATCTGAACTTCCCATCGGATCGCGAGGGGTTCTCTCAGATAGCGGACGTCGTAACCGTGAAGTTCATCACCTACGACGCAGCCAGCGGCGAGGAGATCGCCACGGGCACCATGACGAATATTCCCGGATGTGAGGCCGTCATCATTCGCGATGATGATATCTTCGACAGGGTCTGCGGAGACGATGACTGGGTCGCCTTTCCCGATCATCTGCAGTTCTGCGACGAACCCATCTACTATCAGAATGACGATGGAAAGGTGGCCATCTGCGCCGCTGAAGATTGCGATCTGACCCTCGGTGAGCAGTTTGAGCTCTACCAATACGCGTCGGGAACGTCCAATCTTCCCGGCGACGGAGTCTGAGCTCCGGGGTGCTACCTCATCTACACCCCGCGAGTGTGTCGGGGTGTAGACTTTCGATATCCTAGCCTCATCGAGTCGAAACGGGGTTCAACTCCACTTTTTCCGGCGCCAGACATCGCCTGTCGTCGCAGGGCTGGAAATGCAGCGTGAAAACCGGTGACTCGCCGCTTAGCTTTCCGCGAACCGTGAACTCTCCAGAATAGACCCGCAGAACCTCGGCGCTTGACTCCACCTGGAAATCCCCGCCCTCGGGCCACTCCTCCTCCAGAAGCGCTCCACCTTCCACCGTGAGCGCGCAGGCACGCAGGTACTCCTGCCGCGGATTGTGGGAATTCACATGCCAGCCTTCGTCGAGAGCGACCTGCAACTCGAACTCGTCGCCAGCGACCTCGAGCTTCGCCCGTAAGGGACCTTTCCGCGTCCAGCCCGACTCGTCGCGACCGGCGAGCAGCTCCATGCTCGCGAGAAGCAGGCTCTCGGTGCCGCGGGGTGCCTGTCCCATGTGCGTGGCGAAACGGGAGATACAGGCCTCAGCTCGGGCGCGCCAGCGCGACTCCCCGGTGAGTTCGGCCAGCCTCAGCATGAGTCGCGCGGCCACGCCGTTTCCGGACGGCAGGGCGTGATCATAGGGATCCATGTTGCGGAGCAGCAGATCCTCGGCGCCGTCGGCGGTGAAGTAGAAGCCACCGTTTTCGTCTTCGAAGTCCTCGAGCATGATCTCGGCCAGCTCGATGGCCGTCTCATGCCACCAATCCTCGCCGGTAGCCTGGTGCAGATCGAGCAGGGCATCGGCGAGGAATGCGTAGTCATCCAGATAGGCCGGAAGTGCCGCCGAACCGGCGCGCCAGCTGCGCAGCAGCCGGCCGTCGCGGCGCAATTCATGAAGCAGGAAATCCGCGTTGGCCCTGGCTAGATCAAGCAGTTTCTCATCGAAAACCTTCGACGCCTTCACGAGTCCCGAGATCATCAGCGCGTTCCAGCTGGTGAGCACCTTGTCGTCCAGGTGAGGACGAACTCGGCCAGCCCTCGAGTCGAGCAGTCGCTCACGCGCCGCGTCGAATCGCGCCGTGTCCGACGGCGCACCTTCGGGCAGGTAGAGGATATTCGTCCCCGGCCGGTGCCCCGTCGCTTCCTCGTAGTAGTTTCCCTCGGCCGTGGCTCCGCAGACCTGCGCGAACCACTCGCCATCCTCGCCTAGGGTCGCGAGCAGTTCATCCCGCGACCAGAGGTAGAACTTGCCTTCCTCGCCCTCGCTGTCGGCGTCCAGGGCGGAGTAGAAACCACCGGCGGAGTCGAGCATCTCGCGCTTCAGCCAACCCACGATGCCGAGTGCCGCGCGCGCGTATTGCTCTTCGTGGGTGATCCTGTAGGCCTCGGCGAGGGCGCCGAGTAACTGCGCGTTGTCGTAGAGCATCTTCTCGAAGTGAGGAAGAAACCAGCGCGCGTCGGTGGAATAGCGGTGGAATCCACCACCCAGTAGATCGTGCACACCGCCGTCGATCATGGCATCGAGGGTCTTCGTGGCCATGTCCAGAAGCGCGGGATCGCCCTTGCGATCGTACTCGGCGAAGATGAGCGAGAAGCTGCCGTGGGGCGGAAACTTGGGTGCGCTGCCGAAGCCTCCACGCGCGGGATCGTAGCTCGTGCGGAGACTCTCGAAGGCACGGTCCAGGAGCACGCGGTCGATCTGCCCCGCCGCGCCTACCTCGCTGACCTCTCGCATGGCTTCGGCGAAGCGATCGGCCTGCTCCTCGACTTCCCCGCGCCGATCCCGCCAGGCGTCGGCCAAAGAGTTCAGCACGCTGCGGAAACCCGCGCGACCCTCGGCGTCCTCGGGTGGGAAGTAGGTTCCCGAGAACCAGGGACGTCCATCAGGCGTCAGCCAGAGCGAGTTGGGCCAGCCGCCTCGACCGCTCAGGAGTTGCGTGGCCTTCATGTAGATGGAGTCGATGTCCGGGCGCTCTTCCCGGTCGACCTTGATGCACACGTAGCGCTCGTTCATCACCGTGGCAATGGACTCGTTCTCGAAGGATTCATGCTCCATCACATGGCACCAGTGGCAGGTGCTGTAGCCCACCGAAAGGAAGATGGGTTTGTCCTCGCGCCGGGCGAGTTCGAGCGCCTCGGAGCCCCATGGATGCCAGTCCACCGGGTTGCGGGCATGCTGCAGCAGGTAGGGGCTTCGCTCGAAGACGAGACGGTTGAACTCGGGGCCTCCGTCGGCGGGCAGCTGAGCGATTTCGGCGGGAGTAGGCAGCTTCATGTCACTGGCCTCGGCGCGAAAGGGAAGCGGCGCTGGAAGGACCAGGGCCGTCAGAAGGACAAGCGTGAGGGCTTTCAAGGATTCCGTCCTGGTGAGAGTCGGTGCAATATCCGATCAGGCCCGGCGGGCGTCAACGCTCCAAGTCATTAAAATTAATGGAGTTCAGGAACCTGAACTGTCCCTCAAGGCGCGCAGGCGACGCCTGGCCCAGGGAAAGGCGACTCCCAGGAAGATCAGCACCAGAGCCAGGACGACGTAGTGCGCCGGCCGCAAGCCTTCACCGCGAAAAGCCTCGGCCAGGGCATCGCCCCCGACCACGTAGAAGATGGTTCCCGGCAGCATGGCCACGAGGGTCCAGACCATGTAGGTGGCGAAGCGAATGCGCGTGAGCCCGAACCCGAAGTTGAGAAGAGCGAAGGGAATAACCGGAAAAAGACGTGTGAGGATGACCACCATCATGCCGTTTTCCTCCGTCGCGCGCTGCAGGCGAGAGAAGAAGGCCCGCTTGGACAGCCAGCGTGAGATGGAATCGCGGGCCAGATAGCGCGCCAGCAGGAAGGCCGCCCCCGCGGCGACCCAGGATGCGAGCACGGCCATGGCCACGCCCAACACGCTCCCCCAGAGAGCCCCGGCCAACAGGGTGAAGGGCAGACCCGGGATGGCCGCCATGGCAGCCAGGGCATAGGCGGCCACATAACCGATGACACCCCAGATGCCCTTGTTCAGAACCCAGACGCGCAGATCCTCGAGATCTCCCTGCAGTCCCAGTTTGCGACCGAGCAGGAAGAGCCCCACTACCGCAAGCGGGAACAGGATGAAGCGGATCCAGCGCCATCGTCTGCGCCAGATCACCGCGCTGCGGGGGTCCATGGATCCTCCTTGCCGGAATCGGCGAGGAAGCTAGCAAGACGGGCTCATAAATGGAAGTCTCGAAGCGAATTCTGCTATTGAATAGAATTCATCGGCGGCTTGAGGGCCCCAACCTGGCCCTTCGGCCAGGGAGTAGGAGTGACAGAAAAAACTGAACAGGACAAGTTAACCCCAAATTCTGCAACTTGTTGCTAATAACAACCTTAACTGCGTTTGCCGTTGACTCCGACTGGGCTCGTGGCTATTCTGCTGCCTTGCAGTCAGGATTCCTGGATCTTTTTTTCGCCCAAGGTGCACATGCCCCCCGTGGACTCCCCATCCATTATGCCCGGCCCCGGCGCCAAGCCCGGGGTGTGCATCCATTGCGGCAACCCTCTGGAAAGCACTCATCGCGAGGAGGACGGCCCCTTCTGCTGCGCCGGCTGCCGCACGGTCTATCATCTGATCCAGGGCGAGGGCCTCGATCGATACTACGACCTGAAGCCCGACATCGTCCCCCCCGCCAGCAAGCTCCGCCCAGACAGCTACGCCTGGCTCGACTCCGTGCTCGACGGCCCCGAAGCGGAGGCCGGGCCCATCAGCCTGGACATCCAGGGCGTGCACTGCGCCGCCTGCGTCTGGCTCATCGAGGAACTCCACGAGCGGGAGGCCGACGGCGGTAGCCTGCGCATCAATCCGAGCCTCGGCAAGGTCGATCTCTCCTGGCGGGGTGACCGTGACAAGCTCAAACAGTGGTTGGCCCTGGTTGAGAAATTCGGCTACCGCTTCGGCCCCAGCCGCAAGCGCACGGGCGGCGCTTCCCGCGCACTGCTCGTGCGCATGGGTGTGAGCATCGCCATCGCCATGAACGTGATGATCTTCTCGGCCAGCTACTACTTCGGCCTCAGCGCCTCCGATGGGCTCGTCTACCGCTTCTTCGGATGGATGAACTTCGTCCTCTCCACCCTTTCGGTGCTTGTGGGCGGAACAGTCTTCATGCGCGCGGCCTGGCAGGGCCTGCGCCGACGCCTGGCCCATCTCGACCTTCCCATCTCCCTGGGCATCGTGCTCGCCTACGGCGGCTCCACGCTCGCCTACTTCCTGCGCGGGCCGGAGGCGGCATACTTCGACACGCTCACCATCTTCGTGGCCCTCATGCTCGTGGGACGCTGGGTGCAGGAACGCATCCTCGAGCGCAATCGCAATGCGCTGCTCGAGGCCGACGGAGTGGAGAATCTTTATACGCGCCGCTATCGCGACGGGCATCTGGAATCGGCGCCCGCCACCGATCTTCAGACCGGCGACGAGCTCTGGATCGCTCCCGGCGATCTGCTGCCGGTGGAGGCCGTCCTCATGCGCCGTCCGGCCGAACTGGCCCTGGACTGGATCACCGGCGAAAGCGAAACGCGAAGCTATCAGCCTGGCGATCGGCTTCCCGCCGGCGCCTTCAATGCCGGACGCGCCGGATTTCGCGCCGCGGCGAATCAGAACTTCGCCGAGAGCAGGCTGGGCGACCTCCTTCGCACACCCGCCGCGAACGAACCCGCATCCATGGAAGGCGGGAAGTGGTGGCATCGGGTGAGCACCCTGTATGTGGCGGCGGTTCTCGTTCTGGCCACGGGCGCTTTCCTCGCTTGGATGGGCCGCGACCTTGCCAAGGCCCTGGAGGTCACCGTGGCCGTGCTGGTGGTCACCTGCCCCTGCGCCCTGGGATTGGCGACACCCCTCGCCCACGAAATGATCCAGGCCGCATTGCGAAGGCGCGGCGTGCTGGTCCGACGGGGCGGCTTCTTCGACCGGGCGCTCTCCGTGCGGAAGATCCTCTTCGACAAGACGGGTACCCTCACCGCCGGACAGCTCTCCCTCCGGGACGAATCCCGGGACGAACTCGAGGGACTCGCCGCCGAAGAACGCGAGGTGCTTCGGAACATGGCTAGCCGCAGCCAGCATCCCGTGAGCCGGGCCCTCGCGGCGGAACTGGGCGGAGGGGCCCTCGATTCCGATAGCGAGGAAGTGATCGAATACGCCGGCATGGGTCTCGAATGGAAACGCGGCGGCGAGACCTGGCGGCTGGGCCGCTCATCCTTCGCCTGCGGAGATCTGGCCGATGAGCTCACCTGCTTCAGCCGCGACGGAGTGGCGCTGGCCCGACTTGGATTTCAGGAAGCGGTCCGGCCGGGCGCGTCCGAAGAAATCGCCGGTCTCGCGGCAAGTGGCTACGAGCTTCATCTGCTCAGCGGAGACAGTCAGGAGAAGGTGGCCGCCGCGGCGCCCCGTCTGGGCATCGACCTGAACATGGCTCAGGGCGGACTGACTCCCGAATCCAAAGCGAAACGAGTCACCGAACTGGACGACTCGGACACCCTCATGGTGGGCGACGGCCTCAACGACGCTCCCAGCTTCGAAGCCGCGCTCTGCTCGGCGACGCCGGCCGTGGATCACGCCGCATTGCCCGCCAAAGCCGATTTCTATTACCTCGGCGACGGCATCGCCGCACTTCGCCGGGCCCTGCTCGCCGCCGGGCGGCTGCGTGGAATGATAAAGCTTAACCTGATCTTCGCCTCCGTCTACAATCTCGGCGCCGTCATCCTGAGCATCCTGGGCTACGTCAGTCCCGTCGTGGCGGCCATCCTCATGCCGATCAGTTCGGTGCTGATCGTCAGTTTCACCGCGTGGCGCCTCACGGGAAGGAGGCTGCGGTGGATGTCGTAATCGTTCTGGTGTTTATCAGTCTGGTCCTGGTGGTTGGCGGACTCATCTTCCTGTTCCGCACGCTCAAGGAAGGGGACTCCGAGCACGCCGACCGTCTGAGCCTTTTGCCATTGGCCAAGGATGAGAAGGCCAAGGCAATAAATCTCAATTCACAATCCAAGCCCAAGGAGAACTCATGAGCGCCTCCGTTCAGACCAAGCACGTGGTCTATGACGATGGCATCGTGCGAGCTTTCACACTGGCGTCGATCATCTTCGGCGTCGTGGGTATGCTCGTCGGAGTCATCGTCGCGGCCCAGCTTTCCTTCTGGCAGGCAAACTTCGGGATAAGTTGGCTCAGCTTCGGCCGACTGCGCCCCCTGCACACCAACGCGGCGATCTTCGCCTTCGTTGGTAACGCGTTATACGCGGGGATCTACTACTCGATGCAGCGCCTGCTCAAGACCCGGCTCGCCAGCGACGCCCTCAGCTGGGTGCACTTCTGGGGATGGCAGGCCATCATCGCGGCCGCCGCGATTTCCTATCCCCTGGGTCTGACCCAAGGAAAGGAGTACGCGGAACTAATCTGGCCAATCGACCTCGCGGTCGTGGTGGTCTGGGTGGTCTTCGCCATCAACTTCTTCTGGACCATCGGCAAGCGCAACGAGAAGAACCTCTACGTAGCCATCTGGTTCTACATCTCCACGGTGGTCACCATCGCGGTGCTCTACATCGTGAACAACCTGGCCCTGCCCACCAGCTTCCTGCACAGCTACCCGATATTCGCGGGCGTACAGGACGCACTCGTGCAATGGTGGTACGGACACAACGCGGTGGGATTCTTCCTGACCACCCCCGTGCTGGGCCTCATGTACTACTTCATGCCCAAGGCGGCGGAGCGCCCGGTCTACTCATACCGCCTCTCCATCGTGCACTTCTGGGCGCTGGTCTTCGTGTACATCTGGGCTGGTCCCCACCACCTGCTCTACACGGCCCTTCCCGACTGGGCGCAGACCCTGGGCATGCTCTTCAGCGTGATGCTCTGGGCGCCTTCCTGGGGCGGCATGCTCAACGGCCTGCTGACCCTGCGCGGTGCCTGGGACAAGCTGCGCACCGATCCGGTCATCAAGTTCTTCGTGGTGGCCATCACCTTCTACGGAATGTCCACCTTCGAGGGACCGCTGCTCTCCGTGAAGAGCGTTAGCGCCCTCGGACACTACACCGACTGGATCATCGGTCACGTGCACGGCGGAACCCTCGGCTGGAACGGTTTCCTCGTGGCGGGCATGTTCTACTGGCTGGTGCCCAGGCTTTGGGACACCAAGCTCTACAGCAAGGGTCTCGCCGAAGCGCATTTCTGGGTCGGCACCCTCGGCATGCTGCTCTACGTGGTGGCCATGTGGGTCGGCGGCGTAAGCAACGGCCTCTTCTGGCGCGCCCTCGGACCCGACGGCTTCCTGCAGTATCCCGACTTCATCGAAGGCCTTCGCGCCCTGCGCTTCCTCTTCCTCATGAGGCTCGTGGGCGGAACGCTCTACCTGGTCGGCTTCATCATCATGCTGGTCAACGTCTTCATGACCGTGGCCCGCGGCAAGGCCGTGAATGTGGAGACCGAAGTCACGACCTACGAGAAGACCCCCGGACCCAACACCTGGAAGCTCCTCACCGGCGCTCCGATGATCTACTCGGCCATCGTGATCCTGCTGTCGATCCTGCTCGGCGTTTCGGGAGTGATCACCAGCGCGGCGGTGCTCGCAGCCGGCGCGGTGGTCGTGGTGGCGGCCATCCTCGGCATCGGCATCACGCGACAGAACCAGGGAACCACCTGGCATCGCTTCCTCGAAGGCAAGCCTCTGGCCTTCACCATCATCGCGCTGGTGGCCATCCTCATCGGCGGACTGGTGGAGATCGTGCCCATGGTGATCATCCGCAACGAGGTGCCCATGGTGGCCAATGCGGATGGAGCGATGGTGGAAAGCCCCTTCACGCAGCAGACCTACAGTCCCCTGGAGCTGGCGGGTCGCGACATCTACATCCGCGAGGGCTGCTACACCTGCCATAGCCAGCAGATCAGGCCCTTCCGCCACGAGACCCTGCGCTATGGCGAGTATTCGAGGGCCGAAGAATTCCGCTACGATCATCCCTTCCAGTGGGGTTCCAAGCGCATCGGACCGGATCTGCACCGGGTCGGCGGGAAGTACGCCAATCTCTGGCACTACCTGCACATGAACGATCCGCGATCCACCTCGCCGGACTCCAACATGCCCGAGTACGCCTTCCTGATGAACCGTCAGGTGAATGCGGACGTGATGATGGGACGTATGGAGGTGCAGGCGAAGCTCGGAGTGCCCTACAGCGACGAAGACATCAAGTCAGCGGGCGCGAACATCCTTAGCCAGGGTCAGCTCATCGCCGACGACCTCATGGAGCAGGGTGTGCCCATCGATCCCCAGAGCGAGATGGTGGCGATCATCGCCTACCTGCAGCGCCTTGGACGCGGTCCGCAGCCCCTCACGGCTGAGGAGCCCGTGGCGACGGCGGAGGTGAACTGATGCATCAGGAGGAGTTTTTCGCTTCGCGCGTCGATTTGATGCTTGGACCTCAAATCGCCTTCGCGCTTTTCCTGCTGGTGTTCCTCGGCATCCTTGTGTGGGTCATTTTCGGCCTCAAGGACAAGAAGGAACTCCACCGCATCGCCTCACTTCCGCTCGAAGACGATACCAAGGGAGGTACCAGTGATGAGTGAGTACAAACACGATGTCGTCTTCGATCACGAATATGACGGCATCCAGGAATTCGACAATCGACTGCCGAACTGGTGGCTGTTCATCCTCTACGCCACGGTCATCTTCTCTCTGGGCTACTGGCTCTTCCTGCATACCTATGGTATCGGAGACCTGCAGCTCGAGAAGTACGAGAAGGAGATGGCGGCGGCACAGGAACTGATGCTCGCGCAGGCTTCGGCCGGCGGCATCACCGACGAGTCGCTGACACTGGCCGCGAGTCTTCCCGACAAGGTCGCCGAGGGCAAAGCGCTGTTTACCACTTATTGCGTCGTTTGCCACGCCGCGCAGGGCGAAGGCCTTGTGGGACCCAACCTAACCGACGCATATTGGGTCCACGGCGGCAAGCCCACGGACATCCACAGGATCATCACGGATGGCGTGCCCGCCAAGGGAATGGCGGCCTGGGGCAGCCAGCTCGGACCCACGCGCGTGGAGAAACTGGCGGTCTATGTGGTCAGCATCATGAACACGAACGTATCGGGCAAGGCGCCCGAAGGGGAACTGGTGGAGTGAGGCGGGGATGACGCCCGAAGCAGGAAGCAGGAATGACCGTGAGTGAAAAGAAGAAGCGGCTGCGCCGCCCGGATCTGGAAACCGTCTACACGATCAACGAGGACGGTTCGCGAAACTTCCTTCACCCCGCCGACGTCGAGGGACGCTGGCAGGTGAGGAAGAACATCATCTTCGCGATCCTCATCGTGATCTACGTGGGCCTTCCTTGGCTCCAGATCGGCGGACACCCGGCCGTGCACGTGGATATCCCGGGAAGGCAGGCCTATCTCTTCGGCCTGTCCTTCAGCAACCAGGACTTCTACCTGCTCTTCTTCCCCCTCGTGGGCATCGGCTTCTCGCTCTTCGTTCTGACGGCGCTCTGGGGCCGCATCTGGTGCGGATATGCGTGCCCCCAGACCGTCTTCATGGAGGGCGTCTTCCGAAAGCTCGAACGGCTCATCGAGGGTCCCAGGGACCAGCGCATCAGGCGCAACCTGGGGCCCTGGACGGGCGGCAAGTTCGGGCGAAAACTCCTGAAGTGGATAATCTTCGTCGCGCTGTCCTCGGGCATCGCGCACGTGTTCCTGTCCTACTTCATTCCGGCTCGTGAGCTCTATTCCGTGATCTGGAAAGGTCCCGGCGAGCACATGGTCGCATTCGGCTGGACGGTCTTCTGGACCGTGATCATGAGCTTCAACCATCTCTGGTTCCGCGAGCAGACCTGCCTGATCCTGTGCCCCTACGGACGCCTGCAGAGCGCCCTCATCGACGACAACACCGTGATCATCGGCTACGACGAGAAACGCGGTGAGCCTCGCGAAAAGGGCGTGGACAAGGGCGGCGACTGCATCGACTGCTATCGATGCGTGGCGGTCTGCCCCACGGGCATCGATATTCGCGCGGGTCTGCAGATGGAATGCGTCGGTTGCGCCAACTGCATCGACGCCTGCGACGACATGATGGAGCGCATCGGCAAACCCACGGGCCTGGTGAGATACGATTCGCTGAAGGGCCTTACAGGTCTCAAGCGGAAGTTCCTGCGCCCCAGGGTCTACGGATACATGGCCTTCGCGATCATCTGGATGATCGGCGGCTTCCTGGCCATCGGGCAGCGGACGAACTTCGAGGCCAAGAGCGTGCGGTCCCAGGGACTGCCCTTCCAGCTGGTCGAGGGGAACATCCGCAACCTCTACACCCTGCACATCCAGAACAAGACCGACGAGGATCGTGTCTACCTGGTGTCCTTCGGGGGTGCGGAAGGGCCCGAGCCCGAGATGCTCATCGCGCAGACACGGCTGGCGTTGTCGCCCTTCGAGGTGGCCAACGTTCCCATCTTCGCGACCTTGTCTCGCGAGGAGTATCCCGGTAACTTCCCCATGGAGATCGCCGTCACCGATTCGCTCAGCGGCGAGGTCAAACCTGTCACCTTCCGATTCAGGGGGCCCTGATCGTGCGTGAATGGATTCGAGAACGACCCTGGATCTGGATTGTTCTGCTGCTCACCTTCTTCGTCATCCTCGACATCATCTTCGTGGTGATCGCGGTGAAGAACCATCCGACGGTTTTGAACTGAGAACTGTGGACTGAGAACCGAGAACGAAACGCCCTCCCCCAACCTCGGGGAGGGTTTCTTGTTTCCCTTGGGATGTACCCGTGTACAATCCATGGGAACTCGAACCGGCGGGGAGCCAAACGCGATGCTCATGATACTCTCAGGCACGCTGATCACCCTGGCGCTGATCTTCTACTCCATTGGCGTGTGGGCGGAACGCCTTGCCCGTGACCTCAAGGCCTGGCATGTGATCTGTTTCTGGACGGGATTCCTCTTCGACGTTTCCGGTACAGCCACCATGCACGTGCTGGCCGAAGGGCGCTTCGACCTCAGGGACTCCCACACCTCGACCGGTCAGATCGCGCTGTGGCTCATGCTGGTTCACGCCATCTGGGCGACGAGGGTCGCGCGATCCGGCACGGATGAGCGGCGACGAACCTTCCACCGATTCAGTCTCGCGGTCTGGCTCATCTGGCTCATCCCCTACTTCGGCGGCATGTACCTGGGAATGTCGGGGAACTAGCTACTCCGCCATCTGCTCCCAGACCACTTCGGCGGCCAGTCGCATGCCGATGGCGATGGCCTCCTCCGGCGGGTCCAGATCGCTGCGATGCAGGGTCATCTCGGGACGATCCTCGCGCCCGATACCCAGCCTGAACTGGAAGCCCGGCACCTCGCGCCCGAAGTAGGCGAAGTCCTCGCCACCCATTCCGGCTGGATAGATGATCTCGTTCTCCGGGCCGAGCACGCGCCGAAACACCGCGCGACACTCATCCACCAGCTCCGGATCATTGTAGCCAGCAACCGTGCCGAAGTAGTACTCCAGCACCGGCTCGGGGGCGCCCACCGCGGCGGCGAGGCCGTTCACCATGCGTTCGATCTTCTCGGGAAGTGCCTCGCGGGTCTCATCATCGAGACTGCGCACCGTGGCCTCGAGCACCACCTCATCGGGCACCACGTTGCTCTTGGTGCCGCCTTCGATGCGCCCCACCGAGATCACGCAGTGATGGTTCACGTCCATCTCGCGGGCGACGATGCTCTCGAAGCCCAGGATCATCTTCGCCGCCAGACTCACCGGATCCACCGTGCGATGGGGATAGGCGCCATGTCCGCCGCGACCCTTCACCGTGAGCACGAAGCCGTCCACGTTGGCCGTGGCCGGACCCGGGTGCGAGCCCACCTTGCCCAGTGGAATGGTGGTGTGGTCGTGCAGGGCCAGCGCGCATTTGGGCTTGCGGCCCTCTTCGAAGATGCCAGCCTGCAGAAGCGTGAGCGCGCCGGCACCGATCTCCTCGGCGGGCTCGCCGATGAAGAGCAGGGTGCCGGGCATTTCCTCGCGCACGTCCGACAGCATGCGCGTCATGCCCAGGGCCACGGCCATGTGAAGGTCGTGGCCGCAGGCGTGCATGACGCCGGTCACCCGGCCGCTGCGCAGGGTGTCCACCCGCTGGCAGGCGAATTCCAGACCCGTCTCTTCGGTGATGGGCAGGCCGTCCATGTCGGTTCGCCACGCCACGATAGGCCCCGGCTTGCCGCCCTTGAGCATCGCCACCACTCCGGTCGCCCAATCACCTTCCACCAGCTCCACGCCCGGGATGTCCGCCAGCGATTCACGCAGCCAGGCCTGGGTCTCGAACTCCCGCATCGACAGCTCGGCGTGCTCGTGGGCCCACCGGCGATCGGCGATGGCCTGAGCCTCGTACTTGTCGGTGAGGGCCTCGAAGTCGGGCCGCTCCGCCAGGGCGGCGGTGGCGATTGTCAGAACGAGCAGGATCAGGACGGTTCTCATTCGTCGCTCCTCTTGCGGGTGCTGGATGTCTTGCGCAGCAGGGCCAGGAAGAATCCTTCGAACAGTTCGTTGGGAAGCACGCGGCGAGCCGCGGCGATTTCCGGGGCGAACTCTCGTTTCTCCCAACGGGCCAGTCCACTTTGCACGTTTTCGAGCGGCAGGTCCAGTGGCAGGATCTCCACCGCTCCCTCGAACTTCGAAAGCAGCTTGTCCAGGACGCCCTCATTCTCTTCCGGGGCGAAGGTGCAGGTGGAGTAGGCCAGAAGGCCACCCGGCCTGAGCATATGCAGGGCCGACTGAGCCAGGCGCAGCTGCACGCGGCGCATCTCGCGGATCTTCCTCGGACTCCAGTAGGCGTAGGATTTGGGATCGTCCACACGGAAACGGCCCTCGGACGAGCAGGGCGCATCGAGCAGCACCTTGTCGAAACTCTCCTCGTGGCCTCGCCAGAAACCCGTGCCGTCGGCGAGACGGGTCTCCACCTCGAGCGCGCCCTGGGACTTCAGATTCGCCTTGAGCTTGAAGAATCGGCCGCGGTTCTTCTCCACCGCGGTCACGCGAGCGCCGCTGGCGGACAGCTGCAAGGTCTTGCTTCCCGGGGCCGCGGCGAGGTCGAGCACGTCCTCTCCCGGTCGGCACTCGAGGGCGAGGGGCGGCAACATGCTCGACGGATTCTGGATCCAGAGGCGCCCTTCACGCTAGGCCGCATGCTCGGTAAGCGCACGCCGCTGCTCGGGGGAAACAGAGAAACTCTCGGGCGGATAGCCGAGGGCCACCGGCTCGAATCCCGATTCCACGAGTTCCCGGGCAAGACACTCCGCATCGGTCTTGAGTCGATTGACTCGAAACACCGTCGGCGCTTCGGAGCTCATGGCCCGCAGGGTCGCGGCCAGGGAATCCGGGGAGAGGATCCGCTCCAGTCTTTCGAGAAAAGCTTCCGGCAGGCTCATGAACTCATCCTAGCACGACGGCGCCGGCCGCGATAGAATTCAGGCATGAAAGCTCTAGTCCAATTCGTGCAAGCCGAACTCCGCGATCTGGCCGACCCCGCCAAGGCGGCTCCCATGGCCGCCTACATGAAAACCGACATGCCCTTCTACGGCGTCCAGAAGCCCGCTCGAGCCAAACTCGAGAAACGGATGCTTCGAGAATTCCACGCGGAAACCCGGAGGGACTACGAGCGCGCGGTGATTTCCCTCTGGAAGCTATCTCATCGCGAGGAGAAGTACCTGGCCATCCACTTCGCGGCCGGACATCCCGAGTTCATCGATGCGAACTCCATCGAACTCTACGAGCGGCTCATCCGCGAAGGCGCCTGGTGGGATTTCGTGGACGGCATCGCCACCGCCCTGGTGGGCGTGGCCCTGCGCAAGGAGCCCGAGAAGCTCTGGCCCCTCATGGACCTCTGGATCGAGGACGAAGACTTCTGGATACGCCGCAGCGCGATCCTCTGTCAGCTCGGCTGGAAGGGCGACACCGATCATCGCCGCCTCTTCGACTACTGCCTCAGACGGGCCGACGAAACCGAGTTCTTCATCCGCAAGGCCATCGGTTGGGCGCTGCGCGACTATTCCTATGCCGAGCCACAGCGCGTGAAAGCCTTCCTGCTGAAGCATCGAGGGCGGCTCTCGGGACTCAGCTACCGAGAGGGCGCCAAGGCGCTCAAACGGAAGGGTCTACTCGGCTAGTCTTTAGGCGCGGTGATCTCCAGGAAATGCTCGTCTTCCCAAAGGGGCTGAAGGTCGGTGTCCGTGCGCGCGCGTTCCCCGAGGCTTGGATCCCGCTCCACCGCCTCCGCCAGGCGGAACAGGGCCTTGCGGTAGAGTTCCGCCTTGGCGAAGAAGCAGGCCAGATGGAAGTAGGGCTCTCCTTTGTCCGGGTTGAGCTTCACGGCCCGTTCACCCAGATGGATGGCCTCCGTGTACAGCCCCTTCTCGGCCAGGGTGTATCCTTCGAGGATCAATGCCCACTCCTGCCACATATCGAAGATGCGCCTGAGTTCGGCGATGGGCTCGCCGTGGTCGTCCACGCGAAGATCGCAATAGCGATCGTTGAAGCCGGCGTAGCCGCCCTCCTCGCGCACGATGACCATGGCCGCCGACTGCATGCCCCGGGAATCGCCGCCCGCGGCTTGCCCGGCCTCCAGGGCACGCATGAGCCGTTCGCCGAGAATCTCGCCCTCGGCCGCCTCGAAGGCAGCGGCCATATCCGCCACCACCGCCTCGCCGACCAGGATGTTCCCCTGCGCGGTATAGTTCACTCCGCTCTTGTGCCCGGCCCAGACCATGCATTCGGCTCCGGTATGAGCCGCGGCCCGGCCCTGGGCGTCCACGATACCTACCTGGCGCTGCTCACGGCCATCGTCAGCGGCCAGCAGAGCGGCAAGCACTTCCTCGGGGCTGTGGCCGTCTTCGAGCAGCTCCAGACCTTCGGGACCGAAGGTCGTGTTGGCGAAGGCCTGAGTGGCGACGGCTCCCACTCCCGCCCGGGCCCAGGGCACCACGGCGCCCACTCCGAAGAACTTGGACTGCACGGCGATGCCGAGATCTCCGGTGGCCGGGTCGTAGCCAACGATGGAGTAGGTAGCGACGGGCTGGGCGGCCTGCGCCGCGAGGAAAGCGAAGAGGAAGAATGCGGCGGCGAGGATTCGTTTCATGAGAGCCTCCTTGGCTGCGGCGAGTCTACATGGTCGAGACTCCCACGCCAATCCCCCCGGCTTGACCCGCCCGGCGCCTTGGCCTAGGCTGCCCGCCATGAAACCCATCTATCTCGATTACAACGCGACCACGCCGGTGGACCCTCGGGTGGCCGAAGCCATGCTGCCCTATCTCACCGAGCACTTCGGAAACCCTTCCAGCTCACACGCCTACGGACGCGAGACCCGCGGCGCCGTGGACAGGGCACGCAGGCAAGTGGCCGGATTACTCGGCGCTTCGGCGGCGGAGATCCTCTTCACCAGCGGCGGCTCCGAGTCGAACAACCTGGCCATCAAGGGCGTGGCCGAAGCTCGCGAAGGGGAAGGGCGGCACATCCTGACCTCGGCGGTGGAGCATCCCGCGGTGACCGAGGTCTGCGGAAACCTGGAGTCCCGTGGCTGGCGCGTGGACTATCTGCCCGTCGATTCCACAGGCTGGCTCGACCCGGCGACCGTCGAGAAGGCACTCACGAGCGAGACCGTGCTGGTCACGGTGATGCACGCCAACAACGAGGTGGGCACCGTTGAGCCCATCGCCGACATCGCGAAGCTGGCCCGTGCCCGCGGCGCGCTGCTGCATTGCGATGCGGCCCAGTCCATCGGCAAGATCCCCGTACGCGTGGATGGTCTCGGCGTCGACCTGCTCTCGGTGGCCGGCCACAAGCTCTATGCGCCCAAGGGCGTGGGTGCCCTCTACATTCGAGACGGCGTGAAGCTGAACAGGCAGACCCATGGTGCGGACCACGAGCGCAACCTGCGCGCGGGCACCGAGAACGTGCTCGAGATAGCGGGGCTCGGCGAGGCCTGCGAGATCGCCGCGGAAGGAATCGACGACACCCCGACCAAGCTCGCCAAGTTGCGCGACCGACTCGAGGACGGCCTGCGCGGGCGTATTCCAGAACTCGTCGTAAACGGCAGGCTCGACGGTCGCCTGCCGAACACGGCCAGCGTTTCCTTTCCCGGTATCGAAGCCTCGACGCTTCTGGCCGGGCTCGAGGGCGTGGCAGCCTCGGCAGGGGCGGCCTGCCACGCCGACGGCGTGTCCGTGTCGGCGGTGCTCGCGGCCATGAAGGTGCCGCTGGATGTCGCGAAAGGCACGCTACGCCTATCGGTGGGACGCTTCAGCACCGATGATGAAATCGACCGCGCTGTGGAGCTAATCTGCGAAGCAGTGAACTCCCAATAGATAACCCTCTCCCCTTGTTGTGGAGAGAGGGTATCCGCTTCAGCTTATGCTTCGGCTTCCTCTAGTGCCAGACGATGGTCGTGTCGTAGTCCCGATAGAAGTCCGCGGGAGCTGGCGGCCCCTCGGTGGGCGGATCAGAATTCCAGGTGTTGTACATGGCGTAGATGGTGCCCTCTTCGTTTCGCACGTAGAGACCATACTCCGCATTGTTTTGGATCACGTTGCCGCCTAGGCTTCCTCGCGCACCGCCGCCGAGATCCGGATTCGTCACGGGCGGCGGTTCCCCCGATCCGCTGTATGCGGTGACTCCCGTATTGTTGTTCGTGATGGTGCATCCTTCGATCAGGGGATCGGAGTTCGTGTTCACAAAGATCCCCTGCCACCAGTCGGTAATCGTGCAGTTGCGAACTGTCGCGTGACAATCGCTGGTTAGCTCGAATCCGCGGTTGTCGCCAGGATGGCTGGTGTTCACGATTACGCAATCCTCGACCAGCGTGCTGTTGCCTGCCCCGCTGATCCGGATGGCCGAGTAGTTGAAGGTGTCGTTGATCTTCACGTTCCTGATCGTCGCGGTGCTGCCGCAAAAGATTCCGATGGACGACAATTCGCCCCCGGACGCGACTCCCGCGTTGCCCAGGGTGATGTTCTCCACCACGGACTCGTACCAGAGGTCCATGGTGAAGTACAGGTCCTCTCCGCCGTAGAGGATGACCTCGTCGCGGCCCGATCCACGTAGGGTCACTCCCATCGGAATCGTGAAGACATCGCCCTCTCCGAGATCGCCGTCGTAGGTTCCGGGTGCGACCAGGACCACGTCGCCTTCTTCCGTTTCGCCCAGGGCGTAGGTGATGGTGCGGAAGGGATAGTCCCAGGTCCCGCCCCCGTTCACGTCGACCCCGGTCGCAGCATTCACGTGCTTGATCGTGTGCTGCACCTCCACCGAACCCGTTTCGAAGAACTGCTCATCGCCCCGGTACACGGCCTTGATCTCCACGGTGCCGCCATCGGGCACCGCGCTCGGCGCCGTGTAGACCGCGGGATTGGTCTGGGAGATGGTCCCGTTCATGCTATTCCCACCCAACTCTTCGTTCACGTACCAGTCGAACTCCGCTTCCCGTCCGCTCCATTCGAGACTGGCCGTCACCTCCAATTCGGTGGACACTTCGCACACGATGGCTTCGAACTCGAGGTTCACGCCGATGGGACCGATGACGCTGACGCTCACCTCATCCTCGAACTCGTAGTCCCCTGAGGTCTGAACCCCGATCAGCACTTCACCGCCGTCGGGAACGGCGCCTGGCGCGGTATAGGTCGTGGGATTGTCCTGTGGGATGTGGCCCAACTCCCCGTTTCCGCCCGTCACGCCATCGACGGTCCAGACGCAATCCGGAAGCTCATCGTCATAGCCGACGTAGTTGGCCTGGAGCGTCAGCTGACCGCTTACGTTCACCTCGGTGGCATCCACCTGAATGGTCACGCCGGTCGGAACGGCCGGCTCGGCGGGATCCTTGTCTCCGCCACAGCCCATCAGGCCGAAGAGCAAGAGAGTGAATATCGCGGCGAAAGCGTTTCCGCGGGTTAGTTTGCCAGCACCTAAAACATACCGCACCTCCTTATGATCACATCTCGAGCCAGCCTAACCGAAGTCGTGGAAATCTTGAATAGAAAAACGGGGGAGGCAGAACCTCCCCCGAGGGCTTCTACACTGAGCATCGGAAGTCTACTTAAGCATCACCATCTTCCGAGTCAGCACCTGACCGTCGTAGGCGATGCGGCTGAAGTAGATGCCGCTCGACACCGGACGGCCGGCGGCGTCGGTGCCCAGCCAGTCCAGTTCGTGATAGCCGGCGTCCATGTGTCCGCTGACCAGAGTCGCCACACGGCGTCCCCGTACATCGTAGACCCCCAGATCCACCTCGCCGGAGGTCGGCAGAGCGAATCGTAGAGTCGTCTTCGGGTTGAAGGGGTTGGGGAAGTTGCGACCCAGCTCCACGCGCGCGGGAAGCACTTCTCCCGCGTCCGTGGCCAGGGGCACGAAGGCGCTCAGCAGCACGTCGTCCACCGCGGCCTCCACGAGAGAGCCGCCGGTGCCGACATCCGCGGCCACGAAGCGTACCTGGACCATGTCGGTGAACTCGACGTAGTCCCCGAGCTCGAAGCTGTGGAAGGTCCAGGAGGCATCGGAGTCCTGGGTGCTTTCGAGGCTCACCCAATTCGTTCCGTCGCTCGTGACATCCACATTCCACCAGTCCTCACCCGGGTTGTTGCCCAGGTCGTTGGTGTACCAGCGCCAGTAGCTGAATTCAGCGCTGGTTGCCCCATGGAGGGCGAAGATCGGACTGAGCAGGGTCGTCACGCCACCGTCCACATCGTTCTCGCCCGCGGCACCGCCCTCGGAACCCTGTCCGGTCACGAAACACATGACGCCGGGGTCGGGAGTGTGGTCGTCTTCGGGCTGAACGACATAGCCGTTGTACTCGGTGCCGTGGGGGTCCACGCGGGTCCAGAGACCCGTACCGGCGTTGTCCCCAGGCGCGCCGGAGGTCCAGCCGCGGTCGACTTCGAAGTCGTCGAACCATCCGCCCACGGGGAGTTCGAAGGAAAGGTCGGCCGCGAACTCGCCGTTGCTCACGTTGAAGACGAAGTCGATGGTCCAGGGCTCGGGACATCCGGGCAGGATCTCCACCACGAAGTCCGTCATGATGCCCTCGCCATCCACCGGAACCACCGGGCAGGCGCCACCGCCGTCGATGATGTTCACATTGAAGTCGTAGCTGCCGATGACGCCCACCAGATCCTCGGCGTCGGAGTGACCCGTATTGGCCATGTGGACGCGCAAAGTCACCGTCTCGCCGGCATCGGCATTGCCGCTGCCGTCACCGTAGGGCAGGTCGATCACCGTGAGGCCCGAGGTGGACAGCACGGGCGCCTGGGCGGTCAGGTAGAAGGTGGCGTCCCAGCTACCCTCGTTGGCCACCATGTCGATGGTGAACTGGATGATGTGCTCATCCGGCACGTCACCCGCGACCTCCACCACGAAGGGGAAGAGGCAGGTTCCCAGTTCGCCGGCGGGAATGTCCGGATAGTCCTGCACGGCCTCGAGGATGGTCACGTAGGGGTCGGTGCAACTCAAAGAGCCGACCACGCCCGTGGTGGGATCCACGCCCACGTTCTCCAGGCAGATGTCCAGATCGACGGTTTCGGCCTCGTCCAGCATGCCGTCGTTATCGCCGTTCTCATCGAAGATCAGGGAGTGATCGAAGACCAGATAGGGACCTTCCGGCGGCAGGATGGGCACCATGCCCGAGTACTCGTAGAAGTCGTGGGCGATGACCTTCACGTTCAGATCGGCGGGCGCCGTGGCGCCGGGCTCCAGGATCGCCACGCCGAAACCGTTGGTGTAGGCCGTGTCGTAGACCGAGTAGTCGTCGGTGTAGATGCAGACCCGCGCGCCGACGATGGGCGCGCCGCCGTCCATGACCGTCACTTCCATCTCGGGCTGGCCGATGAAGACCACGCCGGGCAGGGTGACCTGAAGGTTGGCGGGAACATCGGTCCAGAGCTGCATGGCCGGATCACCGAAGAGGTTCAGCTCGTAGAAGCACCAGCGGTTCGCGCCGTAGTCGAGGTTCCAGATGACGTCTTCCTTGGAGTCGTTGTTCATCTCGGAAAGGGGATAGATCTCCTCGCCGAACATGGCGTCGTAGAACTCCCGGTCGAAGTACTGGGAAGATCCGTTGGTGCCCTCATGCTGGCCCCAGCCGTAGCGGGAGTTGGTGACCAGGGCGACGGCGCAGTGCTCGTCGTTGTTCAGGTTCTCGCTGATGGAGTCGTAGTCGAAGCCGCCGCACATGCAGCCCTGGCTGTAGATGAAGTTGTAGCTGTGGTTGATTCCGTCATTGGTGAACTGCGGAATGCTGCTGTTGTAGAACTTCATCATGTAGGTGTAGTCGCAATGACCCAGGTGATTGATGATGTTCAGGCCGTTGTTCATCATGGCGATGAGCGTGCTCGCGCTCCAGGTTCCCTCGCGGTCGTATAGCGTGTCCACGTTCATGTGCTCGGGGAAACCGACGGTGGTATAGCCGTGGTTGCTCGAACCGTAGAGGATCTCGTCCTTGTAGTCGCCTCCCCAGGTCGGCTCGCTCCATAGCAACTCCGCGCACATGAGCGCATCGTCGCACTCCTCGGCGACGGGAGCGGTCTGGTAGCGCATCTGCTTGGTGATCCAGTTCTGGATCTCCGTGGGCGAGCTGACCGCCGCGCGGCCCACGCCCAGTTCGTGGTAGAGATCGGCCTCGCCGACCTCGCCCCAATATCCGTCGCCGTCATCGTTCCAGGTTCCGTCGAGACAGGCGAAGTAGAGATCGCTGGGAAGATTCGTCTCGGTGGTGCCGTAGGCCACCGCGTACATGCCCCGGTGTGGAATGCCGTCGCTGGGACCGCTGTCGCCCACCAGCAGAACGTACTCCGTTCCCCAGGTGGCATAGGCGTCGATGATGAAGTTGCGGATGCGCATCTGCTCATCGCTGCCCGTGTACTCGGTGTTGATCCAGTCCTTCAGGAAGACCGCGGCCTTGAGACCACGCTCGGTCTGGAAGGTGACGAAATCGCCCAGATAGGGCGCGTAGGCGTCGGAGGTCACGATGACGTACTTGATGCCGTCGGCCGGATCCAGCGCTCGGCTGCCGCCCAAGGCCTGAAGACTCGCATAGCTGGCGATTTCGTTGTGGTTGTGCACGACCTGCTCGAGGCGGCGCAGGGTGAGCTCGTCGTGACGGATCATCGCGCGATTCTCATCGAGAAGCGAAGCGTCGAACTCCGTGTAGATGCGCAGTTCGCAGCCCGTCATGTAGCTGATCTGCCCGGAGGCGGGACGATACTCCACCGGATGCAGGGCCAGATCGGCGATTCGATAGCCCCGATACATGCCGATGTTCGGATCGTCCGAGTAGCGCCCGGGGAAGGGTTCGTCGGACGCGTAGATCCCCGCGTCGGGCAGATCCGGCGTCACCGCTCCTTCGAAGCTGAGCGGATACTGACGCTGGCCCGGTTCGAGGGTCCAGCTGCCTTCAAGGGTGATCCAGCTGTCAGGGATCACCTCCACCGAAACGATGCGCTCGCCCGGCGGCAGAAGCACGCTAGCGCCCCTGCGCGGCAGCACCGGCATACCCGGCTCGCCCACGCTCCACGCGTCGTCCATGGTGATCTGGAAGTAGTCCTTCAGCGCCGTGATCTCCGGCGCCTGGAATTCGTAGTCGACCGTGATCATCGCCGCGCCGGCGATTCCGGTCATGAAAAAAGCCGAAAGGATGATCGCCATAGCAAGGCGCCTTCCGGCAATGCCCCAGTGAGATTTGAGGTGCATACCCCTAGCCTCCCGTCCGGTGGATTCCCGCACCCCGACGCTTTCGCCGGTCCTCCGGCGAGTCGGAGTTTCAGTTTTCTGAATTTTACCACATTCCGGACAGGTAGCTCAAGAATAGAGGGCTCGTGGCCTCCTCTCGCGGTTCCCGCTCGCAGACTCGCAAGGGGCGCTCGCGGCCTTTCCTCGCGTTCCCGTTCGGCGGCTCGGGATTCATGAGCTTGCTACACTCGTGGGCCGCCTCACAAGTCACGCCCGGAAAGCCGCTTCGCTTCACTGAAAGGGAACGGGGGAGGCAGAGCGCCTCCCCCGAACGATTTGCGAAGCTCTAGTGAGGGGAAGGGGGTCTCCCTTCCCCGGACACTATTTGAGCATAATCATCTTCTGGGTCAGCACCTGGCCGCCGTTGGCGAGGCGGCTGAAGTACACGCCGCTGGCCACGGACTTGCCGGCCTCATCGGTACCGTTCCAGATCAACTCGTAACGTCCCGCGTCCATCACGCCCGAGGCGATGGTCGCCACTCGGCGTCCACGCACGTCGAAGACCGCCAGATCGACCTCACCCTTTTCGGGCAGGGCGAAGCTGATGGTCGTCTTCGGGTTGAAGGGATTCGGGAAGTTCGCGCCGAGCGCCAGTCGAGCGGGCACCGCGTCCTCCGTGTCGGTCTGGATGGACCAGCTCGCGCGCAGGAAGACGTCGTCCACGCCGGCCTCCACCAGCGAACCGTTGATCTCGTCGGAGGCCACGAAGCGCACTTGGACGTTGTCGGTGAGCGTGATGTAGTCGGTGAGCTGGAAGCTCATCTCGGTCCACACGTTGGCCGACACGTTGGTGTGCTCGAGGCTCACCCAGGTCACGCCGTCGTTGGTGACGTCCACGTCCCAGTAGTCCTCGCCGGGGTTGTTACCCAGGTCGTTGGTGTACCAGCGCCAGTAACTGAACTCGGCGCTGTCGGCGCCGTCCAGATGGAAGACGGGGCTCAGCAGCGTGGTCTTGCCGCCGTCCACGTCGTTCTCGCCGGCCGTGCCGCCCAGGGATCCCTGGCCGGTGACGTAGGCGTTCACGCCGGGCGCCGGAGTGTGGTCGTCCTCGGGCGCGCACTGGCCGCCGCCGTACTCGGTGCCGATGGGATCGACGCGCGTCCAGATGCCGCTGCCGGCGTCATCGCCCGTGTAGCCCACGGTCCAGCCGCGGTCCACTTCCATGTCGTCGAACCAGCCGCCCACGGGCAGCTCGTAGATGAGCAGCTCGGAGAATCCCGAAGGACCTTCCACGAGCAACTCGAGCGCTATGCTCGAAGGCTCGGGGCATCCGGGCAAGATCTCCAGCTCGAAGTCTGCCATGAGGGCCTCGCCGCCCATGGGCACATCGGCGCAATCGCCATGAGCGTCCAAAACATTCACGTTGATGTCGCTGCAGCTCAGGGTGCCCGCGAGAGGCGCGCAGTCCGAGCTGCCAGTGTTCCCGACCATCATGCGCAGGGTGATCGTCTCGCCCGCGTCGGCTGTGCCGCTGCCGTCACCGTAGGGCAGATCGATCACGGTGAGTCCACCGCCGCCGAGCACCGGAGCCTGGGCCGTGAGCGCGAAGTTCGCGTCCCAGATGCCGTCGTCGGAGTGAGCTTCAACCGCGAACTGCACAAGATGACCGTCGGGGATGGTGCCGGCGACCTCGAGCTCGAAGGGCTCGATGTTGCTGCCGAAACCGCCCGCCGGAATGTCAGGATAGTTCTGCCCACCGGCCGTGATGGTCACGTAGGGATCGTCGCAGGTGAGGTAGGCGTACACGTTGGTGGTTGCGTCCACACCCACGTTCTCCAGGGTCACGGTCATGCCCACGGTCTCGCCCTCGTCGAGTTCGCCGTCGGCGTCGCCGCCGCCGTCAAGAACGATGCAGTTCTCGAAGACCAGATAAGGACCGCTGGGCGGCAGCACTTCCACCGCCTCCTGGGCCGTCACCTTGTTGTAGGCCGTCACCGTGAGGGTCAGGCTCATGGGCGCGTCCGGAGGCTCGGCCATGGAGATGCTCGCCATGCCGCCCGCGTTGGTCAGAGCCGCGCCGTAGAGCACGCCGTCCCCGTAGAGAGCGCAGAGAGCGCCTTCGAGCCCGGGAATCGAGACTTCGTACTCGCTCATGCCGATGAAGAGCGCGCCGGAGTGGTTCAGGGCCATGACCTCGGGCTGCTTCGTGCGTACCGCGATGGAAGGATCGCCGAAGATGGTCCAGTTCTCGAACTCGTTGATGCCGCTGCTGCCGTACTCGTCCATCATCTGGCAGGAACCGTTGAACCAGAGACCGCCGATGGTGCGCATCTGGTCCTCGACCAGAAGGTCGATGGCCTCGTCCTGTCCGCACATGGGCGGATTCCAGCTCTGGCTGATGTAGGACATGTAGCTGGCGATGGCGCCCGTGGGCACGCCGTTGTTGGTCGCCCGCTGCCAGGCCTCGGCGTAGCAGGTTGTCGAGGTGAAGGTGCCGTTGTTGCAGGCCACGCTGACGATGAAGGGCAGCATGTTGTCGTTCACCAGGGCGTTCACATGGGAGTTCGAGAAGCCGGTGGTCGACCAGGAAGTGGTGCTTCCGTGGCCCGTGTAGTTTACGATTCCGCGGCCTTCGTTGAGGCCGGCCGAGACCTGGGCCGCCGTGCCGGTGGGCTGATAGATCTGGTCCACGCCGAGATAGCCGTAGGCCAGAAGCTTGCCGCGGATCACGTCGGAGTGCTCGTCGTCGTACTCGCCGTCGTCACCGGGCCCCTCGTTGGAGGCCACTCCCATTCCGTACTGCATCCAGCTTTCGGACGCGGTCACGTCGCGCTCGTAGTGGATGGTTCTTTCGACCTGCGTATCCACCTGCGTGGCGTTCTCGGCGGAGAAGCGACCGACGAAGATGTCAGGATAGCTGTCGCCGCCGGCCAGCAGCGAGTACATGGGATCGGATCCGCCGCTGGGAATCGGAATCTGGGGACCGTCGCCCACCAGCAGCACGTAACCGAGATCGCCCGTGTCGTACTCGTTCTGGATGTAGGCCTTGATCTGGGTGGCGGTGGTGCCGGTTTCGCTGGTGCTCACCAGCTTGGTGTCGAGGCCCTTCTGCATCTTCCACTCCACCAGGGGCAGCATGTTCGCGTAGAAGGCGTCGTAGGCCACGATGAGCAGGCTGCCGTCCTCGAGCACCGGAGTGTAGCGATCGCCGGTGCCGAAGTTCAGGAAGTGGCGGGAATAGATCTCGGCGAACTGGGGATCCAGCTTCTCGGGAGCCGCGAACCGGTCGAGCACGTTGATGTCCCCCGCGCCCACGGGCTTCACTTCGAGCACCATGCGCTTGTGCACGCGCAGAGTTTCGCTGGCAGGCAGGTACTGGAAGACGTTGGCGTCCACGATCACGCCGCGGTAATCGCGAAGGATGTGCGGCGCTTCCAGATCCACCGGCGAAACCGGCCAGGCCTCATCGCTCTGATAGACATCGCCGAATTCGTAGGGAACCGTGGCGGGATCCACCGAGCGAAGCAGGTTGCCCTTGGACGGCATCACCGGCATGTAGGGCAGGTCCACGGATTCGACCTCGAGCAGGCTTACCGCCACCTTGCTGTCGTCGGGAATGATCACCGCGCGACGCACGTCGGGCAGCGAGGGATAGCCGGCCGCGAGATCAACGCTCTCGCCGGCCAGTCCGATGGAGAAATAGGTCTCACCCCCGATGAGAACAGGCTCGGCGTCGAAGCCTCCCACCGTGATTTCATATACGGTCCGCTGGCCATCCGATTCGATCAGACGCACGTTGAAATCGTCGCCGCCCAGATCGATCCACATGGCGCTCGCCGGGAAGGCGAGACCAACCAGCAGAATCATGCCCAAGAGGCCGGAAAGGAAACGGGGCCTCCGACTTACGAGACGTTCCATGGGGAACCTCCATCCTTGATTGTCACCCTGAGGAATGGGAATTTCGCAGGACAATTCTACCATTCGAGGCCTCTAATTCCAAAAAGAATCGGGATTTGCGGTCTTTCCGGGCCCCATCCTAAGCCGTTGTTCTCAAGGCATCTGCCGTGTTAAAATGGGTTTGCGACCTCTCAACCCGATACTCGGGATCCTGCACCCACAAGGGGGATCATGAAACGTCTGACTCTCGCCGGGCTCCTCTGCGCACTCCTTGCGTTGCCGGCCATCTCAGCCGACGTCCAGCTGGCAGCCGGCCAGGACGCGTGGAATCTGACGGTGCTGGACGCGAGCACCGACCTGACGCGTCTCCAACTCAATCTGGGCAGCTTCCAGACCGATGAGCTCAATATCGACGGTGCCCCATGGACCGCCATCGCGCTGGATGACCTGGCCCTCCACCACCGGCGCGGACTACCGGCCCTACCCACGGTGCGCCGCTCCGTCGTCATTCCCGACGATGCGGCCATGCGGGTGAACCTGCTGGATGCCAGCTACCGGGACTTCCCGAACATGGACATCGCGCCTTCGAAGGGAACCATCAGCCGCATGATGGATCCCGAGATGGTCAGCTTCGTGTTCGACCGATTCTACGAGACCGACGCCTGGTTCCCCGGCGAGGTCGCGGTGCTGGACGAGCCCTACATCATGCGCGACCTGCGCGGCATGGTCGTGGAGCTGAATCCCTTCCAGTACAATCCGGCCACGCGGACCCTGCGGGTCTACACCGAACTGGTCGTCGAGGTGGTGACCGACGGCGAGGGTTTCGTGAACCGGCTGGAGTCGCGTCCGGAAGTTCTGGACTCGGAATTCGCCAAGATCTATTCGAGCCACTTCCTGAACTACGACCTGCTACAGGATCGCTATGTGAGCATCCCCGAGATCGGGCCCATGCTGGTGATCAGCTACGGACCCTTCATGGGCGCCATGCAGCCCTTCGTGGACTGGAAGAATCAGATGGGCGTGCCCACGACCATGCTGGACGTGGCCTCCATCGGTGCCACCGGCAACCAGATCAAGGACTACATCCAGGGCGTCTACGACAGCGAGCCACTGACCTTCGTGCTGCTCGTCGGCGATGCGACCCAGGTACCCTACTTCAACAACGGCGGCGCCTCGGATCCGTCCTACGGATTCCTGGCGGGCGACGATTCCTATCCCGAGATCTTCGTGGGACGCTTCTCCGCCGAGAACACCTCCCAGGTGGACACTCAGGTTCTGCGCAGCATCGAGTACGAGCGTGATCCTCAGGCCGGGGCAGCCTGGTACCACCAGGGCATGGGCATAGCCTCGGCCGAGGGCGCGGGCATCGGCGACGACGGCGAGGCCGACTGGGAGCACATGGACGTCATCCGCAGCAAGCTCCTGGACTTCACCTACACCCTGGTGGATCAGATCTACGACACCAACGGCGGCAACGCCGGCCATGTGAGCAGCGGCCTGAACGAGGGCCGCAGTATCATCAACTACTGCGGACACGGATGGCAGCAGGGCTGGAGCACCACCGGCTTCGACAACAACAACGTGAACGCCCTGGTCAACGACAACATGCTGCCCTTCATCAACAGCGTGGCCTGCAACACCGGCGAGTTCCAGAGCGGAACCTGCTTCGGCGAGGCCTGGATGCGCGCCACCAACGCCGGCGAGCCCTCGGGCGCAATCGGGTTCTACGGCTCCACCATCAGCATGAGCTGGGCTCCGCCCATGAGCTCCCAGGACGAGACCATCGACCTGCTCGTGGCCGGCGAGAAGCGCACCTTCGGCGCGCTCTGCTTCAACGGCTCCTGCCTCATGATCGACGAGTATGGCTCCGAAGGCATCAACGAGATGAAGTTCTGGACCATCTTCGGCGATCCCAGCCTGCGGATCCGTACGGATACGCCGGCTCCGGTCTACGTGGACCACTTCTCCACGGTGGATCCTCTGATGGACTACTTCACCGTGAACACCGACCCCGGAAACCTCGCGGCCATCAGTTTCGAGAGCGAGTACATCGGCTCGGCCTTCGCCGACGCCGGCGGCGTGGCCCAGGTCTACTTCGAAAACGACCTGCCCACGCCGGGCAATGAGATCACGCTCACGGTCACGGGCTTCAACCGCGAAACCCATGTGGGCCAGATCCTCGTGGGCGACGGCCTCCTGCCCACCTGCGAGGTCTCGCCGTCCTTCTTCAACAAGGTGCTGCAGCAGGGCGAGGTTCAGACCGACTACCTGTCCATCGGCAACTACGGCGAAGAGGGTTCGACCCTGTACTACTCCATCAGCATGGAGGATCCGAACTTCCCCCGCGAGGCCGGCCGCGACATGACCGGATCCTACGCCTGGACCGAGCCTTCGGCGGTCTATCCCGGCAGCACCCTGAACCTGGACCTCTTCGTCTACAACGGCAGTCCCGACGTGGAGTGGATCTCCGGATTCGACATGCAGTTGCCCGCGGGCGTGGTTCTCAACAGCGCCTCGGACATCATGGGCGGCGGCGCGGGCAACCTCGTGTACTCGGGTGAGACCGGCGACGGAGCTTTCTGCGAGTGGACCGACCCGGACGGCGGCTGGGGACAGATCTATGACGGCGAGACCGGCCAGGCCGTGATCAACCTGACCTTCGCCAGCATGGGCGATCAGGTGGTCATCCCCTACACCATCTACGGCGACATCTGGGGAAGCGACCCGCATCAGGTGAGCGGCGAGATCGTCATCAGCACCCTCGGACCCAACGTGACGGTGCTCTCGCCCAACGGTGGCGAGATGATGGCCATCGGTTCGATGATGGACATCCAGTGGGTGGCCGGTGGCGGTCCCGAGAACGTGATGATCGAACTGAGCCGCACGGGCATCGGCGGCTGGGAGACCCTGGCAGCTTCGGTGCCCGCCGACCTGGGTCACTTCGGCTGGATGGTCGACGGTGAAATCAGCTCCAACTGCCGCGTCAAGATCTGCGACGTCGACGACCTCGCGATCACAGACACCAGCGACGGAGCCTTCACCATCTATCGCCCGATGACCTGGGTGCAGATGGCGACCACTTCCGGCGCGGTGCCCGAGGGCCAGACCGAGATGCTCGAAATCGTCTTCGACGCCACGGGTCTTCCCGAGGGCAGCTACGAGACCATCCTGACCATCAGCAGCAATGCCGGTGATCCGGTGGTGGTGCCCATCAGCATCGAGGTCTTCTTCGATCCCACCGACGCCGAAGAGACGCCGGCGAAGTTCGCGCTGGGCAGGAACCATCCCAACCCCTTCAACCCGAAGACCAGCATCGCCTTCTCGCTCAGCCAGAGCGGGAATGCGAAGCTGACGGTCTTCGACGTGCAGGGACGCGCCGTGAGGACCCTCGCCGAGGGCTTCATGACCGCCGGCGAGCATCTCGCCGAATGGGACGGCCGCGACGGCAAGGGCCGTCAGCTTTCCTCCGGGCTCTACTTCTACAAGCTCGAGGCGGAGGATCAGGTTCGCACCGAGAAGATGTTGATGCTCAAGTAGAACTTGAACCTGAACTTCAACTCCCCTCCCCCCTCCGGGGGAGGGGTTTTTTCGGCCCATGCGTTGTGGATTTGCATCATTTGTGGCAAGATCGCTAAGTTCCCCGCCTGACATTCCCTCTCATCGGAGATTCCCGTGGAAAACATTGCCCTCAGCATTCGCGCCGGCGCGCGCCAGCATGCCGACTCGGTGGCCCTGCGACACAAGATCGTCGGCAGCTGGCATGAGATCAGCTACGGCGAGATGGACGAGTTGATCGAGGCTGTAGCGCGCAAGCTCGTGGACCTGGGCGTCGAGGAGGGCGGCAATGTGGCGATCTTCGCGCCCAACTGTCCGGACTGGATTCTGGCCGACCTGGGAGTCCAGAGCATTCGGGCGTCCACGGTGCCCATCTTCGCGACGAGCACGGTGGAGCAGGCCCGCTACATCATCGAGGATGCGGACGTTCGAGTGGCCTTCGCCGGCGCCCGCAGCGAAATGGAAAAGCTCGTGGAGGTTCGCGAGCTATGCGGGAAGCCCGAGATTCTCGTCGCCCTGGACGGCAGCACCGAGGCCGGCGACGAGGACGACATGCTCATGTCCGACTTCATCGAATCCGGTCGCCAGGCGGGCACCGCCGAGGAATGTCTCCGCCGCGCGGGCGATGCTCGCGGGGACGATCTCGCCACCATCATCTACACTTCGGGAACAACGGGCGAACCCAAGGGCGTGATGCTTTCCCACGCGAACTTCGTCAACCAGTTCGAAACCCTCGAGCGGCGCTACGACGTGACTGGCGAAGATCGCTCCCTCTGCTTCCTACCACTCAGCCACGTCTTCGAGCGAGCCTGGACCTTCTACGTGCTGCTCAAGGGAGCGAAGAACTCATTCCTTCCCGATCCCAGACGCATCGCCAGCTATCTTGTCGAGGTTCGCCCCAACGTCATGGCAAGCGCCCCGCGTCTGTACGAAAAGATCTACGCCGGGATCTACGACAAGCTGGAGACCGCGCCCTCCTATCGCCAGAAGCTCTTCCACTGGGCCTTGGACGTGGGTGGCAGGTTCCAGACGAAGAGCCGGAACGGTGGAGTAGGCCCCCTGCTCCGCGCCCAGCACGCTCTGGCCGATCGTCTGGTGCTTTCGAAGCTGCGCGAGGTCATCGGCGGACCCAAGAAGTTCATGGCCTCCGGCGGCGCGGCGCTCTCCCAGGAAATCGAGGAGATGTTCTTCGCGGCCGGCCTGTTGATCTGTCAGGGCTACGGGCTCACCGAGACCGCGCCCATGCTCACGGCCAACTGCCCCGACGATTTCCGATTCGGAACGGTGGGCAAGCCCGTCGTGGACGTGGAGATCAAGATCGACGACAAGGGCGAGATCCTCGCCAAGGGCCCCAATGTCATGTCCGGCTACTTCAACAAACCCGAGGAGACCGATGAGGTCTTCACCGACGGCTGGTTTCACACCGGCGACGTGGGTCACTTCGACGAGGACGGCTTCCTGGTCATCACCGACCGCATCAAGGATCTCATCGTCACCTCGGGCGGCAAGAATGTCGCGCCGCAGCTCGTGGAGATGGTCGTGGGGAAGGATCCCTTCATCGATCAGCTTGCAGTGCTGGGCGATCGGCGCAAGTACATCAGCGCGCTGGTGGTGCCGTCCTTCGATGTGCTCAGCGAATGGGCCCGGCGTCAGAAGCTGAATTTCGAGTCCCACGAGGAACTCGTGAAGATGCCCGAGGTGATCCGCCACATGACCGAGCGCATCACGGCTCAGTCGAGGCAGCTGGCGCCTTTCGAGAAGATCAAGCGATTCACGCTCATGGCCAAGGAGTTCACCATGCAGGCCGGCGAGATCACGCCGACCCTGAAGGTGAAGCGCCGCGTGATCCACGAGAAGTACAAGGATCTCATCGAGCGCATGTATAGCTGAGCGGCCAGCTACCAGCTACCAGCTACCAGCAGGAAATCAACGCGCCATGACCAGTTTCGTGGTGGCCTCATGGTCGCCGGCCATGAGCCGGCAGAAGTAGATTCCCGAGCTCAATTCCTCACCGGCGCTGCTGCGACCGTCCCAGTCGAACTGGTGCGGGCCCGCCCCCTGATCCTCGATCGAGCGACTCCAGATCCGTCGACCTCCCAGATCGTAGATGGCAACATCCACTTCCGCGGCGTCATTCGGCAGCACGTAGCGCAGCGTGGTCTTGGGATTGAAGGGATTGGGGAAGCTGCTCAGCGCCACGGTCGCAGCCGGAGCAGAGTCGGTTCCCGTGTTGATCGGGTAGAGCGGGATGCTCAGTCCGATGGGTGAGCCCCCTTCCACGTTCAAACCTGAGATCACTGCGTCGTGGTAGCCTTCGAGGCTGGCGGACACCGTGTAGATTCCGGGCCTGAGAAGGCGGATGTAGCGTCCGTGCACGGGTTCGCTCATGCGGGGATGATTGAGTATCGGCTCGCCGGTCACGGCCACTTCAGCCGCAAGGGGCTCAAGAGTGGTCGCATCGTAGACGTTTCCGCGCAGACCGTTTCCGTGCACGCGATTCAGCAAGACACGGATGCCGTTCAGGTTGGCATCCACGATGTCGGCGATTCGAGCAATCCCCGTAGGGAAGAACTCGGTGGCCGTCTCGACGAGGTAGGCCTGGGTGCCGTGCTCCCAGTACATCCAGTTGTAGGACTGCCCGTTGCCGTAGAAGAACTCGGCGTCGTAGTAGCCGCTGCCTTCCCTGGGAATGGCGGCGGCCATGTCGTGGCAGAGCTGGATGCCCGCGGGATCATCGCCGCAGTAGCCCACGTACTCGCTGTAGCTGTGGAAGCTCATGCCGGCCACGAAGTGCTCGCGGTCGAAGAGGGCCTGCTGAAGCTGCGACTCGTTCTCGGACATGGGCCCCGGGCCGCGATAGACGATGCTGCATTCCAGCGAGCTGCCCGCCGAGGTCCAGCCCTCATCGTAGTTGCGGTTGAGGTCCACGCCGTCCGGATAGCTGGGATAGCTCGAGCCGCAGTACTCGTAGACCACTCCCTCGAAGATGTCGTCCCCGTCGTTGTCGCGCTTGTTCTTGCGCCACCAGGGGCTGTCGATGCCGGTCTGCACGTAGAGGTAACCCTCGGGATTCAGGATGGGGATGATCCAGATCTCCGTCTCGTCGATTAGGAAGGTGATCTCGGGATCGCTGCCGTAGCCGGCCACCATTTCCTGGATGAAGGCCGCCATGATGTTGGTGTTCACGGGCTCGCGGGCATGGATCACCGCGTCGAGACTCACATCGGGTTCGTCCTCCTGAATCAGAGGGTTGTCCGACAGCTTCAGGGCCCAGATCTCCACGCCGTCCCTTGTGGAATAGCCGAGCAGTTCCATGGCGGCGATGTCGGGATGATCGGCCACGGTGGAGCTCATGAGATCGTAGATCTCCTGATAGGACCAGTAGTAGACGTCACTCCACACCGCGCGGCTCGGAAGGACGAGCTCATGTCGCATTCCCGTCGCGGTGAAGGCTTCGAGTTCAGTCTGCGGAATCGTGTAGTCGTAGCTCCGCCCCAAGCGATGGGCGGGGATCTCCGACACCGCGTACTCGCCGTAGTCGGCGAGAAGGTTCAGATCCTCCTGGCTTTCTGGCGTGACTCGTACGGTGACGATATCGGCGGCAAGAAGGGAAGTGGCGAAAAGGATGACGGCAAGACCCGTCAGGACGGCGAATGCTCGGCGCATGGCTCACCTCGTTTGTGAGCCTCAAGTCTATCACATTTCCGAAGCAGGGCTCCAGGAAGGCCTAGTGCAAGGCTTTGAGCTTCTCGACTTTCCGTCCGTAGTGAACGCCCAGGATCGGCATGACAATGGGCAGGGTGGCGTAGGCGAATCCGGCCCAGACTCCCACTCGATGGGGGGCGAGCCAGGCCACGAGGAATGAAAGCAGCCCGGTAAGGGCCAGCGCGCCGAAGTTGACGACTCCCGATTGCGTGACTATTCGCTCGAGTTCATCAAGGTTCAGGTCTTCGGACAGGGCCTTCGCTCTCATGTAGAGCATGACCACGCAGGCGTTCATGGCGAAGAATCCCAGTCCATAGATGATGAAGAGCCCGGTGAGATCGCTGTTGGATTCGAGCACGAAGTTGGTGGGCAGCCATCCCCCACTGATCCAGTGGAACAATGCAGCGAAGACCATCTTCAGGGGGTAGACGAAGACCAGCATGACGAAGATCAGGGACATGCTGATGAGCGTTGTGGGCATGTCTTCCAGTCCGTAGAAGCGGCTCCACTGGCGATGGGTGTACCAGTAGCTCACCACGGAGGCGAAGCTCGCGGCGAAAGCCGGCGTTCCCTTGAGCGCCTCGATGAGCTCCACATAGCTACCGGGAATGCCGCCGAGGGAAATCACCAGCAGTGTCGTGGCGAAGGCGAAGGCGGCGTCGGTGAAGGTTTCCAGACGCGTCATCTCCAGGCCGCGCAGACGGAAGCCGTTCTTCCGCGGCAGCTTCGCCAGTTGAGCATCGGTCCAGTGCATGTTACCTCCCGGCGGCGATCCTAGTCGGCGCCCCCACCTCGATCAAGGGCAACAATGCGCTTGCGTTTTCAGGTCCGGATGGCTAGATTGAAAGTTAGGCTTACCTAACTTTCAATCGGACTGACGAGATGCTTAGCGAATCGGTGGAAAACTACATCACGGAGATCCTTCGCCTCGAGGAGGCGGCAACCCCCGCCACCACCAGCGAACTCGCCGAGCGATTGCAGGTGGCGCGCCCTTCGGTGACGGGCATGCTCAAGAAACTAGAGGCCGAGGGATACATCCTGCGCGAGCCCTATCGCGCCGTGCGGCTCACTCGACGCGGACGGCGAGCGGCGCGCGTGGTGATCCGGCGTCATCGCCTCATCGAGACATTCCTGGTGGAAGCGCTGGGAATGTCGCCCGCCAAGGTTCATGAAGAGGCTCACCGGCTCGAGCACGCCATGTCCGAAGAGGTCATCGAGCGCCTGGACCATTGGCTGGGTCGCCCCGAACTCGATCCCCACGGCAGGCGCATACCCGGCCGGTCCTAGCTAGAGGATCCTTGCGCGGTTTTTTGCGCGTGATAAGCTGCCCTGGCGGGCGGAAGGAGAAGTTGAGGATGCGCAATTCAATACTGCTGGGTCTGGCCCTCTTCCTGATCCTCGGCTGCGGCGGAAACGACGATGGCGAGCGCTCCGGTAAACTCAAGCTCGTGGCCACCACCGGCCAGGTGGGCGACCTTCTCCGCAAGGTGGGCGGCGAGCGCGTGCAGGTGACCGCACTCATGGGCCCGGGAATCGATCCCCACCTCTACAAGGCCAGCGCGGGAGACGTGGAGCGACTGCGCCTCGCCGACGCAATCTTCTACAACGGACATCATCTTGAAGCCAAGATGGGCGAGGTCATCGAGCAGATGGGCGCGAGCAAGCCTACACTGGCTCTCGCCGAAGTCATCGCCGAAAGGCGCCTGCTGTCCCACAGCGACTACCAGGAACACTTCGATCCCCACGTCTGGTTCGATCTGGAACTCTGGCGAGAGGCGGTCGAAGCCGCCGGGGCGAAGCTGGCAGAACTCGACCCTCCCCATGCCGCCGAATACGAGGCGCGGGCGCGTGACTACATGACTGAGTTGGACGCCCTGCACGCCTACGCACTCGACGCCTTCGCCCGCGTTCCCGAGAAGCAGCGCGTGCTCATCACCGCCCATGACGCCTTCGGCTACTTCGGCCGGGCCTACGGACTGGAAGTACGGGGGCTGCAGGGAATCAGCACGGTCACCGAGGCGGGTACCGGCGACGTGCAGCACCTGGCCGCCTTCATCGCCGAGCGCAGGATTCCCGCCCTCTTCGTCGAGACTTCGGTATCCCCGCGGGCCATTCAGGCCGTGCGCGAGGCGGTGAGGTCCCGTGGCTTCGAGGTGGAGATCGGTGGCGAGATCTTCAGTGACGCATTGGGCAATCCGGGCGGACCCGCGGAGACTTTCCTCGGAATGTTCCGCCATAACGTGGACACCATCGTGTCCTCGCTCCTGGGAGAGGCGAGTCATGAGCGGCACTAGGGAACTGGCAGTCGGCGTCAACGACCTCACCGTGGCCTACGGCGATCGTCCCGTGCTATGGGACATCGACATGGACGTGCCCGCCGGCCACCTCATGGCCATCATGGGTCCCAACGGCGCCGGCAAGACCACGCTCATCAAGGCCATCCTGGGGCTCATCCCCGCCGCGGCCGGTCGCGTGGAGATCCACGGAGAACTCTATCGCGATCAGCGACGTCTCGTGGGCTACGTGCCCCAGCGCGGCAGCGTGGACTGGGACTTTCCCACCACCGTTCTGGACGTCGTGATGATGGGCCGATACGGCGCGCTGGGCTGGCTCAAGCGGCCCGGAAAAGCCGAGCGCGAACTGGCGATGTCAGCGCTGGATAAAGTCGGCATGGCGGAGTTCCGCCATCGCCAGATCAGCCAGCTCTCCGGCGGACAGCAGCAACGAGTCTTCCTCGCCCGCGCCCTGGTGCAGGACGCCCGGGTCTACTTCATGGACGAACCTTTCCAGGGCGTCGACGCGCGCACCGAGCGCGCCATCGTCGACCTGCTCCAGGAACTGCGCGAGCAGGGACGCACCGTGGTGGTCGTCCATCACGATCTGCAGACCGTGCAGGAGTACTTCGATTGGATAATGCTGCTCAACGTGCGGCGTATCGCCTGCGGCCCCGTTGGCGAGGTCTTCACGCCCGAGAATCTGCGACTGGCATACGGCGGGCGCGTGGAGTTCCTCGCCCGGCGCGCGGCACGGGACCGCGAGGATCATCCAGGCGACGATCCCCGAACCCTTGACGGACATCGACCATGAACCTGCTCACCGAGCTCTTCACCGACTACACCCTTCGCACGGTTTCCCTGGGATCGGCGGGGCTCGGGGTGGTTGCCGGCATGCTCGGTGCCTTCGCCGTGCTTCGACGCCAGAGCCTTCTCGGCGACGCCGTGAGCCACGCGGCATTGCCCGGCATCGTGCTCGCCTTCATGCTCACCGGAGCCAAGACGCCCCTGGTCCTGGTACTCGGCGCGGCCCTGGCCGGATGGCTGGCCTCGCTGCTGGTCATGCTCATCGTCAGGAGCAGCCGCATCAAGACCGACACGGCCCTGGGCCTCGTGCTCTCCACCTTCTTCGGTCTCGGCCTGGTCTTGCTTTCCATCGTGCAGCGCAGCGCCGGCGCGGGGCAGGCGGGACTCGACCGCTTCCTCTTCGGACAGGCCGCGGCACTCGTTGGCGACGACCTCGTCACCATGTCGGCCCTGGGCGCTCTCGTGCTACTGGCCCTGGTGACGCTCTGGAAGGAATTCAAACTGCTGAGCTTCGATCCGGCCTTCGCGGGATCCCTCGGCCTGCCCCTGCGCGCCCTGGACATCGCATTGACCACCCTGCTCGTCATCGCCATCGTCATCGGTCTGCAGACCGTGGGCGTTGTGCTCATGAGCGCCATGATCGTGGCCCCCGCCTCGGCGGCACGGCAGTGGACCGACCGGCTCGGCCGCTTGGTTCTGCTGTCGGGGCTCTTCGGCGGACTCAGCGGGCTGGCCGGAGCATTGATCTCGAGCCGCGTAGCGAGGCTGCCCACGGGGCCCACCATCATTCTGGTGATCATGGGCATCACGCTGATCTCCCTGATGGTCGCCCCACGCCGCGGACTGCTGGCCGCGGCTCTGCGACGACGGCGGCAACGCCGACAGGTTCGCGTCGATAACGTCCTGGCCGACCTCTATCGTCTGGCCACCCAGCATGCCGATCCTCTGAGCGCGCCCCATGCGGTGGATGCCCTGCGCGCCATGAGCGAGGGATACGGCGTAAGGGCGGGACTCGCGAAACTGGCGGCCTCGGGCCTCGTCGATGTCGATGACGAGGGTCGCTGGCGCCTCACCGAACCGGGCCTCGCGCGCGGTCGGGAACTCGTGGAGGGATCGCCATGAGCCTGCCCCAGGTGGAGATACTCGCCATCGCCATGCTTACCGCCGCCGCCTGCTCGCTGGTGGGCGTCTTCCTCATGCTGCGGCGCATGGCCATGCTTTCGGACGCCATCAGCCACGCCATCCTGCCGGGCATCGTCATCGCCTTCTTCCTCACCGGCGATCTCAGCTCGCCCTGGCTGGTCATCGGCGCGGCTCTCACGGGTGTTCTCACCGTGGCCCTGGTGGAACTGCTCACCCGCACGGGCCGCCTCAAGGAAGACGCGGCCATGGGCCTGGTTTTCCCCGCTCTCTTCTCTCTGGGCATCGTGCTCATCACACGCTACGCCGGCAACATGCACCTCGACGTGGACGCGGTGCTCCTCGGCGAACTGGCCTTCGCCCCCTTCGACCGATTCATCCTGGGCGGCGTCGATCTCGGAGCACGCCACCTCTGGCTCATGGGCGGCATCACCCTCATCAACCTCGCCGCCGTCACGCTCTTCTTCAAGGAGCTCAAGCTGGCCGCCTTCGACGCGGGACTGGCCGCGTCGCTGGGTCTTGCGCCGGCGTTGATCCACTATGGTCTGATGACCCTGGTCTCGGTGACCACGGTGGGCGCCTTCGATGCGGTGGGGCTCATTCTGGTCGTGGCCCTCATGGTGGGACCGGCCGCCGCGGCCTACCTGCTTACCGATCGCCTCGGCTTGCTGCTACTCCTGGCCGCACTGCTCGGCATGTTATCGGCGGCCCTCGGATTCGGCATGGCGGTGCTGCTGGATGCGTCCATTGCCGGATGCATGGCCGTGGGCGTGGGGCTCGTCTTCGGCGTGACCTTCCTGTCGGCTCCCGGACGAGGGCTCCTGGCGGTGCTGCGACGACGCCAGCGCCAGCGATTCGAATTCGCGGAGCTGATGCTGGCCATCCATCTGCTTCAGCACGAGGGCGAACCCGATGAGGTCGAGGAATCGAGAGAGGAGCACCTGCATGGGAAGCACGTGGGTTGGACGCCGGATTTCACCCGCAGGATCGTCGAGGGAGCGGAGCGGCGAGGCCTCATCGAACGCCGTAAGGAATGTCTGCGATTGACGGAATCCGGCAGAGCCTCCGCCGGCCTGGCACTCAGCGGCCAGATTGGAGAGGGCTAGACTACTCCATCTCCTCCAGCAGATCCTCCATGTGCTGAGCGTCCCCTGCCTGGGACAGGCGCTTGGCCTCCTCCCAATCCTTCCAGAGCTTCTCGGCGAACTCCTGGCCATCCTTGTGGGCGCGAACACCGCTGCTCATGCGCTGGTGCCGCATTCGGCGAAGGAAGGATCGATAGGGATCTTCACAGGTGTAATACTTGAGCGTGTAGCGCGCCACGAATTCGCCGCAGGCGGCGCACTCCACGAAGACGGCCGAGTCCTCCCCAGCCCGAACCAGAACCCGGTTCTGCATCTGATAGCTCTGGCACTTGGGACAGCACTCGCGTTTGGACTGCGGGCTCAATGGCATGGCGCACCTCCGGCGCTCAAGGCGTGATCCCGGCCAGGGCGGGCAGGGCGTGGAAAAGGAAACGCTCGAAGAAGAGTGTAAGCAAGACGCCGATCAGAGTCACCAGAACTCCCACCTTCGCCATATCCTTCACTCTCAGCAGGTCCGAGCTGTAGGCGATGGCGTTGGGCGGCGTGCTGATGGGAAGCGCCATGCCCAGACTGGCGCAGAGCGTCACGGTAACGATGATGGGCACCGACTCCCCCGCGGCCGCAACGGTCATGGCGATGGGCAGGATGGTGTTGGCCGCCGCAGAATTGCTCATGAAGGTGGCCACCAGCGCGATGAGCAGGCTCATGCCGAAGGTCAGCACCAGGCTCGAGACACCTTGCAGGTCCAGGGCGGCGACCAGGCTGTCGCCGAGACCCGTTTCCTTGATACCCGTACCCAGGGCGAGGCCACCGCCGACCAGAAGGAGGATGTCCCAGTTGAGATCGCGCAGTTCCCTCTTGTCGAGCAGGCCTCCCGCCGAGAAGACGATCACGGGCAGCAAGGCCACAAGCGCGGGCGGTACATGGTGGAAGGCGTCGGACACCCAGAGCAGCACGGTCAGGCCGAAAGTGGCGTAGACCTTCTTCCGGTGCCGGGTCTGGGGCGCTTTCGGAATCTCGAGATGGATCGAGCGCTTCTTCACGGGGAAGAAGTAGCGCAGCAGCAGAAAGACCAGGGCCAGCATGATGATGGACACGGGCAGCGCGGCCACCATCCAGGTGAAGAAGCTGAGGCTCTGTCCGCCTTCGGCCAGGAGACCCAGGGCGATGGCATTGGGAGGCGTGCCCACGGGAGTGGCGATGCCGCCAACGTTGGCCGAGAAAGCGATGCCGATGAGGAAGGCCTTCGAGAGGTTCGAACCCGCGGGCAGACTCCTCACCAGGGGCAGCACCGCCGCCACCATGATGGCGGTGGTGGCGGTGTTGCTCATCCACATGCTCATGAAGGCAGTAAGAAGCATGAGTCCGCCGAGCAGGCGGGCCGGGCTGCCGCCCAGGCGCGAGAGCACGGTCTGGGCGAACTCCAGATCGAGGTTGAGTTTGCTGAAGATCTTGGCCATGACGAAGCCGCCGAAGAGCAGAACGACGACGGGGCTCGCGAAGGGATGCAGGAACTGTCGGTAGTCCATGACCTCGCCCCCGAATCGGGGGGCCAGGGGACCCAGGAACAAGGCGGACAGGAACGCGGCAAGAATACCGGTGACGTAGAGGGGAATGGGCTCGGCGATCCAGTAGAAAACCGTCAGGCAGAAGAGGCCACCCATGATGCGCTGCTCGGGTGGCAGGCCTTCCAGCAACCAGGCCGTGATCAGTGCCAGGAAGGGTCCGGCAAGAAGAAAGAGGATGCGGCGGAGGCGATCGTGGGCCATGGATTCCCTTTCGACGCGAGCAATATAGCCTGCACCTCTAGTGCCTGCTATACTTGATCCGCGGGTGGATTCCACAGGGAGGGGACGTGATGCGTCGGTGCGACAGGAAGGATCGCAGATCCGGATCTCGACTAGAAGTATGCGGTTTGCTCACGATTCTGCTGGGCGGATTGGCAGTGCTGCCACCCCCCGTCCACGCGGAATGCATCGACTATCGGGACTACATCCATCGCGTGAGCAGCACCCCCATGGCCGGCGAGACCTACGACGTGGCGGTGAGCGGCCACCACGCCTTCGTCGCCGATGAGGTCGGCCTGCACATCCTGGACATATCCGATCCGAGCCTTCCACTCCCGGTGGCCGATCTTCCCCTGTCGGGCGCGCGAAGCGTGGTCGTGCAGGCGGACTACGCCTACCTCGCCAACGACGAGTTCGGATTCTTCACGGTGAACCTCACGGAGATCGACTCGCCCTGGATCGAGGGAAGCCACTTCATCGCCGGCAGCCCCTGCCATGTGGAGGTCGAGGGAAACCGGGCCTACGTGACGGCCGAGTTGGAGGGTTTGTACGTTCTGGATATCGCCGATCCGGCCGATCCGATTCTACTCGCTCAACATGACACCCCGGATCGGGCCATGGACGTGGAGGTCCAGGGCGACTATGCCTTCATCGCGGACTTCCAACATCTGGTCGTGGTGGATCTGAACTCCGGCTCCCTGGCCATGGATCGCGGAGACAGGCCCGGTCCCAGTTTGGTATCCATCGCTCTGAGGGGAGACCGCGCCTACCTGCTCGACACCACATTCGGCGTCTTCGTCTACGACATCAGCGACCCACTCTCGCCGCAATACGTCACCTACCTCTCATCCGGAGGATCGGGCGGACTCGAGGTCGAGGGGGACCGTCTCTACGCGGGGTCGGGCTATGGTCTGGAGATCTTCGACCTTGCCAATCCGGATGAGCCCTCGCTCATCGGCACGCTCAACACGAGTTGGGCACCGAGGGGCATCGACGTGCAGGACGACTTCGTCTATCTGGCCATCGCCGAGCGCTCGCTCCTGGACATCGCGGACATTTCCAATCCCAGCCATCCGGAGCCGCTGGCATCCATCTGGTTGACCGGTTCGGTCGAGCATCTTGCCCTGAAGGAGCCCTTCGCCTTCGTGGCCGCGAGATGGGCCGGCCTCTACACCATCGACCTCAGCGAGCCGTCCTCTCCGGTCATCGTCGGGGATCACGATGTTCTGGATTATGCCTACCACATCGACATCGTGGGCAATCTCGCCTACGTCGCCGGCGCCGGCGACGGGCTGCTCGTCGTCGACGTGACGAAACCGCTCGTCCTTCAGGTGATCGGAGCCGTCCTCACGCCGGGCGACGCGAGATGCGTGGACGTCCTGGGCGATTTCGCCTACGTGGTCGACGGACAGGGCCTCCGTGTCATCGACATCAGCGCTCCCGAGGCTCCCGAGATCGTCGGCAACTTGGAGACGCCCGGCTATCCGATCCACGTGGCGGTTTGCGATGACCACGCCCTGATCGCCGATATGCAGCAGATGCTGGTGGTGGACATCTCCGATCCCACCGATCCCCGGATCGCCGATATGGCGGAACTGCGGGCCGAGTATCTGGCCGTCGAGAACGACCTCGTCTATGTGCTTGGAGTGCCCTCTCTTTCGGTCTTCTCCATCAGCGATCTCCTCGAGGCCGAACTTGTAGAGAGCATCCTCCTGCCCGGCTACCCCATGGGATTGGCCTTCGGCGAGAACTACGCCTACGCGGCCACCGGCGGCGGAGGTCTGCAGATTCTGGACTATTCGGATCCCACGAACCTGACCGGAGCCGGCAGCGTGGCGAGCTACGTCTTCGCTGTGGAGGTCGGCGAGGACTACCTCTTCACCGTGGAATCTTCCCGATTCAGCGTCTTTCCCTTGCAGTGCGAACCGACCGGACTCCCTGACACTCCTGTCGAGATGCCGCCGCGGAGGGCCGTCCTCCATCCGAATCTGCCGAACCCCTTCAATCCCTCCACCGAGATTCGCTTCACGCTGCCGGAAGCCGGCCATACGGTGATGGCGATCTTCGATGTCGCAGGACGCCGGCTTCGGGTCCTTCAGGACGGCTGGCAGAAGGCGGGTGAGCATCGCCTGGACTGGGACGGACGCGATGAGGAGGGCCGTCTGCTCGGCTCGGGATGCTACCTGGCCCGGCTCCGCTTCGATGACCAGGTGATAGCCCACAAGCTGATGCTACTCAAGTAGTTACCTGCCCCTCTCCTTCTTTCGGCCAGGCGGGTTAACGCTCGCTAACGGCTTGCGCAAATCCGACAATTGCACCTTCTTCGAGGGCACAAACTCCCCCTTCACATGGACTTGCCACGAGGAGACGAGATGGGAAACGCCAAGATCCACTGGACGAAGATCGATGAGGCCCCGGCCCTGGCCAGCTACTCGCTGCTTCCGATCCTCAAGGCCTACACGAAGGGGACCGGCGTCGAGATCGAAGTCGCCGACATCTCCCTGGCCGGACGAATCCTCTCCCTGTTTCCCGAGCGCCTCGCGGCCGATCAGCAGGTGCCCGACTACCTGTCGCAGCTCGGTGAACTGACCGGCGATCCCGCGGCGAATATCGTCAAGCTTCCCAACATCAGCGCCACCGTGCCCCAGCTTCAGGCTGCCATCGCGGAGTTGCAGAAGCAGGGCTACGAGGTTCCGGATTATCCCGAGGAGCCGAAGACCGACGAGGAGAAGGCGCTGCAGGCGCGATTCTCCAGGGTGCTGGGTTCGGCCGTGAACCCGGTGCTGCGCGAGGGCAACGCCGACCGCCGGGCCGCCGCCTCGGTGAAGCGCAACGCGCAGAAGAATCCCCACAAGATGATGAAGGACTGGCCGGCCACGGGTTCGAAGACCCGCGTGGGACACATGAGCGACAAGGACTTCTTCGGCAGCGAGAAGTCGACCACCCTGCCCGCCCCCACCACCGCCCGCATCGAATTCGACGACGGCAGCGAAAGCAAGGTGCTCAAGGAGGGCCTGGCCCTTCTCGAAGGCGAGGTCATCGATACTTCCGTCATGAACGTGGCGGCGCTTCGCAGATACTTCGCCGAGCAGATCGACATCGCCAAGGCCGAGGGCCTGCTTCTCTCACTGCACCTGAAGGCCACCATGATGAAGGTCTCCGACCCCATCATGTTCGGTCACTGCGTCTCGGTGTTCTACGGCGCGGCCCTGGACAAGCATGCCGCGGCCCTCGAAGAGATCGGCGCCAACGTGAACAACGGCCTGGCCGACGTGCTCGACAAACTCGATCGACTGCCGGAGGACAGGCGGGCCGAGATCGAGGCCGACATCCAGGCCGTCTACGCGGACCGCCCGGCCCTGGCCATGGTGGATTCGCGCAAGGGCATCACCAATCTGCACGTGCCCAACAACGTGATCATCGACGCGTCCATGCCCAACGTGGTGCGCGACGGCGGCCGCATGTGGAACGCCGACGACGAGCTGCAGGACACCCTGGCCATGATCCCCGACCGTAGCTACGCCACCATGTACCAGGCCATCATCGAGGACGCCCAGAAGCACGGGCAGTTCGATCCGGCGACCATGGGAACCGTGGGCAACGTGGGACTCATGGCCAAGAAGGCTCAGGAATACGGCAGCCACGACAAGACCTTCACGGCCACCGGAGATGGCGTGATTCGCGTGGTCGATGAATCCGGCGCGACCCTGCTCGAACAGGCCGTGGAGACCGGGGACATCTTCCGCATGTGCCAGAGCAAGGACGAGCCCATCCGCGACTGGGTGAAGCTGGCCGTCACCCGCGCCCGCGCCACGGGAACGCCGGCCGTGTTCTGGCTCGACGAAGCCCGAGGCCACGACGCCGAACTGATAGGGAAGGTGCAGGCCTACCTGCCGAATCACGACACCACTGGGCTGGAGATCAAGATTCTCAAGCCCGTGGACGCCATGAACTTCACCCTGGAGCGCATTCGCCGCGGCGAGGATACCATCGCCGTGACCGGCAACGTTCTGCGTGACTACCTGACCGACCTGTTCCCCATCCTCGAGCTGGGAACCAGCGCTCGCATGCTGAGCATCGTGCCCCTGCTCAAGGGCGGCGGCCTCTTTGAGACCGGCGCGGGCGGATCGGCACCCAAGCATGTGCAGCAGTTCCTCGAGGAGGGACACCTACGCTGGGATTCCCTGGGCGAGTACTGCGCCCTGGTTCCGTCCCTGGAACAGGTCGCGACGAGCGCGGGCAATGCCAAGGCTCAGGTGCTGGCCGACACCCTCGACACGGCCATCGGGCAGTACCTCGATCAGGAGCGTTTTCCCTCCCGCAAGGTGAACGAGATCGACAACCGAGGCTGCAGCTTCTACCTGGCCCTCTACTGGGCCCAGGCCCTGGCAGCGCAGGACGCGGACGCTGAACTCAAGGCTCACTTCGAGCCCTTGGCCGAGGAGCTAGGTAACAAGGAAGAGGTCATCGCCGGGGAGTTGCTGGCCGCTCAGGGCAGCCCCGTGGACATCGGCGGCTACTACCACCCCGATGATGCGAAATCCGAGGCGGCCATGCGGCCCAGCGAAACGCTGAACGCCATCATCGACGCCCTCTAGAGTCTCGGAGGTTTCGGAATCTGGACCGGCCGCGCGGAAGCGTGGCCGGTTTATTGATGGAAGCAATCAGGTCGGCTCAGGAGGAGGAATCTTTCCGGGTGATCTTCACCGGCTTGCAGACCAGTTCCTTCTCGTTCGCCGCTCTCGCACAGGCACGGCAGATGTAGCGGGGCTGGTCCACCATGCCCATGATCTTCTCGAGCTTCTTCTCGAGGACCTTCTTGTCGAGGTCGCAGAGACAGTCCATGAATCCTCCTGGATCGCATCGGAATCAAGCTATTCGATTGCCGTGGAAGGAGATAACTACACGAACCTCCAGTGGCACCGATCGCATTTTGCCAATTTCTGTCGTTTTACCGCTGTTAGTATGATATAATTCGCCACCTGTATCGACCCCATAGCTTCATTCTTTTGCATTCCAATCACATGGAGAGTCCCATGCGTCTGATCAGACCCCTTCTCGGGCTCGCTCTGCTGATGTTCGCCATGACGGCGAGCACGGTCGGAGCCACCACCCCCACCGCCGCCCGGTACACCGTCCTCGACGTGGATGCCATCGACCACATGGCCATCCCCAGCGTGGACCGTGAGGCCAGGATCCTCGAGGACGAGCTTCGCGACCTGGACGGCCTGCCGCCCCGTTTCGCCATTCCCTTCGAGACTGCCACCGCACCCGATGCCCGCGGCAGCTGGGAAGACCTCGGCGACGGCAACCATCTCTGGCGTCTGCGCATCGCTTCGCCCGGCGCCCTCTCCATGAACCTGGGCTTCTCCCGATTCGCGCTGCCCGAAACCGCCAGCCTGCTCCTCTACACCTCCGACGAGAGCAGCGTGACCCGGGCCTTCACCGAGCAGGACAACGCCGAGCACGGCGAACTCTGGACTCCCGTGCTTCTCGGCGATGACCTCGTCGTGGAGCTGACGGTTTCCGAGAAGGCTGCCGATCGTGTGGAACTGGAGATCGGTTCCGTGAACGTGGGCTACCGCGGCTTCGGCGAGGATCATGATCGCAGCGGTTCCTGCAACAACGACGTGGTCTGCCCCGAAGGCGACCCCTGGCGGGCGGAGATCCCGTCTTCGGGCGTCTACACCATCAACGGCACCTGGTACTGCAGCGGCGCCATCATCAACAACACGTCCCAGGACGGAACACCCTACTTCCTCACGGCCAACCACTGCGGAATCAGCAGCGGCAACGACCAGGCCGTGGTGGTCTACTGGAATTTCGAGAGCCCCAACTGCGGAGACCAGTGCTGCGGCGATCTGAGCCAGTACAACTCCGGCGTTATCCACCGCGTATCCTACAGCGGTTCGGACGTGACACTCGTGGAACTCGAGGAGCCCCTCGATCCCGCTCATCAGGTGACCTACTCGGGCTGGGACCGCAGCAGCGGCGACTTCCCCTGGGTGGTGGCCATCCACCACCCCAGCACCGACGAGAAGGCCATCAGTTTCGAGGACGACGCCACCACGACCACCAGCTATCTGAGCAACAGCGTGCCCGGGGACGGCACCCACATCCGAGTGATCGACTGGGACGACGGCACCACGGAGCCCGGCTCCTCGGGTTCGCCGCTCTACAGCCCCGACCACAAGATCGTCGGACAGCTCCACGGCGGCTATGCCTCCTGCACCAGCCAGACCTCCGACTGGTACGGACGCTTCTCGGTGTCCTGGAGCCACCTCAGCAGCTACCTGGATCCTACGGGCACCGGCGCCATGACCATGGACACCTGGGACCCCTACGCCACGGGCATGCAGGTGACGCCGACGAGCGGACTCGAGTCCGAGGGCGATACGGGCGGACCCTTCACCCCGAGCAGCATCGTCTACACCATCGAGAACGCCGGCGACACGGGCTTCAACTACAGCGTGAGCGACGATGCCGGCTGGGTTGACGTTTCCAACACCGGCGGCTACCTGGCTCCCGGCGGCTCGGCCAACGTGACCGTGAGCATCAACGCCAGCGCCAACAGCCTGCCCCAGGGCACCTACGACGCGACAGTGAGTATCCTCAACACCACCAACGGCGACGGTGATACCACCCGCCCGGTGAGTCTCACGGTGGGCGTGCCGTCGCTTCAGGTCTCCGAGAGCTTCGACAGCGATCCGGGCTGGACGAGGCAGGGTCAGTGGGACTTCGGCGATCCCACCGGTCAGGGCGGCGACGCCCACGGCAACGCCGATCCCAACTCCGGTTTCGACGGTCCCAATGTCTACGGCTACAACCTGAACGGCGACTACACCAACAACATGCCGGAGTATCACCTGACCAGCACGGCCTTCGACTGCTCGAACCTCTCGGCCACGAGCCTGAAGTTCCGCCGCTGGCTCAACGTGGAGCAGCCCGCCTACGACCACGCCTACCTGCGCGTGTCGAGCGACAACAGCAACTGGACCACGGTCTGGCAGAACGGCGAGGAGGTCACCGACAACGGCTGGCAGTACGTGGAGTACGACATCTCGGGCGTGGCCGACGGTGAGAGCACGGTCTATCTGCGCTGGACCATGGGCACCACCGACGGCAGCTGGCTCTACAGCGGCTGGAACATCGACAACGTCGAGATCTGGGGTCTCGGCGGCGACGCCACTTCGGCAGAGGGCGGACAGGTTCCCATGCAGAGCGCGCTGCTCGGCAACCTGCCCAACCCCTTCAACCCGAAGACCGAGATCCGCTACGCCCTCGCCGAATCCGGCGCGGTGGAGCTGGCCGTCTACGATCTGAGCGGCCGCCGGATCAACACCCTGCTTTCCGGCCACCAGAGCGCCGGCACCCACAGCGTCGTCTGGAACGGCGATGACGCCAGCGGCCGGGCCGTGGCCTCGGGCATCTACTTCGCCCGCCTGATCACCGAGCAGGGCGTGAGCGACACCCAGAAGCTGACGCTGCTGAAGTAGATCAATTCTCAATCGATGAGCTCGCCCGGCGCGGTTTCGCGCCGGGCTTTTTCTACGAAGTGCTTGCCGGCGGAATCTCCCGCCTCTACTCTCGGATCCGACACGATTGCTTCTTCGAGCGAATCTGAGGCCTCTCTTGCGCATAGGGATCGCCGGCATCAGCTGCGAGTGCTGCACCTGTTCTCCCCTTCCCAACGGGCGGAGCGATTTCCTGCTCCTAGAAGGCGAGACACTCCTCGGCGAATACCCATTCCTTTCCGAGTATACCGAGTTCGAGTTCATCCCACTCCTTCGAGCCCGTGCCCTGCCCGGGGGATCGGTGGATCCGGATTTCTACGCGGAGTTCAAGGCCGAAATGCTCGAAAGGCTGTCTCGCGAGGAGGTCATCGATGGCTTATTGCTTCACATGCACGGAGCCCTGCATGTCGCCGGGATGGATGATGCAGAAGCCGACCTTTATTCCAGCATTCGTGAAGCGGTCGGATCCGATTGCGTGATCTCGGCCAGCTACGATCTGCACGGCAATCTGTCCCAGGCGGCCGCTGTCGAACTCGACATGCTCAGCGCCTACCGAACCGCCCCCCACGTGGACGTTCAGGAGACGGTACGTCGGGCCTTCGATCTTCTCGTCAGATCTCTCCGGGAGGGAGTCAGGCCCGCCAGGCAATTCATTTCCGTGCCGATCCTGTTGCCCGGCGAACAGACCAGCACCGAGTGGGAGCCGGGCTTGGGGCTCTACGCGGCCATCCCCGAGATAGTCGAAGGCCATGGTCTCTGGGACGCCTCTCTGCTCATCGGCTACCTCTGGGCCGACGAACCACGGGCAGGTGCTTCCGTCGTCGCATATGGGCCGGATGAGGGCGCGACGCGATCCGCGGCCGAACTGCTTGCGCAGCGTCTATGGGACAGCAGACATGAATTCGCCTTCGGCATGGCCGCCCATCCGGTGGATGAGTGCATATGCATCGCCACGAACTCGCAGGACAGGCCCGTGATCATCAGCGACTCCGGCGACAATCCCACGGCGGGTGGCGCTGGGGACCTGCCCCACCTTCTCGAACGCCTGCTCGCCTTGAATGCCGAGAATGCCCTGCTCGCTGGAATCACGGATGCCGCCGCCGTGGATCTCTGCCACGAGGCCGAACGCGGAGACGTACTGGACCTGGCTTTGGGCGGCCAACTCGATCCGGTGCATTCCGCTCCACTGCCGATCACGGCGGAGCTTCGATCGCTGCACGATGTACCCTGGTCGGTGGGAACGAGCTCGGGTCGGACACAGAGAGCCGCGGTCCTGAGGGCCGGCGGCGTGGATATCCTCGTCACCGAACGACGGACACCCTTCCACAGATTGATCGACATCGAACGTTTCGGCATCGATCCTCATGAGTACCAGATCATCGTGGTCAAGATCGGATACCTCGAACCCGAGCTGAAGGAACTGGCCGCCCTATCCCTGTTGGCGCTCAGCCCCGGCGCGGTGGATCAGGATACCGATCGCCTCGACTTCAAGAGACTCCGGCGACCGATCTACCCCCTTGATCCGGACATGGATTGGTCGCCGTCCCTAGATCCGAGATGATCACCTTGCCGCGGGCATGTCCTTTTAAGAGACACGAAGGCCTCGGCGGTCCCGAATCAACCTCGCTT
>CAYPGS010000010.1:91021-98077 GCA_964410395.1 uncultured bacterium
CGAGTTGCTCCTGGGTGAACTGGCCCATATAGGCCTCGTTCTGGGTCTGGGTCATCAGGTAGTCGAAAGCGCCCATGGCGCTCCAGAGCAGCGCGATGACGGCGATGATCCAAAGGTGGATCGGGGTGGACACTCTCTGCGATTCGCTCATGCTTCCTCCCGGATCGGTTTGATGGCCTGGTCGGCCGAAGGGCGGGATATCCTGGCAAGATTGAGATATCAAGTCAATCTTCTGCATTCCTGAAACCCTCAACATTGTTGCCCGACAAGCATTTAGGAACAATCCGCAACGGGGGATTGACATTGGTATCCAAAGAGACTACAATGCGGAATGAACATTCACTCTAAGGGTGGCCATGAGCCTCGAACTCACCGACAAGCAGGAAGCGATTCTCGACGCCACGCTCGAACTCATCGGCGAGCACGGTTTCCACGGCACGCCCATGTCCGCCATCGCGAAGAAGGCCGACGTCGGAGCAGGCACGATCTATCGCTATTACGAGAGCAAGGAAGAGTTGATCAATGCTCTCTACCTGCGGGAAAAACGCGCCATCAACGCACAGCTTCTGCTCGGCGTACATGATGGACTGTCGGCTCGTGAGGCTTTCGGGAAGATCTTCCGGAACGGCATCGAGGCTCGTCTCAGCAATTCCGCCCGCCTCCGCTTTCTGGATCAGTACTACAACTCCCCCTTCATCGGTGACGACACCCGCCGTCAGCGCGAGCAGCTCATGGGCGAGTACATGGAGATCATCGAGCGCGGCGTGGCTAGCGGCGAATTGCGGGACCTGCCCCGGCCCCTCATCATGGTCATGGTCTTCGGGCCCATGATGCACCTGGCCAGCGCGGCCCATGGCGTGGAATTCGAAATCAACAACGAGCTCATCGAACTGTTGCTCGACACCATCTGGCGGAGCATCGGTCGAGAGTAACTATCTTTTTTTTAGACAGGAACGGAATGAACATTCAGTCCGAAACAGAAGGAGAACGAACCATGCAGTACCTCCCCCTCGGCAACACAGGCCTATACGTTTCCCGCATCTGCCTCGGCACGATGACCTTCAGCGATGAAGGCACGACCTTCGCCAGAGTCATCGGCGCCACCGGCCAGGAGCTCGCCACGCGCATGGTCGACACGGCCCTCGATGCCGGCGTGAACTTCTTCGACACGGCCAACATCTACGCCGACGGCCAGTCGGAAGAGATGCTCGGAAAGGCGCTGAAGGGTCGCCGGGAAGATGCCATCATCGCGACCAAGGTCTACATGACCGGGCGCACGGAGATCAACGCTCTGGGAACGAGCCGTCTTTCCATAATGCGAGAGGTAGAGAAGAGCCTCGCACGCCTGGAAACCGACTGGATCGACCTCTACCAGGTGCACAGCTTCGATCCCACCACTCCCCTCGAAGAGACCCTTCGGGCGATGGACGACCTGGTCCGCCAGGGCAAGGTGCGCTACATCGGCCTGTCCAACTACGCCGCCTGGCAGATCGCCAAGGCCGACGGTCTAGCACAGCGGATGGGCACCGAACGCTTCATCTCCGTGCAGGCCTACTACTCCCTGGTCGGCCGCGAACTGGAGCGGGAGATCCTTCCCGCCGCCCGCGACCTGGGCATGGGCGTGATGGTCTGGAGCCCCCTGGCTGGTGGATTCCTGTCCGGGAAGTTCTCGGGCGGCGAGGTCGGCGAAGGGCGCTGGGGCAAGTTCAGCTACCCGCCGGTGGATCTGGAAAAGGGCGATCGCGTCGTCGAAGTCCTTCGCGAGATCGGTGCCGCACATGATGCATCGCCCGCGCAGATCGCGCAGGCATGGCTGCTGCATCAGCAGGGCGTAACCAGCATCATCGTCGGCGCGCGCAAGCACGAGCAGCTGATCGACAATCTCAAGACCGTGGACATCGAGTTATCCGCCGACGAACTCGCCCGGCTCGACGAAGTGAGTCGACTAAACCCTGAGTATCCCAACAACATTCCCCCCCGCGAGCGCGGCGTGAATCCCTTCGCCGTCTTCACGGAAATGTCCTAGGAGGATAGAGATGAGCAGCTGGAACTTCGACGACATCCCCGACCAGGCCGGGCGCAAGGCCATCGTGACCGGAGCGAATACCGGCATCGGCTTCGAGACGGCTCGCATGCTTGCGCTCAAAGGGGCCGAGGTCATCCTATGTGCACGCAGCAAGGAAAAGGGTCAGACCGCGGTCGACCGCATCTTGGCACAGAAGGGTGACGCGAAGGTGGCCCTGGAACTTCTCGATCTCTCGGATCTGTCGAAGGTCGACTCCTTCGCGACGCGGATCAACGAGAAGCACGAAGGGCTCGACATGCTCATCCTCAACGCCGGCGTCATGGTTCCCCCCGAAAGCAAGACGGCTCAGGGCTTCGAACTCCAGTTCGGCGTGAACCATCTCGGCCACTTCGCCCTCACCGGGAAGCTGCTGCCTCTCATGAGGAGCAGGGAAGGCGCTCGCGTGGTCGTGGTGTCGAGCACCGCGGCCACTCGCGGCGAGATGAACTTCGACGATCTGAACTTCGAAGCGCGCGGATACTCCGCCTGGCCGGCCTACGGGCAGAGCAAACTGGCCAATCAGCTCTTCACCCTCGAGCTGCAGCGGCGTCTCAGGTCCTCGGGGTCGAAGGTCCTGGTCACCGCGGCCCATCCGGGATGGACGGCCACCGATCTTCAGCGGACATCGCCTACCGCGAAGTTCCTGAATCGCTTCTTTGCCATGCAGCCCCCTCAGGGCGCGCTGCCCACGTTGCGAGCGGCCACGGACCACGAAGTTGAGGGCGGCGAGTACTTCGGACCCCACGGTTTCATGCAGATGCGTGGCTATCCGAAGCGGATCGACATGGTCAAACGTGCGAAGGATCGTGAAGTCGCGAAACGGCTATGGGAGGTCAGTGAGAGACTGACTGGAGAGAACTACGAACTGCCGGGAACCTGAGCACCCGGCAGCTCCCCTGCGGTGTTGTCCGTCCCAGATCGCGCCGGAGCAGGAGAATCATGGCCGCGATGATCCAGTGAATGGGCTATTGAAAAAACCGCCGGCACCACAACATATCACCGTTCAATCAGTTAAGAGTCCTTGGACCTGCACCTTGCGATGCTCACGACAAGTGAAGACGAAACCTTCTTCTGAGAAGTGAGGTCTAGGATGTGTGTGGAGCTCCCTGCACAGAGAGGTGAATGATGAGACTCCCGGGGAAAATGACTTCTCTCGCGATTACCCTCATGGCTATCGTGCTGCTCATTCCAGTAGAAGCCCTGGGCCTGGACGGTCGCATCGAGCAGTTCGAGAAGGGTCTCCTGGAGATCAGTTTCTCCAACGAAGGTGTCCACCAGACGGAAAGCAGGTCTCCCCTACTCGAAAGAATGCAGTACTACCGATGTCCGGGAGTGGGCCTCACCCTAGTTGATAACAACGAAATCGCCTGGTCAAAAGGCTATGGCGTCAAATCTGTCGACACCAGTGCCCCACTCGATGAGAAGTCAGTCTTCCAGGCGGGATCGGTGAGTAAGTTCGTGACGGCACTCATCGCGATGCATTACGTCGAGCAGGGTGAACTGGACCTCGACACGGACATCAACCGCTACTTGAATTCATGGAAGATGCCCACGAACGCATACGGAAAGGCCATTACTCTGAGACAATTGCTCTCCCACCAATCCGGTCTTCCCGGAACGAACTTCGACCATGAGTCCGGTGAGACGCTTCCGACCCTTCCACAGATTCTCAGTGCGGAAGCTCCGGCGCTGAACCGACCTGCCATTCCCGTGTCCGAGCCGGAAGCGGGCTGGTCCTACTCCAACATCGGCTATGTAGTCGTTCAGCTCATTCTTGAGGACCTGTTGCAACGCCCTCTGCAGGAGACGGCAAGGGAGCTTCTATTCGAACCCCTAGAAATGAACTCCTCAAGCTTCGACTACCCATTGCCTGAGCAACTTCGCAAACATGAAGTGATGCCGCACGATGAGACCGGCGCTGCGCGTGAACCTGCCCAGGACAGTCGTGCGCGAGCCCAGGGAGGCTTACTCACCACCACCGAAGATATGGCGAAGCTGCTCATCGAATTCATGGATTCACTGGAAGGCAGGTCCGACCGTATCATCTCCCAGGAGTGGGCGCTGAGAATGATCACCGGTGAGGTCGCGATTCCTGCCGGGGTCTTCGGCTTCGAACTGGAGATGGGCCTCGGCGCGCTGGTGCAGGAACTTGGAGACCAGAGTTCATTCCTTCACGCGGGTCAGAGCTGGCCCGGTTCGTCCTTCCTTTTTGTGGCGTTTCCGGGAAGCAGGCAAGCCGTCGTCATGGGAGTGAATGGCCGAAGTGGCGACCAGCTGCAACTCGAGATCTTGGCGACACTCGCCCAGCTCTACGACTATCCAGGCGGGCAGTACTTCAAGAAGCCTTGATCCCACCAGAAGCTACTTCACCAAGGCCAATCTGCGCGTCTTCGAGAATCCCTCCGCATTCAGGGTATACAGGTAGATTCCCGTCGAGACCGAACGCCCGGATTCATCCCGCCCGTTCCACGTGACCTCATGCCGGCCGGCCTTGATGTGCTCTCGGTCCATGAGGCTCTTCACCAGCCGTCCCGCGACGTCGTAGATCTTCAGATCCACTGCGCCCGCTCCCGGCAGCTCGTAGGAAATGGTCGTGCTGGGATTGAAGGGGTTGGGGTAGCAGGGATGCAGCCTATAGCCCGCCGACGGCAGTTCGGGGGAATCCACGGGTTCGGGTTCGAGGAACTCGATCCAGTTCATGTTGAAGCCCTCGTCGGTGGGCACAAACTTCAGAATGGCCGGTCCCGCCTCGAGGGTGGCGCTGGCCGTTACGGTGGTCCAGGTCTGCCAGCCGCCCGTCACCGGCGCGACGATGTCGCCGGTCACGTCGAAGCCATTGATTTCCAGGTGAAAGACTCCGCCCTGATTGAGCGATGCCACGCGGATCTCGATGGGATACATTCCTGACACGGGAACATCCACCGTGTACTCGAGCCACTCGCCCTCGATGATCCAGCCCAGGTTGTAACCGCCGCCTTCGTCCGTGCAGGTTTGCACGTCCACATCCTCGTCCAGTCGATAGGCGTTTCCATTGTTGCCAGGATCGGTGTCGTGATAGGCCACGCCTTCACCGCCGATATCGAAATCCTCACCCTCGATGCGGGTGGGCAGGGTGAAGGATGTGCCGTAGAATGGCTCCTGTCCACAGCCCGTTCCCACGGTCAGGTCGACCGTATCGATACCGAAGGCGCCCCCGTCGTCGATGGCCTTGGCCGTGATCGAGTGGCAGCCATCCGGCACCGAGGCCCAGGTGAAGCTGTAGGGCTCGCTCGTGTCCTCTCCCAGATAGGTCGTGTCGTTGTAGAACTCGACCGTGGTGATGGACCCGTCCGCGTCCTCGGCATCCACCTCTATGGTGATGTCTCCGGGCGAGGGATTCTCGCCCTCGTGGGGAGAGGTGATAACCACCATCGGCGCGGAGTTGGGAGTGTCCTGGTACACGCGCACATAGTCGATGAGGAACTCCTGGGGAAGATCCGCGCTGATGCAGGAAGGATAGGTGCAGCCTGTATAGGTGCCGCCCACCGCCGCGTTCAGGATGATGTAGAAATCCTGGTCGAAGGGAGCCAGGGGATTGTCCGGGTCGCCCTCGGACCACCACTGCCAGAAGTACTTGGTCGAGTAATGTACATCGTCCACGTACCAGCGAATCTCCTCGGGCTCCCACTCGATTGCGTAGACGTGAAAGTCGTCGGAGAAGTTCACACCGGCCGGAGCGTAGGTTCCGCCCGACCACTGGTTGTTCGGCCAGCTGCCGCCGAAGTGGATGGTGCCGTTGATCCAGGTGGTCTCGTTGGCCGACTCCATGATGTCGATCTCGCCGCTGGCGGCCCAGCCGCCGTAGGCGTCGTCCTGGGGCATCATCCAGAAGGCAGGCCACATGCCGCCGCCGGTGGGGATCTTGGCGCGGGCTTCGATGCGGCCGTAGAGGAAGGATTGCTTGTCCCGCGTGTGCACCTTGCCCGAGGTGAAGTAGCGGCCGCCGAAGAATTCCTCCTTGGCGGTAAGGACCAGGTTTCCGTTTTCCACCGTGACGTTCTCGGGTCGGTAGTACTCGAGTTCCTCGTTGCCCCAGCCGCAGAGATCCGGACAGCCGTCCCCCACATCCGGGGTCCAGTTGTCGGTGTTCAGCTCCGTGCCATCGAACTCATCGGACCAGACCAGAGACAAGTCCGCTTTCGCGGGATACAGCAAGCTGGACAAGGCGAGGATCACGCACGACATGGCGATGAGAAGACCCAGAGTCGTGGTTCTCGTTCGGTAGTTCTCCCAGTCCAGAATCAGTTCCTGCCTCATCGCACCAGCACCATCCTTTTCACCGCCGTTCCCGCAGCGGACTCGAGTCGATAGAAGTAGACTCCCGAACTCACCTTCTCTCCCTGATCGTCCCGACCGTTCCAGGGAATCGTGTTGACTCCCGCCTGGCCCTGGCCGCCCAAGGTCGTGACGCGCCGTCCCCTGATATCGAAGATCTCGAGCTCATAGTCCGAGGACCCGGACAGCTCGAAGTGGATCTGAGTCGATCCATTGAAGGGATTCGGAACATTGGATAGCAGTCTCGAGCCGGCGCCGTCGCTGAATCCATCTTCCTCCACGCTCGTCTCGATGCCGTCATCCCAGTAGATGTCGTCCAGGGCGAACTCGCAGGGAGTTCCATTCACCTCGAGAATGACAAAGGGATAACTCAGCATGCGAAGATCGATGAACTCGCCGCGGATTTCGCTGACCGGAATAGAGGCCTGGCCCCACTCTCCGTCCCGGACCAGCCCGTAGGTGGTCTGGTGCGCGGGAAACTCCACGTAGGACTGATTCCCCCAGGAGTCGATGATCCCGATCTGGAAACTCACATGCGCGGGAATCTTCACCATGAAGTTCAGATGGCCTTCGCCGAAATCGAACAGATTCAAAGGCTGGACGGCCATGAGGCCGGCGCCAAACCAGCCCAGCCCGGTCGTCTGCCAGCTGAGAACGTTTTCACCCTCGTAAGGAGG
>CAYPGS010000010.1:98177-102573 GCA_964410395.1 uncultured bacterium
TGATGGAGACATGCGATTTGGACATGAGTCGACCCGAGGTGTAGTTGAGAGGATTTCCCCACTGGTCGACGATACCGGGGCCGCTCTCTTCACGCGCCGTGATGCGAAGAGCCGAGCTTCCCGGCTCGCCAGGAATCTCGACGATGTCCACGTTGTCCTCGGAGTAATACTCCAGCTCTCCGTTGCCCCAACCCCAGTATCCGTTCCCCGTGAGGATGATCCAGTTGTCGAGGTCATTGAACTCCTCTTCCCAGATGAGCTCGCCCACCTGGGCCGAAACGGAGCTTGCTGCGACGGCGAGAATCAGCAGTGCTAGAAGTGCATTCTTCAAGGAGGGCCTCGATTTACAGGAGTGAGGGAGTCGCCCATTTCGACCCCAAACTTTTTTTGGCGCAGGTACATTATACACTTTATCCGGAGGCCGAACAAAGTGTATAATCTGGAAAGTTCATGGGCCGCCGGATTCGGCTCGAGTGTGGGGATCCATTGCACACGCCGCCATGTCCCGATGCCCGCATCGAGCTGAAAACAGCGACAATCTGACAACAGGGAGAATGCGATGAAACTAACTGATAAAGCAGCATTGACTTACGCAGTGGTCGTCCTGGTTCTGGCCTTCGCGGGCGTGATCAACGCCTCCGCCCAGAATGTTATCCTGAATCCCGATTTCGAGACCGGCGATCTGAGCGACTGGGAAGCCTACGGAGAGAGCCCAAACTCCTACATCGTGGTCCAGTCTGGAGACAATGGACCCACCCTGCCCGGCAGCCACAACGCCTTCCTGTACAACACCGGGAATGCCATCGGCCTGACCCTCAAGCAGGTGACGCCCATCGGCAGTGTCGGGGGCGGTGAAGTCTTCTACTCCTTCGATCTGAAGCTGGACCAGGCCGAAGTGGGTGGTGTTCTCTTCGCCGAGATCTTCGCCGAGCAGTCGGGCGTGGGCATCGTCGGTGGCACCGGCCTGATGGGTCCCTTCTGGGCCTGGGAATGGACGAACTACACTGGTTCCTTCATCGCTCCCGACGGCACGGACTTCCTGAGCATTCAGTTCGTCGCGGTCACGGGTGCGGCCGAAGGCACCAGTTGCATTGCTCACGTGGACAACGTCGATGTCAACCAGGGTGCGGTGCCCGCAGAGACCACGAGCTTCGGTGCGATCAAGTCCCTCTACTAGAATCCGATTGCAGTACCGAAAGACGACTAGTTCATAGGATGTGAAACGAGCCCTTCCACTGAAAGGTGGAAGGGCTCTTCTTCATCCCGACCTCGATCCATTTTATGACTAGTTCGATTCCTTACCGAGAATCCGAGCGGCCTCGTTCAGACGTGTTTCGAGATCGAGCAGACGCTGTTCGAGATCCGTGGCGACTTCGGTCGTGGCGAGTCCCCCGGTCGCCGTGATCACCTGCTCTCTCCTCACGAAACGCGCATAGCCGAGGCCAATGGTGATCACGAGGGCGGCGGTGATGACAAGGAACCTGGATATCGACGTGTCCGTCGCGATGATCCATCCGATTCCGTAGAGCATGGAAAAGACGCCGCCCAGTAGAAGACCGTTGCTGATCACGGGAATCTGTTCGGCCCGGACCAGCGAAACGATCATGTAGATCGTGGCGCAGACGATCAGAATGATGCTCGTACTCCGCCCCCAGGGCCGCTGGGCTTCCATCCCCGCGTCCTGAAGTTCGTTTCGCTGCTGGTTGATTTCCTCGATCCGCTTCAGGTCCTCGGCCGTCAATCGTTCCGGCGCTCTCGTGTCTCGGATCGACTGCTCCCGCTGATTGAGCTCCCGGATCTCCTCATTGAGCCCCTCAGGCGGCGGATAGAAGGTATAGACTCCCACGCCGACGAAGGCCGTGAGCACCAGGCCCAGAAAGAACGAGAAGATGATCTTGAGTCCGCTACCTGTTCGTGCCGTGTTCGTCATCCCGATCCCTCCTTTCTAGAGGTTCACATTCACCAGCGGAAGCAGGCGCAGCCATCGGGGATTGTTGCCCGCGTAGTTGATAAGGCCGATCTGCACTCCGTTGAGATTCGCAGAATAGTTCACGAGTCCGATGGAAAGCCCGGTGAACTTCTCATTGGCGAGTTTGAAGTGGAGGAAATCCTCGAGATCGATTCGGTCGATGTAAAGGCCGTTCATCCCACCAACCATCACGCCAGTCACCTCAGGAGCGAAAGCCAGCAGGCTGCCGATGGCGATACCTCTGATGCGCTCACTGGCTCCCAGGCCCAGGCCAGCCACGAAGATGCCGTCCATCCGGGCTCCGCCCATGCCGATTCCGGTGAGCATGATGCCCTTCACGTCTTCTCCACCCGCACCGAAGCCGCTGATTCCGATGCCCCGGAAACGGGAGGCGAAGACGCCGCCTCCGGCGATGGCCAGGCCGCTCAGGCTTCGCTCACCGCCCGCGAAGAAGCCGGCGATGGCGGCTCCGCGAACCTTCTTCGCCATGGTGGAGCCGAGGCTGAGAGCGAGGCCGTCCATTTGTTGCGAGTTGAGAGACCAGCCACCGCTGATATTGACTCCGGTGAAACGCTCCCTGACATCGACCAGAATCAGGCCGAGGGCAAGGCCGGTGAAGTTTTTGGTGCCTACACCTAGAGTTCCGGCTGCGATGCCGCGCACCCGCTCGCTGGCATTGACCCCGATGCCGCTGAGCGCGATACCATTGATCTCGCGACCCTTGGTCCCGATGAGTCCAAGGGCAAGGCCGTTGTACTCGCCCATGGGGCTCTTCTTGGGATTCCAGAGGGTCAGGTTGAGACCGTTGATCCTCTCCACCTGACTGTCCACGGCGTTGAGTCGGATTCCCGTGAATCGCTTCGAATTGCCGAGGCTCAGGCCATAGCCTTTCGGGCCGATGTCAACTGACTGAGCCATCGCGCCGCTGATTCCGAAGAACAGGAAGATGGCGAGAAGTGTCGTCGCTTTCATGTCTCATCCCTCCATTCTCGTTGATTCGTTCTCATGACTAGCTGTTCGACTGGCCCTTCGAAGAAGCAGGGCCAGGGTGAGTCCGGTGATCGCTCCATTTATGGCACCCAGGACCATCCATCCGGGGGGAGAGCTCGGATTGGCGTCCATGTTCAGACCCTCCATGGCGATGGCAAGACCTCCCGCGATCCATCCGAGGACGCTTGCCAGGATCCAGCACCAGGCCTTCCTCAGTTTCTTCCTGAGCAAGCGCCATTGCAGAATGCCAAGGGTCGGACCGAGGAGGGTCACGCCGAGGAGGCCCAGCTCCGTTTCGATCATCGCCAGGGCGAAGGCCAATCCGGCCATCAGTGCCACCCCGGTGACGCTGGCAAGAATCCAGGACCTCACGGTTAGGGTTCCCGCGAGGAATACCGACTGAAGGGATCCCGCGAGCAGGGCGCCCAGTGCATAGGCGGCCAGCGTGACGGTGATCAGTCCTGCAGAACCGGCTGCGAGTACGCCAACCGGTGCGCCGACTCCCCATGCCAGGGTTGTCGCAATGGTCCATCCGAGCCACAGACGCCAAGGTGAGAGGGCTGATCTTGCAGCAAGCTTTGAGGTCGAGTTCATGGGGCCTCCTGTTCGGCGCTGAGTCGTGAGGGGCGCCTGATGTTGACATTGTCAACTTTAACCCCAAGTGTTGACAGTGTCAACATTTTTCTGTATAAACCTCCCATGAGCAATTCCAACGGCAAGTACCATCATGGTGACCTGAGATCCGCCCTTCTCGCGGAAGCCGTTGCCATGATTGCAGATGCGGGTGTGGAGAGCGTGACCATGCGGGCCATCAGCGGGCGCCTGGGCGTTTCGCGGGCTGCCCCCTACCGGCACTTTCCGAGCAAATCGGCGCTTCTGGTTGCGGTGGCCGCCACCGGATTCGATCGCCTCAAGGAGCGCCTGCTAGCCGTGGAGGCAGATGCACCACGCTCCGGAGTGGAACGCTTCCGTCGCATGGGTGAGGAGTATCTGCGCTTCGCCATCGAGAATCAGGCCCACTATCGCCTGATGTACGGCAAGGAGGCCTTGAGCAGACAGGACCTTCCCGAACTTCGGGAGGCCGCCAACGCCATCTTCGATCATCTTGTCGATGTGATCCGCGCCCAGCAGAAGAGCGGAGCGGTGAAGCGACAGGAGCCACGCATGCAGGCCTTCGCTGCGTGGAGCGCCGTGCATGGCCTTGCTTCACTGGTGATCGAGGAGCAGATTTTGGGCGATGTGGATCTCGAGGATCTCATCAAGCATACGACACGCACCCTGCTCGAGGGATTGCGAGCCAGGCGATAGCCCGAAGCCAGATCCCTCAGACCTCGGTCGAGGCGGGTGTCTTGCCGACTCCATGTTCCTTGAAGCTCGGAACCTCTTTCCCGATATGACCGATCCACCAGTTCTTCAGGAACTTGAGAACAATGGTCG
>CAYPGS010000011.1:0-101894 GCA_964410395.1 uncultured bacterium
ATCATGATGGGGATGATCACCAGATAGGCGAAGATCGTGCCCGCATAGAAAAGCAGCACAGAACTCGTGAAGACCGTGAGCAGGCGCTTGCGTTCCTTGCGGAAGAGCCCCGGAGCGATGAAGGACCAGAGCCGCCAGAGCACGAAGGGAATGCCCAGAATCAGGCCGCTGACCGCGCTCACCTTGAGCCTTATGAGGAAGGTCTCCGGTGGCGAGAAGATGTGTGTGACTTCGCCCTCGGGCAGAAGGCCGCTGATCATGTCGAGGATCTCGTCGGAGAAGTACCAGGTGGCAAGGGTGCCCACTAGGATCACCACGAACACGGTGATGATCAGTCCGCGCAGATCGCGCAGGTGCTCCATGAAGGGCATGTCGGCCAGACGTTCGTTCCCGCTCACGAGACCCTCACGCTATCGACCGCTATACTCGATTTTGAAGTTACCGTTCTGCGCGAAACTCTTCTCGCCACCCAGGCTCATGCCTTCCGCGTCATAGTCCTGCGCCTTGATCTTCATGATCGAGTTCTGCTTGACCAGCACGTAGAAGCGCTTCTCCAGATCGTAGAGCGCTGTGGCCTCGGCCTCCATGCTGCCGGTGATGTGGCTCGAGGCCGGACCCTGCTCTATCTCACCGTCCAGCGGCAGGTTCATGGCGATCTCGACGCGCGCGCAGTCCCGCTTCTTGTAACGGATGTTGCCAGTGTAGGTGATATGCAGTAGGGAGTCGGTGGCCGCCTCCCCCATGGGACCGAGGTCCTCCATGTCCATGGTGATGGTCCAGCTTTCGCCGGGGCGCTTCGGGGCATCGGGCTTCTCGAAATCGAAGGCGCTGAGACCCTGGCTAAGAGCGGCGAAGGCCATCATGAACTCCTGGTCCCGGGCTGGTTCCTGCACAGGCTCGAATCCCTTGTCGGTCAGACGGAAGCGGGTGGAGAAATTCTCGAGTCGCTCGAAGCTCTCGATGGGCTCGGGTGTGGCCGTCTGACCCCGGCGTTCGGTGGCCTGTACCTTGGTGAAGCGAACCGCTGCCGTGCGGCTGCCCTCGTCATTCTCTTTCCACTGAGAAGCGCGCCACTTATAACGAAACATGGTCTCCATGCTTGTACCCATGACCTCGATCATCTGGATGCCTTCGACGTCGAAGTCGAGAGCCTCGGCGGGTGGCTGGACGGCGAAGTCCACGGCCGGCAAACTCATGTCGATGGCCGCCTGCTTGGCCTTGCCTGCCGCCATGTCCGGATCACCGGCCACCTTCTGCTTGGGCTGCCCACAGCCGACCACCAGCAGGGCGAGCATGAGAACCAATCCCCATCGTGCCATCATGAGTTGCCCTTCCTTTCGTCCTCGCGCCTTTCGATGAGGCGCTCGAGTTCCTCGGCGAACTGACTGAGTTCGGTGAATCGGCGGTAGACCGATGCGAATCGCACGTAGGCCACCTCGTCTACGTCCCGCAGGCGGGCCATGATCTCCTCGCCGATGCGCTGGGTGGTGATCTCTCCCGCCAGCCCGGCGTAGATCACCGACTGTTCCACGTCGTCGATGAGCCGCTCCAGCGCGGCGCGTTCCACATGGCGCTTCTCGCAGGCGCGAAGCAGCCCTCCCAGCATCTTCTCCCGCTGATAGGACTCGCGGGTGCCGTCGGCCTTGACCACGGTGATGGGAGCGCGCTCCACATATTCGTAGGTGGTGAATCGGGCCTCGCACTGCAGGCATTCCCTACGACGGCGGACGGCCTCGCCCTCGCGCGTGCTGCGCGAATCGACGACCCTGTCCTCGAGATGTCCGCAGAAGGGACACTTCATCCCGAACCCCTTAGAGATTTAATGGCTGTGGAAAGACCGCCGTGGACTGGTCCGCGTAGAGCGGGAAGGCGGCCGTGAGCTCCTTGATGCGCGCCGCCGTCTTCGCCGTGACCTCGGGATCGGCCTGGGCGTCGTCCTCGCCGCCGCTCACAGAATCGAGAACATCGGCGATGAGACCTCCGACCACCTTCATCTCTTCTTCCTTGAAACCGCGGGTGGTCACCGCGGGCGTGCCGATGCGGACGCCGCTGGCCACGAAGGGACTGCGCTCCTCGAAGGGCACCGTGTTCTTGTTGGCCGTGATACCCGCCTGCTCTAGCACTTCCTCGGCGGCCTTGCCCGTGAGATCGGTGCCGCGGAAGTTCATCAGCAGCAGGTGATTGTCCGTTCCGCCGCTGACCAGCTTGAACCCGCGCTCCACGAGGGTGTCGCCGAGCACGCTGGCGTTCTTCACCACCTGGGCTGCGTAGTCCTTGAACTCGGGGCGCAGGGCCTCGCCGAAGCAAACGGCCTTGGCCGCGATGATGTGCATGAAGGGCCCGCCCTGGTTACCCGGGAAGTTGTTCTTGTTGATGGTGTTCACGTGATCCTTCTTTTCCAGGATCAGCCCCCCGCGCGGACCGCGCAGGGTCTTGTGGGTGGTGCTGGTGATCACGTCGGCGTAGGGCACCGGGCTCGGATGGGCGCCACCGGCTATCAGCCCCGCGATGTGGGCCATGTCCACCATGAAGATGGCACCGATCTCGTCGCAGACCGCGCGGAACTTCTCGAAGTCGATGAAACGGGGATAGGCGCTGGCGCCGGCGACAATGAGTTTGGGCCGCTCCCGCCGCGCGATCTCGGCCATCTCCTCGTAGTCGATGGTCTCGGTGTCCTCGGCCACGCCGTAGGGCACCACCTCGAAGTACTTGCCCGAGAAGTTCAGGGGATGTCCGTGGCTCAGGTGCCCGCCGTGGGCCAGGTTCATGCCCATGATCTTGTCGCCGGGCTCACAGAAGCTCATGTAGGCGGTGATGTTCGCCTGGGTGCCGGAGTGGGGCTGCACGTTGGCGCGCTCGCAACCGAAGAGCTTGATGGCGCGGCTGCGGGCGAGGCGCTCCACCTCGTCCACGTGCATGCATCCACCGTAGTAGCGCTTGCCGGGATAGCCCTCGGCGTACTTGTTGGTCAGCACCGATCCCATGGCGGCCATGACCGCCGGCGAGACGAAGTTCTCCGAGGCGATGAGCTCGAGCCCCTCTTCCTGGCGGGCCAGCTCGCCGGTCATGCTCTCGAAAACCTCGGGATCCTGATGGCGAATCACTTCCACCTCATACCTCCGAAAAAAGCCCCGCCGGAGCGGGGCCGGTTGTCAGCCTTTGTGTCGGCTGCGGTCGTAGTCGTCGATCAATCCCACCCGCCGCAGATGGCGCTCGCCCTCGAAGGGGACGGCGAGCCACTCTTCCACCCAGGCGATGGACTTCTCCTCGCTGAGCCAGTTGCCCGGAAGCACCAGCACGTTGGCGTCGTTGTGTTGGCGGGACAGGCGCACGGCCTCTTCGTCGTAGACCAGAGCCGCGCGCACGCCGTCCACCTTGTTGGCGGCGATGGACATGCCGATGCCCGTGCCGCAGATGAGTATGCCCCGGTCGGCCACGCCGGCGGCCACCTTCTCCCCAACGCTGAAGGCGTAGAGGGGATAGTCCGCCGGTTCCTCGCCGCTGGTACCCAGGTCGAGCACCTCGTGCCCCTCCTCGCGGAGATGGCGGGCCAGCAGCTCCTTGAGCGCATAGCCGCGGTGGTCGGTGCCCAGGGCGATACGCATCAGCGCGCCACCGTGGCGGCCTTCACGTTGGTGAGCCAGCCGTAGGTGTCCTCATACTTGCCGCTGAACATGCCGAAGAAGCGATCCTGCAGCTTCTCGGCGATGGGTCCGCGGGAACCGTTGCCGATCTGGATGCGATCGATGGTCCGGATGGGCGTGACCTCCGAAGCGCTGCCCGTGAAGAAGACCTCGTCGGCGATGTAGAGCAGTTCCCGGGGGATGCTCTCCTCGCGCACCTCGTAGCCCATCTCGCCCAGCAGGGTGATGATGGTGTTGCGCGTGATGCCCACGAGGATCGAACCGGCCATGGGCGTGGTGTAGACCACCTTGTCCTTCACCAGGAAGAGGTTCTCGCCGCTGCCCTCGCTGACGTAGCCATTCACGTCCAGGCCGATGCCCTCGACGTAGCCGTTGGTGATGGCTTCCATCTTGATGAGCTGGCTGTTCATGTAGTTGCTGGCGGCCTTGGCCATGTTGGGCATGGTGTTCGGGGCCATGCGATTCCAGGTGGCCACGCAGACGTCCACGCCCTGCTCGAGGGCTTCGGGACCGAGGTACTTGCCCCATTCCCAGACGGCGATGGCCACGTCCACGGGACTGCCCGCGGGATTCACGCCCACGTTGCCGTAGCCGCGATAGACCACCGGACGGATGTAGCACTCGTCCAGGTTGTTGAGCTTCACGGTCTCCAGCTGGGCCTCACGCAGCTCCTCGAAGCTGTAGGGCACGTCCATGCGGTAGATCTTGGCGGACTCCAGCAGGCGCTTGGTGTGCTCGTCCAGCCGGAACACCGCCGGTCCCTGCGGAGTGTCGTAGACGCGGATGCCCTCGAAGAGGCTGCTGCCGTAATGGATGACGTGACTGAGGATGTGAATCTTGGCGTCGTCCCAATCCACGAACTTGCCGTTCATCCAGATCTTGTCGGCCTTCTTGACGGCCATGGGGCCCTCCCTCTTGCGCTCCCGGCGAACCGGGTTCAGCGGCGGTCGAGGCCGGCCTTGATGAGCTCGGCCAGTCGGTCCGCCGTCAATTCATAGTCGCTCTCGCCCTTCCCGTAGGGATCATCGATTCCGTGGGCCGGCGGGGGCGTTCCCGCCCACTCGCTGAGCAGCATCACCTTGCCCTCGGAGGATGGAAATCGTGCGAGCCGGTCGCGGTGCCTGGCCTCCATGGCCAGGACCAGAACGGCCTCGGCCAGGATAGCATCATTGACCCTGCGTGCGCGATGGGATTCCAGACTCAGTCCACGGCGCTCCATGACGGCGCGGGCCGGCTCGCTGGCGGGTGAGCCCTCCTCGGCGGAGAGCCCCGCGGAGGCGAACTCCAGGGACCGGTCTTCCAGAAGGGACCGGGCCAGCGCCTCGGCCATGGGACTGCGACAGGTGTTCCCGGTGCAGACGAAAAGGATCCGTTTCCGGCTCATCCGCCGGTGGAGACCATCGAGAGGATGGGTTTGACCTTCCCCTCTCGCAGGATCGCCGGCGGCGATTTCGTCAGGTCGACCAGGGTCGAGGGCTGGGCGCCCTCGGTCTTCATCCGATTCTCGAGTTCCGGATCCGAAGCCACAAGATCGACCTTATCCCCATACAGCTTAACAATTTCCGAGGCATATTCAAGGGGCGGAGATCCCGTGGGATTGACGCTTGTGGAGATCAAGGGAGAGTCCAAAAGTCCTAGCAGATTAAGCAGATAAGCATGGTTCGGGATACGGAATGCGAGGCGCCGGATGCCATCCTCCTCGGTGCAGAGTTCCGGCGGCGCTTCGGGCCGGGCCGGCAGCAGAAAGGAGACCGGTCCGGGGCAGTTGCGTTCGATGAAAGCTCGAGCCGTCTCGTCGAGATCGGCCCAACCCTCGATCTTCTCGATCCTGTCGGCCAAGAGGATGAATCCCCGGGAATCGGGGTCGGAGTTCTTCAAATCGGCGATCTTGGCTGTCATGCCGGGAAACGAAGCCAGTCCGTGGATGCCGTACAAAGTGTCCGTGGGCAGAACGGCGAGGCGTCCCAGCGTCAGAGCACGAATCGCCGTGAGCGAGCTTCGCGGCTCGTGGATGCTGGTCAGGACGTCTGTCATGATTGCTTCCATTCCTCCCTGTAACGTTCGATGTGACCGAGGACCTCCTTGTCCTCGATGCCGATTATCTGCGCGGCGAGCAGGGCCGCGTTCACCGCGCCCCCCTTGCCGATGGCCACCGTGGCGACGGGAATGCCCCGGGGCATTTGCACCATGGAAAGAAGCGCGTCCACGCCCTGAAGGGCTCCACCCTGGACGGGCACTCCGATCACGGGCAAGGTCGTGTGCGCGGCCACCACTCCGGGCAGCGCGGCGCTCAGACCCGCCATGGCGATGATCACCTTCAGGCCGCGCTCCCGCGCGCCGCCTGTCCACTCCCCCACTCGGGCCGGATTGCGATGAGCGCTCGCGACGATGCTTTCCCAAGAGATGCCCATGCGGTCGAGAACCTCGGTGCAGGGTCCAAGAAGATTGTCGTCGCTCTTGCTTCCCAGAATGATGCCTACCTGTGCGCTCATGCCACCGAACCTTTGCTCAGGACCCTCCAGCCGATGTCGCGACGGAAGGTCTTACCTTCGAAGTGAATGTTGTCGATACGACGATAACACCGATCGGCCGCCTGCGCCAGATCCCGCCCCCAGGCGGTAACGCCCAGGACCCGTCCGCCGGAGTTGACCAATTCGCCGCCCTCCTCGCGAGTGCCCGCGTGGAAGGTGACAGCCGTCTCGTCGTCGTCGAGACCGGCCATGATGTGACCCGTGTCGGCCTTGCCCGGATAGCCAAGGGAAGCCAGCACCACCACCATGGCGGCGCCCTCCCTGTGGCTCACGGCCTTGACGTCGAGGGAACCCTTCGCCGCGGATGCCAGGAGCTGTCCGAAATCGCCCTCGAGCATGAGCATGAGGGCCTGGGTCTCGGGATCCCCGAAACGCACGTTGAACTCCAGCACCTTGGGACCGGCGGAGGTCATCATGAGTCCCGCGTAGAGCACGCCGCGGTAGTCCATGCCGTCGGCGGCCAGACCGCGCAAGGCGGCGCCGAAGACCTGCTCGCCAAGGTCGGCGAGATCGTCCTCGCTCAGGCCAGGTACGGGGGCGTAGGCGCCCATGCCGCCGGTGTTCGGGCCGCGGTCGCCCTCCAGGGCGCGCTTGTGATCCTGACTGGCCGGCAGGAGGTAGTAGTTCTGACCGTCGAGGACGGCGAGTAGCGAGACCTCGTAGCCGTCCAGACGCTCCTCCACCAGCAGGCTGCGGCCGGCCTCGCCGAAGGAGGCGCCCGAGAGCATGTCGCCGCCCACCTGGAGGGCCTCGCTCCGGCTGTCGGGCAGGATCACGCCCTTGCCGGCGGCCAGTCCATCGGCCTTGAGCACGACGGCCTCGCCCATGGCCTCGAGAGCCCCGGCTAGTTCCGCCTCGCTGGTGATGCGGCGGGATTCCGCGGTGGGGATGCCATGGCTCTGCATGAAGTCCTTGGCGAAGATCTTCGACCCTTCCAGGCGCGCGCCGTCGGCGCCGGGACCGAAGGTGGCCAGGCCTGCCGCCCGAAGGCGGTCGGCTAGACCGTCCACCAGGGGAGCTTCGGGGCCGATGACCACCAGCTCGGGAGCCCAATCAATAATGGCCTCGGCCTCGTCCTTACCCACGAAAAGGGTGGAGTCGAGGTTCCATCCGAGCCGGGCCGTACCGCCATTGCCGGGCCAGAGAGCCACCTGGGAGACGGACGGCGATTGTTCCAGACGCCAAGCGAGCGCGTGCTCGCGCCCGCCCGAGCCGATAACGAGGGTCTTCATTTTCCTCCATGGGGACGGCCTCAAACTACCCGAGAGTGCCCAACTCGGCAAATAAAAATAGCGATTAACCTGAACCAAAACTTGAACTTGAACAGCTTTTGCCCGGATTCAGGTCTACAATTTCTTTCCCAAAGCCGACGGAGCCCGACTCTTTCCGATGACCCCCACCAGGGCGATCATGGTGAGCAGGTAGGGAAGCATCTGCACGAAGCGCACCGGCAGCCAGTCCACGTGCAGGTGCCCCTGCAGGGCCTCGGCGAAGCCGAAGAGCAGGGTGGCCGCCAGCAGGCCCCAGGGTTTCCACTTGCCGAAGATCAGCGCGGCCAGGGCGATGAATCCCCGTCCGGCGCTCATGTTCTTCACGAAGTAATGGGCGTTCAGGCTGAGGAAGGCGCCGCCGAGACCGGCCAGGGCACCGCTGAGCAGCACGCCCCAGAGCCGCATGCGCAACACGGGGATGCCCAGTGACGCCGCGGCCTCGGGATGTTCGCCCACCGAACGGAGCCTGAGCCCGAAGCGCGTGCGGAAGAGCAGCAGGGCACTCAGGGGCACGGCCGCGAGGGCGAAGAGGGTCAGGGGCGGCAGCTCCGTGAAGACGCTTCCCCAGAAACCGCCGGGACCACCGGTTTCGAGACGCGGAGAATTGCTTCCGCTGCCGAAGAAGACCCACATGAGAAACTCGGTGAGCCCCAGGGCGAGAAGATTCAGGGCCACGCCGCTGACGATCTGGTCCACGCCGATCCAGAGGGTGGCCACCGCGTGTAGGGCGGCGAACATGACGCCGGCGATGAGTGCGGCCAGGAGGCCGATGGTGGCCGAACCGGTGAAGGCCGTGGCCGCCGCGGCGGCGAAGGCGCCCACGAGCAGAATTCCCTCCAGGGCGATGTTCACCACGCCGCCGCGTTCGGAGAACATGCCCCCCAGTCCCGCGAGCAGCAGAGGGGTGGCCGTACGAAGGGTGCCGAAGAGCAGTGCGATCATGCGGCCCTCTCCTTCCGGTGCTTGGACGCCCGGCGCGCGGCCAGTTCGCTGGCCGACACCACGAAGAGGATCACCATGGCCTGCATGACCACCACGAGCTCGCGAGGCACCTCGGTGAAGATGTCGATCTCCAGGGCACCGGTGTTAAGGAAGCCGAAGAGCAGCGAGGCCAGGAGCACGCCCAGGGGATGATTGCGTCCCATGAGCGCCACGGCGATGCCCAGGAAGCCCAGGCCCGAGGAGAAGTTGTCCAGGAAACGATGTCGATAGAGCAGCACCTCATGAACGCCCACGAGCCCGGCCAGAGCCCCGCTCACCGCCATGGCGCGCACGGTGAGCCGTCCGGTGGAGATGCCCGAATAGCGCGCGGCCGGCGGGCTGAGCCCCAGCACCCGCAGGCGATAGCCCTCGACGCTGCGACGGAAGATGAGCCAGACCAGCACCACCGCCGCCAGGGCGAGTAGCAACGAGGGGCCCAGGGGATTGGCCGAATCGAGGCCAATGGACTGTCCCCAATCGCTGCGACCGAAGCCCTGCAGCTGGTAGGCCTCGGGAATCTCGGGGGTATGGGGAATCATCTGGCCCTGTTCCTTGAGGTGATGCACCACAAGGTATCCCGTGATGCCCACCGCCAGGAAGTTCATCATGATGGTGTTGATGACCTCGTGAACCCCGAAGCGCGCCCGCAGATAGCCGGGAATCGCGCCCCAGAGCCCACCGCCGGCCGCCGCGGCGAGGACCGCCACGGGAATGGCAAGAAGGCGGGGCAGTCCCGGCAGGGCCGTGGCCACCAGCATGGCCGCGAAGGCGCCCATGTAGAGCTGGCCTTCGCCGCCGATGTTGAAGTATCCCGCGCGGAAGGCATAGGCTACCGACAGGCCCGTGAGCATGAGCGGCGTGGCGTCGTTGAGCACGCGGGCGAATCCGTCGGCGCTGCTGAGGCCTTCCCGGAAGAGCAGGGCGAAGACCGTCATGGGGCTCTCGCCGATGGCGGCGATGATGGTTCCCCCCACCACGAAGGTCAGGGCCAGGGCCGATAGCGGCGGCCAGAGGGCTTCCCAGAAGGCCAGGGCCAGGCGCTTAGGCGACATCGGCCCCTCCTCGCGCCCCGGTTATCCAGAGACCCAGCTCCTCCTCGTCGCAATCGACGGCGTCCAGCACCGCCGTCATGCGGCCGCGATAGAGCACCCCGATACGATCGCTCAGGGCCAGCAGCTCGCTGAGTTCCGAGCTGAACAGCAGCACGGCCATGCCCGCGTCGCGCCTCTCGATGAGAATGCGGTGGATGGCCTCGATGGCGCCCACGTCCACGCCCCGGGTGGGCTGGCTGGCTACGAGCAGCCTGGGCTCGAAGGCCAGCTCCCGGGCCAGAATGAGCTTCTGCTGATTGCCGCCGGACAGTTCCCTTGCGGCCTGCCTCACGTCGGACGCGCGCAGGTCGAAGTCGCCGATGCGCCGCTCGGCCCGGCCTCGAATTCGGCCCGGACTCAGCCATCCGCCTCGGCCCAGATCGGCGTCGCGCTCCTGTCCGAGCATGAGGTTCTCGCCCAGGTCCATGTCGAGCACCAGGCCCGTACGCTGTCGATCCTCGGGAACGTGGGCGATGCCCATCTCCCTGGCCTTGCGCGGGGTGAGATCCTCGACGGTCTCGCCTCCGAAGCGCAGGATGCCCCGCTGGGGACGCAAGAGGCCCGTGACCAGACCGGCCAACTCCCGCTGGCCATTGCCCTCCACGCCGGCGATGCCGAAGATCTCGCCCTCCCGAACCGCGAAGTCGATGTCGGACAGGGACCGGCAGTCGGGGCCGGCCTCCAGTCCCAGGTTCTCCAGCTCCAGCAAGGGCGCTCCGGGCTTCGATGCGCCCTTGTCCACGCGGAAGAGCACCTCACGCCCCACCATCATGCGGGCCAGGCCCTCCGCGCTGGCTTCGTCCCGGGACACGCGGCCCACGTATCGGCCCCGGCGCATGACGTCCACCTCGTCGGCCAGTTCCAGCACCTCGTCGAGCTTGTGGGTGATGAGCACCACGGTCTTGCCCTCGCTCACGAAGCGGCGGAGGATCTCGAAGAGGAATCGGCTCTCCTGGGGAGTGAGCACGCCGGTGGGTTCATCGAAGATGAGGAAGTCGGCACCCCGGTAGAGCACCTTGAGGATCTCCACCCGCTGGGCCTCGCCCACCGAAAGCGATTCCATGGGCGCGTCGGGGTCCACGTCGAGGTGGAAGCGTTCGGCGTAGCCCCGCACGGCCTCGCGGGCGGCCTCCAGGTCGAGCAGTCCGCCCCGGGTGGGTTCGGCGCCCAGGACCACGTTCTCGGCGGCGCTGAGGGTGTCCACGAGCATGAAGTGCTGATGCACCATGCCGATGCGCCGACCGATGGCGTCTTGCGGCGACCGGAAGCGGACGGGCGCGCCGTCCAGGGTGATGCGCCCGGACTCGGGCTGAAGCATGCCGTAGAGCAGCTTCATGAGCGTGCTCTTGCCGGCGCCGTTCTCGCCCACCAGGGCGTAGAGCTTGCCGGGCTCGAAATTCAGGGACACCTCGTCCACGGCCTTCACGCCGGGGAAGCTCTTCGTCAGCCCCTCCAGCCCGATTCTCACGCTATTCCTTCGGCACCTGGATGTGGCCGGCGATGATTTCCGCGGCCAGGGAATCGACGATGGCGAGCATCTCGGCATCGAGCAGAGCCTGGTTGTGCTCGTCGATGCTGTAGGAGAGGCCCTCCTCCTTCAGGCCGAACTCGTGGATTCCGCCGGAGAAGCGCCCCTCCACGAGGCCCTTGATGGTCTCGTAGACCGCCTGGTCCACGTCCTTGACCATGCTCGTGAGCATGGTGCCGGGGGCCATGTGGTTCTGGTTGGAGTCCACGCCGATGGCGTAGACGCCTTTCAGGCGGGCCGCCTCGATGACGCCGTTGCCCGTGGTGCCCGAGGCGTGGAAGATCACGTCAGCGCCGCGGCCGATCTGCGAGAGGGTCAGCTCCTTGCCCTTCACCGGGTCGGCGAAGGCCGAGGGCGTCACCCCCGCATAGTTCACCAGGACCTTCACGTCGGGGCGCACCGCCTGCGCACCGGCCCTGTATCCCGCCTCGAATTTGCGGATCAGCGCCACCTCCATGCCGCCCACGAAACCGATGACGCCGCTCTCCGATTTCAGGGCCGCCAGGGCGCCCACCAGGAAGGATCCCTCCTCCTCGCGAAAGAGCAGGCTGGCCACGTTGGGGATGCCGTCCACGTAGCCGTCCACCAGAGCGAAGTGCACCTCGGGATAGTCCGCCCCCACCGCCCGGATGGATTCGGTGAAAAGGAAACCCACGCCGATGACCAGATCGAATCCGCGGGATGCCAGCTTGCGCAGGCCCTGTTCGCGGTCGGAGTCCTGACCGGGCTCGAACTCCACCACGCTCACCCCGAACTCGTCGCGGGCCTGGGTCAGGCCGCGATAGGCCGAGTCGTTGAAGGAGCGATCCCCCTTCCCGCCTATGTCGAAGACCATGCCGATGCGGAGCGTGTCCTCCGTATCCTCCTTCTTCTCGCCTTCGCCGCAGGAGGCCAGAAGCAGAAGTGGAAGCAGAAGCGTGACGATCCAGAACCGTGACATGATCACTCCTATGCGTGGATACGGGTGCCGGCGCGACCTTCCATGGCCGCGCCCATGTCTTGGGGAGCGCAAACGATGACTTCGCGTCCGCCTCCCTCCAGGAATCGGATGGCGGCCTCCATCTTGGGCCCCATGCTGCCCTCGGGGAATTCGCCCGCGGCCTGATGGACCTTGATCTCCTCGAGGTGGACATCCTCCAGGTCTCGCTGGTCGGGAGTTCCGTAACCCACCGCCACCCGCTTGACGCCGGTGACGAAGACCAGGCCCGTGGCGCCGAGACTTTCGGCCAGAAGCGTGGCGGCCAGATCCTTGTCGATGACGGCGTCCACGCCCTTGAGCAGGCCTTCCCGATTCATGCGTACGGGAATGCCGCCTCCACCGGCGCAGATGGTCAGGATGCCGCTGTTGACGAGTTGCTTGATGGCCTCCCATTCCACGATGCGCTTGGGCTCGGGGCTGGCCACCACGCGGCGCCATCCGCGCCCGGCGTCCTCCTTCATGGTCCAGCCCTTTTCCCGTTCCATGTGACGGGCCTCGTCCTCGCGATAGAAGGGGCCGATGGGCTTGCTGGGATCCGAGAAGGCCGGATCGCTGGGATCCACCTCGACCTGGGTCACCAGGGTCGCCACCGCTTGGGGAGAACCCGCGAGGTAGAGCTCGTTGCGCAGGGCGTTCTGGATCATGAAGCCGATGCCGCCCTGGCTGTCGGCACCGCAGATGAAGAGCGGCATGGGCGTGATCAGGTGACTGGCGCACTCGTTGCGGATGACGATGTTCCCCACGATGGGGCCGTTGCCGTGGCTGAGCACCATTCGCAGGCCCGTTTGGGACAGCTTCGCCACGTGGGACATGGTCGCGCGGGTCAGATTGAACTGCTCGTCGATGCTTCCACTCTGTCCCATGGGCAGCACGGCGTTGCCGCCGAGGGTGATCACGTAGAGATCGTCGTCACTGAACTGTCGGGTCATGATCGTCCTCTGGACTCCCGCTGATGGCGGGGTCCATGAAGAGGGCCAGCACGGCCTTGGATACATGCAGAAGATTCGCGCTCTCCTCCAGGTGGATGGACCTGTCGTCGTCGAGGAGGGCCGGTTCGATTTCGTTGTCGCGGCTCTGGGGCAGGCCGCCGCCGAGGGTCGCCTGGGGCGATGCGAGGGAGAGCAGCTCGCGGCTCATCTTCCAGCCGGCGAACTCGCTGCCCATGGCGGCGAGGGATTCGAGATCCTCCTCGCCGCTTTCGGGTGTCCAGTTCATGGAGAAGACCAGGTCGGCGCCGTCGAGGGCCTCCCCGGGATCCTCGCCCAGCTCGAAACCGCCGGGGAGGAAGGCGTCCAGGTACTCGGCGATCTCCCCGCCTGGATGGAATCCCGCCGGGCAGGACATCTTCACCGGGATTCCCCGGCGCAGGAATAACTCGGACAGGGACAGGGGCAGCCCCATGGGCTTCTGGGCCTGTCCCGGCGGCGCCCAGACGACCGCGCAGCGTGAGTCGTCCAATTCTTCACCGCGGCGCTCCATGAGGGTGAGCAAGGTGGACAGTGCCTGCAGCGGCGCGGCCAGGTCGCTCTGGGCGTTCAGGAGCGGCGCCTTCAGTTCGCCGGCCAGATCCTCCATGAAGGCCTGGCCGTACTGCTCGCCGAGGCCGGCGGCGGCCAGACCGTGACCGGACAGGTCGATGAGGCGGGCCCGATCCAACCAGGTCTCGCCGAGTTTCTCCCGTGAGCTCTCGCCGCTGAGTTGGGTGGCCACTCCCCCCAACTGGGCCATGCCGATGGCCAGGGGATTGAAGCCTCCCATCAGGGACTGGGGATCGAGGTAGAAGAGCTGGGCGCCCGTCAGGAAGTCCATGGGCTCTCCGGCGTGGAAACGCCCCTTGAGCTCGCGTGCGAAGGCGACGATCTCGTGCAGCTCCGCGTCGCTCAGATCGGCGAGGGAGAGCAGGTCTCTGCCCTTGAAGAACACGGAAAAATCCTCTCGATGCATGGACCGGTCGCGCCCGTCGCGCCCGGAATACCGGAGCCGCCCACGGGGGGCGGCTCGACGGAAGAAGGTCAATTTACACCTTGGCCCGGAGGCCTGTCAATCCGGAGGAGGGAGTCGTCAATCGCCCGACTCGAGGGCCTTTCTCAGATGTCCGCCCGCCGCCTCGAGGCGGCCTTCGGCCAGGGCTTTGGAGATGCCCGCCAGTTCCATGAGCAGGGCGCATTTCACGCCTCCGGCCTCGGCCAGTAGCTCGCCGGCCCGCTCGTAGCTCACGCCGGTGACGGTCATGATCAGGCCACGGCTTCGCTCCTCGAGCTTCTCGCTCCAGGGAACCAGGTCCACCATCAGATTGCCGTAGACGCGCCCCGTGAGCACCATGGCGGCCGTGGAGATCATGTTGAGGGTCATCTTCTGGGCACTGCCCGCTTTGAGCCTCGTGGAGCCCGTGACGGCCTCCGGCCCCACCACCAATCGGATGGCCACCTGGCCCGGCACCTCCACCTCGGGATTGCTGGTGATGAACACCGTGCGACATCCCCGCCTCTCGGCCTCCTGCACGGCGCCCACGGTGTAGGGCGTTCGGTGGCTGGCGCTGATGCCGATAACCGTGTCGGCCTCGCCGGGATCCAGAGCCGCAAGATCCGAAGCACCGAGCTCGGGCTTGTCCTCCAGGCCCTCCTGCGACTTTATCAGGGCCGGCGGACCGCCGGCGATGAGTCCCACCACCCGCGAGGGATCGATGCCGAAGGTGGGCGGACATTCCGCGGCGTCCAGCACGCCGAGCCGCCCGCTGGTGCCCGCTCCCACGTAGATGATGCGGCCGCCCTCGGCGAGAGAGGCGGCCGCGAAGTCGGCGGCGCGGGCGATGTCGGCGAGGGCCGCGTTCACCGCGGCGGGCACCTGGGCGTCCTGCTCCTGCAGTCGCTGCAGCAGCGACCGGGTGTCGAGCTGATCGAGATAGGCCGTCTCGGGATTGCGGGCCTCGGTGACCAGCTCGGAGAGGGCCTTGAGCAGCTCTTCGCCCATCAGCGCATCCTCACCACGCGGTCCTGCCAGACCAGTTCTTCTCCGGTGACGTCCTTGATCACCATGCGGAAAAGGTAGGTACCGTTGGCGATCTTGTCGCCGTCCTGGTCGAGGCCGTCCCATTCCAGCCAGTGATCGTTGCCCTCGCTCAGCTCGGCCATCTCGATGTCGCGGATGAGCCGGCCGCTGAGGGTGTAGATCTTCAGCCTGCCTTCCACGGCCTCGCCGGTGAGCGAGTAGCGGAAGAGCGCCATGTCCCGGAAGGGATTGGGATAGACCAGCCCCGAGAGCAGGCGCACCTGGCTGTCCACCCCGAGGGTGATCTCGCCGTAGGGAAGGCCCTGGTAGAGCACCTCGACCTGGTGGTCACCGGCCTCCCACTCGTAGGGATAGTCGATGCGGTACTCCAGGGAGTCCTCGAAGGCCGTGCCCGCGAGGCCCTGCCCCATGCCGATGAATCCGGTGGCCTCGCCGTCCACGTAGAGCTTGAAGCTGCCCGGGGGGACGCCCACGTGGGGCACCTTGATGCGGATGTTGAGCTGGCCCTCGGAGCGCACGAACTGGCCGTCCCGCAGGACGACGTCCTCGTCCACGAAGAAGTCCACGGACTTCGCGTTGGGCAGCTCGAAGGTGGAGCGGCGACCCGATAGGTCGGTGGCCTCCACCACCAGGGCCTCGATGTCGAAGTCGTAGGGAACCTCGGCGGTGATCTCCCAGGCGCGGGCGCGGCCCTCCTGCTCGGCCGCCACCGAATCGGTGAGGGCGCGGCTCTCGAAGGGGAAGGCGCCGCCGGCAGGATCGTAGAAACCGAGGCCGGTCACGTAGGCCTCGTCGGTGATCACCGCGCGCACCTGCACCGTGTCGTCGGCGCTGTCCACGGTGAGCACGTCATCGGCGTCCATCTCCTCCTCGTCAAGCCAGAAGCGGATGCGCGGAGGACCCCCGTCCAGGCGGGTGAGAGGATCGCCCAGCAGGTTGTATCGGAAACTCGACTGGTAGCCGCCGTAACGAAGCTCCGCGGAGGTGAGCACGCTGCCCAGGACCCACTCGGGGAAGACGGGCATCCCGGGATCCTCCTGGGGCGTCCAGAAGAGCATCTCCATGATGTCGTTGGTCAGGTTGTTGTTCGGATAGAGGAATTCGTAGCCGTCGCTGGCGTAGCTGGCGATGGAGCCCCGGTTCTGGTCGAGGAATAGGAACTTCTCGCCCATGCAGTCCTTCTTGCTCCCCTCGGCGTCGTGGCAGAAGGCGTTTCCGTGGCAACCCAGCACGGCCCAGATAAAGGGCATGCCCACGTTCTCCACATAGTCGTGATCGCCGTGATCGGAATTGGAACTGCTGTCGAAGAGCCCCTCGTGGGTGAGCAGGTTTCGATTGGCGTGGCTCTGGATCATGGCGAAGAGATAACCCTGGGAGAGCGTGTCGACGAAGACGGGCCAGAGTTCGGGCCTCAGGTCCTCGATGATCTCGCTGGAGTTCGCCGGCGAGTGTTCCTCGTACCAGGGCACGGTGATGACCTCTTCGAAGAAGGGAACCCCCACGAATCCATCGGGGAAACCCCACTCGGAATCGTTGACCACGGAACCCGCGATACGATCCAGCGCCTCCTCCTGGCCGATGCGGAAGTAGCGCTCGGAGTAGACCGGGACGGAGGGCTCACCCAGCCCGGAATAGCTCCAGTCGTCGTCGGCTATCATGAGTCCCTTGGATCTCCAATCGCCACCGGCCTCGCAGTTTTCGTAGGATTCGGTGGCCTCGAAGCACTCGAGCTTGTCCATATAGGTTTCCATGTCATCCACGGTGCTCGCCGGAATCCGCCCGAACATCACCGAGGGCCACTGGTTGTAGCCGAAGCTCGCCACCCACTCGTCCAGGGCCACCACTTCATTGACCCCTTCCACGGACTCGTGGATGAAATGCGCCGGCATGAAGTCTTCGCGCCCGAACTCGCCGATGACTCGGGAATCCTTGGAACCGTCCCCCACGAGCAGCGCGGCCTCGATGCCCCACTGCTGATAGGCGAAGCGGATGGCGTTGCGCAGGCCGATGGCCTCCCGCGCGCCGCCGTAGAAGATGTCCCAGACTTCCTGGGTGCCGAGCACCTTCACGCGATAGCCCTGAGCCTCGCGATAGGGCACATAGCGGTCCTCCACCGGCGCGAGGAAGTCCTCGTGACTGATGACCAGCAGGTCGTAGGGGCCCGGATCCTGCAGCACCGACACCGGAGCGCTGCTCTCGATGCGGGGGCTGAGAAGCATGTTCTCGTCGGCGAGCCACCAGGTGCCATCCTCGTTCACCTGATCGCGGAACTGCAGACCGTAGTCGCCCGCGCCACCCGATTCGTTCTCGGGGCCGAGCTCATAGAGGACGGGCGTGTCGGCGGAGCTCTTCACGAGGATCCAGTTCTCGTACCCACGCGTGAGGCCCTCGACCTGGAACTCGAGGGCGCCCAGATCCGATCCGTTGGTGAAGAGCAGCGAGTCGTTCCAGACCGCATAGCGCGACAGGTATTCGAGGTCCCACCACTTGACCATGGTGCGGAATAACGAGGAGTCGACGCGATCGACAAGCAGGTTGCCCTCGCCGTCGGCCAGGACCCCCGGATCCAGGTCGGTCTCGTAGAGGCCCTCGTAGTTGTACTGCGAGAACATCTGCTCGAGGACGGTCTCGGTGCCGTCGTCGTTGGTGAAGATCATGTCGAAGGTGCGAAGGGGATCGGCTCGGTTGTATCCCGAGTTCTTCACCGTGAGATGGGCCTCGCTGCCCTCGAGGTAGGCGGGACTGGGAATCCTGAGGTTCAGGGACTGCACGTTCCAGTGGTTGAAGAAGTGGAGATTCTCCAACCAGTAGTCCAGAGGGGGATCCGCATAGTAGGAATGCGGAGGCAGACTGAAGGTGTAGACCTCTCCCCAGTCGGTGAAACGACGGTCGAAGCTGCTCGGAACGGTCCAGCTGCCGTCCTCCTGCCAGGCGGCGCGGGGCTGCATGTCCAGGGCCAGGTCGGAGTTCAGGGCCAGGAAGACACTGCCCTCTCTGCCGTACCATTCCGCGAAGTCCAGGCTGTCGGGCTGGTCCTTGAGGCGGCGCCCCAGGAAGACGAGTTTGTCATCGGCATCCAGGTTTCCGTCACCGTTCACATCGCGGAAGATTCGGGCCACGGGGATTTCCTGATAGTCGGGCTGCTCGAACTCGTCCCATTGGAATCGACGTTCGAAGAGGGCGATTTCGCTGAACTCGGTTCCGGCCGGCACCCCGGCGGCGATGAGCTCGGATCCGGTCACACCGAAGAGCCCGCTATCGTTCGTCTTGAGTGTGAAGAGAGATTCGGTCTGACGATCCCGCTCGGCGAAGAGGCTCTTGGCCGGGACGCGGCGGCGCCAGTCCTCCACCCATTCGCTGTTGAGGAGGGCCGCGCCGTAGAGGGAGTCCCAGACGCGATCGCCGCGAAGGACCCCATGCATGTTTCGATCGGAGTTAGTCGGATCGGGCAGGAATCGAACACTGACTCGCATCTCCGTGGCCAGGCGCAGTCCGGAAGCCGGATCCCAGGACATGGGTTCCACCACCAGCGACGCGATGCGCAGGTCACGCAATCTGCGGGGCTCCTCGAGGCGCGCCCCCATCGATCGACTCAGTGCGAAGGCTACCTCGTTGCGGATGAAATCCTCGCGGTAGAGAGGATCCTCCTCCAGGCCGTTAATCCGATGCGGCGTGGGATAGGGCAAGGGCAGACCCTCGACAACTCGACTCGCGATGACCTGGAAGTCGAGTTCGGCGCGCATGCCGGGGGGAATCGCGACGAGCCGATGGAAACGGGGCATCATGGGATCGCCGGGCTCACCGGAGAATCCGCACTGGGACAGTTCCAGGCGAAGACCTTCGCCGGATCCCGGAAAGCTTGTCTCGTTCCACTTCAGCAACAGCTCGATACCGCCGGGTTCATTGGAGACCACTTCGAGAACGGAATCGAGAGCAGGAGCGGGCGCGGCCCATAGCAGGATCATCAGGGCAGGGGTCCAGGCAGCCCTGGAAAGCGCTCGCGGATGTTTCAATGGAATTCCTCCGTGATGGGGCCAATGGGGGCAGGGGAGGATGGTGATCAAGGGGGAAGCTACGCCCTTGCAAAACCAGTGTCAAGCTGTTGCCGTTATTGAGTTTGCTAAAAACGCACCCCGGTATGGGACCGGGGTGCGTAGATGCGATTTACTGCCAGCGGTGAAGCTAGAACAGTGCCTTCACGGAACTCCAGGTAGAAGGTTCCGCAGCGACGATGCCGCAATCGCAGGGCGGAGCCCCGCAATTGAAAGTGAATTTGCCACCGGTGGCATCGTGGATTTCGAAAAGGTCATCGACGAGCACGAGGCAACTGCAATCGTCGCCAACAACGACCGTGGAGACGACCTCACCGGAGATCCACGCGGCATCGAAGGCGAGAACCTCGATGGAGCAGATCGTGAACTGGCTTCCCTCATCCTGAGGAGTAGACCAGGCGGCGGAGTAGTCACCCCAGATGTCGCCGATGATCAGATCCGTGGTGTGGTTCACCGTGACGGTTCCGTCGGGATAGCCGTCATTGGTGGGGAAGTTATCAATCTTGAACTCAGCTGCCGTGATGCCCTGACCCATGGCACCGACATCCCAGGTGGCGATGACGTAAAGCATGGTCGGCACATAGGGAGTGATCGTGGCGTAACAGTTCTCAGCCGCGGGCGTCTCATCGGCGAAGATTCCGATGACGGGATCGGCCGCCAGAGCCGGGATCGCGAGCAGCGAAATGAGAGCGAAAGTGAGCAGTTTGTACATCCTGAATGACCTCCAAATCAGGAGTGGAAGGCGTGGCCGGGTTGCTCGGTGAGGTAAAATATCACCGGCTCCTATTGCTGTCAATTAATCTAAGTTCCTTATTTTGTTCAAGTTCAGAATTCCATATGGGCACAAAAAAAACCGCCGCCCCGAAGGGCGGCGGATGATGCTCAGGTCAGGTCCGAGTTTAGAACAGGGACTTGACGGCACTCCAGCTGCTATCCTGAGTCGCAGTGTCCTCGAGGCACAGGCAGCTAGTCTGGACACAGTTGAAGGTGAACTGGCCACCATCAACATCGACGATCTCAAAGAGGTCGTCGACCACGACCAGGCACGCGCAGTCGTTGCCGGGCGCCACGGTCATGATGTAGTCCTCACCGATCCACAGCGGATCGAACATCAGGAACTCGATGGCTCCGAGATGCGCGAAAGGACCGTAAATCGGCTCGCTGAAGGCGATGGAGAAGTCCCAAGTCACGTCGCCGATGACCAGGTCACTGTCCCAGGTCTCGGTGGCGGTGCCAGTGGGGTACCCGGGGTTGCCGGGATAGTTGGCGATGCTGAACTCCGCAGCAGTGATGCCCCCAGGAACGTTGGGGATGTAAGCCATGACGTGCACGACCAGAGGCTCGTACTCGATAATGTCAGCATGGCAGTCGGTTCCGTTTTCATCGGTGAAAATACCGATGAAGTCGGCCGAAGCAAAGCTGGTCATGGCGGTCAGCATCAGCAGAGCGACCATCAGTTTCTTCATGTTGCAACTCCTTGATGTGATGAGTCTTGAAGCTATCCCGCTTCGATTCTCATTGTGACAGTCCGGCGCGGGTTTCGCGAAGCATCCCGCAGGCTCTGTCGTAATCCAGCCGGAGACGTCTCTTTTCCGTTCGGCTGGAACTCTTGGGAGCCGCCGCCGGGCGACGGCCCCCATCAATCGCATTTACTCAACCAACCTAGAACAGGGCCTTGACGGAACTCCAGCTGGTCTCCTCGGTGGCGGTCTCCAGCAGGCAGACGCACTCCTCGGGGATTGAGCAGTTGAACCAGAACAGGCCGCCCTGGGCTTCGTGGATCTCGAAGATGTCATCCACGGTCACTAGGCAGGCGCACTCGTCGCCAGCCTCAACCTGCATCATGTGATCCGGACCGATCCAGGCCGGGTCGAACATGGTCAGGTTGGCGGAACCGATCAGGACAAAGCCGTTACCGGCGCCCTGGGGTCCAGGCCAAGCGATGGACAGGTCAGTCTCGATATCACCGATGATGAGATCGGACGTGTAAGCGATGTTCGTGATGCCGGTCGGGTAGCCGGGGTTTCCGGGCCAGTTGGTCACCTTGAACTCGGCGGCGGTGATACCACCGTCGAAAGTCTCGGTCAGGATGGCCATGATGAAGATGTCCACGGGGACGTAGGGCATGATCATGGCGGTGCAGGCACCACCCTGGTCATCCGCAAAGACTCCGATGACATCCGCATTGGCGACGCCAGCGAAAAGCACCATCGCGGCAACGACGATCACTTTCTTAATCATTGAGCAATACCTCCGGTTGTAGCACTTGCTGTCAGGTTTGGGAGGCGTGCCTCCCGCTGGCCTCTCACTCACAGGTGAGAATCCAGACAAACACACAGCCCCAAGACCGATCGACTAGTCGATCGATTTAGGGGCAGTCACTCAGGTTGTACTGGCTCGCGAACTGCGCCTGGTCGGCGATGTCCACGTTCGTTGTACCCGGATCGTAGTATTCTTCGTTGTAATCGGCACAAGAGCAGCCGGGCTGGCCCTCGTTCGCGTCGCCCTTACAGCGACCGAACTTCGCCCAGTCCTGGGTGTTCACGGTGCCGTCACCGTTCAGATCCTGGCTGTTGATCGAAAGGTTCACGGTATCGATGACGTATCCGAGAGCAATGACGTCGAGCATGATGGCCGAACACTCGTTCCAACCAGCACTGTCGTTACCCTGATCGACACCGCCGCGGGCAACGCTGGTGAAAGTGGTGTGGCCTTCATCAGGAGCGAAGGTCGAGCTGTCGGCAACGACGCCACCTTCACACCAGACGACGTCTTCATGCTGGAGCCAGATGTCGGTGGCGAGGATTTCCACGGGATCACCGAACTGGTCATTCACATAGACATCGATCGTATGGTTAGGACCGATAGCTTCATAGCCGCCGGGCGACGCCGTCATGCCGCCTTCCGCAACGATGGTCGCGAAAGACTCGTCAGGGTCGATGATGTCGGCGGAAGCGAAGCTCGCGAAACCTACCAGCGCAAGAGCGACGAGGGTCGCGAAAAGTTTCCTGCTAGTCATTGGCAGAAATACCTCCTACAAAGAGTCGCATGGAGCTTACCGCCCGGACTCTGACTGGCAAGTACCGGATGGCGCGCTCGGTTGTAGCACAAGCAAGGGCAATGCAGGGGTTTCGCCGGTGGAAATCCTTAAGATGTCCAACCTTTGAAGCCATCCCCGAAGGGATGAGCAACTCCCCGCAGGGAGTGATTCCTGTGGTCCGGCAATTATACCAGAGCCTCTTAATAGGGTCAACTGCCTTTCATCAGCCTAAAAAACTACTTAACAGTCTGTCTGGCTGATGATTGTGCAGCCCTCCCAGGTGGGCGAAACAGGACTTGAACCTGTGACCCCCTGCTTGTAAGGCAGGTGCTCTAACCAAGCTGAGCTACTCGCCCCCGGAGGCAGCATTTGAGCCTCCATTGCCGGAATGTCCCAGTTTGAAGAGGGCCCAGGGGATCAGAAGACAGTATCCCAGAACCAGTAAGAACGGAGCCCAGGTCATGCTACCGGCGGCCAGGGTGACGTAACCGATGATGATTGACGCCAATCCGGCCAGAAATAGCCTGAAAAAAGCCGTCTGTTTCATACCTGTGACACCTCTTCAAATAGTGGGCAGAGTCCGGAAGCTAGGTTCTTTCCCTGCCGAATGCAACCCGCGCGCATCCGGTTCCAACGCGGCGGGACTCGGGCCGGATCCCCTTGCCGGCGAACCCGATGGCCCGGGGAGCCCCATCGCGAAGGATCCTCTCCGCGTTCGCTTCCTGGCCCGCAATCTCATCCCTCGGCTCATGGAGGCGAGGGATTCGACTGCCCAGGCAAGCGCGGGCGGGACGGTTCCAGACCGAGAGGCCTCTCGCGCGGGCAAGGCGCTGGATATCCTCTTCGAGCAGTTCCGCCTCCTCTATGGAGGCCCGGACTCTTAAAGCGACGCTCGGCGTCGGCTCCGGGCCGAGGTCGGAACGGTCGCTGAGGATTCCGTCTGGAAGCAGGAACTCGAACTCTGCGGTCTCGGCGATGCCCCCATGATCCCGATCAGCTCGGACATCCATTGGAGACGTCGACCCGGCCATGGGCCCGGTATTCCCAGCTCCATTCCCTCGCACGGCTGACCCGCACGGGGAAACCCTGCTGCGCAGCGAAGGCCAGAGCCTCCTCCTTCTCCACCAGGGAGATGGATGAAGAATCGGCCAAAACCGCCGCAAATCTTCCAGGTAGCACATCTTGGGCCATCTCGCCCAGGAGTGGGGAATCCACGCGGCCGGCTTGGGCTTGGGGGGAGGCTGTTCAACCAGTGGAGGGTACTCTCGGGGCTTCTTTCTTGTCCCGCAATGCTTTAGGGAGTTCTGAGCTTGAGATCTCGGCGATGGGAATTTCGGCTGAATCAGGATCCGGCGATATCAGTGCTACGGTTCCTTTCGGCCATTGCGGACCATTTCAACCTTTTCAAGATGTTCCTGGAAAGTAACGGAAAAAAAGTGCCCCCCATCGCCTCGGGCCACGAAGTAGAGACTGGGATCGCTCAGGTCGGCCTTCAGGACCGCTTCGAGGCTCCGCTCCCCGGGGCTGCAGATGGGCCCTGGCGGCAGGCCCTCGTTTCGATAGGTGTTGTAGGGAGACGGCTGATCCAGGTGTTTGTAGTAGAGACGCTTCCTGCGCTTGCCCAGCCCGTAGATCACCGTGGGATCCGCTTCCAGCTTCATGCCCTTGAGCAGCCGATTCCGATAGACGGCCGCCACGCGTTCCCGCTCCGAGTCCAGCATGGTCTCGGCCTCCACGATGGAGGCCAGAACGATCCACTCGCGGAGGCTCAGGCCGGTCTCCTCCAGGGAGTACTCGGACTGCAGACGCCGCAGCACCTCGTCGCAGCGCCCCAGCAGCCGGGGCAGGACGTCCGCCTCGCTCACGGGATACTCGAAGGCGTAGCTGTCGGGAAAGAGCACCCCCTCCAGATCGTCGGCCCCCTCCAGGAATTCATACTTGAAGCCCGAAGATCCTCTCATGCTCGTGGAGAGCTTGAGGGAATCCAGATCCAGTTGCCGGGCGATGAGACCGGCCGTCTCGTCCATCCAGAGTCCTTCGGGAATGCGAAGCCAGATCTTCTCGGTCTCCCCGCGCCGGAGTTTCGAGAGCACGCGCCCCGGCGCCTGGGGTTTGCGGAAGAGATAGCGCCCCGCCTTCAGGTCCTCGTCGCCGAGGAGCAGGGCCAGGCGAAAGAGCCGTGTGCCCTTGAGCACCCCCTTGGCCTTGAGGCTGTCGGCGATGGCCGAGGAACTCAGGCCCTGGGGAATGCGCACCAGGACCTCCTCGCCGCTGCCCGCGGGCACCATGGACCAGGAGGCCCATAGCGCCGCCGCCAGATCCAGGATGAGCAGGAGCAGGAGGATCAGCACCAGACGATTGCCCTTCAGCCGGCGTTTCATTCCTCATCCGCCTGGTCTAGGTAGGCCTGGAGCATCAGCACCGCGGCCACGGCGTCCCAATCCTTCTTGGAGCCGGGCGGGAAGGCCTTGCGGGCTTCCACGGTGCTGAGTCGTTCGTCGCGGAGGATCACCGGCAGGTCGAAGCGATCCACGAGGATGTCGCGGAAGCGTTCGGAACTCTCGGCCCGATCGCCCACACTGCCGTCCATGTTGAGAGGGTAGCCGAGAAGGATGAGAGTGACGCCCGCTTCTTCGATGAGTGCGCCCAGATGATCGAGGAGCCCGCCCCGACCGCGCACGAAGGTCTCGAGCCCCTGGGCCGTGATGCCCTCGGGATCGGAGAGCGCCAGCCCCACGCGCACCTCGCCGGGATCGATGGCGAGCACGCGCCCGCGGGAAGGCTGGCCCTTCATTCCGCCTCGCCGGGCTCTGGCAGGGCTTTTTCCAATTCCAGGAGGAAGCGCCCGTCGGGACTCCGCAGGAAGCGGATGTCATCCATGAGTGCCTTCATGATGGAGAAGCCCCGACCGCGCAGGGAGAGGTCGTCGGGACTGGGAAGGGGCCGCGCCAGCACCGACTCGTCCACGCCGGGACCGTCGTCGCAGACCCCCATGACGAACTTGCCTCCGCTCACGCGGATCTGCATGCAGACGCGTTTGCCCGCGTCCATGGCATTGCCGTGCTCCACGGCGTTGCTGGCGGCCTCGATGGCCGAGATGGACACGGCGTTGGTGAAATCGCCGTCCCACTGCATCTCCTCGGCCACTGCCATGAGGCTGGCGTTGAGCACGTCCAGCCAGCGGAAATCGCTGGGGATCTCCAGATGGATGGTTCCGTTCTGCCCTTGGCCGCTCATCAGTCTCCGAAGCTGGCGATGGCTTCGCTCATGTCGTCGTAGGACTCGAAGATGCCCGCGAGCTTGGTGACCATGAGGATCGAATCGATCCGCTCGGAGACGTTGAGCAGTTTGAACTGGCCGCCGGAATCCTTCACCGAGGTATAGCCCGCGATGAGGATGCCCAGGCCCGTGGAGTTGATCCAATTCACCTTGCCCAGGTTGACCAGGAGTTTGGTCTTTCCGTCGGTCAGGAGTTCCTTGATCAGTCCATGGAACTGCTCGGCGTCGGGGCCACCCATGATCTTGCCGCTGATCTCCAGAATCGTGACGGCTCCCTCTTCACGCACCTTGATATTCATGCAGTCTCCTTGCTTCGGTTTTCGTTCTCCCTGAGCATCTCCAGCACCCGCGCGAAGTCCCCGGGCAGGGGGGACTCGAAGGCCATCTGCCGGTCCTCGGCCGGATGGCGAAAGACGAGACTGGCGGCATGGAGGGCCTGCCTCGGCAAAATCTCCAGGATCTCCCTCACCCGCTCGCGATCGGCCCGCCCGAGGGCGCCGGTCTTGCGGCGGCGCCCACCGTAGAGCGGATCTCCCAGCACGGGATGCCCGATGTGCGAGAGGTGAACCCGGATCTGATGGGTTCGTCCCGTCTTCAGGGCGAGGCGAATATAGTCGAATTCGCCGAATGGGTTCAACCGCCGGTATCCCGTGGCGGCGGGCTTGCCCCCCTCCTCGAGCACCGCCATGCGCTGCCGGTGCCGCGGATCCCTACCGATGTTCCCCTCTATGATCCCCTCGTCCTGGGCCAGGCGCCCCCAAACCAGGGCAAGATATTCCCGGCGGATCTCCCGCTCGGCCAGCATCTCCGACAGCCTGCGATGGGCGAGGTCGTTCTTCGCCACCAGGATGAGTCCGCTGGTGTCCTTGTCCAGGCGATGCACGATGCCGGGCCGTTGCACGCCGCCGATGCCCGAGAGGCTGTCCAGATGGTGCAGCAGGGCGTGGACCAGGGTGCCCTTGCCGTGGCCGGCCGAGGGATGCACCACCAGGCCGGCGGGCTTGTCCACCACCGCCAGGTGCTCGTCCTCGAAGACGATGTCCAGGGGCGCGTCCTCGGGGGTGAGGTCCATGACTTCGGGTTCGGGAATCGCGACGCGAATACGCTGCCCGCTTCTCAGGCCCAGACCCGTCTTGCTCTTCTTGCCGTCCACGAGGACTGCCTCCTCGCGGATCAATCGTTGAATATAGGCGCGGCTGAAATCGGGATAGGCGTCCTGGAGGAAACGATCGAGGCGACGGCCCTCGGCTTCGGGCGGGACCGTGAAATCCCGCTCCTCGGCGGACATCAGGCGCCCCGCTCGCGCCGGTGCGCGAAGAGAAGATGCAGGGCCACCAGGGCGGCCCCCACGCTCACCGAGGCGTCGGCCACGTTCCAGATGTACCAGTGGTGCCCGGCGATGTGGAAATCGACGAAGTCCACCACCTCGCCGTTGCCGCGGAAGCGATCGAAGAGGTTGCCCAGGGCGCCGGCCATGATCATGGCCAGGGGGATGAGCATCCAGCCGCCCTCGCCCGTACGCCCCTTGGCCACGAGTCGCAGGATGACCAGGGCGGCCAGGGCCTTGATGGCCACGAAGAAGAAGCGAGCGCCGGGCAGCAGCCCGAAGGCCGCGCCGGGATTGGTCACCGGCGTGAAATCGAGCAGACCGGGAATGATGGTGCCGCCCCAGCGGCCGGACACCACCATCTCCTTGCTCACCAGATCCATGAAGAGGATCAGGATCACTGCGGGGAAGAAGACTCCCCAATTCGGCCTAGGCCTTCCGGATGGCAATGCGGATCTCCTTCCCGGCGATCTCGAAGTTCTCGCCGGCGGCGGCCTCGCCCTGTTCCAGGTCGAGGGCCAGGGTTTCCTCGCGGAGCCTGTCGCCCCACTCGGCCAGGGCCTCGGCGAAGAGGGCGTCGCCCGACCACTCGATAGCGATGCGGTCGGAGACCTCCAAGCCGGAGTTCTTGCGGATGTTCTGAACCCGGTTGACCAGTTCGCGGAAAACGCCCTCGCGTTCCAGCGCTTCGTCGAGTTCGGTGTTCAGGGCGCCCAGCATGCGGCCTTCCATGCCGCCCACCCAGGGATCGGCGGCCTCGGCGGCGAAGTCGAGTTCCTCGCGGCTCAGGCTGAAGCGGCGTCCGTCAGACTCCACGCTCACCGCCCCATCGTCCCAGGCCCTCTGCACCGCGGCGGCGTCGAGGGTGGCCAGGGCCGCGGCCACGGCCTTCATGGATCCGCCGAGCTTGGGGCCCAGCACCTTGAAGCGGGGCTTCACCACCAATCTCAGACGATCCTCGGGATCGGTGAGGAAGCTGATCCGCTTCACGTTCAGCTCGTCGGTGAGTTGCTCCATGAGTTCGGCGTCCTCGAGAAGCTTCTGCACGGAAGAGGGCCCCGCCACCTGGAACTCCGCCAGGGGCTGGCGGACCTTCTGGCCGCTCACGTTGCGCAGGGCGCGTCCCAGTCCCACGAGGCTGAGCAGGGCCTCCATCTTCTCCTCGAGTTCCGTGTCGATGAGTTCGGCGCGGCTCTCCGGATAGTCGGCCAGGTGCACGCTGCCCGCGTCCTCGCCCTGCAGGTTCCGCCAGATGACCTCGGTGACGAAGGGCACGAAGGGCGCGGCGAGGCGGCAGGCCCCCTCCAGCACGCCGTAGAGCGTCTCGTAGGCCGCCGCCTTGTCGGGGCTCATCTCGCCCTTCCAGAAACGGCGGCGATTGCGGCGCACGTACCAGTTGCTGAGCTCCTCCATGATGAAGTAGCTCACGCCCTTCAGGGCGCGGGTGATGTCGTAGGACTCCATGTGGCGGCGGGTTTCGGCCACCAGGGTTTCGAAGCGGGAGCGGATCCAGCGGTCCAGAAGGCCGAACTCGGCCTCGGCGCTGCCGGGGGTCCATCCGTCGAGGTTGGCGTAGAGCGCCAGGAAGCCGTAGGTGTTGCGCAGGGTGCCCAGGGTCTTGGAGTTCATCTCCCGGGGCCCGGCCCTGTCGAACTTCAGGGGCTGCCACACCGGGCTGGCCATGGCCATGTACATGCGGATGGCATCGCCGCCCTCGCTGTCGAGCACTTCCCAGGGATCCACCCGATTGCCCAGGCTCTTGCTCATCTTCTTGCCCTTGGCGTCGAGCACCATCTCGTTGACGAGCACGTTCTTGTAGGGCGCCTTGCCCCGCATGAAGACCGAGATGGCCAGCAGGCTGTAGAACCAGCCGCGGCTCTGGTCGATGCCCTCGCAGATGAAGTCGGCGGGGAACTGGTCCTCGAAAAGATCTTCGTTCTCGAAGGGCCAGTGCCACTGGGCGAAGGGCATGGAGCCCGAATCGAACCAGGCGTCGATGACCTCGGGCACGCGCTTCATGGGCTGTCCCGTTTCGGGATGCTTCAGCTCCACCTCGTCGATGAAGGGCTTGTGCACGTCGAAGTTCTCGGGCAGGGAGCCGCCGGCCAGCTCGCGAAGTTCGTCGACGCTGCCCACGCAGACGTTCTTGCCGTCCTCGGTCTGCCAGATGGGAAGCGGCGTGCCCCAGAAGCGGTCCCGGCTGAGAGCCCAGTCGATGTTGCCCTCCAGCCAGTTGCCGAAGCGGTGCCGACCGACTTCCTCGGGGTACCAGTTCACCTGGTTGTTGGCCTCGATGAACTTGTCCTTGAGCTTGGTGGTCTCGATGAACCAGGCCGGCTGGGCGAAGTACATGAGCGGTCCCTTGTCGCGCCAGCAGTGCGGATAGCTGTGCTTCACCGTCTCCTGGGCGTAGAGGAGCCCTCGCGCCTTCAGGTCCTTCATGATGGGCGGATCGGCGGCCTTGAAATCGAGGCCGGCGAAGGGCTCGACCCTGGCATCCACCAGGCCGTCGGCTCCCACGGCCGCCACGAAGGACAGGTTCTGCTTGCGGCCCACGTCGTAGTCGTCGGCGCCATAGGCCGGAGCCATGTGCACGATACCCGTGCCGTCTTCCGCGCTCACGAAGTCGGCCTGCACGACCACGGCCGCGCGCTTGCCTTCCCCCACGGGCATGTGATCGTAGAGGCGCTCGTACTCGAGCCCCACCAGCTCGCGGCCCTTGACCTTCTCGAGGACCTCGTACTCCACCTTGCCAAGGGCCTCCAGGCGCGCCTCGGCGAGGTGCAGCACTTCGCCGTCCTCCAGGCGCACCTTCACGTAGTCCAGATTGGGATGCACCGCCGCCGCCACGTTGGACAGCAGGGTCCAGGGCGTGGTGGTCCAGACCAGCAGGCTCTCGTTCTCCCGATCCTTCAGCCTCAGCCGGAAGGTGATGGACGGATCGGTGACGTCGGCGTAGCCCTGGGCCACCTCGTGGCTGGAGTAGACCGTACCCAACCGCGGGTTGTAGGGCATGACCTTGTAGCCCTGGTAGATGAGCCCTGCGTCGAAGAAGCTCTTGAGGAGGAACCAGACCGACTCCACGTACTCCTGGTGCAGGGTGATGTAGGGATTGTCCAGGTCGAGCCAGTAGGCCGTGCGGCGGGTCATCTCCCGCCATTCCTTCTCGTAGGTGAAGACGCTCTCGCGGCACTTGGCGTTGAAGTTCGCCACGCCGTACTCCTCGATGTCGCTCTTATCCTTCAGGCCGAGGACCTTCTGCACCTCGAGCTCCACGGGCAGGCCATGGGTGTCCCAGCCCGCCTTTCGCAGCACGTGGTGCCCGGTCATGCTCTTGAAGCGGCAGATCGAGTCCTTGGCAAGACGGCTGATGATGTGATGCACGCCCGGCGATCCGTTGGCCGTGGGTGGACCATCGTAGAATACGAAGCTCGGAAGGTGCTTGTGCTCCTCCTGGGTCTTCTCGAAGATGCGATGCTCTTCCCACCAGCCGATAATCGCCTTTTCCATCTCCACGGGATTCGCGTAGATGGACAGGCTGGGAAATCGTTCGGTGGTCTTCGCGTCGCTCATGACTCGTCTCCGTGTTCGAGGACCGCGTCCACAATCGAACGCAGCGCCTCCATGGTCTTTGCGGAGGGCGCTTCGCCCTCTTCCTTCCTACGGGGCCAGCAGAGCCCCAGCACTTCCACACCCATGTGAACGGCGGCCTGGTTCTCCGGCAGGAAACGCCAGTCCGCCATCTGGGCGCCCATTTCCTTCAGATGCGCGAGCTGTGCCGGCGTCAACTGCCCGGGGCCGGACAGCCCCGCCAGCACGCCTTCGGACAGGCCCACCAGCGATCTCAGCTTCGGCGACCAGGCCTCGCCCATGTCGGGAAAGCGCTTGCCGAGTCGAGGCTCGTGGGGGCCGACCAGGGGGCTGTCCCCCGTGAGGTTGAGGTGATCGCTCACCGCTACCAGAGCCTGGGCTTCCAGTTCCGGTGCGAGCATCGTGCCCGGTCCGGCCAGGATCAGTCGCTTCAGGCCCAGCAGGCCCATGGCCCTTGGAAGCTGGGCGATGGATTCCATGGAAAATCCGTCATGAAAGCAGGGCGCGCCCGTAAGCAGCCGAAGCTTCCCGTCGCCATAGAGCCGCCCCTGGTCGGGCAGGTGGGGCAGAGCGCCTGGCGAACCCTCGTCGCTCAGTCCCTCGACCAGAGCCTCGGGCTGCCCTCCATAGTAGAGGATGAGCAGTTCGGGCGCGGATCGTCCCCGCGCCTCGAGGGCGCTCGCCGTTTCCTGGACGCGGGAATAGAGCTGGGACATGAGCCTCCGCCTCGGTGGACACCGTTACTAAGGGGCGCAATTTATTCGACTTAGTGCGCGAATGCAACGGGATTTGCGAGTTCAGCCCGCGAAGACGGCCCTTCCCACCCTGAGGATCGTGGCGCCCTCCTCCACGGCGATCTCGAAGTCGTCGGTCATGCCCATGGACAGTTCCCGCAGAGGCAGGGACGGATGCTCCTCCCGCCGAAGCGATTGGTGGATCTCCCTCAGCCCGGCAAAGGCCTCGCGGGCCCCTTCCGCGCCGCCGGCCAGGGGTCCGATGGTCATGAGCCCGTCCACGAAGATGCCCTTCAGTCCGGCCAGATCCAGGGTGAAGTCGCGGGCCTCGTCCATGGCAAGGCCGTGCTTGGATTCATCGCCGGAGCAATTCACCTCCACCAGCACCGGCGTGATCGTTTCACGGGCCAGGGATTTCTCGGACAGGCGCTCGGCCAGGCCCCGGGAATCCAGGGAATGGATGAGGTCGAAACGACCCAGGACCTTGTTGACCTTGTTGCTCTGGAGGTGCCCCACCAGGTGCCAGACCACATCGGCGGGCAGGGCGTCGATCTTGGAGAGCGCCTCCTGCACCCGATTCTCGCCGAACTCCCGGTGGCCGGCATCGTAGGCCGCGAGCACGGCCTCCGGCGGAGAATTCTTGCTCACCAGCACCAGACGTAGATCCTCGGCGCGGCGGCCTGCGCGCTCCGCGGCGGCCGCCATGCGCGCCTTCACCTCGACGAGACGCTCGGGAACCTGGGACCAGTCGCCCTCCATCACTCGCCCTCGCGCTTGGGCCGATCGAAGTGCTCCCGGCAGCGGGGCTCGTAGACTTCTTCGGCCCCCACCATCACCCGCTCGCCCCCTTCCACGATACGCTGGGAATAGAGGGCCGGGGCGCCGCAGACCAGGCAGACCGCGTGGGTCTTCGTGATCTCCTCGGCCACCGATAGCAGGTTGGGCATGGGTTCGAAGGGTTCGCCCCGGTAGTCCATGTCCAGGCCCGCCACGATGACCCGGCGCCCCTGCCCAGCCATCTCCTCGCAGAACTCCACGAGGCCGGGGCCCAGGAACTGGGCCTCGTCGATACCGATGACCTGGGTGTCCGGATGGAGGGCACGCCGCAGCGCGGAAAGATCGTCTACGGGTTCGGAATCCACGCGGCTGCGGTCGTGGGAGACGATCTCGCTGGCCGAAAAACGGTCGTCGATGCTGGGCTTGAAGGCCTGTACCCGCTGTCGGGCGATACGGGCCCTGCGCAGGCGTCGGATGAGCTCCTCGCTCTTCCCGCTGAACATCCCCCCGGTGATCACCTCGATCCACCCCGCCTGGGATGGCCTCATGCGCGGACTCGCTGGATTCATTGCTACTCTCCTGATGCGGCTGGATGGACAGAAGTATCACGGGGTAGCCCTGGAATCAAGAGCGCTCACCGGGGTATGTGCTTGATTCCACAAGGCACCCGACCTATTCTGCCCCCCGTCTCGAACCGGAGGATGCCCATGAAAGCCCCGCTCGCACTTTTCGCCCTGCTGCTCGCCCTGCCGGCCCTGGCCGTGCCCTCGGGCGACTACTTCTTCGAATTCGGCCTGGGCGGACAGTCCATGGGCCGCGAAGCCTTCCACGTGGAGGCCTACGGCGACACCCTGGTCATCCAGGGCGAAGCCCAGATCAGCGCCCCCCAGCCCCAGATGCTCACCACCCGCACCATCGTGCACCTGCCCGATCTGGACCTTGTGAGCACCCTGCTGGTGACGGGCACGGGCGACACCCTGCTCAGCATCGTGGGCCCCGACAGCGTGCTGGTGGCCTATCGGGGCCGCATCGGCCGCGACGTTCTGCTGCCCCATGACGGCACGGTCATCGCGCTGGACAATGGCGTGGCCCAGCACCTCTGGCTCCTGGCTCAGCGCCGGCATCTTCACGGCAACGAGGATGGCCTCACCGTCCTGGTGCCCCAGGCCCAGTACACCGGGCCCCTGACCTGGCGGGAAGAGACCCGTACCGACGGCTACCTGCGCAACGAGCCGGTGGAGATACAGCGCCAGGGATTCGGCATCACGGGCCTGCTCAGCGAACTGGACATGACCGATGATGGCGAACTCATGGCCTTCCGGGTGCCCATGCAGGGATTCGAGATCCGCCGCGCGGATTTCCGCTTCTCCGAGAGCATGGTTCCCAACGCGAGTCGCTTCGAGGAGAAGGAGCTCACCGTGGAAGGCGGTGGACCGGGCCTCGGCGCAACGTTGACCCTGCCCGAGGGCGAGGGTCCCCATCCCGCGCTCATCATGTTGCAGGGTTCCGGACCCGCCGATCGCCACGAGACCGTGGGACCCAATCGCGTGTTCTTCGACGTGGCTCAGGGCCTTGCCGAGCGGGGCGTGGCCACCCTGCGCTTCGACAAGCGCACCTTCTACTACCAGCAGAATCCCGAGGCTGCCAGTGACTCGCTCCTCAAGGCCCTGACCCTTCAGGAAGAGGTCGTGGACGACGCGGTGGCGGCCTTCGAGCTGCTCCTCGAGCAGCCCGGCATCGATCCGGACCGGTGCTTCATTCTGGGTCACAGCCTGGGATCCATCGGCGCTTCCCTGGCCGCGCGCGACCTGGAGAAGGCAGGCACCCCGGCCAAAGGCCTGGTCATGATGGCGCCGCCCGCGAGGGATCTGCTCAGCCTCATGATCGAGCAGTACGAGTACCTCAACAAGATCGGCACCCTGTCCGACGAGAGGCTTGCGGAGTACACCCACTACGGCAACCGCATCCGCGACGCGCAGGTGGGTCTGGATGAAACCATCCTGGGCGCCTATCTCAACTACTGGGATTCGGTGGTCTATCAGAAGCCCCTGCGCAACTACCAGGCCCAGGACGCGCCGGCCCTGCTGCTCTTCGGCGAGCGCGACTACCAGGTGCCCCGCACCGACCTGGCCCTCTGGCGGGACCATCTCGCGGAGAATCCGCGGGAGCACAGCCGCATCGAGGTCTTCGAGGGCCTCAACCACCTCTTCATCGAGGGAGAGGGTGCGCCCAATCCCGAGGAGTATGGAATCCGCGGAGAGGTGGACACGAAGGTCATCGACCAGATGGCCGACTGGGTGAAAGGGCTGTAGCAAAACCTGAACTTAAACGTGAACTTGAACTCGGACTGCGGCACTTAGTCGACTGGTACTCAACACCATAGAGCTTTGGCCATTCCGGGTTCAGGTTCACGTTCATTTCAAGTTATCGCTGCCCCTGGACAAACCCGTTCGAAATCACTACCTTCGCCGGCCTGGGATCAATGGCGATTCCACCTTCAGACCGAATGGTCGCAACCCGCTGCGCTCGTCTCGGCGCATGGCTGTAAGAAACAGGAGGAGACATGTCACTGAGAATTCTCGGTAAGAAGCTGGGTATGACCCAGATCTTCCTCGAAGACGGGAAGCTGGTTCCCGTCACCGTCGTCGAAGCCGGCCCCAACTACGTGCTCCAGAAGAAGACCGTGGACAGCGACGGCTACGACGCGCTGCAGCTGGGCTTCGAGCCCAAGCGCGCCAAGAACACCCCCAAGCCCATGCAGGGCCACTTCGCCAAGGCCGGATTCAACCCCCTGCGCCACGTGCGCGAGTGCCGCATGGAAGCCTCCGAACTCGAGGGCTACAACGTGGGCGACGAGATCGGCGCCGACGTTTTCACCGAAGGCGAGTTCGTGGACGTGATCGGTCACAGCAAGGGTCGCGGCTTCGCGGGCGTCATCAAGCGCCACGGCATGCACGGCACGCTCAGCCTGACCCACGGTGCCCATGAAGTGATGCGCCACGCCGGATCCATCGGCCAGAGCGCCACGCCGGCCCGCGTGTTCAAGGGCAAGCGCATGGCCGGACGTTTCGGCAACGATCGCAAGACCATCCAGAACCTGAAGGTGGTCGGTGTGAGGAGCGACGAGAATCTTCTGCTCATCAAGGGCGCGGTGCCCGGCCCCAATGGCGGCCTGGTGCTGGTGCAGAAAGCCCACAAGAAGTAACTGAGGACTGAGAACTCAGAACTGAGAACCATGAAGAAGGCCGCCTCGCAAGAGGCGGCCTTTTCGTTCACTGTCCACAGTTCTCAGTTCACGTTCTTCTAGCGATCTTCCATCTTCTTGAAGCTCCGCCCCAGTTCGGCACCTTCATAGACAAAGCGAGGACGATAGATGCGATTGTCCTCGATCTGCTCGAAGTGGTGCGCCAGCCAACCCACGACGCGGGAGATGGCGAAGACCGGGGTGAAGAAGTCGCGGGGCAGACCCAGGGCCTTGTAGAGCACGCCGGAGAAGAAGTCGACGTTGGGCCAGATGTCCATCTTGCCCTTGGCCTGGAAGCGTTCCTCGGTGATCTTGTAGAAGAGGTTCGCCTTTTTCAGGCACTTGTCCATCTCGGGATCGTCCACCACGAATTCGCCGGCCAGCTGCCTGAGGATCCGCGCCCGCGGATCCATGACCTTGTAGACCCGGTGACCGAAGCCCATGATCTTCTCCTTGGCCGCGATCTTGGCGTCGATGAAGGGCTCGACCTCGTCGAGTTCCTCGATGCTCTCGAGCATGTGGATGACTCGCTCGTTGGCGCCGCCGTGAAGCGGACCCGAAAGCGAACCGATGGCCGCCACCACGGCCGAATAGATGTCGGCCTCGGTGGACGAGACCACGCGACAGGTGAAGGTCGAGTTGTTGCAGCCATGATCCATGTGCAGGGTCAGAGCCGTGTCGAAGACCTTGACCGCGTCGGGCGTGGGCTCCTTGCCCGTGAGCATGTAGAGGTAGTTGGCCGCATGTCCCAGGTCCATGCGCGGCTCCACGGTGCGCATTCCCGTGCGCACGTTCTCGAAGTAGGTCACCACCAGAGGTAGCTTGGCGATGATGCGGATGGCCTTGCGTCGCTTCGCCTCCAACGAACGGTCGGCGATCTCCTTGTCGTGCATGGCCAGCTGCGCCACCAGGGCCTGAAGCACGGCCATGGGGTGACCATCCTTGGGCGTGAGCGTGATGATGCTCTTCAGGTGGGGATCCAGATAGCGTTCTGCCAGGAGTTCCTGCTGGAAATCGTCGAGTTGTTTCTTGGTGGGTAGCTCACCGTGCAGCAGCAGATAGGTCACCTCGGCGAAGATGCAGTTCTCCGCGAGGTCCTCGATGGTGTAGCCGCAGTAGTAGAGTTTCCCCTGTTTGCCGTCCACGAGACTGAGACGGGTGGTGTCAACGTTAACTCCCTCGAGTCCCGGGAAGTAGTTTTCATGGTTTTCAGGCATGACATCCTCGCGCTTGATTGAGGGGAAAAGGGCTCGTGAAAGATGTAGCAGGATCCGGCGCGGGATTCAACAGAATCGAAAAAAAGTAGCGTTAACGCTGATTACGGCTTTGACTTGAGCGTCTGGCCAGGACGAGGACCACCAGGCCCGCGAGAATCATGAAGAGGCTGTAGAACACGCCCCTGCTCATGCCCAGTATCAGGTCCGCGTCGGGTTCGCGGAATTGCTCTCCCAGCACGCGCAGCAGGCCGTAGAGGGCCAGGAACTCGCCGGCCAGAAGCCCTGGCCGCTCGGTCACCCCGGTCTTCCAGAATCGCCATTGGGTGTAAACGAGCAGGACGAGCCCCTCCAGCCCCGCCTCGTAGAGCTGGGATGGGTGCCGGGCCGGGATCTCGCTCAGCGGGGTCCCGAAGGGAGCGCTGGCGGGGAAGATCACCGCCCAGGGCGCATCGCTGACCTTCCCCCAGAGTTCGCCGTTGATGAAGTTGGCCACGCGGCCGAAGAAGAATCCCGGAGGCGTCAGAGTCACCAGGATGTCGCTGAGCCGCGGCAGGGAAAGCCCACTCTTGCGCGAGACTATCCAGGCGGCCGCCAGCACCCCGACGAAACCGCCGTGGCTGGCCATCCCGCCCTTCCAGACCTGGATGATGCTCATGGGATCTCGAAGGCTCGGTCCAAGATTGTAGAGCAGCACCCAACCCAGGCGACCTCCGATGAGCACGCCCAGGGCGAGGGCCATCATGGCCTCGGCGCTGGCCTCCCGGTCCAGGGGCGAACGCCCGCGTCGGTGGTAGAGGGTCAGCAGCCAGAACGCGGCCAGGAAGCCCGCCAGATAGGCGAGCCCGTACCAGCGCACGCCGAAGCTGTCCCCCAGTCTCAGGGCCATGGGATCCAGGTCGTGAATCCAGTGACTCGTCAGGACTCGCCTCCTAGTAGCGGGTCAGCTCCCCCACTTCCGCCTGCACCGCGTCCAGGATGGCCCAGCTGTCCACCAGCTCCATCATGGCGTTGTGGTCGGGAAAGAGGGGACGGTCCACATCGAGGAACTCCACCTTCTCGCGGATGACCTTCTTGGCCGCCGCGGTGCCCGCGCCGGGTTCGTAATCACGGAAATCCAGGGCCTGGGCCGCGGCCATGAACTCGATGCCCAGCACGCCGGCGGCCACGTCCAGGATCTTGCGCGTCTTCAGGGCCGAGTTCATGCCCATGGACACGAAATCCTCCTGATCGGCCGCGGCGGGAATGCTCTGATAGTAGGCCGGCGAGGAGAGGGTCTTCTGCTCGACGATCTGCATGTCGGCGGTGTACTGGCTGAGCATGAGTCCGCTGAACATGCCCGCGCCCTTGGTGAGGAAGGCGGGCAGGCCCACGCTGAGGGCGGGATTGGTCAGGCGATTCAAGCGCCGCTCGCTGAGCACGCAGACCATGGTGATGGCGCCGCCCAGGTTGTCCAGGGGCATGCTCATGGGCGTGCCCTGGAAATTGGCGCCGGTGAGCACCACCTCGTCCTCGGGCAGGAAGATGGGATTGTCACCCACGCCGTTGGCCTCGATCTCCAGTTGCTCACGGGTCCAGCGCAGCTGATCGCGGGCCGCGCCGATGACCTGGGGTGTCGAGCGCATGGAGTAGGCGTCCTGCACCTTGACCTTCTCCTTGCCCGTGAGAAGGTCAGAACCCTCGATGACCTTGCGGATGTTCTCCGCGCTGCTCACCGCGCCCTGGAATCCACGCAGTTCGTGGAGCCTGCGGTCGTAGGGCTTCATGTTGGCCTTGAGGGCCTCCAGGGTCATGGCCGCGGCGATCTCGGCCTGCAGCAGGAAACGCTCGGTGTCGTAGACCGTGAGCATGCCGATGGAGGTGATGAGGTTGCTGCCATTGATGCAGGCCAGGCCGTCGCGGGCCATGAGGCCCGGCACCTCGATGCCGGCCTTGGCCAGCCCGTCGCGGGTGGGCATGCGCTCGCCGTCCAGGAAGACCTCGCCCTCGCCCATCATGCAGAGAGCGATCTGGCTCATGGGAGCCAGGTCGCCGCAGGCACCCACCGAACCCTTCTCGCAGACATGGGGCGTCACGCCGGCGTTGAGCATGGCGATGAGGGTCTCGGTGATCTCGGGACGGCAGCCCGAGTGTCCGTGGGCGTGCACGTTGGCCCGCAGCAGCATGGCTCCGCGCACCTGCTCCAGGGGAGCCGGATCGCCGATGCCCGCCGCGTGATTGTAGATGAGATAGCGCTGGAAGTCCTTCACCTGCTCGTCGTCGAGCACGATCTCGGAGAATTCGCCGATGCCCGTGTTGACGCCGTACATGATCTCGCGAGCTTCGATGCGCTGCTCGATGAAGGCGCGACAGCGAACGATGCGCTCCCTGGCTTCGGCATGCAGCTGGACCTTCTCGCCATGACGGGCGACGGCCACGAGATCTTCGACGGTGAGATTCTTTCCGGTGAGTACGACGGACATGGGGATCCTCCCGTGTCGGGGTCGCGATCGCGACCTAACGCAAAATCGGGTGAATCGCTCCCGCCCGCCCCCCAGCAGCCGCCTCGCGGCCCGGGTGAGAACAAGGTGCTACTTCGGAGCGATGGAGTCAATACCGGCAGCCTCTTGTCGGCTGCCGGCGGCCCGCGGCCCTCTACCCGCCATACTCGAACTTCTCTTCCAGGCCCCAGACGTTTCCCTGGGGATCGAGGAAACGCGTGTGCCGGGGGATGTTCGGCTGGTCCTGGATCTCGTCGCAGTCGATGCCGGCCGCGGCCAGTTCGGCCACGGCCCCATCGAGGTCTTCCACGTAGAGATAGATCCATGCGCCGCGGGTCACGCTCTTCTCGCCCGGCTCGCAGGGGTGGATGTCCAGGCGCAGGTTCCAGGCGGGATGCTGAAAGGATGCGTAGTGCTCGCTCACCGGAAAGCGCGGCCGGAAACCGAGCTTGGTCTGGTACCAGTCCACCAGCTCGGGCAGCTTCTCGCTCCAGAGCATGACGTGGGAGAATCGAAAGCCCTGCATGGGCGCTCCTTTGGATCGGTTATTCCCAGATCACCGTCCCCGCACCCTGGTTGTAGATGTCGCAGGGCGTGTCGGGGCCCTGCACGGGCGGATTCGCGGACCAGGTGTTGAACCGGGCATAGACATCGATGTCTGAACTGCAGTCCACACCGTAGTCGTTCGAGTGGAAGGTATTGCCTCCGAGCCCGCCCCAGGGGCCCCCGCCCAGATCGGGGCTGCTCAAGCCGCTGTAGATGCGCACACCCGTCGAGTTGTCGGTGATGGTACAGCCTTCGATGAGCATCGAGTCGGCGGCCTGGATTCCGCGATTCCAGCCGCTGATCACGCAGTTCACGATGGAGGGACGCGTATTGGAGTTGCACTTGATTCCGTCTTCCTCTCCGGGTGCCTGGGTGCAGACGAACTCGCAGTCGACGATGTAGGGATCCCGGTTCGTGTTGGTCACGTAGATCGCCGAGTTCAGGAAGGCGTCGTTGATCCTGATGTTCCTCGCCACGGCTCCCGTACTCTGGAACTGGATGCCGTAGCGCATATCGCTGTCCGGATAACCGGGGTTGCGAAGAGTGAAGTTCTCTATCGTCGTTCCGTTCATGTAGAAGATGGCTCCGTCGTGCGCGGGATTGCCATCCACGAAACACTGGTCTCGATCGACGCCGCGAATGGTGACGTCGTAGGGCGTGGAGATGGAATTGTCCTCGCCCAGGGCGTGATCATAGACGCCGGGCGCAACGAGCACGGTGTCCCCCTGCTCGAGATCTTCGGAGTCGAGCGCGTAGGTGATGGTCTTGAAGGGCGCGTTGCTCTGCCCGCGGCCGGGTCCGTCCATGCCCGTGCCGGCGTTCACGTGCTTGATGGTGAATGCCACGTCCACGCTGTCGGCCCCGCTGAACTCAGGATTGTCCCGCCAGTCGGCGCGAATCTCGATGCGTCCTTCGTCCGGTACCGCATCGGGCGCCGTGTAGACGCCTGGGTGTCCTGGGTGATGGTTCCCGTCTCGGCCGTACCGCCGAGGACGCCGTTCACGTACCAGTCGAAATCATGGATGCTTCTACCCGCCGCCAGCCCGGCGCGCACTTCGAGGGCCTCCGTTACCTGAACTTCGTCCTGCAGGAAATGGACCTGTACCACGGGGAGCAGCAGAGCAAGGCTCGCGCTCTCCTCGATGCTTTCGTCGCTTCGCAACACGGCGGTGATCTCCACGCTTTCCTGTCCCGGATCGGCCACCGGGGCCGCGTAGACGGCCGGATTGTCCTGGCTGATGGTGCCCGTCGCGCTCGTGCCGCCGAGGACTCCATCCACGAACCAGTCGCAGTCGGGAAGCTCTCGGCCGTAGACCACCCCAGCCTCGATCTCGACGGTATCTCCCAGGATGAGTTCATCCTCCGTGAGGTCCAGAACCAGGCCCGTGGGCACCTGGGGATCGCTTCCCCCATCGTTTCCGCACCCGATCAATCCAATCATGATGAACATGGCGCCCCATAGCAGCGCGGTCGGTTTCCTGACTTCGATCTTCACTACGATCCTCCTTTGGCGAAGGCCCACCATAGCGAGCGGAGCCATCTGGATCAACCGCGCCAGCAAGAGAAGACAAGCTCCTGGCGGACAGCGAATTCCGGCGTTTCTCCCACGTGGAGAAAAAGTACCAGACCAGTCCTTTTTACCCTTGCGAAGGGCCAGATGGCCGACTAATTTGGGGCTGAGAGATATAGAACCGTTTTGGTACTCAATGCGCGGACCGAGATGATAAAACTTTCGAAATTAAGCGATTACGGCGTTGTGCTCATGACCGAGCTCTCCCGTCGACGGGATCAGGGTTGCCTGACCGCCCGGGATCTGTCCGCGGAGCTCGGTCTGCCTCAACCCACGGTGAGCAAGCTGCTAAAGCTTCTGGCCAAGGGCGGCCTGCTGGAATCCCAGAGAGGGGCCAAGGGGGGCTACAGCCTGGCCCACGAGCCCGAGGCCATCGACCTGGCCCAGATACTCGTGGCCCTGGAAGGCCCCGTGTCCATGACGGCCTGCGTGGACGGCGATTGTGAGCACCTGGAGGCCTGCGGCGCCAGCAGCAGCTGGCATTGGATCAACCAACGCGTCATCGACGCCCTGCGCGAGGTCACCCTGGCCGACATGAGCGACTCGCTTCTGCTCAACCTGGCCCGCCATCGCGCAGAGGGCACCGGAACAACCATGGAGATCGAACGATGAGCATGTCCAGCGATGAGAAGATCATCCAGGAATTCGCCGATCAGGAATACAAGTACGGCTTCGTCTCGGACATCGAGTCGGACACCCTGCCACCCGGCCTGAACGAAGATGTCATCCGGCACATCTCCTCCAAGAAGGAAGAGCCCGAATGGCTGCTGGAGTTCCGCCTCAAGGCCTTCCGCTACTGGCAGAAGATGGAGGAGCCCCACTGGCCCAAGGTCGACTACGACCCCATCGACTACCAGGCCATCAGCTACTTCTCCGCCCCCAAGAAGAAGCCCCAGCTGGAGAGCATGGACGAGGTTGATCCCGAGCTGCGCGAGACCTTCGACAAGCTGGGCATTCCCCTGGACGAGCAGAAGGTGCTCGCCGGCGTGGCCGTTGACGCGGTCTTCGACAGCGTTTCGGTGGCCACCACCTTCAAGGAGAAGCTCAGCGAGCTGGGCATCATCTTCTGCAGCTTCTCCGAGGCGGTGAAGGATCATCCGGATCTCGTGAAGAAGTACATGGGATCGGTGGTGCCCTACACCGACAACTACTTCGCCGCCCTGAACTCGGCGGTCTTCACCGACGGATCCTTCGTGCACATTCCCGCGGGCGTGAAGTGCCCCATGGAGCTGTCCACCTACTTCCGCATCAATCAGGCCAACACGGGACAGTTCGAGCGCACGCTCATCGTGGCCGAGGAGGCCTCGTCGGTGAGCTATCTGGAGGGCTGCACCGCCCCCATGCGCGACGAGAATCAGCTGCACGCGGCCATCGTCGAACTGGTGGCCCAGAAGGACGCGAAGATCAAGTACTCCACGGTGCAGAACTGGTATCCAGGCGACAAGAACGGCGTGGGCGGCATCTACAACTTCGTCACCAAGCGAGGGCTCTGCGCCGGCGAGAACTCCAAGATCTCCTGGACCCAGGTGGAGACCGGCTCGGCCATCACCTGGAAGTATCCCAGCTGCGTTCTGAAGGGTGAGGGCTCCATCGGCGAGTTCTACTCGGTGGCCCTCACCAACAACATGCAGCAGGCCGACACCGGCACGAAGATGATCCACCTCGGCAAGAACACCAAGAGCACGATCATCTCCAAGGGCATCTCGGCCGGCAAGGGACAGCAGACCTACCGCGGTTTGGTGCGGGTGGGTAGCAAGGCCGAGGGCGCGCGCAACTTCACCCAGTGCGACTCGCTGCTCATCGGCGACCGCTGTGGAGCGCACACCTTCCCGGTCATCGAGACGGGGCACCCCAGCGCCCAGGTGGAGCACGAGGCCACCACCACCAAGATCGGCGAGGATCAGATTTTCTACTGCCTGCAGCGAGGCATCGACGAAGAGGACGCCCTCACCATGATCGTGGGCGGCTTCTGCAAGGAAGTCTTCGCGGAACTGCCCATGGAGTTCGCCGTGGAGGCGCAGAAGCTCCTGGGCGTCAGTCTGGAAGGAAGCGTCGGTTAGCGACGAAGGAGAGGAAGCGAATGCTGGAAATCCGCAATCTCAAGGCCCGCGTGGACGGGAAAGTCATTCTTCACGGCGTCAACCTCACGGTGAAGCCGGGGGAAGTGCACGCCATCATGGGTCCCAACGGCTCGGGCAAGAGCACGCTGGCCCAGGTTCTGGCCGGCAACGAGACCTTCGAGGTCACCGAGGGACAGGTGCTCCTTCGCGAGAAGGACCTGCTGGATCTCGCACCCGAGGAAAGGGCGCGTGAGGGTGTCTTCATGGCCTTCCAGTATCCGGTGGAGATTCCCGGCGTGAGCAATCTCTACTTCCTGCGCACGGCCATCAACGCCCTGCGCAAGCATCGCGGCGAGGAGGAGCTGGACGCCATGGACTTCATGGAACTGGCCCAGGAGAAGATGGACCAGTTCGGCCTGGACAAGAAGCTGATGATCCGTTCGCTCAACGTCGGCTTCTCCGGCGGCGAGAAGAAGCGCAACGAGGGCTTCCAGATGGCCATGCTCGAGCCCGACCTGGCCATCCTCGACGAGACCGACTCGGGTCTGGACATCGACGCGCTGAAGATCGTGGCCGAGGGCGTCAACACCCTTCGCTCGCCGGAGCGTTCCCAGGTGGTCATCACCCACTACCAGCGCCTGCTCGACTACATCGTGCCCGACGTGGTGCACGTGCTGCACGCGGGGCGCATCATCAAGACCGGCGGCAAGGAACTGGCGATGGAACTCGAGAAGAACGGCTACGGCTGGATCGTGGAACGGGCGGGAAGCGCCCAGAAGGCCTGAGGCGAACAATGGACAAAGCGACGGCACAGAAGGCCTTCTCACCGGAACTGCTGGAGAACCTCCGGCCCGGCGCCGAGAACGAACCCGCATGGATGGTCGAGCTGCGCGGCCGGGGACTAGAATGGTTCAGGGAGACCGGCCTGCCCACGCGCCGCGACGAGCACTGGCGCTTCTTCCGCCCTGGCGACGCTTTCGAGCGGGACTATCGCTTCACGGCCGAGGCCCCCGCGGATCTCAGCCGTGACGACATCGCCCCCTATCTCTTCGCGGGCCTGGAAGGTCCGCTCCTGGTTTTCGTCAACGGAAGATTCCAGGTTTCACTGTCCTCCATGGACGAGCTGCCCGATGAGGTCCACCTGTCTCCGATCAGCGAATCGCTGCACGAAGAGATCCTGCCCCAGAAGCTGGGCGGGCTGGTGGAGATCGACGAACACTCGCCTCTGGCCCTGAACACCTATCTCATGCAGGACGGGCTCTGCTTCCGCGTTCCCCGCAACATGGAACTGGATGCACCGGTGCATGTGCTTCATCTCAGCGCGGGCAACCAGCCCGTGGCGAGCTTCCCGCGGAACATCATCTGCGTGGAGGAAGGCGCCCGGGCCTCGGTGATCGAGACCTACGGAAGCCTCGACGACTCGCCCCACTTCAGCGTGGCCGCCACCGAGATCTACTGCGAGCCCGGCAGCCGCCTCGATCATTACAGGCTGCAGCGCGAGAACGAAGCCTCCACGCACATCGGATGGGCCGGCGCCAACGTGGGTCGCGGCGGCAACTACCACAGCCATGAAGTCTCCCTGGGCGGAGCCAGGCTGCGCCGCGGCACCCAGGTGCAGCTGGCCGATCCCGAATCCTTCTGCGCCCTGGGCGGCCTCTACCTGGCCCGCGACAAGCAGCACATGGATCATCAGAGCCGCGTGCAGCACCAGAGCCCGGACTGCCGCACCGAAGAACTCTACAAGGGCATCCTCGACGGCGAGGCCGACGCGGTGTTCGGGGGGCTCATCCTCGTGGATCAGGACGCCCAGAAGACCGACGCCCTGCAGAGCAACCGCAACCTGCTGCTCTCCGAAGAGGCCAAGGTCACCAGCCTGCCCATGCTCGAGATCTACGCCGACGACGTGAAGTGCAGCCACGGATCCACCACGGGACAGCTCGACGAGCGCCAGGTCTTCTTCCTGCGCTCCCGCGGCATCGGCGAGAGCGAGGCCCGGGCCATGCTCACCTTCGCCTTCGCCCGTGAGATCCTGGAGAAGATGGACCTGGAACCGGTGCGCAGCCGCCTCAGCGAGGAACTGCGGCTGAGGCTTCCCAACTAGAGACGAGGACGGGATGAGCGTTCCCAGCGACAGCCCCAAGGTCGACAGCATCGATCTCGCACACCTGCGGGAGGACTTTCCCATCCTCCGCGAGGAAGTGCGCGGCAAGCGTCTGGTCTTCCTGGACAGCGCCGCCAGCGCCCAGAAGCCGCGGCAGGTCATCGAGGCCATGAGCCGCTTCCAGCAGGAGGGCTACGCGAACATCCATCGCGGGGTCTACGAGCTCAGCGCCCGGGCGACCCAGGCCTTCGAGGACGTGCGCGAGAAGGTTCGCCGCTTCGTGAACGCCGCCGAGAGCGCCGAGATCATTTTCACCCGGGGCACCACCGAGAGCATCAATCTGGTGGCCCAGACCTACGGACGCTCGCAGATCCGCGAGGGCGACGAGATCCTGCTCACCGAGATGGAGCACCATTCCAACCTGGTGCCCTGGCAGATGCTCGCCGCCGATAAGCGAGCGAAGCTGCGTTTCATCCGCATGAACGAGAGCGGAGAGCTGGACCTTTCCGACCTCGACGAGCTCTTCGGCGACCGCACCCGGCTCGTGGCGATCGGCCACGTGTCCAATGCCCTGGGCAACCTGCAGCCCCTGCGCGAGGTCATCGCCGAGGCGAAACAGCGGGGCGTTCCGGTTCTGGTCGACGGCGCCCAGGCGGTACCTCACATGCCGGTGGACGTCCGCGAACTGGACTGCGACTTCTACGCCTTCAGCGCGCACAAGCTCTACGGCCCCACGGGTATCGGCGTGCTCTACGGAAGGCGCGAGCTGCTCGAGCGCATGCCTCCCTGGCAGGGCGGCGGTGACATGATCCGTTCGGTCACCCTCGAGAAGACGAGCTTCAACGAGCTGCCCTGGAAGTTCGAGGCGGGCACGCCGGCCATCAGCGAGGTCATGGGCCTCGGCGCGGCCATCGACTATCTGGAGGGCGTGGGCATGGAGGCCGTGCACGCCTATGGGGCGGAGCTCATGGCCTACGCCGCCGAACGACTCAGCGCCGAACCCGCCATGCGCATCGTCGCTCCACAGGTCGAGCGCGTGGGAGCGATGTCCTTCCTCATGGATGACGCCCACCCCCACGACGTGGCCACCATCCTCGACGCCGAGGGCATCGCCGTGCGCGCGGGACATCACTGCGCCCAGCCGGTGATGGACGCCCTGGGCGTCAGCGGCACCACCCGCGCATCCTTCGCCTTCTACAACACCCGGGAGGACGTGGACGCCCTCGCGGCGGGCCTCGCCAAGGTCAGGGAGATGTTCGGAGCATGAGCGACCTGCGCGATCTCTATCAGGAAGTCATCCTCGATCACGGGCGCCGGCCACGAAACCATCGCCGCATCGAGGACGCCGATCTCAGCGCCGAGGGGCACAATCCCCTCTGCGGCGATCGGCTCACCCTCTACCTCAAGCTGGAGGACGGCAAGGTCGCCGACGTGTCCTTCGAGGGCGAGGGCTGCGCCATCTCCACCGCTTCGGCCTCCATGCTCACCGGCGTGCTCAAGGGCAAGGGCGAGGCAGAGGCCCGGGAGCTGCTGCAGGCCTTCGTGGACATGGCCACCGCGCCCACCGACGAGGATCCCGACGATAGCAAGCTCGGAAAGCTGGCCGTCTTCGCGGGCGTGCGCGAGTTCCCCATGCGGGTGAAGTGCGCGACCCTCTGCTGGCACACCCTGGAAAACGCCCTGGACCGCTCGGGCGAAGCGGCCAAGACCGAATAGGAGAACCCGTGACCGTCTACGAGAGCACCAATGATCCGGCGGCCGTGCGCGATCGCGTGGTCCAGGTACTCAAGACCGTCTACGACCCCGAGATTCCCGTGGACATCTGGGAGCTGGGGCTCATCTATCGCGTGGACGTGAGCGAGGAGGGCGCCGTTGAGATCGACATGACCCTCACCTCGCCGGCCTGTCCCGTGGCGGGAACCCTTCCGGGCGAGGTCCAGGAGAAGGCGGCGAACGTGGCCGGAGTCACCGACGTGAAGCTCGAACTGGTCTGGGAGCCCGCCTGGGAGCCCTCCAAGATGAGCGAGGCCGCCCGGGTCACCCTCGGATTCTTCTAGCGCTTCGGATCCTCCAGGATCTTCCAGCCGAAGGTTTTCAGCAGCGCCCCCAATCCTCCCGCCGCGAAGATGAGCAGGATGCCGTCCAGGGGAAGCCGGAAGCGGAACTTGGACAGCACCACCGCATGGATGGCCGTATAGGCCAGGAAGAATATCAGGGCCAGCCTCGCGCCCGGCCATCGCTTCAGTGACACCAAGAGGAAGAAGAGTGCGAAGGGCAGGGCCACTCCGTAGCTCAGGATGCTGATGAGCTTCTCGGCGTTGAGACCCGGCCTGTCCTCGGTCATGGGCTGGGGATAGAGTCGCCAGAGATTGAGACCCTTGGCGATGCTCAAACCCAGGAAGCGTCCGGGACTCTCGCCGATGTACTCGAAGGCCTTGCTTCTAAGCGCCGTATCCAGGGCGGCCTCTCCCGGATTCTCCTCGGCAAGCGCGCGGTACTCCTCCTGCATCTCCTCGGTCCACCGATTGCCCGTGGTCGCCTTCACCCCCGGGTAGTTCCCCAGCCATAAGTTGTAGCCGCCGTTGAGCGAGACCGGAATGGGACGTCCGAAGTGCGACGCGTTGCGCGCGGTCCATCCCCCCACCACCAGCACCAGTGCCAGGGCGAAGTAAAGAGCGAGGGAGCGTCCTCTCCTTCGCTTCTCCCGCTCGCCCTCGATCCAGAGCCAGGGGATGGTGAGCAGCATGGCCGGCAGGGCCGAGGCGCTGATGAGCGTGGCGTATCCGCCCAGGAGTCCCGCCAGGAAGACGCCGAGTCGTCCGCCCTTCTGGAGGGCCCGCAGAAGTAGCAGAAAGATGGAACAGATGAGAAAGGCCAGCAGAGCTACGGGATAGAAGCTGCCCGCCGTGTAGATGTAGAGGGGATAGATCGCCGTCAGGGCCGCGGCCAGAAGCGACTGCCGTCGCCCGAGGTAGCGCCGGGCCAGGGCGTAGACGAGCAGCGCCGTCAGTGCCCCGAGAAGGGCCTGCACGATGCGCACGGGCGTGACCTCCGCGCCGAGCAAGGCGAGGAAGGCGGGATAGCCCGGCGGCCAGAAGGCGGTGGGAGAGCCGTCCTCGGCCAGGTAGGCGCCCTGTTCCATGATGCCATGGGCCAGGCGCTGATACTCCTGTCCGTCGTACCAGAAGATCTGCGGATCCAGGGTCCACACATAGGCCACTCTCGCCAGGAGGGCGAGGAGGAAGATCAGTACAAGTGCACTGGAGGAAAGGTATCTCTTAGCCAATATCCCACCTCACCAGGAATGCGTTTTGGATTCTCGTAGAGTCTCACCTCGATGCCGATGAAGTCGAGGACCTCCACTTCCCGCCAGCGTTCGGCGAAGCTCTTCTTGGTCAGGCCCTGCGGATCGGCGTACCAGGCCCGGTAGTCCACCAGCCAGAGTCGATCGTAGTTCGCCTCGAACTCGTTCATGTACTCCCAGAAGAGATCATGGCTGGGATTGGCCCAGTTGAGCCCGCGCAGCTCTCCCTCGCCGGTGTAGTAGTGCTGCATGGGTTCCTCGATGGAGTAGACCACCACCGCATCCCCCTGGCGGGCTCGCTCGCTCAGGACGGCCGCGGCCTCCCGCGCGTCGGGCTTCCAGTAACGCGAGTTGAAATAATGCCCGCCCAGGGAAACCGCCGTGCAGGCGAGCACCGCCGCCAGGGCCAGGGTTCTCCACCTCGGCTTCAGGGCCGACAGTCCGGCCGCCACGAGGATGAGGAAGGCGGGATATCCCACCGACACGTAACGCACGTTGTAGGCCTTGATGTTGAGGATGGCCAGCAACGCCGTGATGAGCATGGGCGCCAGCAGCCAGAGCAGGAAGAACCAGACGCCCTCGGGCCTTCCGCGACGGGTGAGGAGACCGCGCAGGAAGAGGAAGGCGAAGAGGCCTCCGGCCACGGCGAAGAATGGCAGCCACTTCACGAACATGCCGGCCGACAGCCCGCGGTTCATCTCGTCGCGTGCCGGTCCCACGGTGTCGCCGATGGCGTAGACCGAGAAGGTGAAACCGAAGGCCATGGGATGGAAGTTGATGTTCCTCACCGCGCCCTGCTTGCCCACGAGATCGGGACGCCAACCGATGTCGAAGTTCTTGATCCAGGGCAGAAGCAGCACCACGATCACGGCCAGCACGATGGCGATTCTCAGGGCGAGCTTCGGTCGGCGCATGAGCAGGTAGACGCCCTGCGCAGCGATGAGGAAGGCCCCCGCCAGATTGCTGAGAAGGGCGGCGGCCGAAGTGAGGAAGAAGGCGATCCAGTTCCAGAGTCCGCCGCGCTCGAGGATGCGCATGAGCAGGATCATCGACAGGATGGAAAGGGTGATCAGCTGCGCGTAATTGCGCACCTCCTGGGAGTACCAGATGTGGAAGGGCGCGACGGCCATGAGCAGGGCCGAAAACCGGGCCACGGACTCGCCAGCGAGCCTGCGTGCGAGCAGATAGATGAGCCAGATGCCGACCAGGCCCGTGATCACCGAGAGGCTGCGGGTCCAGGATTCGCCGAAGCCGCCGATGCGACCCCAGACGCCGAGGAAGGCCATGTGCAGCGGGCCGTGGAATGTGTGGATGAGATTGTCGAAGATGGGACCGTGCAGGCCGTCCACCTTCCAGATGGAAGTCACCTCGTCGGCCCAGAAACTCTGCTGGTCCAGACGGAAGAATCGGAGGACGGCGCCCAGGAGGAGAATGCCTCCCAGTGGGAGCAGTCCTTTCTTCCCTTCGACGGCTTTTTCCATTCCTTGACTCTCCTTCCGGCCTGCCGCGTCAGCGGCGGAGAATGCGCTCCCGAAGCAAACGGTGTTCCCGGCTGAACAGTTTCCTGGCCGTGAGAATGGACATGAGCATGGCGCCCGCGGCCGTGGCCGCCGCGATCATGAACATGATCAGGATCTGATACTTCACGGCCAGCATGGGATCGGCTCCGGCGAGGATCTGCCCGGTCATCATGCCGGGCAGCGAGACGATACCCACCACCATCATGGAATTGAGGATGGGAATCATCCCGCGCCGTACGGCCTCGCGCAAGGGTCGCCTCGAGGCTTCCCGCGCAGTGGCGCCCAGGGACAGCTCCAGCTCCACCTCGTCGGCCCGCTCGGCAAGGCGCTCGAGAAGCTCGTCCAGCGAGAGCGAGATGCCATTCATGCTGTTGCCCAGGACCATGCCGATGAGGGGAATCACGTAGCGCGGCTCGTACCAGGGATCCACGCCGATGACCAGGCTGGTCACGGCGAAGGTGGTGATGAGGGCCGAGGCCGCGAGGCTGAGGAAGGCCAGGCCCCCGCCGCCGCGGAAGCGCCGCCTCGGACGTCCCAGGGCCGTGCGCGCGGCGATGAGGATCATAAGAAGCAGCAGGGGCAGCACGGCTGCCGCGCTCTCGAGGGCGAAGATGAACTTGAGCAGATAGCCGATGAGCAGCAGTTGAAGGACGGTGCGCAGGGAGGCGACGGCCAGGCGTTTCTCTAGGCCCAGGCGAAGGTAGAAGCTGACCAGGCCCGCGCCGAGCACGAGGCTCACGGCCAGGAGCAGATCCAGGAAACCGAGATCCAGGGTGGGGCTCATGAGGCGCCCTCCCCCACCCGATGCTTCGCGAGGTCGAGGACAACATCGGGCTTCACGAAGATGGGATCATGGGCCGCGAGCACCACGGCCATGCCCCGCTCGGCACGCTCGCTCTCGATGAGTTCGTGGACCAGCCGCGAGGACTCGCCGTCCAGGGCGCTGGTGGGTTCATCCAGAAGCAGTACGTTCGGTCGGTTCAGAAGCGACCTGACCAGACAGACCCGTTGCTGCTCACCCACGGAAAAACTGCGCGGATCCTCGCCCGGACGCTTGGCCGCCAGTCCGAGCCGGTCGAGCAGTTCATCGGCCAGATCGGCGGGGTATTCCTCCTCCGCGCTGGTGTAGGCGAAGGACAGCTCCAGATTCTCCCGCAGGCTCATCTCCAGCAGTAGTGGTTTCTGGAAGAGCAGGTTCACCTGTCGCCGGTAGCGGGTCCATCCCCACCCGGCGGGGTCGCGACCCTCCAGCTGGACAGAACCCGAACCGCAGGATTCCAGGCCGGCCAATCCCCGAAGGAGACTACTCTTGCCGATCCCCGAGGGACCGTTCACCGAGAGGATCTGGCCGCTACCGAGTTCGAAGGAGATTCTTTCGAGCAGGGGACTGCAACCCGCATGGATCTCCAGATCCCGGGCCCGGAAGAGAGGCGCATCGTTGCTTTGCCGTTCCACGCTGCCATGTAACTACGGATCAGCTTTGCGGCAAAGAAAAAACGCCCGCCGAGGCGGGCGTTTGAGTCGTGGTATCCGAAAGGCTTTAGCTCTTGATGCCCTCGATCTCCAGGGTGATGCTCACCTTGTCGCCGACCATCAATTCGCCAGTGCCCAGATTCTTGGTCCAGGTAAGACCGAAATCCTGACGGTTGATCTTGGTGGTCGCCGTGAACCCGGCGCGGTCGTTGCCCCAGGGGTCGGTGACCAGACCGTTGACCTCCACATCGAGGACCACGGGCTTGGTCACGCCATGAAGGCTCAACTCGCCGTGCAGCTTGAAGCCGTCCTCATCGACGTCGGTGACCTTGTGGGCGTGGAAGCTCATCTCCGGATACTTCTCCACGTCGAAGAAGTCCGCGTTGCGCAGATGGGCATCCCGGTCGGTGTTGTCGGTGTCCACGCTGGCCAGCTTGATGGTGGCATGGGCCACGGACTTCTCCGGATGCTCGGGATCGTAGCTGAAACTGCCCTCGAAATCATCGAAACGGCCAGAGACCTTGCTGATGCCCATGTGGCGGATCTTGAAGGTCACCTCGCTGTGGCTGGTATCGATGTTGTAGTCGGCCGCCAGGAGCGCCGCGGGAATCGCGAGGCTGAGTAGGGCCAGAAGCAGAACTGTTTTCAGGTTACTCATCACATCCCTCCGAGGAATGGGGTTCAGGTATTCGTCCTGAAAGATGCCTCAAGGTAGCCTCTGGTTCCACGTTTCGCCTCAAAAAATGCCTTCTAAGTCCCTGTTGAAAAAGAAGATGTGAATATCTGGTATTGCGGCCCTTGAGGAGGTGAGGACGAGTTTCGGGTTGATGGCATAGAAAACGGGGAAGGGTCCTGCCCTTCCCCGAACGATTTGCGAAGCTCTAGTGAGGGGGAGGGCTGGACCCTTCCCCTAGTTCTATTTCAACAACACGATCTTCGTGGTCCTCGCCTCCTCAACGGCCGCGATCCTCACGAAGTAGACGCCGCTGGGCAGGGACCGCCCGCTGTCGTCCCGGCCGTTCCACTGGAGCTGATGCTCACCAGGCTCGAGATGATCGTCCACCAGGGTCTTGAGCAGGCGTCCTTCCAGCGAGTGCACGGTGACGCGCACGCCCGTGGACTGTTCCAGCGAGAAGGCGATGCGCGTGGACGGATTGAAGGGGTTCGGCCAGGCGCCCCGCAGTTGCAGTCCCGCGGCTCCGGGAATCTCATCCACCGCCACCGGCGCGCCGTTGGCGCTACCCGGTGTGACATCGATGTAGAAGTGCCAATAGGCCTCGCCGTTGGGATAGCGTCCCTCGCTGATGTCCGGCTGCTGGGGGCCCATGTCATAGTAGTCTAGGCCGGTGAGTCCGTCCGGACCCGTGAGCAGCGCCATCTCCACGCCGGTGGAGGACCAGCCGAATCCCAGCACGTCCTCGTAGACCAGAACATACTCGCCGGGCTGCATGACGGTGCCGGGGGGGAAGGCCCACTTGGTTGCGTTGAGCACGTCGTCGGAGAGGAAGTATCCGGATATGTCCACGGCCGCCGTGCCACGGTTGTAGAGTTCGATCCAGTCGTCGATGCCGCCGCTGGAGCTGGTGCACTGGAACTCGTTGATGCAGACGTCGGAGAAGACCGTCGAACTCGCGTTGTCGGCGCCCGGAGTCGGAGTGCTCAGGTACTCGGGCCAGTCGGCGTCCAGGGGCTTCATGCCCACGGAGATGTCACCGGACTGAAGGCCGTAGGTGAAGCCGTGAATCAGCACGTTGCCGTGGTCTTCGGTTTCGAAGAGAGCCGCGCCTTCGCCGAGGGAAGAGAGCTTGAAATTCGCGTGAAGCGGACCCTGGATGGTGTCGGCGTCGGCCCAGACGATGAGGAACTCGCCGGGCTCGAGCAGATAGGAAGGCAACTCGAACTTGTGGGTCGCCTCGAGGTTGTCGCTGAGGAAGAAGCCCTCCAGATCGATGGCCACCTCGCCCGCATTGTAGATTTCCATCCAATCGTCGTACTGACCGAAGGGATCGGTGATACCCGTGTTGTTCACGGCCAGGATCTCGGTGATGAGAAGGTCTGGCAGGGTATGATCCACTGTATAGGCGCGATACTCTTCGGGTGCCTCGTCGGGCCAGAGGTTCTCCTGGCCGATGTCGTCGATGGCCTCGACGTAGTACTTCACCAAGGTGCCCGAAGCCTGGGGATCGATGGTGGAACCCCAGATGGAATCGCCCGCGGCGCCGTCGCCGTGGAGCCCGTCGTCGTACATGTCCTGGGGCAGGTACCCCCCACCCAGGTCCACGTAGAGGGTGACCGAGCCGAGACCCTCGTTGTCCCAGACCTCGGCGCTGATGTTCACCGAGTCGCCGCTCATGGGAAGATCGATGTCGCGAGCTCCGGCCCGGCAAACCGGCGACTGGTTCTCCTGATAGGTGCTGTTGACCACGCCCGGCGTTCCGCCCATGGGGATGCTCGGGTCCCAGCTCGTGGGCAGAGTGTTGTCGAGGAAGGGATTCACCAGCTCCAGGGAAGGGCCTTCACCATCGGCGCTGCCCGGCCAGTCTCCGCCATCCTGGTAGGTCACCCAGTCCATCACGGTGCCCATGGGATCGAAGATGAAGACGGTGTCGCTGGTGTTGCCGAGGCCGAAGCCCAATCCACCCGGATCGAAATCGTTGGGATTCAGATTCGTCACGTCGGGATATATGAGTTGGAAGATGGTCAGATCGCCCGCGATGACCAGGTACTCGTCGGGACCGAGGATGCCGTGCAGATAGCATCGTGGGTGGGTCAGATCGTCGTCGAGCATGTACCAGCCTGTGATATCGATGGCCTCGGCACCTCGATTCATGATCTCCACGAACTCCACGTCCGTGCCGGGACTGTTGTACATGATCTCGTTGATGACGATCTCAGCCGAGGATACGGCGGCGAAGAGTCCCAGAGCCAAGGCGAGCAGGTTGCGGCAAGTCGATCGATGCATGAGCACTCCTTCCAAGGCCAACAATTATAACATAGTCGGACCTGATGGGAACATGGAGAAGGAGGAAGGAATCAATCGAGATAGAGATCCAGAAAAAGACCGTGCCTTAGCGCTAAATCGCTGAGCGATAGCTCTTCCTTTTCGAGAGCCGTCATGATCGCCCGAACCACGCAGGCTCCGGCCAGGATCACGGGCGCCCGTTCCGGATGAAGCCCCAAGAGCTTGCGTCGCTCCATGAGAGGGAGCGAGCGAAAGATCTCGATCTGCCGGTCCACCTCTCCAGAGGATAACTTCAGGCCGCGAATTCGCTCGCCCTCGTAGCGCTCCATTTGCAAATTCACGCTTCCCAATGTGGTCACCGTTCCGCCGATTCCCACAAGGGTGCCATCCTTCCCTTCGATTTCCGAGAGTTCCCCACGAAGGTGATCCAGGAGAGAATCCACACTCTCGGGGCTGGGCGGATCATCGGCCAGGAAATCTTCGGTGAGGGGAATGCATCCCAGTGGAAGACTGACACGCTCCCGCACATCCCCGTGGCAACCGAAGTTGAACTCCGTGCTTCCGCCGCCCACGTCGAAGGTGACGACATCGCCTTGCAGGCCCCGCAGACTGGCGCTGGCGGCCCGGAAAGAAAGGCGAGCCTCCTCCTCCCCCGAGATGATCGTGAGCTCCCAGGCGCAGCGGGTTCGAAGTTCATCGAGAAAGGCTGTTCCATTGGAGGCCTGGCGAAGCGCCTGGGTACCCACACCCCGGATTTCCCGGGCGCCGAGACCTCGCGCCATTTCCGTGAGCTCTTCCAGGGCGTCGAGGGTACGAGACATGGACGCCTCGGTGAGGGCGCCGCTTTCCCTCAGGCCCTTGCCCAATCCGCAGATTCGCACCTCGTCGGCAAGGATGCCCATGGCGCCCCCGCCGCTCATGGCCACGAGCATCTTCACGGAGTTGCTGCCCACGTCGAACACGGCCTTGGGATTCACGTCGCTCCTAGCTCTTGGTCGGCAGGCTCTCGTGATCGTTCTCGTAGGCGCTGAGAAGCGCGCGTGCGATGTTGGTGGAGTAGCTGTCGATGCGGCGAAGTGCGTCCATGAGGTCCAGGTGGTACTCGCTGCTCTCCACCGACTCGGTCACGGCCTTGCGCACCCGCGCGTAGTGAGCCTGGCGGTAGTCGCCCTCCATCACCCGATAGCGGCGGTGCTTGGCCTTGATCTTCCGGGCCTCGTCGAGACTGCTGTCCCGAAAAGCCTCGAGGGAGCGGGCGATCTGCTTGAGCATCTTCAGATGATAGGCGCGCACTTCCTTGGCTCCCGAATCCGAGAACTCCACCCCCTCGGCGGCCATCTTCCTCGCCAGAGGTCTCAGCTCCTTGTCGATGATGTCCGCCATGTGCTCGTACTGCTTGGTCACGTGCATCATCAGATAGACTTCCTCGGCCTGCTCCTCGTTGATGCGCTGTTTGCCGATGGCCAGCAGGTAGTCGGAGATCTCCGCGTCCAGGTCGTCCACCACGTCCTCGCCGTGATGGATGGCGTCGAGCATGTCCAGGTTGCGGTCGAAAAAGGCCGCAGGAATGCGATCGGCCATGTCCTTGACCTTCTCGCCCATGCGCAGGATCTCCACCTTGGCGAGGTTCAGGGCCAGGGCCGGCGCGTTGAGCATGTTCTTGTCCAGGTGACGGGCCCGCACCTTGTGGGTGATCGGCTCGGGACGATCCGGAATCAGCCTATGCACCAGCCGTGCGAAGAGCGGTGTGAAGGGCAGGAAGATCAGGGCGATACCCACGTTGAAGACCGTGTGGGCATTGGCCACCTGACGCGCGATGGCAGCGCCGCCCGAGATCTGCCGCACCAGATCCGTGAACTGAGGTATCCATGCCACCATGAGCAGCACGCCCAGCACCTTGAAGAGCGTATGGGCCAAGGCCACTCGCTTGGCCTCGCGTCCCGAGCCCAGACTGGCCAGAGCCGCCGTCACGCAGGTGCCGATGTTCGCGCCGAAGATCAGCGGAATACCCGCCTCGAGCCCCACGAAACCCTGCTGGGCTATCACGATGATGATGCCCGAGAAAGCGCTGGAACTCTGGATCAGGGCGGTAAAGGCGGCGCCCACGAAAATGCCGAGGACGGGATTCTCCAGCCCCGCCAGAACATCCAGGAAGGGCTTGTAGCTGCGCAGTGGCTCCATGGCCTTGCCCATGACCGAAAGGCCGAAGAAGAGGATGCCGAAGCCGAGGAGCGCGTCACCGAGTTGTTTGAGACGATCGCGCTTGCCGAGGTAGCGCAGCAGGAATCCCATGGCGATGATGAGCAGCGCATAGTCCGTGAGCTTGAAGGCGATGAGCTGGGCGGTGATAGTCGTGCCGATGTCCGCGCCGAGAATCACGCCCAGGGTCTGCACGAAACTCATGAGCCCGGCCTGCACGAAACTCACCAGCACCACCGTGGTAGCGCTGGAACTTTGGATCACCATGGTCACCAGAGCGCCGATGGCCATGCCCATGACCCGGTTGCGCGTTAGCGCGCCGAGGATTCCGCGCATGCGTCGGCCGGCACCGCGCTGCAGCGAGGAACTCATCATGTCCATGCCGTAGAGGAAGAGGCCCAGGCCTCCGGCCAGACCGAAGAGCATGAAGAGGATCCAGCTGGGTCGTTTCACCGGCAGGTTGAAGATGATCCTCGACTCGGGATCCTCGCCGCCCGGCAATGAGGCCATGACCGTGTAGTCGCCTTCACCGGCAGCTTCGAGCCGGAAGTAGGCGAGGCCGAGGGCGTCCGACCTCGCGCTGCCCAGAAGCCGGTCTTCGGGCGAGATCAGGTGGAAACGCAGCTCCACCCCTTCCACCGGCTTGCCATCCGAATCGATGACACGGGCCACGAGATCGGTGGAAGATCCGGTGAGCAGGGTACGGCCGTCTCCGGAAATTCGGCGGCTTCGGGCGTCCACGGGGTGGCGCAGCCGAAGGATCTGCTCCACCGGCTCCTCGGCCGTGACATGAGGAAGACTGTCGGGGAGGGCCGCAAGGCTGTCCGCGATCTCATCGGCCGCCAGGCAGGGCGCGGCCAGGAAGAGAAGAAGCAGAAGAAGTTTCGGGATCGCGGGGGGAATCATGAGCAACAACCTTCCATGGGGCCTCCATGCCCCATCCGAGAAGTATCGGCTTCCCACGCGATGTCCTTCAAGGTTTTTGGTAGCCCGCCCGTTCGTAAACGATGGCCGTCTTCCCGGATCCGGGCTGCCATTTCTCGCCGATGGCCACGCGCATGGCGGGCAGGAACTGCAACGAAGCCCAGATCGACTGCACCGATCGCGTGCTGGAGAGGAATGGGTAGTCATAGGAGATCTCCGCCGCAAGGACCTCTCCCGACTCGTCGGTGAGCCAGGTCAAGTCCAGGTCCCCGGTGACTCCGTCGCCGAAGTCCAGATAGCCGGGCTGGACTCGGGTTTCCAAAACGGGGCCGCCCACGGTTTCGAGACGGGTTTCGGGCGGAAGGCCCGTTTTGGCCAGGCCGGGGTAGATCGCCGAAAGCTCTCCAACGCTGGGAGACTCGAAGATCGGCAGATTGTCCACCTTGCAGCGGCGAGCGAAACGGGTGCGCCAGGGACCGTCCTCGTCAACGGGATGGACGTCCTCCTCGAACTCCTCATCGGCGTCGTAGCTCGGAGCTGCCGAAACGGAGGCATCGGAAGCGACGCCACGCAGACTCGAACTGAACTTGAAGGCCAGCTCGGCGTAGTCAGCTCGCCTCTCACCTCGGGTCTTCACGCGCTGGCGCAGAACCCATCCCCTGGAGCGCAGGGCGAAATCGTCGGTATCGAAGTAGCGGATCTCGCGAGTCTTGACCTTGGCCTCTCCACCCGGCTCCCGGAGCCGAACGCCCCGCTCGGACGCGAGCTCGCGGAGCATGTCGATGGACTCCGCGAAGAATGCGTCGGAATCCTCGAAGGCTTCCGGCTGGAGCAGGATCTTGATTTCCCGTGAATCGATCTCCGAGGTGGCCGTCGCCGATACAGACGCGCTCAGGACCATGAGTGCGATGAAAAGCACGAGATTGCGCAAACCATTCATTTCAAATACCTCCTGCGGCCTTATTCAATAGATCGAAAGTACGAGCGGAGCAAGTAAATGCGGTTCTCTTGCTAGCTAAATCTCGCCATATCGAGTAAAATCGGGCTTCTCACAATTCAACTTAACAGGGGAATGCCATGCATCGGACCGTTTTGCTCGTTCTGCTAGCGATGTTGCCACTCGTGGCGGCAGCGGATTCTTCCTTCACTTATCTGCGTGAGGCACATCCGGCTCCCGGAGCCGTGGAGCCGATCAAGCTGCCCACGCCCGTGGAGGACTATTCCACGACCATGGCGCGGCTCGAGGCCGAAGGACTCCTCGACGCGGACCGCACTCCTCCGCCGGATCCCCAGGTGGGTGACACCTGGCTCTGGTACATCTGGGACCTGGGCGGCATGCCGGTGTCGGACCTGCTTCCCTGCACGGTGCGAGGAATGGGCGACCACATCTACGTGGTGGTCGAGGACTCCCAGTGGAACGTCAACATCGACCAGGCGGCGGTGGACACCATCGTCGAGCACTTCGACAACGTCAGCGTGGGCAACTTCCCCGACCAGGGAATCTGGGATCTGAACACTAGCCACTTCGGTCCCCCGCCGGATTTCGACGGGCTCGAGCGCATCTTCTTCCTCTACTACGAGTTCAACATCTCGGCCGATGGCTACTTCTGGATCTACGACCAGTATCCCGACGGCAGCCAGCCCTGGGCCAGTAACGAGGCGGACGTCATCTACCTGGCCACCGACAGCGGCAACTGCGCCAGCGACTATCTCATGGCCGTGGGCGCCCACGAGTTCGAGCACCTCATCCATTTCAATCAGGACCAGAACGAGGACATCTGGCTGGACGAGGGCATGGGCGAGCTGGCCATGTGGCTCTTCGGCAATCCTGATCACATCTCGTCCTTCAACACGAATCCCGACAATCCGCTGACCGCTTGGGGCAGCAGCTGGGCCGACTACATCCAGTGCTACCTCTGGACCCTCTACATCTACGAGCAGTTCGGTGGCCAGCCCTTGATCTGGGACGTGATGCACCATCCCTACAACGGCATGATCAGCTACGAGACAGTGATCGCCGACCACGGCTACACGGACCAGATCGAGGATATCTTCGTCAACTGGACCACGGCTAACTTCCTTGACGAACCGGCCATCTATGACGGCCAGTACGGCTACCTGGGCGACACCTTGCCGCCCTTCAATCCCTGGCGCACCGTGAGTACCTTCCCGTCCAACGGTAGCGGCTCGGTGTCGGACTGGGCCGGCGAGTACATTCGCATCCTCGACGGCAGCGACGGTTCCGCGCCGCACATCACCATCGACGGCAGCGATATCCACGACTTCCGCGTGAAGATCATCGGACACGACGTGGCCCTGCCCACGGTGGTCGCCGAGATGGAGCTGGATGCCAGCGAGTCGGGATCCTACACCTTCATGGAGGGGGCGTCCCATGACGAGGTCATCGTGAACGTGTCCAGCACCACCACGGCCGGAACCGGCAGTTACACCTACGGCGTGGAACTCGTGCCCACCGACAGTCCGGAACTTCCCGCCTACGGCGTGGGTCTGGCGGCCTATCCCAATCCCTTCAACCCGGCGACGCAGTTCAGCGTGAAGCTGGATCGCGCCGGAGAGGTCGGCATCGAGATCTTCGATCTGGCCGGACGTCGAGTGGACGGCATCCCCTCCGCCCATCTTGACGCGGGCGAGCATCTCGTGGACTGGCGCCCCGCCGGATTGCCCTCGGGCGTGTACATGGCACGGATGCTCCGGGACGGCGAAGCATTGGCAAGTCAGAAGCTGGTGTTGATGAAGTAGCTACCAGCTACCAGCGGCCAGCCAGAAATACACCCTCCCTCAATATCGGGGGAGGGTTCTTGCTGGTAGCTGGTAGCTGGCGGCTGGAAGCTATTTCAGCCCCGTCACCACGTAGGTTCCCCCCGCCTTCTCGTCGCGGGAAAGCTCGATCAGGCCTCGCGCGGCTGCATCCTCCAGCAGATCGCCGAAGGTGCCGTAGCCGTAGGACTCCTCGTTGAAGCTGGGACGCTTGCGCTTCATGGTGTCCTTGATGAGCGAGGAGTAGAGGGTGTCGCGACCCTCGCGCAGGAGCGCGCGAACGGTGGAAAGGAGCAGCTGGAAGACCTTCTGCTTGCTCTTGGGCACCTTCGACAGGGCGGTGGCCGCGTCGGGCTTCTTGCTCAGGTCCTCCAGGTAGATGAATTCATCGCAGGCCGTGAGCAGCAGCTCGCCGGTGGAATCCTTGAGCCCCATGCCCACCACCCAGCGGTCGTTTTCGCGCAGCTTGGAAACCAGAGGAGCGAAGTCGCTGTCTCCCGACACGATCACGAAGGTGTCGATATGCTCCTTGGCGTGGGCGAGCTCGAGTGCGTCCACCACCAGACGGATATCCGCGCTGTTCTTGCCGGAGATCTTGCGCTTGGGAATCTCGATGAGCTCCAGACCGGCCTCGTGGAGGGAGTCCTTTTCGCGGGAATATCGGGACCAGTCGGCGTAGGCCCGCTTTACAAGCACCTTTCCCTTCTCGAGGAGCCGCTCGATGACCGGTCCGATGTCGAACTTCTGCTTGCGTCGCCCCTGGCCGGCGATGGCGATGTTGTCGAAATCCAGGAAGAGCGCGATCTTGCTCTCGGCGTTCTCATTCTTCAAAAGGGACCTCCTAGGCGGCTTAAGCTGGCAGAATGTGCCCTCCGAAACAAGCTATCCTGAAGAATTCCTTTCCCTTCCTCATGATTCCGCATCAAGCCTCCGGACAGATTCTGAGCTTCAGCGCCTCGGAGCTCTTCTCGGATCCCCAAAAACTTGCACGTCGAAGAGGCAGGGCCGCAAGCGCTTGCATTTTTGTCAGATATGAAGTTCCGAAAAATCGAAATTATCGCATCCCTGGCCCTCTTATTGATACCTGCCTGGACGAGACGCTGCAGGGCGGCGATGATTTCACTAATGCGAAATTATTGCTTGTTTGCGAAATTTCCGATTGGTAAGCTCAGTTACTTCCGCAGAGTCCCGGCCCTTCATGATCATCTGACCGTAGCCTATACTCTGCGTGCCTGCGGGGAGACAACCCGCGGCATGACCCTCCGGGAGACCTGCCCCGGGAAAGGAGACACAATGCGACACCTGTTAAAGCTGACCGTGCTGGTGGCGGGGTTCCTCATGCTGATTCCTGCGCTTGGTTCCGCCCAAGAAGGAGCCGTCTTCCTCGAGCTTGACGATCTTCTCAGAGAAGGCATCCCTGGCAACTGCTCCACCTGGCATGAGCTCTTCCCCGCTCACTGCACCCCCCGTCACCAGTCCGATTACGAGGACAATGGTGATGGCATGCTCAGCGCCTGCGACATCATCTACCTGGACGGCGATCGCTATCACATCGAGTGGGTCGGTCCGACCTACTGGCTCGACTGCGATATCATCACCGAGCCCATGGGTGATTCGAATCCCGGCGATCCGGTCTGCGAAGAGTGGATCGAAGTCTGGCCCAACCACGGCGTGGTCCGTCACGTCATCGGCTGGGAGGACAACGGCGACGGAGTCGTTTCCCCCTGCGACATCATCTACTTCCACGATGGCCTGATCTGCCACATCCAGGACATCGGCACCAACATCAGGGTGAATCCCGACGGCTCGGCCGCCGAGGAGAGCACCTGGAGCCGCATCAAGGGCATGTTCAGCGGCATGTTCTAGATGACATCCAGCGACCTGAAGGCCCGGCGGTTACCGCCGGGCCTTTTCAATTGAATCATATTCGGTGAAGCCTGGCGCGGGGCATGCTATAATTGCGCGAACCTCCCCTCGAAAGGATCGAGCATGCGAAGGATCTTCCCCGTCCTGGCGCTGATCACGTTTGCCGGACTGAGCTATGTCCACCTGAATCGCGACATTCCACGTCCCACCGGACGATTCCCCATGCCTACCGAACACCGGCTGGACACCGACGCGGAAAAGAACAACCGCGCGGGCCGCAAGCAGTGGATCGCACAGATGCACCGCACGGCTCCCGGAACCGACTGGAAGGCCATCGAGCGGGCCAACGGCCTGGCCCTTCAGGCCCATCGCGAGGGACTGGATCGCGAAACCGACAAGTGGAACGAGATCGGCAGCCGCAACCAGGCGGGCCGCATGCACTGCGCCACCATCTCGGTGGCCGGAGACAGCCTCTACGCCGGATCCGACCGGGGTGGACTCTGGAAGGCCGACCTCTGGGGCAACGGATGGAGACCGCTTTCGGACAATGTCTGGGGCGGCGTGCACCAGAGCGTGGTGGCGGCGGGCGTGAATCCCGAAGTCATCACCATCCAGTCGGCGAGTCAGATCATGATCTACAGCGAGGACATGGGCGCGACCTGGCAGGTGCCCACGGGCTTTGGCGGAGAGGTGCAGCAGGCCAAGCGCATCATCCGCGATCCGGCCAGCACCGACCGTGTCTACGCCCTCGTGGCCATCTATGCGGGCGGCACGCAGCTCTACCGCTCCGACGACGCGGGCCGCACCTACCAGCTGGTGAAGATGCTCAACGCCAGCGTGGGCGATTTCTGGATCGACCGGCGCGACGGCAACGACCTCTACCTGATGATCAACAAGACCCTGCATCGCAGCCTCGATCTTGGCGAAACCTGGACCGAGATCGGCGTCATGAGCAGCACCTACAACCCGAGCAAGGTCATCCTCGCGGGCAGCGAGGCGGGCGCTCCCACATTCTACGTGGCCGCGAAGCTGGCAGGCAACTGGGAGCTCTGGCGCTCCATCGACGGCGGCGTGAACTGGGAGTTTCGCTACGACATCGACGACTTCTGGGAAACCATGAACTGCTCCATCACCCAACAGAACGTGGTCATGTTCGCGGGTGTGGAGGCCTGGCGCTCGAACAACGGCGGGAGCACCTTCACCAAGGTGAACGGTTGGGGCGAGTACTATGGAGATCCACTGAACAAGCTGCACGCGGACAATCCGGGCCTGGACGTATACTGGCACGAAGGCGCGGAGGTCTGGTTCCCGGGCACCGACGGCGGACTCTATCGCAGCGACGATGCCATGTTGTCGGTGCTGAACCTGTCCATGGAGGGCCTGGGCGTCAGCCAGTACTACACCACCCACACCAGCAACCTCGATCCCTACCGCATCGCGGCGGGTTCACAGGATCAGGGCTATCAGCGCGGCGACGGCCTGGGCCGCGATCCCCAGATGGACTTCGACCAGCTCATCAGCGGCGACTACGCCCACCTGACCAGCGGCGACGGCAGTCACAGCATCGTCTTCTCGGTCTACCCGGGCTTCGTCCTCGTGCATCACGGCGAGTACGGCGTGGCCCTGCACTACCTGGACTTCCCTCCAGGCGAGAGCTATCCCTGGCTGCCCTTCATCGTGGGCGATCCGGACAACCTGCAGGACTTCTTCTTCGGCGCGACGAAGATCTACCGCTGCCACTGGAGCGGCGGCGACACCGAAACCTACACCCTGGTTTCGAATCAGAACTTCGCCGTGGACGGCGCGGCCTACGTGACGGCCATCTCCATCGCGCCCAGCGACCACAGCCGCTGGATCGCCACCAACAACAACGGCAATCTCTGGTACTCCAGCGACTCGGGCGCGACCTGGACCCAGTCGGCCGATGACGGGCCCTCCGCCCACTACTTCTACGGCACCGGCATCGAGCACTCCGAAACCAATCCCCTGGAAGCCTGGATCTGCGGCAGCGGCTACGACGGCCCGGCGGTCTACCGGACCCTGGACGGCGGCGTCACCTGGACTCCCCAGAGCTTCGGGCTTCCCTCGACCCTGGCTTTCGAGATCGTCTTCGAGAGCCCAGGCAGCGACGTGCTCTACACGGCCACGGAGAACGGTCCCTATCGCTACGATCCCTCTGCCCAGACCTGGCAGTACATCGGCGGAACCGAAGCGCCGCTGACCACCTACTGGTGCGTGGAGGCCGTGCCGTCCATCGGCGTGATCCGCTTCGGCACCTATGGTCGCGGCATCTGGGACTACGACAGCTCCGGCTCCACCGGCGCACCCGAGGACGGCGCGCCCCTGGCCTCGGCCCTGTCGAGCTTCCCCAACCCCTTCAACCCCCAGACCACCCTCAGCTTCACCCTGGAGCAGGACGGCCCGGTGCGGCTCAGCGTCTTCGATCCCAATGGCCGCCGGGTGCGAAGCCTGGCAGACGGCTTCCGAAGCGCGGGCCAGCAGCAGATCAGCTGGGACGGTCGGGACGATCGCGGCGAGTCCTGCAGCAGCGGCGTCTACCTGGCCCTGCTCGAAGCGGACGGTCGAAGCGTCAGCAGCAGACTCACCCTGCTGCGCTAAATCGAAGGGAAACGCGAACAGCCCGCCTCCTGCTATCGGGGGCGGGCTTCTTCGTGCAGTTCCATGGGCTCAGAAGAGTCGTTTCAGATCGGACCAGCTCGTCGTCTGGGTGGCGACCTCGTCGAAGTCGGCCTTCAGCTGGAGCACGGCCATGCGTCCCCAGGCGGCGTCCGCGTCCCAGGCTCCCTGGAACCAGGCCCAGGTCGCGTGATCGCCCGCGGCGACCTGTCCGCCGAGATCGGTGACCTGATAGCCGAATCCGAACCATGCCCCTTCGGGAATGATGATCTCATCACCGCTCAGATCCACATAGGCGTAGACCTGTGGAGGCGCCGCGCCGTCGTCCACGGCCGGCGTGAACTCGCCGTGATGGATGGCGCTCTCGGGACCGCCGCTAGGAGCGCCAGGCCCTGCGAGATCGGTCCAGACCAGCCAACCCAGATCGTCGGTAGGCGGTCCTGTGCAGGGGAAACCGAGTTCCGTGAGGCGTAGGGCCTGTCCGCTGTCGTTGTGCAGGACGGTGATGAACCACTGCCCCCATCCCGCGGCGGAACCGGCCATGGTGGGAGCTGATTCCACGGGCCCGGCGGTGTTGAATTCGAAGTCGCCGCGCACGGACGATGCCGGCGACTGCCCCGGAGGCGATCCGGGACGAGTTTCGCCATTCTTTCCCACGAGATCGGCCGCGGCCATGGACGCGAAGACGCAGAGCAGTATCAAGGAGTTTCTCATGAGGGTTCTATCGGCCTCATCCTGCCCGAGCTTGACCCCGCCCGTGCATCCGTCGATACTCCGCCCGCGAAACGAGGGAGAGCATGCAGCGCAGCGAACCACCCTACAGCACCGATCCGGATGTCCTGGCTGGCGAGATCGAGATCACGGTCTATCGCGCCTCGGGCCCGGGGGGTCAGCATCGAAACAAGACCGAGAGCGCGGTGCGCATTCTGCATCTTCCCAGCGGCGTCATCGTGGTCGCCACCGAACACCGGTCGCAATTGCGAAATCGGGTCCTCGCCATGGAGAGGCTCATCGAACGCCTCAAGCGGCTCAATCACAAGCCCAAGCGTCGCCGCAAGACCCGCCGCCCCGCTTCCGCCGAGGAAGATCGCCTGAGGCAAAAAAAGTTGCAGAGTCTGAAAAAGAAACTCCGGCGCTCCGGTCGTAATGAAGAATAATCAGCCTCCCTCGATAACTAGACATTTGTGCCCTTTATTCTGGTAATCGTTGTTAATTTGGGGTAAAATCCCTCCCTCCAAGCAACTATCAGGAAGGAGCCCCAATGAACCAGTCCATTCCTCGACGATTCCCCCTCTTCGTCGTGATGATGATTTTCGCCGTGAGCGCTTTCGCCTATCCCTCGCTCTTCGACTCCAGATGTTTGAGTTGTCACAGCGATGATAGCCCCACCTGCGACGGCTGCCATGAACATCGTGGCGCCCTGGTGACCACGGCCGATCAGGACACCTACCTCCCCGGTGAGGACCTGAGCGTCATTCTGGGCGGTGGTGAAATGTACGGTTGGATCCGTGCTCGTCTCTATGACGAGAACGATCTGCTCGTGGACGTGGCTACCGGCCCCACGGGCACCGGCGATGACGGCGGCGGCGGCGACGTGACCTTCCCCGTCACCCTGACGGGCGTGGCGCCCACCGAGCCCGGCACCTATACCTGGGAAGCCGCGTGGTTCGGCGGGAATGTCAGTGGAACCGGTCATCTGGAAGTGCGCCGTGCCGTGACCATCGTCGTGGAGAGCGATGGTACGAGCGTTCCCGGCGGTGGATCCGAATCCACCTCCTGGGTCGCTCTCAAAGCGCTCTACTAGACGACACCTTGCATGCGAAGAGCCCGGGCCTTTCGGCCCGGGCTCTTTCTATTCGTATCGTATCGCGGATCTAGAGCTGGATGTACTTCTGCTCGCCCCAGAGGCTCGCGCGCTTGATCCACTGCATGGGCAGGAACTGCTCGACGGGCTGCTCCTCGCCCTTCTTCTTGTAGCGGAAGGTGACCTGGATGTGGGTCTCGGTCACGGCGGTCAGGGTGGCGGTGTAGGACTCGAAGGTGATGCCATCCTTGATATTCGAAACGGTGTAGCTCTGGGGATTGATGATGGTCACCTCATTGCCTTCCCATTCCTTGAGCACTTCGTAGAAACTGCCTGCAGCCATGGTTATTCTCCTTTCCCTGACCGGGAATCTTCTGTGGAAATGCCGCCTGCAGGATAGGCAATCTGCCCTCCGCTGTAAAGACAGCCCCATCCTCATCGTTTTCGCCTTGCTTTTTACTGATAATGCATTATCAATATGTGCTTCCCGGAGGCGAATCATGGGCACGAGGTCCACCGCACAACAAAGCGCCATCCGCCAGGCCCTGGAAACGGCGGGCAGACCACTCTGCCCCGTGGAGATCCTGGAGGCCGCGCGCTCCAGGGTGCCCGGACTGGGTCAGGCAACGGTCTACCGCGGCATCCAGAGGCTGCTCGGGGGCGAGCAGATTCGTCGCGTGCAGGTGCCCGGACTCCCCGATCGATACGAGTGGGCCGCCACCCACCATCATCACCACTTCCTCTGCCGGGCCTGCGAGAAGCTCTTCGAGGTGGAGGCCTGCCCGGGAAACATCGAGAAGCTCGCGCCCAAGGGATTCCAGGCCGAGGATCACGAACTGCTCATCAAGGGGCTCTGCCCCGACTGCCGGGAGCCTGGCGCATGAAGCTCAAACTCAGCTGGCTGATACTCCTCGTCGCCCTCCAAGGTTGGGCCGAACCCGCCGAGCGCATCTTCGCGAGCATCCTGCCCCAGAAGTTCGTGCTCGAAAGACTTGCCGCTCCCGAGTTCGAAGTGGAGGCCCTGGTGGGCCCGGGTCAGAGCCCGGCCACCTACGATCCCAGTCCCAGGCAGATGGCCAGGCTGGCCGAGGCGCGAGCCCTCTTCACCATGGACGTGCCCTTCGAGCGCGCCTGGCTTCCCAAGATCCGCGGAAGCATGACCGAGCTCGAAATCCTCGCCGTCTCGCCGCCTCCGGGCCTGGTTCACAGCCACGAGCATCACCATCATCACGGAGACGAGCTGGACCCGCACTTCTGGACCTCGCCGCTGGAAACCCGCGACATGGTCCTGCGCCTCAAGGACGCGCTCGCGGAACTGTCCCCCGAGCACGCGCCGCTCTTCGAAGAGCGTGCCAAGCTCCTGGCCGACGAGCTCGAGTCCCTCGATGCCGAACTCGAAGCGCTCTTCGAGGACTCGAAGGAACATCGCTTCATGGTCTTCCACCCGGCCTGGGGACACTTCGCCAAGCGATACGAGCTCGAACAGATCGCCATCGAACAGGAGGGCAAGGAGCCCGGCGCGAAATCCCTGGCCGCCTCCATCGAGAGGGCCAGGTCCCTGGGCATCGAGGTCATCTTCGTGCAGGAGCAGTTCGGACAGGAGAGCGCCGAGGCGGTGGCCGCCGCAGTGGGTGCCTGCCTGCAGAGCCTCGATCCCCTGGCCGAAGACTATCTGAGCAACCTGCGCCTGAGCGCGCGGGCCATCGCCGAGGCACTCCGATGAAGCCCGTGGCGATCGAGAAGCTGAACTTCTCCTACGGCGGGCCACCCGTGCTGGAGAAGGTCGATCTCGAGGTGGGTGAGGGAGAGTTCCTCGGCGTGGTCGGCCCCAACGGCGGGGGGAAGAGTACGCTTCTCAAGCTGGTCCTGGGCCTGCTCGAGCCGGATTCCGGATCGCTGAAGGTCTTCGGCGAGGCGCCCAAGAAGAGCCGACGTCGCATCGGCTACGTGCCCCAGTTCAGCGGATTCCGCCGCGATTTCCCCATTTCCGTGCGTGACGTGGTGCTCATGGGACGCCTGTCCGGACGCATGCGGCCGGGCCCCTATTCCGCCGCCGATCGACGCGCGGCCGTGAGTGCCATGAAGGGCGCCCGCGTTCTCGACCTGAAGGACCGTCCCATCGCCGAGCTCTCCGGCGGACAGCTCCAGCGCGTGCTCATCGCCCGGGCCCTGGCCACCGATCCGGACATGCTGCTGCTCGACGAACCCACCGCCAGCATCGACTCCAGCATCGAGGAGAGCATCTTCGATCTGCTGCGCGACCTGAACGCGCGCATGACCATCATGCTGGTCTCCCACGATGTGGGATTCATCTCTCGCTACGTGACCCGGGTGGCCTGTCTGAATCGCGGTCTGGTCTGCCACACCACCTCGGACCTCGACGCCAAGGGACTCGAGAAAATCTACGGCAGCCCCGTGCAGCTCATCGACCACCACAGCCACCTTCCCACGGAGGCGCCGGAATGATCGAATTCCTCCGCGCCCTGGGCGGACAGACCTTCCTTCAGTACGCCTTCGCGGCGGGACTGCTCGCGAGCCTCGGCTGCGGGGTCATGGGCACCTTCGTGGTGGTACGCCGCATCGCATTCCTGGCCGGCGGCATCGCCCACGCCGTGCTCGGCGGCATGGGTGTGGCCCTCTACTTCGGCGCTTCTCCCCTGATCGGCGCCCTGGTGGCGGCGGTGGCCGCGGCACTCATCATCGGACTGGTCAGCCTGCGCGCCCGCGAGCACGAGGACACCCTCATCGGCGCCATCTGGGCCGTGGGCATGGCCCTGGGTGTGCTCTTCATCTCGCGCACCCCGGGATACAACAGCGAACTCATGAGCTACCTCTTCGGGAACATCCTCATGGTCACCGGCGGCGACCTGATGCTCATGGCGATTCTCGACGTCTTCCTCCTGCTCACCGTGGGCCTCTTCTTCCGCCAGCTTCAGGCGGTGACCTTCGACGAGGAGTTTTCGCGCCTTCGGGGACTGCCAGCCGACCTGCTCTACCTTTTCCTGCTCGTGCTGGCGGCTCTCACGGTGGTGCTGCTCATCCGCGTGGTGGGACTTATCCTCGTCATCGCATTGCTCACACTGCCGGCGGCGGTGGCCGGACAGTGGACGAGGTCCCTGGGCCGCATGATGGCCCTGGCCTCCCTGCTCGGCGCGCTCGTCACCACCGGCGGGCTGGCCCTGTCCTACGGGCCCGACCTTCCGGCCGGCGCCACGATCATTCTGCTCGCCGGCGCGGTCTTCATCGTCTCCACGCTGGTCAAGAGCCGGCGACTCCGCGGGCGAAGCTCCTGATACTAAAAAACCCGGCCCGCCGAAGCGGACCGGGTCTTGAAGCGCCTACCCTTGCTTAGCGCAGAATGGTCACGCTGTTGCTCTTCACGAAGCTTCCGGCCTGGAGACGGTAGAAGTACACACCGGAGCTGACATTCTCGCCCCGATCGTTCTTGCCGTTCCAGTTCACCTGATGCTCACCCGCGGGGAAGCTGCCATCGGCCAGCGTGCGCACGAGACGTCCGGAGATGTCATAGACGTTCAGCTGCGCGTCGCTCGCCTTGTTCAGGCTGAAGCGGATGCTGGTCATGCCGTCCTCGGGGCTGAAGGGATTCGGCTGGTTCTGATAGAGCCGCGCCGAGGGCCCGAAGGGTCCGCCGGGAGCGCTGGTGGCGTCGAGCAGGAAGGTCTCGATGGTGAAGTCGTCGATGGCCGCCTCCACCAGTCCGCCGCCGCCCAGGTCGCAGGCGACGAAGCGGAAGACCACCTGATCGGTGAGCGTGATGAGGGCGTTCAGATCGCCCACCACGCGGGTCCACTCGTTGACCATGCCCGGAACGCGCTCCACCGCGTGCCAGGTGGTGCCGCCGTCGTCTGAGACGTCCACGGCGAACTCGTCATCGACGGTGAAGCCGTCCTGACCGAACCAGCGCCAGTAGGTGACGAAGGCCATGTCGGCACCGGACAGATCGAAGGTCGGGCTGACCAGGGTGGTGCAGCCGTCATCCACGTCGTAGTCGCCGACGTTCGAGCCCGCGGTGCCGTCGGTGACGAAGCACATGACACCGGGGTTCGGGGTGTGATCGTCGCCCGGCTGGATGGTTTCGCCATTGTACTCGGTGGGCTGGGGATCCATGCGGTTCCAGATGCCCGTGGTCGCGCCGTCGCCGGCCACGCCGAGCTGCCAGTCGGTATGGGCCGACTCGGCGTCATAGGCATAGCTGACCGCGGTCACGTAGAGGGTGTAGTAGAAGCCGGGAGCGCCCATGGGATCGGTGCTCTCCAGACCGATGCCGTCCTCGGCCCAGACGTAGTAGTCGATCTGGGTGTTGGCCGGCTGTCCGGGGATGTTCGCGGTGTAGTAGCCGAATCCGCCGCTCATGGCCACAGGCGTCCAAGCACCGTTGTTGGTGCGGTAGTAGAGAACCGCGCTGTCCACGGTGCTGAAGTCGTCGATGTCGGCTCCGATGATGTAGGGGCCGCCCGTGTCGGACGTGGTGCCGGGCTGGCTCACGTTCTCGATGACCGGGCCGGCGATATCGGTGAGGGAGAAGTTCTGTACGGTGGCCTCTTCCGCGATCACCTCGATGAGCACTTCCTGGGGCGCGAAACCGGGCGCGCTGGCGCGGGCGGTGTAGAGATCCGCCGCGGCCGAGCCGCCGTAGTTTCCGTCCAGGCCCGTGTCCCAGTTGTAGCCGCTGCCCAGCAGTTCCACGGTGGCGCCGGCGATGGGAGCGTCGCCCCAGCTGGCGTTGCCCACGTAGCCAGTGACCTGACCGAAGCCCACGGTGGCCGCGATGACCGCGGCGTAGGCGTCGACGAGACCGTAGCCGAAGGTGTTGTCGTTGCCAGCCGCACCCATGTCGATGGAGGTCTCGAGCATGATCTGCTTGATGGTGTCCACATCCAGATTGGGATTGGCCTGACGGATCAGCGCCACGACGCCGGCCACGTGGGGTCCGGACATGGAGGTTCCGCTCCATCCGCCCTGGAATCCGCCGTCGTTGGTGCTCGAGTAGACGTCCACACCGGGACCGACCACCTCGGGCTTGATCTTCAGGTCGGGATCCACGTCGCAGCCCGTGGGACCGCGGCTGGAGAAGCCCGCGATGGGATAGGGCCAGCTGTAGTTGGTGGCGTCCACCGCGCCAACGGAGAAGGCGTTGTACTCGGTGGTGGCGCGATCCGCGGGGGATCCGATGGTCTGGGAGCCGGAACCCTCGTTGCCCGCCGACCAGGTGCTCACCATGCCGGACGCCTCGGCGTTGTCGATGGCCGCCCACCAGCGGTCGTCGCAATCGGTGTAGTCGCCGCCGAAGCCTTCGTTGATGCGCCAGGAGTTCTGGACCACGTCGGGCACGTCGTCGTTGGTGAAGGGATCGCCGTCGGGATCGGCCAGCCACTCGTAGACCGCGATGATGTCATTGTCGAATCCGCCACCCACGCCCTGGTTGATGGCGTTGGTGCTGATCCACTCGGCCTCCCAGGCCACGCCGACCGTGTCATCGGGAGCCACGCCGCAGATCGTACCCGTAACGTGGGTACCGTGTCCGTGGCCGTCGTTGGGATAGCTGGTGCCGGTGCCGAGAACATCGAGCCAGCACTCTTCGGCCGGGGCATGATTGCCGCGGTAGCGATCGGTGAGGGCCACGTGACTGCCCAGAACGCCTGTATCGCAGCTTGCGACCAGGCGACCGGCACCGGTGTATCCGAGCTGGTACCAGACGTCATCCGCGTTGATGGCGCGAAGGCCGGGGGTCACACCGATGCCGCGGGTCCCCGCCTCGCCGGGAGTCGGCGACATCTGGAAGGGCTCGACCGGAGTGATCACGCTGACCGTGAAGTTGGGCTCCACTATGTCAACGTCGTGCCTGTCCGCGATGCGGAGCACTTCTTCCTTGGTCGCCTTCACGACGAGCATGTTGCTGATCCAGTAGCTCGTGTAACCGGACACCTCGTCGGTGAGCTGGGCCTCGTCCAGGTGCGCCTTCAGGGCGTCCTGGCTGCCGGTCACGGACTGCAGGGCCAGCACCACGTCGCGGTGCCGATCCTTCAGAGAGGCGCGTGAGTTCTTGAGCTCCTGATTGAGCTGGGCGATGGGCGCCTGCTCCTGCATGTGCACGATTACGGAGATCTGCTCGCCGGCCTGCGTTTCAGCAAGCAGGGCCTCGAGCTTGGGATGGATGGTGCCGGCGCTGGCCGCGCTTACGGCCAGAATGAGAGCCAGCGTCAATAGACGGGTCGCGAGTCGCAAGATGGTCTCCTTTCCCCCGGTGGATATCGAGGGCACAGGCCTTCCCGCGAGTCAGATGAAGTGGGTGGATGCCCGAGTCTGAGCGGCAGGCGTGGGTGTGCCGTGGAATGGCCGTTCAATTATAGCACATGAAGTGCGCATCCCTGAACTCTTAAGTGGTGATCCGCTAAGAACTTGCATCTTAATGGTTTTGGACTTGTCACTCTGGAACTCGGATCCGTGGGCCCGTTACTTGAGGAGCACCAGCTTCCGCGACAGCTTGCGTCCATCCGCCTGCAGATGCAGGAAGTAGACGCCGCTGCTCAGACGATCGCCGTCGTCATCGCGCGCGTCCCAGTTCACCTGATGCTCACCCGCGTCATAGTTGGCGCTCGGCATGAGTTCGCGCAGCTGTCGTCCGGCCAGGTCGTAGATCCTGAGCGTCACGCGGCCGCTTTCCGGAAGGAAGAAGCGGATCTTCGTGCTCGGATTGAAGGGATTGGGATAGGGCGCCAGCAGCACCGGGGCCACGGGCGTCGATGGCTCGTCCACCGAAGTGCCCCCACCTTCGTGAAGCACGATGCGCTGATCCACGTCCACGAGCAGGCTTTCCTGCACCGCGCCCGAGGGCCAGTAGACGCGCAGGGTGTCCACCACCGCATCGGCGCCGAGACCGAACTCCGCGCAGTAGCTGTTCACGGACAGGTATCCGCCGTCGGAGCCCACCTGCCGGCTCTGAACGCCCGAAGCCGACCTCAACTCCACGCGAGCCCCGAGGGCGAAGACATTGGGCGCGTCCCCCACGAGGTCCACCTGAAGCCAGTGGGCGCCGGATTCCAGTTCATTGCGCAGCAGTCGATTGAGGCGCAGGGTCTTGCCGATGTAGAGATCGAGGTCGCCATCGAGGTCCACGTCGCACCAGGTCACCGAGACCGTGGGATCCGGATCATCCAGGATGGGAAAGGAGTCGAACTCGAAGCCCGCCTCTCCGGTGTTGCGGAGCAGGCGATTGTCCGAATGGTAGTCGGCGAGGTAGAGGTCGAGGAGACCATCGTTGTCGTAGTCACCCCAGGTCGCACTCCGGGCCACCGATTCCGTGTAGGGCAGAAGCGCTGACGCATCGCTGAAGCTGAAGTCTCCCTCGTTGCGAAGGAGCAGATCGGCGCCCGACTCGCAGGCGAGGAAGAGATCCGGGTCGCCGTCGCCATCGAAATCGCCCCAGGAAGCGCTGAAACCCTGATAGGTGTCGCCGGGCAGCGAGTCGCTGACATCGGTGAACGCGCCCTGCCCGTCGTTCCGGTAGAGGCTCGTTCCGCCCAGATCGCAAACGAGAAGATCGGGATCCTGGTCGAGGTCCACGTCGCACCAGGAAGCATGGCGGCTGTAGCCCGCACCTCCCAGGGGCGGAGCGGTTACGTCGGTGAATGCGCCTTCCTCGTTTTTGAGCAACAGATTGTCCAGGTAGTCGTCGCGGGTCAGGTATAGATCGAGGTCGCCGTCTCCGTCGTAGTCGGCCCAGGCGGCGTCGCGATTGTTCTCGCCGAGGTCCAGGGGCGGTTGGGTGGCCGCGGCAAAGCCCAATTCGCCGTCGTTGCGGAAGAGCGTGTTGGCCTCGTTGCGATTGACGAGGTAGAGGTCCAGGTCGGCGTCGCCGTCGTAATCGATCCAGCTGACGCCCAGGCCGGTGCCGTCGTCGTGCAGGGGCCAGGCGCTGACGTCCGTGAAACCGAAGCCGCCGGAATTGCGGATCAGACGATTCTCGGGACCCGTACCCGTGAGGTAGAGGTCGTCCAGGCCATCTCCATCATAGTCACCCCAGGCCGCATGATTGGCGTAGGAAACCTGGATGATGTCAGGACTTAGCTCGGTCCAGGGCATGGCCGGATCCAGGGGCTCGCAGCTTCCCGAGTCGAAGAGGAAGTGCAGTCCGCATGGTGACAGGTACATCTGCCGGTGATTGTGGCCTACACCCTTCACGATGGACACGCGATGCCGCTGGAAGATGTCTGGCCCGAAGAAGTGGTTCAGGTATCGGGAGTAGACCTGCATGCGCTGCAGTCGCATTTGGCCCTGAAGCAGGGCCGGGCAACTCTTGTCCAGGAACTGGTCGTTGAACTGGATGTCGTCAGCACCGGAGAATAGGACGACCCTGGCGTCGAAATAGCGATCCCGCAGAACTTGGAGGTCTTGGTTCATGTACATGTTCAAGTTTTCCAAGCCATACTTGTAGTCGTTCCAGTCGGGACACTCGGCGATGGTCTCGGCATCGGGGGGCATGAAGAGCCATCCCCCTTCGCGAACCCAGCGGTCCTCGTTGAAGTAGAGGAAGGTCGAGGGATTGGTCACGACGAAGTTGACCTCGATACCTTCGCCGGCGAGGGAGTCCATGGCCGTCGAACCCGCCGCGTAGCGGTTTGCGAACTGCCCGCCCGCCGAATGTCCCGCCACGACGATGCGCTCGAGGTCGGGCAGACGTTCTGCCAGATGCAGCAGGATGCTGTCAGCCGCGGCGTAGGAACTCAAGCGCCAGGGGCGAGGCTTCACCTCGGTGCTGTCGGACCGGTCGCCCTGCCGCCAGCCCATGTACTCCCAGTAGAGATGCGACTCGTCGAGCTGGAAGGTGTCCAGATCGGCCGCGGTCAGGTACTGGGGCGAGAAGAGCAGGGACTCGTCCTGGTATCCCGTGAGCGAAGCCGCGGTGACGATGTCCTGGTAGTAGTCCTCCACGTTTCGGAGGGTACCGTGAACCATGTAAATAAGATGGCTCACTCCCGGGTGGGTCTGGTCGATGTCGAGGTTGCAGAGGTAGGGCATGCGCAGGGTGTCGCCATTCTGCACGAAGTCCACGCGGGCGGGAGGAATGGAATCGACGATGTCGTCGAACTCCGGGGGCGTCCATAGCTCGCCCATCGACGGAAGTGCCGAAAGAAGCAGAAACGAGACGGTTGAAAGCAGGCGAAGCATGGGACCATCCGGATAAAAAAGAGCGCGGCCTCCGCGAGGAGGCCGCACAATTATAACACATTCGAGCCTTGGGCCACTAAGCGCGGGACAACAGGCCCTTCATCCACGCCATGGTCCGTTCCGAGAAATGATAGAGAGCGGGAATCAGGATCAGCGTGAAGACCGCGCTGACGAGCACGCCGCCCATGGTCACCACGGCCATGGCGATTCGGTACTCGATACCCGAGCCCGTGCCGATGACCTGGGGCACCATACCCACGGCGATGGCCAGGTTCGTCATGATCACGGCCCGCAACCTGAGCGGGCAGGCCTCGAGCAGCGCTTCCTCCAGACCGAGCCCCCGTCTTCGGAGCTGCGCGACGTAGTCCAATAGCAGGATCGCGTTGTTCACCACGATTCCCACCAGCATGACCATGGCCATGAGGCTCATGATGTTGATGGTCGCGCCGCCGAAGAACAGTCCCATGGCCGATCCGATGAGGCCGAGGGGCAGGGTGACCATCACCGTGAAGGGGTGCACGAAGGACTCCAGGATCATGGCCAGCACCACATAGGTGAGGATGATGGCCAGAATCAGCGACTGGAAGATGGACGCGAAGGCTTCCTGCTGGAATTCGTACATGCCGCCGAAGACGATGCGATACCCTGCCGGACGATCGATCTCGTCGAACTTCGGCTGCAGGATGGCCACCATGTCGGAGATGGTTCCCTGGCCCAGATTGGCCGTCACCGTGATGCGCCTCTGGCGGTCCCGTCGCAGGATCTCCGCGTCGCCGCGCTCCTCGCTGAGTTCGCCGAGTTGATTGAGGGGCAGCAGCACGGGGCCCGCCGCAACGCGCATCTCGCTGAGAGCGCGGGTGCTGGAGCGATACTCGTCAGCCAGCTGTACGCGAATCTTGTACTCCTCGCCCTGATCCCTGAAGACCGAGTTCTCGTCGCCTTCGTAGGCGTTGCGCAGCAGCATGGCCAAGGCGCCGGTGCTCAGTCCGCGCCTGGCGAGTTCCTGGCGGTCGGGACGGAAGACCAGCTCGCGGCCGCCCTCCTCGTGGCTGCTGGCGATATCCACCAGTCCCTCGGTCTCGCGCAGTATGGACAGCACCTCGGCGCTGATGCGCTCGAGTTCATCCTGATCGTCGCCCAACACCTCGATCTGCATATCGGCCATGGTGCCGCCGCCCTCGCCCTCTTCGCTGAGCACGGTGATGTCCGCGCCGGGGACCTTTGCGAGCTTCGGACGCAGCGCGTTGCTCATCTCGTAGGCGGTCAGGTCGCGCTCGTTCTTGGGCACCAGGTTCGCTTGGATCACGGCCTCGTTGATGCCGCGTCCGGACCCGCCGATGGTGCTGAGCACCGAGGTGATGGCCTCCTCGCTCTGCAGCGCCTCCTCGACCAGCATCACGGCCCGACTCGTGCGTTCCAGGGAACTGCCCGCGGGAAGCTCCAGGTTCACGAAGACGAAGCCCTGGTCGATGCGGGGCATGAACTCTCCCCCGGACAGACCAAAGAGAACGATGGCCAGCGCGAAGAAGAGGAAGGTGATGAAGCTCAGGAAGAAGAAGCGCCAGGTCTTCCCGAAGGTCCAGGCCAGAAGGCCGCGATAACCGCCGGCGAGGTTCTCCATGAACCTGTCCATGCGATTTGGCTTCTTCTCTCCCTTGCTCTCGCCAGGCCTCACGCGGCGCAGGATCACCGAGCTGAGCATGGGCGTGAGGGTGAATGAAATGATGAGCGAGAAGGCCGTCGCGAAGACCACCGTGAGACCGAACTGCAGGAAGAAGCGTCCGACGATGCCCTCCATGAAGGCGATGGGCACGAAGACCACCACGTTGGTCATCACCGACGCGACCACGGCGAGCGCGACCTCGTCTGTGCCGAAGCGGGCCGCCTCCTTGGGGTCCTCCCCTCCCTGCAGATGGCGAAGAACGTTCTCGAGCACCACGATGGCGTTGGTCACGAGAATACCCACGCTGATGCCCAGGGCGAGCAGGGTCATCACGTTGATCGTGAATCCCGCCATCTGGATGAGCAGGAATGTGGCGACGATGGCCGCGGGCATGACCACGGCGGCCACGATGGTACCGCGCCAGTTGCGCAGGAATACGAAGAGCAGCAGGGCCGTGAGCATGACGCCGATCATGATGTTCGTCTGCACGTCTCGCACGGAGTCGCGGATGAAATCGGAGTCGTCGGTGGCGTACTCGATGACGAAGTCGCCGGGAAGCTCGGTACGAAGCCGGTCCACGGCCTTGTAGATCTCATCGGCCGTGGCGATGGTGTTCGCGCCCGGAGTCTTGACGATGCTCACCTGCACGGCCTCACGCCCGTTGAATCGGGCGCGACTTCGCGCTTCGGCGAAACTGTCGCGAATCTCCGCCAGATCCTTCACGCGGATGAATCCGCCGGAGGGAAGCATGAGCGGCACTTCGCCGATGTCCCCGAGAGACTCGAACTCGCCCACCATGCGAACCGTGAACTCCTCGTCGGGCTCGATGATTCGGCCCTCGGGCACGTTCATGTTCTCCATGGCGATGGCCTGGCTGATGGCGCTGATGGGCAGTCCGTAGTGATCCAACTTCGCCGGGTCCACAGCCACCTGGATCTCGCGTTCCTGTCCGCCCAGGATCTCCACGTTGGCCACGCCGGAAACCTGGCTGAGCCGGTCGCGGATGATCTTGTCGGCCACGGCATAGGTGCCGTTCACGCCCCTGTCGCTGGACACCGACAAGGACACGATGGGACGGGCTCCCATTTCGAATTTCTGCACGAGCGGCTTCTCGGCGCCTTCGGGCAGGGAGTTGAGGATGCCGTCCACCTTGGCCCGCACCTCGTTGGCCGCGGCGTCGGCGCTGGCCTCCAGTTCGAACTGGAGCACCACGAAACTCACGCTCTCCTGCGAATAGGATTCGAGCAGGTCGATGTCGGCCAGGGTACTCACCGCATCCTCGATGCGCTTGGTCACCTGTGTCTCGATCTCCTCGGGACCCGCCCCTGGATAGATGGTGGTGACCATGACCACCGGGAATTCCACGTCGGGCATGAGCTCGACGGAGAGCTGCATGTATCCGAAGGCGCCCAGCACCACCAGGGCCACCACGAGCATGGTGGTGAAGACCGGGCGTTCTACCGATAGCTTGGACAGGAACATCCGGCCTCCTAGCGCTCGCCGCCGAAGTAGTGGTCGCTCAGATCCTGCTGCACGCTCACCTTTACGCCATCCTCTAGCTTGTTCTGTCCGGCCACGACTACCTGCTGACCGGCCTCGATACCCGAGGAGACCGCCAGGAGACGATCCACCTGGATGCCAGGTACGATTTCACGAAGCTGAGCTGCATCTCCGTTCACGGCGAAACAGAAGAACTGGCCATCGCGGCGGATCAGAGAGGAACTCGGCAGCAGAGGCAGTTCGCCATCGGCATCCACCAGGACCTCGACACCCACGAGAGTACCGGGCCGCAGGCTGTGATCCGGATTTTCGATGAGCAGCTCGGTATCGTAGAGTCGCGTCTCCGCGTTCGCGCTGAGCGCGAGCTTGTGGACCTTGCCTCCGAGAGCGGTTCCGTCGCTCATGACGATCCGCGCCGGCTGACCCTCGCGCAGAACGGAGCGCTCGCCCTCGCTGAGTGCGATGCGCACACGCATGCGATCCAGCGAGGCCACCGTGGCCACCACCGCGCCGCTTTCCGCGTAGCGATCGGCTTCCACGTTGAGCGCTGTGATGACGCCGGCCACGGGAGTACGCAGGTCAACGGCCTTGCTGGCTCCCTCCCAGACCACACGCGCCGAGGTGGTCATGGTGCGCACCTGCTCGAGCTGCTGCTGGGAGACCGCGCCTTGGGCGAACAGCGCTTCGATGCGCGCGCTGTCCGCGCGGGCGCTCATGTACTGGGCCTCGGCCGCATCGCGGTTCATGGAGACGCGCATGGGATCGCTGGGATCCAGGGAGACGATGAGCTTGTCCGCCGAGACCTCGTCGCCCACTCGACCATGCACGGCTACCACCCGGGTGCGGAAGTCGCTGATGAGGTCGACCTGCTCCCAGCCCTCGGCCTCTCCGGTGAATCGGCGCCAGTCCTCGAGCGCCTGAACGCGCGAGACAACCACGTCCACGGGAATGCCCTCGTCTTCCTGGACGGCCTCGATGCTCAGCACCTCGGTCTTCTGCAGGCGCTGACGGCCCTGCCATACGAAGACCACGACCACCAGGGCGAGAATCAGGATCCAAAGGATGATCTTGGCTCCTCGGCTCATCGTTCTACTCCTTCTCGGCTGTCTCGGCCTCGACAATGGATCGTCCCAGAATGCGATCGACCCGCGCGAGCGCGACCTTGTAGCGGTATTGGGTTTCGGCGAGTCCCGTGCGGGCCAGATCGGCGGCCACGCGGGCATCGTTCAATTCGAGTTGGATGGAGAGCCCGTTGTCGTATCGCGACTGGGCGATACCGTAGGCCTCTTCGGCCAGATCCACGGTGGCCTCCATGGAAGCGAGTTCAAGCTTCAGGCTCTCGAGCTCCTGCAGGGCCTGGTTCACTTCCAGACGAACGCCCCGACGGGCCTGCTCGAGTTCGTAGAGGCTGCGACGAAGATCGGCCTCGGCCTGCTGCACCTGTCCGCGAGTACGCAAACCGTCGAAGATGGGAACCTGGATGGCCAGACCCGCGGAGGTCGAGACGGCGCGATGGTCCTCGTCGAAGGCCCGAAGCGGATGGTGTCGATCGGTGGCGCCCTGCAAGATGACCTGACCATAGAGGCCGAGTACAGGAAGGCGTCCCGCCCTGCGGATGGCGAGGATCTTCTCGGCGCCTTCGACGCTCAACTTCAGGGCCTGAATCTCGGGCCGCGCGGCGAGCGCTTCGTGATAGGCCGCAAGCTCGTCGAACTCGGCCGGCGAATCCTCGACGGCGTCCAGGAGTTCGAATTCCGTTCCGTCCTCCAGGCCCGTGATGCGAAGGAAATCCTGGCGTGAGAGTTCGAGATTGTTTTCGGCCCGGATGACTTCCGGCGAGTGGTTCTTCAGTTCCACCTCGCTGCGCAGAAGCTCGAAGCGCGAGGCCGTGCCCTGCTCGTGGCGCTGCTCAACCAGGCTGAACTGCTCTTCGAGCTGAGACTGGGTTCGACGGGTGATGTCGACCACGTCCTCCAGCAGCAGGAGGCGCAGATAGACCTCGCGGGTCTGGAAGATCACGTCGTCCTGGGCCATGCGGATGCCTCGATCGGCGATGTCGCGATAGATGCCCGCGAAATCGAGGGCGTTGCCCACGCGGCCGAAAGCGTACAGCACCTGGTCCACGCGAAGCTGTCCGGCCACTTCGATATCCGAGCCCATCTCGATCAGGCCTCCGCCGAACTCCTCGGGGGCGAAGAAGACAGGCAGGCTGAAATTGCCCTGATAGGTTCCCGCGAGGGACACCTGGGGCAGCGCGCCGGCACGGGCTTCCACCACCGCGCCCTCGGCCTTGCTGCGGTTCGCCTCGGCCACGAGGACGGTCTCGTTGTTCTGCAGTGCGAGCTCGATGGCCTCATCCAGCGAGAGCACCATGACCCCCTCGGCCATTGCGCCGGCGCTGAACGCCACGATCAGGATGATTGCCAGTGATCTATTCATGTTCCTTCCAATGCGGTGAGTAGGTCCGCAGGATGATCTGAACGATGTGTTCGGACTCGAGGTTCGGATGTTCCACCCCATGATGGAATTCGTCGCTGATCGCGCCCCAGATCAGGGTCTTGAACGTGCTGGCCATGAGTTCGGGAGAAGCGCCGGTGATCACGCCCTCGGCGATTCCCTTCTTGAACAGCGCCACCACCGGCCTGTTCATCTCGGCGTCCTTCTCGCTCAGGTTCTCGATGGCCGTACGATGACGGCGGAATAGGATCATCAATTCGGCGCGATTGTCCCGGGCGAATCCCTGGTGTTCATTGAGCCAGTTCAGGATGCCGTCGACCAGTTCGTTCAAGGCGCTTCGGAAGTCGCTCATCCTGCCGATGGTCCCTCGGATCAGCTCGAGGACCTCGTTCTTGCGCAATTCCACGAGGGCCAGGTAGAGCTCGTCCTTGCTGGGGAAGAGTTTGTATAGGTAGCCCACGCTGAACTCGGCTTCCTCGGCGATCTCCTGAACGCTGATCGAGGAGTAGGGCTGACGGGCAAGCAGGCGCTCGGCGGCCTCGAAGGCTTCGCTCCGATGCCGTTCTAATTCCCGTTCGCGTCGGCTTGGCTGCGTCTTGGCTTCTTCAGGCATCTCTTTGAGTGATTTAGGGTTACAAGATCTGAATACTCATTCAATGTGTGAATTCGGATTCACAAGATAGCATGACGGTTCGCGAAGTCAAGCAAGAGCAAGAAAAAAGGACGGGAATTGCCCGCCCTTTCCATTCGCAGGCTGTCCCTAGACGGTCACGGTTCCCGCGGATCCTGCAGGATGACCTCCACCTCGACGGTACCGCTCAGCGGCACATGCGCGCTGAATAGCTGCTGGCTGATCTGCTGCGTGTAGTCGCCCTCGATGTAGTAGTGAAGATAGACCGATGAGATGAAGGACTCGTTCAGGGGCGGATAGGCCTCCGGATCGGGACACCCATAGAGAGGATCGAACTCGAAGACCAGGGTGTCGCCGATCTCCGGCATCACGAAATCCCAGTAGGTGTAGTACTCGCCGTCCAGGGGGATGTCGTAGAGCGATTCGCCGTTGAGATCGATGCGCTCGGTCACGCAGTTCACGTGGAAGCAGCTGGGCAGGCCGGCGTTATAGCAGGCGACTCCTGTATAGTCCCCCACCCGATTGTCCACATAGATGCCCAGGCGCGGTTTGAAGACGACGGTGGCCGGCTCGGAAGTGATGGTGCCGCCTTCGATCTCTGCCCAGATGGTCGCCATGCCTCCGATATCGCTGGTCAGGTGGGCGACGACCTCCCCGTTCTCATCGGTATCGCCCCAGTAGATCCCGTCCACCCAGTCGCCGAAATCGGTGCTGAGCAGGACAGTCTTCCCCGGAATCGGATCGCCCGAGGGAACGGTGGTGTCGAAATCGGTGAAGTAGCGCACCGTGGCCGTGATCGTGGAACGGCTCCAGCCATTGGCGAGCACCGTATCGGGGACGGCCGTCAAAGCAACGCCGTAGCGGTCGAACTCCAGCGAGATCAGGTTCGATCCGCAGCCAGGGTATTCGGTCAACTCGACGCTGCCGACCACTTCACCGTCGTGTGCCTTCGCCTCGGCCCAGATGTTCACCTCCTGCTGCCACCAGAAACCGACCATGTCCTCGCTTTCCCAGGGATCCATGATCAGGGGATTGGGCTCGGCTCCAGGCGAGTCCGACAAGATTTCCACCGTGGCTGCCGTTTCGGGGATTTCGATGACCTCGAAGGTGAACCAGCCGAAGCAGATGAATTCGAAAGCCCCATCGCAGGTAATGTCGGTGGACAGGCTGTAGCCGCCCACGGGCCATCCGCCCTCGCGGGCGATGACGTCCACCGTCGCCGGGCCGGGTACCAGTCCCTCGATGACGGGACTGGCCAGACCCGTCTCTACCTCCACGGATGGAATGTCGGGATCGTCGTAGTGGATCGTGACGTCGAGATTGTCGGCCCCCGGCGGACGATCGCCCACGGCGAACTCCAGGGATCCGTCGCAGGGGCAGAGATCCACATCGTTGGGACCGCCCTTCAGCTCGAGATCGTGGTCTCCGCGACCGACGATGTTTCCCTCGGCGTCGCGGGCCGTCAGTTCGATCTCGGCACCCACGGGCGGCAGCCCTGTGAGTTCGAACTCGCCTCCGGGAAAGAACTGGAAGCTCGTATCCAGATTCGGACAGTCCGGATAGCTCACGTTCACGTCGTAGTAGACCGTACCCTCCTCCATGCAATCGAAGGGCGCGCTGAATCGCATCTGGGCCGGCAGCATGAAATCGGTTCCGTCCACCGTGCTCACCATCATGCCCATGCCGCTCTCGCCGAAATAGATGTCCAGGCCGTCGAGATTGTCCGAAGCGTTGTAGGCATCCATGGGTGCGCCATCGTCTCCCTGCACCATGTTCTCGATGTAGAGTTTGAAGGCATCGACGCCCTGCTCATGATCGGTATGGCCGTTCCAGCCCGTGTAGTGTCCCGCTCCGGCCTCGGTCATCGCATCCTCTGCATCCCAGCTGCTCGATGCAATGATGTGCACCATGGCGCCTTCATCGAGCTTGATCTGCTCGGCGAGCAGATCGTCGCGGATGTAGACCTCCTTGAGATTGCGGTCGGCGTCGGGACTGTAGGCCGCATTTGCGTGGAGAGTGCCGTCGTTGTGGAACCAGTCGACGTACTCGTCCCAGCGATCCTGCTCCACATAGTCTTCATAACCGTCGTCGCGAGTACCGCCGTAGAAGCACTCCAGGCTGTAATGCTCCTGGCCGGACGCGTCCTCGATCAGGCCGCCCTGACCGATGAAGAGCACGATGCCGTAACCCTCCTGTTCGAACATGGAATCGGGAACGAAGCTGCGGTCGTACCACTCCTCGCGCTGGGTGATGACCACATCGTCCGGATCCCAGCCCATGTCGATGAAGTGCTGACGGACCTCGGCGGTCAGCTCCAGAGTGGATTGCTTGATGCCGCCGGCCATGTTCACGATATGCACGCGATGGCTGCCGGGCGTTTCGATGTTTCCGCAATCGCTACGAGCAGCCGCTCCTCGAATCACATCGGGAAGCTCTTCCTTTGATGCTATTGAGATCGGACCTGCGTAGTCGCTTCGCGGCGGACCCAGGAAGTCCTCATCGGTGAAGAGGCCCGCGCGAGTGCTGTCGATGAAGACAAGCTGGATGCTCGTTTCGTCGGAAAGCAGCCTGGCGCTCAGGAGCGCGTCCCAATCCTCTAGTTCTGCAATGAGGGAAGCTCGAGCGGAGACCGCGTCCTGGACCGCGCGGAGTTCCTGGTATCGGGTGGTCAGGGAGTCCAGAGCCGCTTCGCCCAACTCGGGCAGACCGAGTCCGCCCTCGGGCCACTCGGCGTCCACGGGACCGGTCGGGTCGTCGCCTCCGCCCGGATCGCTGGGGCTCGAACCGCAACCGGGAAGCAGGCAGGCGACCGCGAGGGCAATGAGAAGCGAGATAGCCGCAAGATGGTTCTGCATCGCGGTTCCTCCTATTGAGCTTCGTAGATGATGGCGTCGTCGCTCGGGTGGAAGTGCTCGGAAAATGTCGGAATCGTCCCGTCCCGGACGACCTGGCGAACTTCGGGGGGCTCGCCGGAAATGGGATCAGTCAGCGTGATCGCGAAGGTCACCGGCTCGCTCAGGTACTCCATGCGGTCGGTCACCTTGAGCGTGATCTGATTGCCGTAATCGGTTCCGTAGTACCAGTGGATGTAGAATTGACCGAGCAGCGGCGCGTCGTAGGGAGGATCCATGAGGTCGTGGATGCAGTCTCCCTTGGGGGTGAAGGTGTAGTAGAGGGTCTCCCCCACAACGGGATGAGTCTTGCGATGGGCGATCCATCGATAGGGGCCGCCTTCGTCGCCGCTGATCCGCTCGTCCTCACAGAGCAGTTCCCGCTCGAGGCAGTGATACTCGAGCCAGCACCAGCTGGAGCAGTCGTTGCCCCAATCGCCGGTGAAGTGCGAGGAGCGGTTGTCGAAGAAGACGGAGAGGATCTCGAGGAACTCCACGTTGATCGGCAGCGAGGTGACCTGCCCGCCGTCGCAGGTGGCCAGGACCTCGGCCGTCCCGGGCTCGAGGCTGGAGAGCCTCACGCTGAGTTTGCCTTCTTCGTCGGTCGTACCGAAGAAGACGCCATCCTCGAACTCGCCGAAGCTGCTCTCGAAGTAGACAGTCTTGTAGGGAAGCGGATCGCCCGTTGGCTCGGTGGTGTCGAAATCGGTGAAGAAGCGGACCGTCGCCGTCAGTTCGGCGAATTGCCCCTCGCGGGCCGCCACCGAGTCGGGCACCGCCTCGAGAATGATCCCGTAGGGATCGAATTCCAGCAGCACCTCCTGGGCACCGCAGCCGACCGTGGCCTCGACGTTTTGCACACCCATGATACGACCGTCGCCGTCGCGGGCGGAAGCGTACAAGGTCACGTCGTCGCCGACCCAGAACCCGAACATGTCGGCCTCGTCGCTGGGTCCGAACTGGAGCGGATTGGGGAAGTTCGTGTCGTAGACCGTTTCCACGGTGATCTCAGTCACCGAAGGCGGGGCTTCGATCACGCGGAAATGGAACCAGCCGAAACAGGGCGTGGGCACGGTGCCGTCGCAGGTGATGTCCACGTTCATGGTGCTGGAGCCATAGATCCCCTCGGGGCCGAATGCGTGGAAATCGACGCTGGCCATTCCGGGAATGAGATCGCCGAAGCGGGGATTGTCGACGGGCACGAGCTTCGTGACGCTGTCGATCTCGGGATCGTCGTAGGTGATCACCGCACCCAGTTCATCGCAGCCTGGCGGCAGATCGCTGTCGAAGACGATGGCCACGAAGAAGCCTTCGCAGGGGCACAGCTCCACCTCGTTCGGGCCGCCCTTGAGCTCCATGCCCAGGTCGCCCCGCCCCAGGATGCCGCCCTCCGCGTCGCGCGCGGTGAACTCGATCTCGGCGCCCACCGGCGGCAGCCCCGTGAGTTCGAACTCGCCTCCCGGGAAGAACTGGAAGCTCTGATTGTTCTCGGGACAATCGGGGTAGTTGATGTTCACGTCATAGTAGACCGTGCCCTCCTCAAGGCAGTCGAAGGGAGCGTCGAAACTCATCTGAGCGGGAAGCATGAAATCGTAGTAGGAGGAGTTCGCCGTGAACAGGCTGTACTCGCCGTCGAACTCCTGCAAGTCCAGATAGTCCATGGCGAGCACGGCGTCGAAGGCGGAGAGCGGTTCGCCGTCCTCGCCGATCATCATGTCGAGATGATGCATGAAGGCGTCGGCCCCGACTTCGAGGTTGGTGGGCCCCGTCCAGCCCGTCACGCAGCCCGCGCCGGCCTCCATCAATTCCTCGGCGGCCTCGATGCCGGAGTTCGAGAGCACGTGGACCATGGCTCCCTCGTCCAGGATCATCTCTTCGGCCAGCAGGTCCTCGCGAACGTAGATCTCCGACCAGCCTTCCCCATCGTCATGCACGCCCTTCTTCGTGAGCAGGGTGCCGTCTTCGTAGTACCATTCCTGGTAGTCGCTCCAGCGCTCCTCGGTGACATAGGGCTCCCAGCGCTCGTCGTACTGCCCTCCCCGGAAGCACTCCAGGGCGAAGTACTCGGACCCGTCCGCGGCTTCCGTGAAGCCGCCCAGGCCCATCATGAAGACCATCCCGTAGCCCGATTGGTCGAACATGGTGTCGGGAGTGAAGCTGAAATCGTCGAAGGACTCTCGCTGCTTGATGTCGATGTCGTCGATATCCCATCCCCGATAGAGAAGTCGCTGGACGAGCAGATCGACGAGGTCATGGGTGCCCTCGCGAATACCGCCGGCCATGTTGACGATGGAGACCTTGTGGTTGTCCGGCACGCGAATGTCGCCGCATTCGAGCCGGTCGCCCAGGATGCGGTCCACTTCCCTATCGAGCGTCGAAGGATTCACCGGTGTCACGTCGAGGTGGCGAGCCTCGGAGGACCTGCCGCCGAAGTAGTGCTCGTCGGTGACGAGGACGCAACGGGTGGTGTCACTGAAGACCAGCTGAACGCTGCTCCCGTCGCTGAGAAGCTTGGCCTCCTGGATGTCGTCCCAATCATCGAGTTCGGCCAGGAGCGCGCCGCGGGCTGCGGACGCGTCCATGCTGAGGCGCAGTTCATGATATCGGGTCGTCGCCGAATCCGAGAGCGCATCCATGCCATCCCGCAATCCGACGAGTCCTTCAGGCCACTCGTCGTCAGGCGGATCGTCACCGGGGTCGTCGCCAGGACCATCGCCGGGATCGTCTCCCGAGGGATCGGTCGGGCTTGAGCCGCAAGCAGGCATGAGCAGGAAGAACGCGGCGGTCAGGGCGACCACCAAGAGGATGAGGAATCTGCGAGTCATGGCCATTGCCTCCCATCGAATGACTGGAGGGAGTATCGCCATGGCCCGTTACCCGCGAATTACGCGCGATCGCGGCAGCAAAGAAAACGGCAACGAGTCCATAACTCGTTGCCGTGCAAGGTGGAGGCGATGGGAATTGAACCCATGTCCGAAGAAACCTCGACAAGGACCTCTACATGCTTAGCCCGTCATTTGATCTCACCCGAGGGGAGGGGGACAGGCGCACCACCCTCGGACCAGCCTGGAAAGTCTCACCGCCGGAAGTCAGGCCCGACCGACGGCCAGTCTCAGATTATGATACCCGGCCCCTCATCCTGAGGCGCAAAGAGGGCGGGCAGACGGCTTAAGCCGCCAGAGCGAAGTTATCGTTCGCAGATAAAATTGTTCCGATACTTGGTGACGGGGCTGAATCGGATTCCCCGGCATGCAGTCCAAGCCTCGCGTAACCCCGTCGAAACCAGGTCGCCCCCGCTTGGTTGCGCGATGAATCTAGTCGAGCTTGTGTTGGGTGTCAAACTGCCTAGCCGCGCTCTTCCTTCTTACGGCGCTTTAGATCGGCCTTGGCCTCTTTTTTCCGGGCCTTCCGCTCTTCCTTTCCCATGTCCTGCTGGATCTGCGCGGGCTCGTCCGCGATGAGGGGCTGCGCCGCGACCTCCTCGTTATTCCTTTCACGACGGCGACGTCGCGAGTCGATGATCCTGAGGGTCAGCGACTTCCCAAGCTGCCCGATGATCCCCGCCACGAAAACCAGGGCCACCCACTTCAAGATTTCCATTACCAGATCCATCGATCGTCATACCTCGGCGACGAGGGTGTCATTCTTCGTCGTATCGCGTCGTGTTTCGGAGACGCTCAGGATGTCCGATGACGCTTCATGAAATGAAATCATCGACGACTCGGAAACAGGTATATACTAGGTGTTGGGAGTGGATACTAGGGCATCCCTTCCCCTGCTTTCAAGACTCGGAAAGCCCATTCAAGCACCTGGCAACTAGCGGAAACGCTGGCACGAACGCTGCTCTCGCAGTGGGTGACAGCTTTCACCGTCGCGCGTTGAATCCGTTTCGCGCTCTGTTCTGAACGCGATTCGGATTCCGGGACGAAGCCCGGACAGGTTCGGCATGAACAAGCCCCACATCATCCTCGCTCTCGCGTTTCCGCTAATCGTCGGCCTGGCCATCACGGCCTCGGCTGAAACCATCGTCGTGAAATCCAATGGAAACGGAGACTATCCGACCATCCAGGAGGCCATCGACGCAGCCTCCGATGGCGATGTCATCCAGTTGGAAAACGGCACCTACAAGGGGCCCGGAAACCGTGACCTCAGTTTCCACGGCAAGGCCCTGCGGGTCGCTTCCGCCTCGGACAACCCCATGAGCTGCATCATCGACTGCGAAGGAAGCGAAGCGGACCCCCATCGGGGTTTCCTTTTCGAAAGCGGAGAAGGGTCCGGATCCGTGCTGCGCGGCATCTGCATCACCGGCGGATACACCAGCGGAGCCTGGCCCGAAGACGCGGGCGGCGGAATCTATTGCAGGAACTCGACATCACCCAGCATCGAAAACTGCATCTTGTACGACAACCGTTCGGGTAATGGAGCCGGCATTTGCTGCGACGGAGGCTCGTCGCCCGCCCTTTACTCCTGTACCATCAAGGGAAACATCGCCGCATTCTACGGCGGCGGGATCTACTGCTACGACGACTCCTCGCCCAGCTTCCAGGCTTGCCGGATCTCGGGCAACCGCGCGGGCTACTACGGTGGCGGCATGCGAAGCGCGAACTCGTCCCCCGATTTCCTGGAGTGCACCTTCAACGCCAACGTGGCGGTCTACGGAGGAGCGGGACTGGCCTTCTCCGGCGACACCAGCGCCAGCATCCACCGCTGCACCATCGCCGAGAATCTCACCGGCGGGGACGGCGGCGGCCTCTACTGCTATCACTCCTCTCCGAACCTGGAGTTCACGCTCATCGCGATGAACCAGTCCGACGGCATCTTCATATACGGGTCCGCCCTGCCGACCCTCGAGGCCTGCGACATCCACGGCAACGAGAATGGAGATTGGGAAGGCGCTCTGGCCGACCAGCTCGAGCGGGACGACAACATCTGCGCCGATCCGCAGTTCTGCCTCGATCAGGACGAGGACAGCTACTTCATCCAGAGCGACTCCCCCTGCGCCAGCGGTCCGGCCCCCGGCGACGGCATCGGCGCCTGGGAGGTCGGCTGCCAGGATTTCACGGCCGAAGAGATCACCTGGTCCCGGCTCAAGGGTCTCCACTAGGCTGGAACTCCACTCGAATCCGCCCTTCCCGGGCGGGTTCGGTCCTGCCTGGAACTTCCTCGGGACTCCTCGTCCTTCCCCATTCTATCTGGCCATCGCCTTGATTTTGTGTACATTACCAAACCGAACTCCCGGGATGTATTGAGTCCGCCGGGAGTTTTCTGGTATACTTGCCTTTACCGCTCGTTGGTAATGCACCCTTAGACCATCGCATTCGATGGATCCCCGGAGGTGGGAAATGCGCCTTGCGAAACTTCTCCTGATCGGGCTTCCGATCCTCTTACTTGCCCTGCCGGCTCTCGGCCAGTGCCCCGCCAACGGCTACTACAACAGCCAGGGCGGATCCGTCGACCTCGGCACCGCTTCCGAGTCCTGGGTTGGCGGACAGGAAGGCCAGATCGGCAACACCATCTACGCCCTCGACATGAACGGCGGCGCCCAGTGGATCCTCAGCTGCCCCGCCACCTGCGCGGACCCCGTGCTCCTCGACGATCTCGTCGACGAGTGGGGCAACGGTCAGCGCACCTACCTGACCCAGTACTGCGGTGGCACGCTCTGGCTCAACGGTGGAATGGAAGACTGGAGCAACGGCGACGAGGAATACATCGTGAACCTGATGGACACCAACATCTACGTGACCATCATCTTCATGGGCGGCGTTCCCATCGGTCACGTGTCCAACATCGAACTGGCCGGCACCTTCCAGGACTGCGACGCCTGTGTGGCCTTCCAGATCGCCAACGCCACCATGATCGGCGAGGGTCTCGGTTCCAGCTTCCCGGCCGGCTATCCCCTGCCGGTGCACGAAGGCAGCTGCGCTCCCGACGCCGGACTCTACGGCAGCTACTGGGACATCATCGACATCGGCATCACCATCAGCGGCTGCAGCACCTCCACCGAGGAGACCAGCTGGAGTCAGGTGAAGGCCCTGTACCGCTAAGTCTTTCTCCTTTCGCTCAGACAGAGAGCCCCCGCCGAACGGCGGGGGTTTTTTATGTGGCAACTTTCCATTTATAGAAAAAGAACTTCCCTGGAAAACTTGTTGGCTGTGTTCGCATCAACTTGACGAAAAAGTGTATTCTTACTATGTATTGACTAGGCTGCTTGTCAAATGAGAAGGATATAAATATGAAGAATATTGCCCGCATTTCACTTGTGTTCGGATTGATTACGCTTGCACTAACTGCAATAGCTGGTGATGAATACTGCTGGATAGATTCAAACCACATTACAGTGTATTGTGATGGCAACAGCTACAATTGCCATGTAACTGCTAGTGGGGATGAGAGTTGCAATGATCCAGATGATTGGGTTTTCACTTGGCACTACCGGTGTTGCCCAAGCACTACATGGAATTTGATTTCAGGAGAGACAGGTCAGGAGTTGCTAGACTATACACCTTCTGGATTCTGCATGTCAGATGAGTATCAGTTCCAGGTTTCGATCGCCTGTTTGAATGGATGCGATTGCGTAGCAGCAATCCATAATTGCGTTGTGCTATCTACGGATTGCTTAGAATGTGACTAGGTAAAGCCATGTCATATGGATCAAACATCGAGCGGGGCCGAAGCCCCGCTCGAATCGGAATGGCTGGTGTCTAGTACAGGTTCTTGACCAGACTCCAGGTACTCTCGATGGTTCCCGTGGTGCCGGTGCCGTTGAGGCAGTAGGCCAGGTCGGTGGACGCGCCGCCGGCCACGCCTGTGGTTGTCCAACGCGGGAATCCCCAGTAGTCGTGGTCCAGGTATCCTTCGCCGCAGCCGTAGATGTCACCGGTCTCGGTGTAGTCGATGCCGCAGTAAGGCGGATCCTCGCCCCAGTAGTTGTCCACGTAGAAGCCGATGGACATGGGAGCGATGATCTGGAAGGGTGGATCGATGTAGAGCGTCACCTCGAGGTCGTAGGATGACGGATTGTCGTTCACCCAGATCATGTCCATGTAGGCCGGATCGCCCCATGGGAAGTAGTAGGTCTGGTAGGCATCCAGTTCCGGCGGGCAGTTACCGGCGTAGAGATTCATGACGACGCCGCTGGGATCAACCCAGTCCGCTCCCCATTCGCCCACGTAGACCACGACCTCGTCCACGAACCACTGACCTCCACCGTACTCGTCCCAGATGTCATCGGCGAACTCCGAGCCGAATCCGGACGACGCGTTCTTGGTGTAGAAACCCGAGGTGGGCGGCTGGCAGTAGAGCATCTCGCGGGAAGGCTCGTAGGGCTTGCTGGTGTCGATGCCGATGACTGGCTCCTCCATGGGATTCACCGCGAAGGCGAGTCCACCGAAGGCCACAAGCATCACGATTGCGCACAGTACTCTCATCATTACCCCCTCTTTTCCTGCACATTTGGTATGCAACAAATCACCCGAGTACATTTCAGATCTTAGCACGATTCAGGGCCCGAATGTCCAGTTTGTATTACTTCTTATCTCGCTCGCTTGGATCGACCTGGAAATGCTGCAATTGCGTCATGATTGTCTTTTTGGGACCCATGAGAAGGGCCCGCCGATGGCGGGCCCTTTTTCATTGGAACCTCAAGGTCAAATCTACTTCAGCAGGACCACTTTCTCGAATTGCTCGATCCCGTCAAAATCGGCTCGCAGGAAGTACACGCCTGATGCGAGATGGACTCCGGCGGCATCGCGGCCGTCCCATGTGCAGACCTGCTCACCCGCATCCAGGATTGTACCCGTGTGCAGTTCCCGCACGAGTCGTCCCGACATATCGTAGACCGCCAGATGCACCGGCCCCGGCGCATCCAGCACGAAACGAATGCTCGTACTCGGATTGAAGGGATTGGGATAGACGGCGATTTTCGCGGTCGTGGCAGGCGTTTCCTCCGTGCCGGTCGGGTGGTCGCAACCCAATCCGAAGGCGCCCATGAGCACCCCGCAGCCATTGTTTTCGGGCAGGCAGGGCGAACCGAAAGCCAGGCTGTAGTCGCCGGCATCCATGTCGCAGAAGAGCGGATGGCTGGAGATGTTTCCGTTGATGCCGGTCTGGTCCTCCATGCCCCCAGCGTAGTTTCCCTCGGCATTTCCGAAGACATTGTTGCAGTGGGTTAAGATCATTGGGTCGCCGCCCTCGGCGCTGGCGTTGTAGATGCCCCCGCCCTCGGTGCTGAAGGCCACGATGGAGTTTTCTACGAGCAAGGTGTCGTGGGCCACCCAGATGGCGCCGCCGGTCCACTCGGCCCAGTTGCCCACGAAGGTGCAGTTGCGTATCACCGGATCGGCATCGATGCCGTCGGTGAAAAAGGCTCCGCCCCAGAACCCGGCGCCGTTGCCGACGAAGAGACAATCTTCAATAAGGGGAGAGCCGCCCAGGCGGTTGAAGATGGCGCCGCCGTCGGAGGCATAGTTTCCCTCGAAGAGGCAGTCTTGAATCAATGGAGAACTATCACCGATCTGAATACCCCCTCCACCCCATGTACCCTCGTTGTCACGAAACACACAACCGGTGATACGAAACTCCGAATCATACATGTAGATTCCCGCTGCGATACTCGAGTAGTTCTCGGTGATCACGCAATGGCTCACATCAAACTCTGAATATGCGCTGCGAATTGCTCCTCCCTGTTCGCTCCCGCCGCGAAGGGTGAGGCCTTCCAGCCTGACCAGAGAGTCGAGGTTCTCGGCGAAGAACACGCGGCCCAGACCGTCGGCGTCAACGGTAACGCAGTCTGGATCGCCGCCGAGGCCTCGCACGGTCAGACCCGGACGCAGGACGATGTCGTGTTCGTAGTAGATACCGCAGTCGATGAGGATCGTGTCGCCGAGTTCTCCGGCGTCGATGCCGGCCTGGATGGTAGGCTGATCGGCCGGCACGTGGATGGTCGCTGAACTCGCGGGCAGAGCGAGGAGTAGCAGCGCCAGCATGGCAAGACACTTCGACATCTTTCACCTCCCTGAGTGTATTTACTCTAGCAGACCCGCGATGATTTGTCGTCATCTCGATAAAGACCTGAAATCTCGACTGTGGGCGTCGAATTGACAGAGCCCTTGCCCTGCTTCATGATGAGCCTCTACGGGAGGTGCATTGAATGGAATTCGAGAGCCTGGTAGATCAACTGGAAAAGAACGGTAGGCGGCTCATCGCGCTGGCCGAAGATCTCGATCCGGAAGCGGCCCGATGGAAGCCCGACGAGAAGACCTGGTCCATGCTCGAGATCATGTCGCACATGCTTGATATCGAACGACAGGATTTCCGAGTTCTGCTCGACCTGACCTTTCACCACCCGGGAAAGAAACGGGATCGCATCGCCCCCGAAGCTTGGGTGACCGAAAGGAAGTACAACGAGCGTGATTTCACCGAGACCCTCGAAGCCTTCGCCGCCGAGCGAGCCGATTCCCTGGCCTGGCTTCGCAAACTGGAATCGCCCGACTGGGAACTCAGCTACGAGATGCCCTGGGGCGAGATCAGAACTGGCGATGTCATGGCCGCCTGGGCGGCCCACGATCTGCTGCACATACGGCAGATGATCAAACTGCTATGGCTGAAGAATCAGACTTTTGTGCCCCCCTATTCCACCAGGTACGCGGGCGAGTGGTAAGAGCCGAGTTTTACAGCTTCGCGCTTCTCTAGGGTTCACCGATGGGCCTAAATGTGATAAAATTGTCTTCAAAGTGTTGAATTCCGCCCCATCCACGCCAAACCTCGAAGGGAAGCGCGATGAAATCCTTGCTGATCTCCTGCATCGCGATCCTGGCCCTCGCCAGCGCTGCCAGCGCTCTGGACCGGATCGTGCACTACGAACACTTCACCGCCGACTGGTGACCCACCTGTCCGTCTGTCGCAGTTGCGATGACCGACTTCATGGAACTGCATGACGAGAGCGAAGTCTGCGTCGTGCAGAACGACTACGACGATCCCTTCAATTCGGATCGCGTTTCATTCTGGGGCGTGGTTGCATGGCCCACCATCGTCGGCAACGGTCTCGAGGACGTCTGGCCGGTCAGCTGCATCGAGGGCGACTACGCGGCCAACGACGCGGTTCCCGCCTTCATGACCATCGACATCACCGAGAACGGCATGGGCGATTTCACCGTGCACCTCTATACCGAAGAGGACATCGTCGGCGGCTCGTTCTGCATGGTCGTTACGCTGGACGAATGGGTCCAGGGCGCGAGCGGCCTGAGCCACCTGCCTCACCATGTGAAACTGCACCTGACCGATTCCCGCTGGGGTGATCCCATCAACCTCATGGCCGGCGAGAGTCTGGACATCACCCACACCTTCACCGTCGAACCGGGGTGGGACTACGGCACGATGGGCGTGGCGGCTTGGGTGACCCGCCAGGGCGGCACGAGCGTGAGCACCTGCACCTACGGTCCCATCGGCAACCCGAATGAAGTGCTCCAGTCGCGCTGGGTCCCGACGACTCCCACGGGCGTCGAGGAGACCGGGCCCATGGCCTTCGGCGTGAGCATCCAGGGCGCCTTCCCCAATCCCTTCAATCCGAAGACCACGATCCGCTTTGCCGTCGAGCGCGAGCAGAGCGTTCAGCTCACCGTGCACGATTTCAGCGGACGCCAGGTGGCCGAACTCGCCCATCGTTTCTTCGATGCGGGCGAACACGCGATCGTCTGGAACGGAAAGGACGATGCGGGACAGGCTCAGAGTTCAGGCGTCTACTTCGTGAAGATCAAGAGCGACACGGCCGAGGATTCGCAGAAGATGGTACTGCTGAAGTAGTGGCAGGAAATGGCAGTGCAAAGCCCCGGAGAGATCTCCGGGGCTTTCTTCTTGGTAAGCCATTCGCCCGCATCTCCTTCGACTCCAAACCTTCAAGTCGCCGAAATTCCCAAGTTCACTTTGCCGCTTTCCGAAGGGTCGAGGAATTGCTTCGCGCCAATCCCTAAGGTAGAATTGGAACTGACCGCTCCGTGCCGAGGGGTCGGCACCCTCGAGCATTGCGGTGGTCCGATTCCCTCGCAGCGGCGCGCACCGCCCCGTTGGTGAGGGAGGGTCGTGAGAGGTTGGGGAGGTGTGACATGTCTGGTCTCAAGCCGCAAGCGTTCACGCTTGTACTCTTCTTGCTTTTCATCTTTTCCCCATCGAGCGCGCCAGAAGCATCGCCTCCAAGTTCCGAGGAGGCTCCGGGCTTCTATGGCATTCCTCTGGGATCCGATACATCGAGGGAGAGTGCCTTCGACTGGGAATCCACCAATGGCCCATGGGGAGCGGTGCCCTATTCCATGGAGACGACTTCCTACGGAACGCTCCTCGTCGGAACCGAGAACGGAGGTCTCTATCGCTCTGAGGACGGCGGCCAGAGCTGGATTCAGTCCGACGACGGCCTGACCTGGCCATGCTGCAACTACAACGTGCCCGCCCTGAGCGCCACGGCGAGCGCCTGCTTCCTGGGAACCTGGGGCGGCGGCGTGTTCCGATCCGATGACGATGGTCTCTTCTGGTATCCCACCGGAACCGTGCCCGGTGACGGCTATCCCATCGTACGCGCACTGGCGGCCTGCCACTTCGGCGAGACCGTTTACGCCGGCGGCAACTTCGGCGTGGCCCGAAGCGACGACGGAGGAGGATCCTGGTACAACGTCAATGACGGACTGCCCGGTTCCTGGGTCACAAGTCTCGCGCTTCGCGGACCCGTGCTCTACGCCATGCTGAGCGAGGGCGTGTATCGACTCGATCCGGACACTTCGATCTGGAGCGAATGCAACGACGGCCTTTTCGCCACCTACGGCCAACAGTCCCTCTGCGCGACGGTCGAGAACCTGTTTCTCTCGACTCACGAGGGCGGCGTTTTTCACCTCGATTGCGAGGATGACGGTTGGGTCCCCCTCAACGACGGGCTCTGGGACGACAACGCGGACGCGCTCATCGAGGTGGACCGGCGCTACTACGTCGGAACCATGGGCAGCGGCGTCTTCGCATGGAATTACGAAACTAGCGCCTGGGACTGGAAGGGCGAAGGCCTGACCAACACCGACGTGCGCCTGATGGCCAGCCGCGGGCTCACGCCTTATGCCGGGACCTATGGAGGTGGCATCTACGACTACGATGCCGAGCTCGAACTTTGGAGCTCCAGCAACTTCGGCCTCTCCGCGGCCCTGGTGCGGGACATCGCCTGCGACGGCTCGATCATCTACGCGGGACTGGTCGGCGGAGGCGTCTGGACCTCTTCGGACCAGGGCGACAACTGGATTCCCGCGAGTGATGGCCCCGGAGAGATCAACGTGCACGAGTTGGCCTACGACGGCACGGCTGTCTACGCGGGTACATGGAACGGCGTCTGGAAGTCGATAGATCAGGGACAGACCTGGACCGCCAGCGGCATGGCGGGCAACGGCATCTTCGCGCTTACGGCGGAACCCGCGATCATCTATGCAGGCACATTCTGGGGTGAAGTCTGGTACTCATCAGACGGCGGCGCGTCCTGGGATCCCGTGGGCAGCGGCCTGCCCGCTTCCATCGTGCACGACATCGCGGTCTCGGGAACCACTCTCTACGCGACGACCATCGATCAGGGCGTCTGGAGACTCGAAGACGGCGAAAGCACGTGGGTGGCCATCAACACGGATCTGCCCGAGCTCACCACCTGGAGCCTGGGCCTGCACGAAGGCGAGCTTTTCGTCGGCCACCACAACAGCGGAGTTTCCCGCTGGAACGAGGGCAGCCAATCCTGGGACTCCACGGGATTGACCACGGGCACCGCCTTCCGCCTCGCGAGCGTTGAAGGTTGGCTCATGGCAGGAACATGGGGCATCCTCTACGCGACGGAGGACCTCGGCGGCACCTGGATCGATGCCGGTAGCGGTCTGCGGCCCTGGCTCGGGATCCAGGCCATCGCCCCCTGCGGGGATCGGATCTATCTGGGCATGGATGGCGGCGGCGTGTGGCGATCCATCCCGCCTACGGCCGTTGACGAGCCGGAAGAGGTCGACCTCTTCGGAACGGGTTCCGACCGACTCAGAATCCTGCCGAATCCCTTCATCGATGGAGCGCGTATCGTGTTCCAGCTGAGCAAACCCGAGCGCGTGACCCTTTCGGTCTACGACGTGAGCGGGCGCATGGTCGCGAGACTCGCCGAGGGCAGCCTCGACGCCGGCGAGCACGAACGAGCCTGGGACGGAACCATGGCCGACGGAAGCAAGGCCGCAGCCGGCATGTACCTGGTGCGACTCCAGGCGGGAGCTCGGGAATCGATCACGAAGACTGTGAGTTTGCGATAGCGCTTCGGATTTGCGGTTTTGATAGGCTTCCTCCGGCGATCCAGCTAGACTGGTAGGGACCCTTGCTGGGAGGTTGAGATGGATCGAAGTGCCGGAGGGATCACCAAACTCGCCTTGGCCATTGCCCTCGTAGTCCTTGTGGCCGGAACCGCGCTGAGCGACATCATACGAGTACCCACCGATCAACCCACCATCGCCCTGGCCCTGTCCATCGCCATGCCCGGTGACATCGTGGAAATCGAACCCGGCATCTACTACGAGTCGGGCCTGAGCGTGCCACCGGGCGTCACCCTGCGAGGCGCGACAGGAGATCCGAAATGCGTGGTGATCGACGGTGGCGGTGAGGGCAGCGTGCTGCTCCTGGCGGGCAAAGGCGCCGCCAACACGGTGCAGGACCTCACCATTCGGAACGGCAGTGCCCCCGAGGGCGGCGGAGCCTTCATCTTCGACCGACAGGTCACCATGCTCAACTGCATCCTCACGGCCTGCACGGCCCTGGGCTACGGAGGCGCCATCTACGCCACAGGGCCCTCATGTCTGCTCGACATCATCGCCTGCCTATTCATCGCCAACATAGCCATCGGCTACGACGGCGGCGCCATCTATGCGAGCGTCCAGGCGGCGATCCTTCTGACCGCCTGCCTCTTCCAGGGCAACACGGCCATGCGATTCGGAGGAGCCCTCTACCTGTACTGGGTGACGGCGAACATCCTGCGCTGCACCTTCTTCGACAACTATGCCGAGTTCGGAGGCGCCTGCATCGGACTCTACGCGACGGTCGTCCCCATCGTCGCCTGCATCCTCGCCTTCAGCCAATGGGGTGAGGCCATCTTCGCGGAGTCCGACTCCAGAAACGTCGTGACCCTGAGTTGCACGGACATCTTCGGAAACCCGGGAGGAGACTGGACAGCTCCCTTCGCGGACCAGCTAGGTCTGGATGGGAACATCAGTGAGGACCCGCAGTTCTGCAGCACCGACGGAAGCGGAGACAATTTGTCGCTGCAGATCGATTCGCCCTGCGCCGACTGCGATGGTGATGTCATGGGTTGCTACGAGGTGGCCTGCGGAGAAAGCGAGGCCATGGGCAGCACATGGGGACAACTCAAGCTGATGTACTGAGCGAATTGGCCCATTACCGTAAATGGCAATAGGCCCGCCCCTCGTCGAATCCTTCTCACTGCGTGCATTTTCTGTGCGCCACCAGGGACTCGGTCCCCGATTCGCATGGTCAGAGATAGGTTCCAACTGAGGGGTGTTTTGTTTACCCAGTTGCAAACTGAGGAGCTTGCCTTTGAAATGTAGAGATTCTCACATCAGTGCATGTGTTTCGAGAAAAGGGGGATCTTGTGAAATCTAACTGTGTAGCAGAGTCGCAAAGCAAATGGTGGTTTGCACCACTGGCACCTGTCGCCGTCTTGCTCTTCCTGTTCATCTCTATTCCAAACGGTATCGAAGCTACCACGATTGACGGCACCTGGCAGAGTCAATGCACAATGGATGACGGAACCGAAAGCGGCCCGCGACTCTTCGGCACCCTACCCGTGGGAAACATCGTCGAAATCGCAGAAGCGAGCACCACGGAGGAAATCGATTTGGCGGCTACGCTGAACATCCCCCTCCCCGTTTATGGTGACGGAAGCACGGCCGCCATCGAGGATGTCTTGTTCACGGTTCAGTTCGAAGAATGGAGCCAGATAGGTCACTCGTACTACCCGACTCTTCATGTGGACTGGTCTTATCCCGATCCCAATCTCAGTGTCGCTCTACTCACAAGCGCCTCTCATGCACCCACGCAGGTAACCATTCGAGTCTGGGCATTCCGCCGGGATGAAACGAGCGCCGCTCCAGTGGGTTTTGGAGCTCTGAAGACAATCTACGAGTGACTTGACATTCGACCTTTCATCTCATCTCCCGGGCCAGCATCAGCAGGTGTGCTGCGGTCCAGCTGAAGTGGCGGACATTTTGGCCCTTCCCCGTCATGGGGTGGTAGTTCTCGTAGAGAGGAGTGCCCGGCTGTGTAGCGCCTTCCAGGGAGTCGAAGATCTGCCGTGTGAGTGCGTCGGCGTCCTTCCCGTAGCCGTAGTTGCGCAGGCCCTGGACGGCGAAGCAGGCCTGGTCCAGCCAGACCAGCCCGCGCCAGTAGCCTTCGGAGAATTCGGGATGGGCACGCGATACCGTTGGGAAAGGCACATGGGTGCGGAAGCGGGTGCTGTCGAGCAGGGTCTCGCGCACACGACCGGCCTGATCGGCACTGGCCAGCCCAGCCCAGAGCGGAATCCAGCCTTCCGGTCCCTGCACCGGGATGAACTCCCCGCTCTCCACGCCGATGTCGTAGAACCAACCACTGTCCGCATCGTACATGCGCTCGCGCACGAGCGCGCCCAGGGCCTCGGCCTCCTCGTTCCAGCGGGCAGCCTCGTCCTCTCGGCCCAGTGCCTCGGCCAGACGCGCCAAGGCGAGTTTGTCGCGGTAGAGGTAGCTGTTCAGGTCCACGGACTCCTGGTTCAGGGACCATGCCCCGGGGCCGTTGGCCAGCAGCGAGGAATCATCGAAGCGCACGGCGTTGTCCATGCCGCTATCCCAGCGCGCGGCCACGAGGGTTCCGTCGGTGCAGCCGTATTCGCAGAGCCCGTCGCCGTCGTGATCACGCCGCTCGTACCAGAAGCGGTGGAAGCGGACCAGGGCTGGGTATAGATCGCGAACCAAGTCCAGGTCGCCATGTTCCTCGTAAAGGGATTCCAGCGCCCATCCGGCCAGGGGAGGCTTGCTGTTGCGCCAGTTGTCTTCGGCGGGATCCAGATAGACCACGTCGGCCACCATGCCCTGCTCGTCCTGGTGATCAAACATGAGGCGCATCTGTTCGGCGGCTAAATCCCCATCAACGGGCGACAGGCCCACGACATGCTTCCAGGAGTCCCAGGCCCAGAATCCATTGAAGTACCAGACGTTGCTGGACGGAAACAGCCCCGCATGAAGCAGGCGCCCACGGGGCGCCCGCCAGTTGCCGACCAGGGTCTGCAGGCACTTGGTGCCGAGGATGGCGAACTCGCCGTCCGGGTTCAGCGAGCGAAGGTAGCCTTCCCATCGGTCGCGATTCTCGCGTCGAGAGGACTGGATGGCCTCCCGTTCCAGGCCAAGCGCCGGACGGGCGTCTTCCGGATACTGCAGGGTGAAAGTAAGATCCAGAATCCGGCTGTCTCCGGGACTTAGTTCTACCGGTGGAAGATCCAGGCGGTAGCCAAGACCATCGACACGGATCGAGTCACGGGGTAAGTCACCACCGACGAGAAGTCGGCTGCCGTCTTCCAGGTGGACAGCAAGTCCTTCCGTGTCCTTGAACCAGCTTCCCTGTCCTGGGAAGAGTTCACCCGACCAGGAGAGACTCAACTGCTGCGGCTTCTCCCCGGTATTAACGAGGACCGTACTCAGGATGGCCTGACGCGCAGAGTCGAACCAGAGGCTTTGGTCCACGCGCAGATCCCCTGCCCAAGACTCCCGCCGTAATACTCCCGGCAGGGCGCGGCCCGGGCCTGGTACAAGATCCGGCAACACCAGCGCAGCGATCGAGGGCCCTAACCAGAGCCCTCGGTCATGGAGGAAGGGCCCTGCGAAACTCGCGGATTCGTCCAGGCTGTCCGCAGGAGTCAGGGCGAAACCGAACCAGGCTCCCTGGTCGGCAAAGGGCATGACTGACCAATCTTCCGCCGCGGAGGGCTGGCCGTGGTGATCGATGATATCCGGGAACCGGG
>CAYPGS010000012.1:0-41278 GCA_964410395.1 uncultured bacterium
CCACGGCCGGCGACGTGGACCTGGCGCTCTACGATGTCGCGGGACGCCGGCTGCGTGGGCTCTGGAAGGGGCCGCTCGAGGCGGGCGCGCACCGGCTCGCGTGGGATGGCCGAGACGACAACGGACGACGCCTGTCCAGCGGCGTGTACTTCTTCCGCCTGAAGGCGGGCGGACGAGTGCAGGGCGAGAAGGCCGTGATGGTGAAGTGACGCCAGCGTACCCGGACGCTTCGCCCCTGACGACAGATCCGCTGAACCGCTCGACACACCGAGGCTGCACAAGCCCTGCCGGCTGAGGCGCTATCCGCCTAGTACAGGCTCTTCACCGATCCCCAGGTCATGCTCTCGTTGGCGAGTGCGCATGGGGTGTTGATGAACGCCACCGGGCCCCACAGGCCCCAGATGCTCTGGCAGGGCGAGGGGAAGCCGGCCTCGGCCGCATAGCCCGGGCCATCGGGGAAGGACAACGAGCCTGGCACGCCGTTCACGCTGATGGTGGCCTCGGCGTGACCCTCGAAGCGATCCGCAATTTGCCGGGCGAGGGTGGATTTTCCCACCTGACGCGCACCCACCACGGCCGCAATACGGTGCCGAGTGAGGTAGCGCAGAACTGCTAAGATCTGGTTTTCCCTTTGAATCACTGGGGATTTCATCCTTGTGCTGCAGGTTCATTCACTGGCAGGCGATCCCATCCTGACTGTTGTAAGGATTATCAAGAAAAAGCCGGGCCGCCGCCGGAAATCTCCAAATGCTTGCGGTACATGAGCTTTCTTCACTATGCTATCCTATCTGAAACGCAAGGATGGCCATGCAGAGCAGCGGACAAATCACCCGATTCCTCGACCCCCAAACCGTGAGCCAGCTGGGCAATATGGAGCTGATCGCGCGCATGGTGGTGGAGGGCTTCATCGCCGGCCTGCATCGCAGCCCCTTCCACGGATTCTCCGTGGAGTTCTCGGAGTACCGCCCCTACGGTCCCGGCGAATCCACGGCCCGCATCGACTGGAAGGCCTACGCGCGCACCGATCGTCACTACGTGAAGCTCTTCGAGGAAGAGACCAACCTGCGCGCGACGCTGCTGCTCGATGGAAGCAGCTCCATGAACTTCGCCGGCGCCCAGAGCCGGGTGAGCAAGTACCGTTATGCCAGCCTGCTCGCCGCGGGGCTCGCCTGGCTGCTGGTACATCAGCAGGACGCCGTGGGGCTGATGACCTTCGACGAGAAGATCCGCCAACTGCTGCCGGCGCGATCGGTGCGCGGACACCTCTACGATATCCTGCGGACGCTCGAACAGTCCGAGCCCGGCGGACTCACCGATCTCGGCGAGATCCTGCATCGCGCCGCAGAACGGGTGAAGCGCCGGGGACTCATCATTCTGCTCAGCGATCTGCTGGATGAGCCCGACCGTGTTCTCGCCGGGCTCAAGCACTTCCGTCATCGCGGCCACGAGGTGCTGGTCTTCCACGTGCTCGATCCCCTGGAACGCGATCTCTCCCTCAGCCGCGAGGTGCAACTGGAGGATCTGGAAACGGGCGAGAAGCTGCGCACCCAGCCCTGGTTCCTTCGGGACGAGATGAGGAAGAACGTGGCCGACTGGCAGCGGCGTCTCGAGAGGGAATGCCGTGCCCACCGCATCGACTATCTCCCCCTGAGTACCGACACGCCCTTCGATCTGGCGCTCCGCAAGGTACTGGATCAGAGGAAGCCCTAAGCAAGGCCCGCTATCCGCTAGCCGCGGGCAATTCCACGAGCAATGCGCGAGACAGCTTCTCGTACTGATCCAAGGAATTGTATAGCTGCGCGGAGATGCGAATCTTCAGCTCGCCCTTGCGCGGCCACTGCATGAGCGGCACCTCGATGCGATGTTTCTCGTGGAGCGCATGGCCGAGTCGATCCTCGCGAAACAACCCAAGGGGATCGCCCAGGCCGTGATGGGGCAGGGGAATCGTGACCATGGATCCGATCATCGACCCGGGTAGTGGCATCTCGATGTCGAGGGCGTCGCAGATGACACGTCCGCCCGCCATGGCGAGCTCGTGATTGCGCTCCATGATCTCGGGCCAGCCTCCGGGAAGCAATCCCTCCATGAAGTCGATGAGTTCGGGCAGCACGAAGACGGGGCTTGCGTCATAGGTTCCCCGCCAGAAGAACTCCCACTGACGCGGATGCCGGCCGGCGTCCTCGAACATGCTTCCGAAGCTGGTGACCAGGGGCTCGATTCCATCGAAGCTGCCGGGGGCGCAGGCGAGGAAGCCCGCGGTCTTGGGTCCGCACATCCACTTGTGGCAATTCCCCGTGTACCAGGTCGCGCCGATCTCCTCGACTTTCAGGGGCAGCATGCCCGGCGCGTGGGCTCCATCCACGAGAAGGTCGACGCCGAGTTCGGCCAATCCGGCGGCGATCTCCCTTATGGGAAAGATCGTGGCCGTTTCGCTGCTCACGTGATCGATGAGCGCCAAACGCGCCCCAACTCGTGCAGCATCGAGGACTCTGCGCGTGATCTGCTCGGGCGAATCGAGTGGATAGGGGATGTCCACCGTGACCACTTCCGCGCCACTTCTCTCGGCCACGCGTTCGAGCGCCGCTTTGCATCCGGGATAGACGTGGTTCGTCGTGATGAGTCGTTCGCCTTCCCGTAGGTCCAAAGATTTCAAGACGATATTGACGCCCTCGGTTGCGTTGCTCGTGAAGACAAGGCGGTCCGAATTGGCGCCGACGAAATTCGCCAGTTTTTTTCGCGATTGGTCGTGAAGATTTTGGAAATGCTCGAATACAAACCGCAGGGGATTGCGCTCGAAGTCCTTTTGAATACGGCACCTAGCGTCGAGGATCGCTTCGGGGCAGGCGCCGAAGCCGCCATGGTTCAGATAGGTTTCCCCTGGATTCAGAATCCAGGAACTGGCAAGCTGAGCTTGATTCATGGGTTTCTCCGAGAGGTGCGGTAGTGAGAGGCCTGTCGATGACTTTCCTTGTTTAGATCTCCCACGTCAAGAAAACGGCGGCGCAAAGCCAATCCCCACGGGTGCCGCCTTCCTCCGGATGACCCCGATCTTCCGATGCATGACGAACGCCTCCGCAGGCTTCCCCGCGGAGGGCCGGTGGCAACACGGATCGTGGTTTTTGGAGTGGTTCTGCTCTTGCAAGGCGGGGGCTGAGTGATTCCACATCCACCCCCTGAAGACACAACTAGGAGATCCATCAAATGATATCGCACCTTCATCCCTTGCGCCGGTTCACTTCCGGCCTCATGGGCGGCGTAGCAGTGGGCATCGCCGTATTGCTGGTGGCGGCGGGAGGAGCGCAGGCAGGTAGCGCGAACTTTTTCCTGGGGAAAGATGTCACCGGGCTCGAGGTCGAACTGGCTCGTTACGACGAGATCGTGGTTTCGGCGTCCACGGTTCAGGAACTGGACGCCATCATGCTGATCCGCGAACTGAATCCTGACATCCGGATCTTCGTCCTGCTCGACTTCATGGTCGGCATCTCCGAGGGCGTGAACGAGATCGCTCTCGATTACGCGGCAGGAATCGAAGAAGAGTGGAAGATGGTCAGCACCACCGGAGACTACATCAACTTCTGGCCCGAGAGCATCCAGGTGAACTTCACCGACGTCTGCCCCGAGGTGGACGGTCGGGTGGCTCGCGACTACATCTACGAGTTCTTCGGCGAACGGGTGATGCCTTTCCTCGACTACTACGACGGCATCTATCTGGACTGCTGTTTCGAGAGCATCCTCTGGATGACCGGGCACAGCGGCGAAATCGATCTTAACGTGGACGGCGTGGGCGACGACTCCAACGACGTCCTCAACTGGGTGCGGGACGGCTGGCGCGACATGATCGACGGCTTCCGCGCGCAGGAAGAGAACCTGCTCCTCGTGGGCAACGGCAGCAACCACCTCTTCGAGCATCTCAACGGACGCATGCTCGAGGACTTCCCCAACGGCTCCTACGGGTATCTCACCGGCGGCCTCTCGCTGCTGGAGACCTGGCGATACTCGACCAACTGCGACTTCTCCATCGTCAACTCGATCGCGGAGCCCGAAGACCGCACGCCCCGCCGGGCGGCCTGGGCCCTGGCCGAGCTGACCGATCAGATGGTCTGCTACGATGGCGGACCCCACGAACACGACCACATGCAGTGGGACCCCCTCTTCGACTTCGAACTCGGTGAGGCCCTGGAGGACATGCATCTCGAAGGCAACCGGGTCTTCCATCGCGACTTCGAGGGTGGCAACTTCGAGGATACCACCTTCGGCGACGTGGAGTGGGACTGGTGCTTCGCCGGAACCCACACGCTCTTCGAACCCGAAGATCCGCTGCACGGCAAGTGGAGCCTCAGGCTCACGGTGCCCACGGACGGCTGGCAGATCATCTACCTGGCCGACCTCCTGCCCACGAACCTCAACTCTCACGTGATGCTTTCCTTCCGCTATCGCGTGGAGGAAGGCACGATCACCGGCAGCAAGCTCGACTGCGCCCTGCGCGGCCACGATGGCGACGGCAGCGAGAAGGTCAAATTCGAGCAGCGCACGCTCTTCCCCGGAGAAGAGGGACACTTCATCTCTCGCGGCAACCAGCCCATGGGCGCCCGGGACGACTGGTACCTCTACATGACGACCACCGCGCCGGTCACCCTCGTCATCGACGAGATCCGCGTGACCTACAGCGGCGGCGCCTACGCCCAGCGCGAGTTCGAGAACGGCATCCTCGTTCACGACATCGGCGGCAGCGGCGTGGTCCTCGACAACTTCCCCGAAGGCTACGTGCCCAGCTCCGATCCGGTCTTCGACGGCGCCTGGTTCGAGGAAGTGGAGTACGAGGTCTACGTGGCCGACGCCGGCGAGACCGTGTTCATGGTTCCCGATCCCGACGGCTTCGCCGATCATGTCTGGGGCGATGATGACGCCGGCGCCGAGGCCCTTCAGCGCGGCATACTGCGCGCGGCCTATCCGAATCCCTTCAATCCCAAGGTCAGCATCCCCTTCGCGCTGGACAGCTCCACCTCGGTGAAGATGGACGTCTACGACGTGCAGGGCCGCAGGCTCGCTTCCCTCGCCGATCAGGTCTTCTCGGCCGGCGATCACGAGCTGGTCTGGAACGGTCGCGACGATCGCGGTCAGGAGCTGCCCTCGGGCATCTACTTCGTCAAGATCGCCACACCGCAAACAAGCGAGGTTCAGAAACTGGTGATGGCCCGCTAGGCTGAATGCACCGTTTGAACGAGCCCCGGCGTCGGAAGGCGCCGGGGCCGCTTTTTGCAATTGAATCCATCCCGACGCTCGTGGAGTCAGGCATCGAGCCCCAGCAGGGAAGGACCCGGATTCATGATCCCCATCGAGATACGACGCCGACCATTCTTCAGAAATGGAAGGGCGAGAATTCTTGCCGCGTTCGGACTGATTTTTCTCACCGCGCTGCCGGCCTTCCCGCTCTCCTTCAACGTCTATCTCGGCCGCGACATCGAAGGCGACGAAGCCGAACTCGCTCGCTACGACCTGCTCGTCCTCTCGCCCCGCGTGCTTCAGGAGCCGAACTCGCTTCGCCGGATCCGCGAGCTGAATCCCGACATCCAGCTCTACATGATCTTCGATCTTCTCAGCGGCAATGACGGCGACGTGAACTTCCTCGCCGAGGCCTTCTCCGAGAACATCCACGACGAGTGGAAGATGAGGAGCACCACGGGGGACATCCTCTCGACCTGGCCCGAGACCTTCCTGGGCAACATCACCGACCACTGCCCCAAGGTGAACGGACAGACCTACCGCAGCTACGCGCTGCGCTACCTCGAGAAGACCGTGCTGCCGCTCATGGGCGAGTTCGACGGTCTCTTCCTGGACGAGTGCACCGAGAGCCTTCTCTGGATTAACGGAACCTTCGACGGCGACTTCGATCTGAACAACGATCGCGTGGCCGACGAGCCCGACAGCGTGGTCACCTGGGTGCGCAACGGCTGGATCGCCATGCTCGAGGACATCCGAAGCCGGCACCCCGACCTGCCCATCATCGGCAACGGCAACAACAGCTACTTCAACCTGATCAACGGCCGCATGTTCGAGGACTTCCCCAACTCCTCCTTCGGCAACCTGATCGGGGGTCTCGCGCGGATGGAAACCTTCCGCATGAACCAGGAGAACCCCATCTGCCTCATCAACGCCACGTCCGAGCTCTGGGAGGACACCGAACGGCGCGCCAGCTGGGCCATGGGAAACTTCGCCGACATGTATCTGGGCTTCGACGGCGGTCCCTGGGAACACAACCACATGCAGTGGACCGAGCTCTTCGAGTACGACCTCGGAGAGGCCGAGTCGGGCTTCCGAATCGAGGGGAACAAGCTCCTGGAGCGCCACTACGATCACTCCAAGGTGGTCGAGGGGCTCTTCTCGCCGGTGATCGGGCGCTGGGTGGGCGGAGACGCGGCCCTCTGGGGCGACGGCAGCCTTCAGCTCACCCATCTGGGACAGGGCTGGCAGCCGCTCATCTCCATGGACCTGGGACCCGAAGCCGCGGGGCAGGAAGTGGTCTTCAGCATGCGCTACCGCGTGCTGGACGCGCCCGAGAACGGCATCCGGCTCTATCAGGCCTTCCGCGCCCACGGCGGCGACGCGGACGACAAGGTCTCCCTGCCCACGCGCATCGTCTATCCGGGGGAGAGCGGCTACATCCTCGCGGAGGGCGAAAGCGCCCTGAAGAATCGCAGCGACTACTTCTTCTATCTGGCCGTGAGCGACCACTGCAAGATCGTGGTGGACGAGATTCGCGTTCATACCCAGCGCAGCGCCTTCCTGCGCAGGAACTACGAGGAGGGCGTCCTCGTGCATTCCCTCTCCGACCACTCCATGCATCTGGCCCTGGAGGGCGAGTGGCATCCCGACCCGAGCCTCGCCTTCAACGAGGCCTGGTATCTCATGGAGCGCGGCGAGCTCATGCTGCGAGGTGGCGAGACGGTGGTGCTGCTACCCGGCAGCCTGCCCGCCGAGGACGAGGGCGATGACGGCAACGGCACCACGGGCGAACCGGCCAGCGCGCCGCTGGATTCGACTTCGGGACGCGTCTTCGGCGCGGCCTATCCAAATCCCTTCAATCCCATGGTGACCATTCCCTTCAGCCTCGACCGGGCCGGTCGCGTGCGCGCGGAGGTCTTCGACCTGCGCGGGCGGCGGGTGGCCCTGCTGGCCGACGAGGCCTTCGGGGCGGGTTCCCATCAGCTCGAATGGCAGGGCCGGGACGATCGTGGCGCGGCCCTGTCCTCGGGCATCTACTTCCTGCGGGTGGAGAGCGGCGGGGACCGCAGCGTGCAGAAGCTGGTCCTGGCCGGATAGGCTCCTTGCGGCGGAGCCTCCGCTCCGCTATGAATCTCCATCACTATGGGCTTCCTCAACGGCATACTGCTATTCGGTATCGCGGGCACCCTGGTGCCCCTGCTGATCCACCTCTTCCAGCGGCGGAAGACCCTGCGCATGGACTTCCCCAGCCTGCGCTTCCTGCGTGAGCTGAACCAGCGGCAGATGCGGCGCCTGAACCTGAGGCGCATCCTGCTGCTCATCGTGCGCATGCTGCTGGTTGCCACGGTGGCCTTCGCCCTGGCCCGCCCCACGCTCAAGGGCGGCCTGGCCTCGGTCTTCCCCGAGGACGCGCCCCGCAGCGTTGCCCTCATCATCGACCGCAGCGGATCCATGAGCCTGGGCACCGAGGCCGGCAGCCTGAGCGCCCAGGCCGTGGAGCGCGCACGCGATCTGCTCGACCGCATGGACGCCGGCGACGAACTGCGCCTCTACGCGCTGGAGGAGCGGCTTTTCGACCTCGGCGGCGAGGCCCTGCCGCCGAGCATGGCCCGGCGGCTTCTGGACGACTGGCGGTCGGGTCAGGGGCCCACCCGCCTTCGCGCCGGGCTGGCCGAGGCCATGGAGATACTGGCGGAGCGTCCCCATCCCCTGAAGGAGATCTTCCTCATCAGCGACTTCGCCGAGGGCGCCCTGGACAGCGCGCGCCTGCCCGAGGCCGGCGACCTGCGCATCTACGCCCTTCCGGTGTCGGGCGCGGCGCCGTCCAACGGGTCGCTGCTGGGCATCCGCCGCCCCCTGCGGCCGGTACTCGCGGGACGGCCCTTCTCGCTGGGCCTGAGCGCCGGCGGCGAGGGCGCGCCTGAAGCCTTCAGCGCCGACCTGGAACTGGGCGGCAAGCATCGGGGATCTCTGGGCGTGGACGCCCGGGCGGGCGGCGCCGTGGAGACCTCGCTGAACCTGAATCTGGAAAGCGCGGGCACCCTGGAAGGGTGGTGGCGCAAGCCCCGGGACCGCTTCCCCCTGGACGACGCCCTTCCCTTCGTGCTCGCCGTAGAATCGCGCCTGGAGGCTCTGCTGCTGGAGCCCTCGGGGGAGAGCCGGCTGGCCGACTACCTCGCCCGCGCTCTGGATCCCTACGGACCTAGCGGCGCGGGAAGGCTGGCTCTGGGTCTGAGCCGTCAGTCCACCGAACGATTCACGACGGCCGACCTCGAGGGCCTGCACCTGGTGGTGCTGGCCGGTGGCGCGGGGCTGGATGAGAGCGCCGGTGAGGCGCTGGCGGCCTTCGTGGCCCGAGGCGGCGGCCTCATGGTCTTCCCCGATCCCGAGGGGGCGTCCGCCCTGGCCCGCCATCTCCTACCGCGACTCGGCGGGCCGCGATCCCTGGAACTCGTCGAAGGCGAGGTCCTGCGTCTGGGCAGCTTCCAGGCCGAACATCCCATCTTCGCGGAACTGGGGGACGCGCACCGTCGCGTGCTCACCGAGCATCCATTCTATCGAGCCTATCGCACGGAAACCGGGCCCTGGCGCGTGCCCGCGCGATTCGAAGGCGGAGCGCCGGCCCTGGTGAGCTGGCCCCGGGAGACCGGCCGCGTGCGCCTGGCGCTCTTCGACGCCAGCCCGGAAGGCGGCGAGTTGGTCTGGTCCTCCATGTTCCTGCCCCTGGTGCAGGAGATGGCCCAGGAGGCCGCCGGCGTCCAGCAGCCCGAGCCCCTGCGAGTGGGGGACGAGCTCGGTTTCCCGCTGAGGGCGATTCCTGGAGAAGATCTGCGGCTGGAGTTGGTTGCGCCCAGTGGCGTCCGGCTCAGCCCGCGCCTGGACACTGGGTCGATACCGCCGCGGGCCGTGCTCGAACGCGCCGATGCCTCGGGCATCTGGCGGCTCGAAGAGGTCTCGGAGGCGGGACGGCGCCCCCTGGGCCTGGTGGCGGTGCTTCCGCCGGCCGAAGAGAGCCGGCTTCGGGCTCTTCCCGTGGACAGCCTGACCGTACTCATGGGCCTGCCGCAGCTGCGCGTCGTTCCTATGGGCGAAGATCTGGATTCCGTTCTGAAGGCCGGCCACTTCGGCAAGGAGATCGCCGCCACGCTGCTGCTGCTGGCGGTGGCCCTCATGCTCCTGGAGCTCTGGCTGGGCCGGCGCGGCCCCGAGGGCGAGGGAAGCATCTAGACAAGGAGAGACCATGACCCTGAAACAGGTGATGAGCGAACTGAAGGCCATGGGATCGGCGCAGACCCGGAAGATCTACGGGCGCCACGGGGTGGTGGGGGAGCAGTTCGGCGTCAGCTACGCGAATCTCGGCAAACTCAAGAAGAAGGTGGGTACCGACACGGAACTGGCCCGCGGACTCTGGGCCAGCGGCAACCACGACGCACGGGTATTCGCCTGCATGATCGCCGACGCCACCGAGCTGAAGGCCGGCGAGCTGGACGCCATGTGTCGCGACCTGGACAACTATGTGGTCTGCGACGCCTTCGCCGGACTGGCCGCGAAGAACCCAAGTGCCCCGACGCGCCTGAAGAAGTGGTGCGGGGCCCGGCGCGAATGGATGGCCGCCGCCGGATGGAACCTCGTGGCCCACGCGGCCGGCGGGCAGCCCGAGATGGACGACGAGTTCTTCCTCGAGCGCCTCGCGGTCATCGAGAAGACCATCCACGGCAGTCAGAACCGTGTGCGCCATTCCATGAACCAGGCGCTCATCTCCATCGGCATTCGGGGATCGAAGCTGCGCAAGGCGGCCGAGACGGCGGCCCGGCGCATCGGCAAGGTGGAGGTGGACCACGGCGAGACCAGTTGCACCACACCCGATGCCGTGGCCTACATCGCCAAGACTCTCGCCCACCGGAAGGCGAAGAAGAAGTAGAGGAAATCGGCCCCTTGACGGGGCCCTGTTTGCAGAGTATATTTGCACCATGACGCAAACAAACAAACATCCTCGGGCAACATCCTGCTGCGGCGAGGATCTTACGAACCTGCTATCTACCCGCTTTTTCAAGGCCTTAGCCGACCCCAACAGGATTATCATCCTGGGCCGGCTGGCCGACAGCGTGGATCCCCAGAGCGTCAGCGAGATCGCTGGCTGCTGCCAGGTGGACATCTCGGTGGTGTCCCGGCACCTGGCCACGCTGAGGGATGCGGGGGTGGTGGAGGCCGAGAAACGCGGCAAGCAGGTCTTCTACGAAATGAAGGGTCCGGAATTGGCGGCCGCCCTGCGCGCCATGGCCGACGCCGTGGAGGCCTGCTGCCGGATCGAAGCCCTGGAAGAGGAGCCCAGCGATGCCTGAGACGAAAGACACCCACAAGCACGTCGAGAAATTCTACGCCGACGCCGTGGAGAAGAAGTCCGATGGATGCGGATGCGCCCCCGACTGCTGCATTCCCGATCCCAAGGGCGTGGCGGCCAAGGTGGCCGGCTACGATCCCGATGAACTGGCGAAGCTGCCCGCCGACGCCGTCGAGAACTCCTTCGGCTGCGGCAATCCCCTGGCCTTCGCGGGCGTAGGCGCCGGCGAGACGGTGCTCGATCTCGGCAGCGGGGCCGGCATCGATCTGCTGCTGGCCGCAGGACTGGTGGGTCCCGAGGGACGGGTGATCGGCGTGGACATGACCGACGCCATGATCGAAAGGGCTCGCGAGAACATCGCCGCCTCGGGCTACGGCAACGTGGAGGTCCGCAAGGGACTCATCGAGGAGATGCCCGTGGAGGACGGCAGCGTGGACTGGGTCATCTCCAACTGCGTGATCAACCTCTCGCCCGAGAAGCACAGGGTCTTCGCGGAGATCGCGCGAGTTTTGAAGCCAGGCGGGACCATGCGCGTGTCGGACATCGTCGTGGAGGACATGCCCGAGTGGCTGCGCGAAAGCGAAACCCTCTACAACACCTGCATCGCCGGCGCCATCAGCGAGAAGGACTACCTCGCCGGCCTGCGCGAGGCCGGGCTCGCGGACGCCGAGGTCATCGAGCGACTCCACTACGAGGGATCCCAGCTCGAGGCCTTCATTCTTTCGGAACTGCCCGAGGGCGACGCGGTGCTCGCGAGTTTCGAAGGCATGAGCCGGCAGGAAGCCGTGACGAAGATCGCCCGGGATATGGCCGGCAAGGTCTGGAGCGCGAAGATTCAGGCCAGAAGAACTTAAACTTGGACTTGAACTTGAACAAAAAAAACCCCTCCTCCGATATCGGGGGAGGGTGTTTTTTGGGCTGGTAGCTGGTAGCTGGTAGCTGGTAGCTGGTAGCTGGTAGCTGGTAGCTGGTAGCTGGTAGCTGGCCGCTGGCCGCTACTGGTACTCCTGCCCCAGCAGCACGCTCACGATGATCGCACCGATGACCAGGGGCGCCGCGAATCGGATGAGGAAGCGCCAGGCGCCGTAGCTGGCCATGGTGCCGTGTCCCTCTTCCAGTTCTTCCTGGGTGTCCTTGCGCGTGAGGATCCACCCCGTGAAGATCGCGATGAAGAAGCCGCCCACGGGCAGGAACCAGTTGCTGGCGAGGTAGTCGAGGGTGCCGAAGACACCGGCGGTGGACTCGCGCCCGATGAGGTTGATGCCCGAGAGGAAGTCGTTGCCGCCCAGGCTCACCGCGCTGAGCGCGCCGAAGACGAAGATGGCCGCGGCCATGGTCAGGGTGCTTTGCCGGCGCTTCCATCCCAACTCGTCGATGGCGTAGCTGCTCACCACTTCCAGCAGGCTGATGGTGCTCGACAGGGCCGCGAAGGCCACGAGCATGTAGAAGAGGGCCGAGACGATGCCGCCGCCGGGCAGCTGGTAGAAGACCGCCGGCAGGGTGGTGAAGAGGATGGTGGCGCTCTTGCTCACATCCATATCGAAGCTGAAGATGATCGAGAACATGATCACGCAGGCCATGATGGCGATGATCGTGTCCAGGGCCGTGATGGTGATGGCCGCCTTGGGCACCGAATCCTGCCGGCGCATATAGCTTCCGTAGGTGAGCATGGCGCCCATGCCCAGGCTCAGGGTGAAGAAGCTGTGCCCGAGGGCCTCGAGCACGGCGCCCATGGTCAATTCGCCGAAGTTGGGTCGGAAGAGGAAGACCATGGCTTCGCGGAAGCCCGGCGTGGTCGTCGCGTAGACGACAAGTCCCACCAGTATGGTGAAGAGGATGGGCATGAGGAACTTCGCGGCCCGCTCGATGCCCTTCTGCACGCCGAAGATCACCACGCCCGTGGTCAGGGCCATGAAGAGGAAGTGCAGCAGGACCATCTGCCCGCTGTTGCCGAGGAACTCGCCGAAGAAGCCCTGGAGCAGCTCGGGATCGTGGGCCATCTCGCCGAGGGATCCGCTGAGGGCCATGACGATGTAGCGAAGGGTCCATCCCGCGACCACGCTGTAGTAGGAGAGGATCACGAAGCCCGTGATCACGCCCAGGATGCCGACTCCCGGCCAGAGGCTGGCGCCGGGCTTGCCCTCGGCCAGCACGCGGAAGGTGCCCACGGGGTTTTTCTGCCCGCGCCGGCCGAGCAGGGCCTCGGCCGCCATGATGGGCGCGCCCACCAGGAGGATGGCGATGAGGTAGACCAGCACGAAGGCGCCGCCGCCGTTCTCGAAGGTGATGTAGGGGAACTTCCAAAGGTTGCCAAGTCCCACCGCGCTGCCGGAGGCCGCGAGGATGAATCCCAGGCGCCCGCTCCACTGTCCACGTTGCTCGGCCATCGAATCCTCCATTTTTGTATATCGCCGGAAAGCCTATCGGCGAGGCGCGGGGAGTGTCAAGGAAGGGATCAATTGATCGAGCGGGGATTGATCTTGATAGCTGCATGCTGTCGAACCGAGGCTAGTTTTTCAGTGATTCGTGATACACGATTTGGTAGAACTTGTGAAAAGTGAATATCTGTAAAAACTAGATGGAGCGTGCAGCCCGAATGTCAGATGAGTTCTTCAAGAGTCCTATTCGGAATTCCCCCTATGAGTATCCGCGCGAGTACTGGGAACTTGATGAGAGTGGACAGCCCACTGGGAAGATTCTTGAAGGTCGGCGGCCGGCGGAATTCATCACGCCAATACCAAAGCCCAGGAAAAGCAAAGCAGATGAGGGCCAGAAGTCACTGCCCCTTGACGAAGGGAAGGGGCTGTCGACAGATGACCAAGCCTACGATCCCAAACCAATCATCAATGCGCTAAGGGACCGCGTTGACCGATGGCGGATGATACCTAATCCCTCAGACTGGAGGGTGACGCCCGAAACGGCTCGGCTCCTTCAGCATTGGCGTCACCATCATTTTAGTAGCATTCGCCCGTTTTTCTGCCAGGTAGAGGCGCTCGAGATAATCATCTGGCTGACGGAAGTGGCCCCAAAGCTCGGCAAAGATGGGAGGGCATTCCTTGACCACCTTGAGGATGCCAATGAGCAGGCGAACTCCGGGCTGGCACGATTGGCGCTGAAGATGGCGACGGGTGCTGGGAAAACCACCGTCATGGCGATGCTGATCGCCTGGCAGACTATAAACTCGGTTCGCCGGCCCACGAGCAAGAACTACACGCGCGGCTTCCTGATCGTGACCCCTGGCATCACAATCAAAGATCGTCTTCGCGTTCTCAAACCCAATGACCCTGATAGCTACTACAAGAGTCGAGAGCTCGTACCAGACGAAATGCTGGGCGATCTGGACAAGGCCAAGATCGTCATCACGAACTACCACGCATTCAAACTTAGAGAGACCATGCAGCTTTCGAAAGGAGGGCGATCCCTGCTTCAGGGTCGAGGGGAGGAGATACATACCCTGGAGACCGAAGGACAGATGATTCAACGAGTCATGCCTGAGCTTATGGGTATGAAGAGCATCTTGGCCATTAACGACGAGGCTCATCACTGCTATAGGGAAAAGCTTGGTGAAGATCTAGAGGGATCCCTAAAGGGTGAGGATCGCAAGGAGGCGGAAAAGAACAGCAAAGCGGCACGGCTGTGGATGTCTGGCCTTGAGGCAGTTGATCGCAAACTGGGCCTGAGACGAGTTGTCGACCTTTCCGCAACGCCTTTCTTTTTGAGGGGATCTGGGTATGGTGAAGGGACTCTTTTTCACTGGACCATGAGTGACTTCTCACTGATGGATGCGATTGAGTGTGGCATCGTGAAGCTGCCTCGTGTTCCGGTGGCTGATAACATTCCCGGAGGTGAGACGCCGAAGTTTCGGAATCTCTGGGACCATATAGGAAAGCGGATGCCCAAAAAGGGGCGGGGAAAAAATGCATGGCTGGACCCAAGGAGCATCCCTGCAGAGCTAGAAACAGCTTTGCTTGCCCTCTATGCACACTATGAAAAGACCTTCGAGTTCTGGCAGGAAGAGGACATGGCGGCTCCACCTTGCTTCATCGTGGTCTGCCAGAATACCTCCATTTCGAAGCTGATCTACGACTTCATTGCTGGGTTTGAGTTCCCCGAAGCGGGAAACGGAACTCGACCTGCGCCCTTTCGGGGAAGATTGCCGCTTTTCTCAAACTTTAGCGACGATGGAACGCCACGGGCGCGTCCTCGCACCCTGCTTATCGACAGTGAGCAATTGGAGTCTGGGGAGGCACTGGAAGCCAGTTTCCGGAAAATGGCCGCCAAGGAAATCGAGCGTTTCAGGCGTGAGATTATTGCGAGGACAGGAGACAAGAAGAAGGCGGAGAACCTGTCCGACCAAGAGTTGCTCCGCGAAGTCATGAACACGGTGGGAAAGCCTGGGCGATTGGGTGGGGAAATCCGCTGCGTCGTGTCGGTATCGATGCTGACCGAAGGATGGGACGCCAATACCGTGACCCATATCCTTGGAATTCGGGCCTTCGGCACTCAACTTCTTTGCGAGCAGGTGATCGGTCGGGCACTGAGGAGGCACTCCTACGATCTGAACGAGGAGAGCCGCTTCAATGTAGAGTACGCAGATGTATTGGGAATACCCTTCGACTTCACGGCCAAGCCCGTGGTGGCGCCACCCCAGCCGCCCCAGGATACGGTTCAGGTCCGTGCCATCCGGCCCGATCGGGACGCTCTAGAGATTCGCTATCCGCGCGTGGTGGGCTACCGAGTGGAGCTACCCGCCGAGCGGCTGGATGCAAAGTTCACTGAGGATTCGACCTTTGTTCTAACGCCCGAGAGAGTGGGTCCTACTCGCACACGAAACGAAGGTATCATTGGCGAAGGTATCGACCTGACATTGATCGAGACAGGTAAACTGCGACAGTCCACACTGCTGTTCAATCTCACCAAGCGGCTTATCGAGACTCACGGCCTCGACGAGAACGGCGAGCCCCGTCTTCACTTGTTCGGCCAGTACAAGAGAATCGCCAAGCATTGGCTTGACCACCATCTCGTCTGTCAGGGGGGCACATCCCCGGCCCAGCTCATGTACCTGGAACTTGCAGAAATCGCCTGTCGTCGAATTGCCGCTGGAATCGATCGTCGTTTCGAGGGTGAGAGTCCAACTCTGGCGATTATGGATCCCTACAACCCCATCGGCTCCACATCCCACGTCTCCTTTACGACATCCAAGAAGACTCGCTGGAAGACCGATGCCGACAAGTGTCATGTCAATTGGGCAATCTGTGACAGCAACTGGGAGGCGGAGTTCTGTCGCGTCGCCGAAGCACATCCTCGCGTGCGGGCCTATGTGAAGAACCAGGGACTGGGTTTCGAGGTTCCTTACCGCATGGGTTCTACGGCACGACGATACGTTCCAGACTTCATCTTGCATATTGATGACAACCGAGGCGATGACGATCCCTTGAATCTGATTGTGGAGATCAAGGGGTATCGTGGGGAAGACGCCAAGGAAAAACGATCCACCATGGAAACCTACTGGATACCCGGCATCAACCATGCCGGTGAGTACGGCCGCTGGGCCTTTGCCGAATTCGCAGATATCTATGAAATGGAAGATGAGTTCGGCAAACTGATCGACGGATTCATCGCCGAGAAAGTGTGATCGGAAATGAACAGCTTGCTTCCCATCAATGTCAACGATCTCCTTCACGGGAAATCAGTGGAATGGGAGCGGCTTGAGTTCAAGAAGGGCTGGAATCCCCTGGCAATCATGCAAACGCTTTCAGCCTTTGCCAACGACTTTCACAATTTGGGTGGTGGCTACGTCATTATCGGAGTCGAGGAGAAAGATGGCAGGCCCATCTTGCCACCACAGGGCTTGAAGACAGAAGAAATCGACAAGATTCAGAAGGAACTGCTCAACCTGGGCAACAGCGTGATCCAGCCGACCTACTACCCAATAGCGGTTCCCTGTGAAGTACAGGGTCGGCAGGTTTTGATCCTTTGGGCCATGGGCGGATCCAGCAGGCCCTACAAGGCGAAGCTGTCCTTGGGAAAAGGGGGGCAGGGATTTGCCCATTTCATCCGGAAGGGATCCACTACGGTTCGGGCAAGAGGTGATGATGAGAGAGAGTTGATGTCTCTTGCATCCAGGGTACCTTTCGATGATCGGTTCAATTCGCAGGCCAAGGTCGAGGACCTATCAACGGACCTGATGAAGAACTACCTGGAGAGGGTGGGGAGTGATCTGGCGGATCAGGTGGGACACTTCACGCCCATGGAATTGGGACAACAGATGAGGCTGCTGGGTGGCCCTCAAGAAGCACCCTTCCCACTCAATGTTGGTCTGTTGATGTTCAATGCCGAGCCGCATCAATTCCTCCCGGGGACTCAGATCGATGTGGTCTGGTTCCCGGAGGAGGGTCCTGGGGGTGACAAGTTCTCGGAGAAAATCTTCCGTGGCCCTCTACCAGAAATGATCGGCGATACCCTGGCCTACATTCGGCGGAGTTTCATTTCCGAAACGGTGATCAAGCATCCGGATCGAGCCGAATCGACTCGGGTCAAGAATGTGCCCTACGAAGCCATCGAAGAGGCCGTGGTCAATGCTGTCTATCATCGCGCATACGATGAGCGCGAGCCTGTGGAAGTACGGATCATGCACGATGAAGTCGTCGTGCTCAGTTATCCGGGTCCGGATCGTTCCGTGAGCCTGGAGCAGCTGAGGGCAGGCAAGGCCCACTCCCGTCGATACCGGAATCGAAGAATCGGTGAATTTCTCAAGGAACTGGAGTTCACCGAGGGGCGAGGGACAGGCATTCCCAAGATCCTTAAGGCTATGCGGGACAACGGATCGCCGGAGCCGGTATTCGAGTTCGATGAGGATCACAGTTTTTTCATGGTGAAGCTTCCCGTCCATCCCGCAGCGCTGGAAGTTGTTGATAAAGCTGAAGATGATGATATAGCGACTGGGTCGCCGACCCAGTCGCCGACCCAGTCGGCCGACCCAGTCGGCCGCCTCTTGAAGCAACTGGAGGACGGGGAGAAATCCTCGGGAGAGTTGCGGAAAGCCCTGGGACTGAAGCACAGGCCCACGTTCCGTGAGAACTATCTGCATCCGGCCCTGGAGCAGGAATTCATCGAACTCACGATTCCCGAAAAGCCATCTAGTCGGCTACAGAAGTACAGAATCACGGAAAAGGGCAGGAAGTACCTGGAGAACAGAGGAAACTAGATGGCCAAGAGAACACGAAAGAAGACCGGAAAAAGAGTGGATGCCCTCACCCACGAGGAGGCCTCGCGGAAGAACATCCCCACGGCCGAGTACCAGTCCGTGATGGAGAAGGAGGACAGCTCGCCTATCGAGTTGGCCTACCAGCGCCGCAACCGCGACCTGGACCCGCAATTGGTCTGGCGAGGCAAGGATGAGCAGGATCAGTCCGATCTGCTGGTGCAGGCGCCGCCGCTCTACATCCAGGAGAAGGTGCACCCCAAGGTGCTCATCGACGACCTGCTACGCATGACCAAGGCCGACCAGGAGGCTGCTGAAACCCAGGTGGATCTCTTCGCCGATTTCAATGGTCTGCCCGACGATGATGCAAAGACCGAGTTCTATCAGCATGATGCCAACTGGACCAATCGCATGATCCTGGGTGACAGTCTGCAAGTCATGGGCTCGCTGGCCGAACGGGAGGGCCTGCGCGGCAAGGTGCAGTGTATCTATCTCGACCCGCCGTACGGGATCAAGTTCAACAGCAACTTCCAGTGGTCCACCACAAGCCGCGACGTGAAGGACGGCAAGGCCGACCACATCACCCGGGAACCCGAGCAGGTGAAGGCATTCCGCGACACCTGGCGCGACGGCATCCACAGCTACCTGACCTATCTGCGGGACCGTCTTGTCGTCGCACGGGATCTGCTCACGGAATCCGGATCGATCTTCGTTCAGATCGGTGACGAGAATGTGCATCGGGTGCGGGCGTTGATGGATGAAGTGTTTGGGGCAGAGAACTCTATTGCAGATATCGTTGTGGAAAAGACGTCGGGCGCAGGAATGCGGTACATCGATCGCGTGTCAGACTTCGTTCTATGGTATTCCAAAAATACAGATAGAACGAAGTACCGATCTGCATTCCATGTGAAGGACTTCAACAACTTTGCCTACGAATACAAATTCAAGCAAGACGAAGCAGGCTTCAGAAGTCATGATTTGCGCTATCAGAATAGTGACGATCTGGCTTGTGCCTATGCGGTGAAACCTCTTACTTCCCAGACCCATGCATCTACGACTATTTATACCTATCCATTTCGTGGCAAGGATTTCAAGTCAGGAACACGTCAGTGGGCTACTCCTGTTCACGGCCTAAATCGACTAGTTAGGGCCAATCGCGTAGAGGTGCGTGCATCATCGATTGGTTTCGTTAGGTTTTTTAATGATTTCTCTGTTGCTCCTGTATCAAACATATGGACCGATACCGGCACTGGCAGTTTTACTGACCCAAAGGTGTACGTGGTTCAAACAGGGACGAAGATTGTTCAACGCTGCATCCTCATGGCCACCGACCCCGGCGATCTCGTGCTCGACCCCACTTGCGGCTCGGGCACCACGGCCTACGTGGCAGAACAGTGGGGCCGCCGCTGGATCACCATCGATACATCCCGCGTGGCCTTGGCCCTGGCCCGGGCGCGCATCATGGGCGCACGCTATCCCTACTACCTGCTCGCCGACAGCAAGGCCGGCAAGCTCAAGGAAGCCGAGCTCACCGAAACGCTGCCCGACGATAATCCGACAAGCGGTGATGTGCGACAGGGCTTCGTCTATGAGCGTGTGCCCCACATCACTCTCAAATCCATCGCGAACAATACCGAGATCGACGTCATCTGGGAGAAGCATCAGGAGCTACTTGAGCCGTTGCGGGCTGCGTTGAACAAGGCCCTCAAGAAGAGCTGGGAGGAGTGGGAGATTCCCCGCGAGGCCGATGAAAAGTGGTCTGCCAAAGCACATGAACTCCACGGGCAATGGTGGGAACAGCGCATCGAACGGCAGCGTGAGATCGACGCATCCATCGCCGCCAAGGCCGACTTCGAGTACCTCTATGACAAGCCGTACGATGACAAAAAGATCGTTCGCGTGGCTGGACCCTTCACGGTGGAGAGCCTCTCTCCACATCGCGTCCTGGCCGTGGACGAGGACGATGAGTTGCTCGACATGGTGGCGGAGCCCAAGCCCGGCTTCTCGAAGACCCAGGATTTCACGTCCATGATCCTGGAGAATCTCAAGACCTCGGGAGTGCAGCAAGCCCACAAGGAGGGCAAGCTGGAGTTCTCGTCCATCGCGGCCTGGCCCGGGCGCATGATCTGCGCCGAAGGACGCTACCAGGAAGGCGAGGGTGACGAGGGCACCGTGAAGCGCGCAGCAATCTTCATCGGCCCGGAGTTCGGCACCGTCACTCGCCCCGATCTCGTGGAAGCCGCCCGCGAGGCCGGCGACGCGGATTTCGACGTGCTGGTGGCCTGTGCCTTCAGCTATGAGGCCCACGTCTCCGAGTTCAACAAGTTGGGGCGATTGCCTGTTCTCAAGGCCCACATGAACGCCGACCTGCACATGGCCGATGACCTGAAGAACACAGGCAAGGGCAATCTCTTCGTCATCTTTGGTGAGCCGGACATCGATCTGTTCCCGGCAGTAGAGGGTGAGGATGGTCAATGGCAGGTGCGAATCAAAGGTGTGGATGTCTTTCACCCCAGCACAGGCCAGATCATCAGCGATGACACCGATAAGATCGCCTGCTGGTTCATCGACACGAACTACAACGAAGAGAGCTTCTTCGTCCGGCATGCCTACTTCCTGGGAGCCAAGGATCCTTACAAGTCGCTCAAGACATCACTCAAATCGGAAATCAACATCGATGCCTGGGAAACACTTAACAGCGATACATCTCGCCCCTTCAGCCGACCGGAATCCGGCCGCATCGCGGTGAAGGTTATCAACCATATGGGCGATGAGGTGATGAAGGTTTTTCGCGTCGAGTGAGGTTCTCAGTCGTTGCCGTACTGCGTGGAAGCTGATACCTTCCCGCCATCGCGCCCCCCGGCAAATCGCCGGCAGGGGCTAAGTGTGTTTGTAGCAACCAGCAGCCAGCCTCCAGCTACCAGCCGGAAGCGCTCTCGCTGGTTGCTGGCAGCTGGAAGCTGGTGGCTGTGTGAGTTTCCTTGACGAACTCAATCTCCCTCTCTCCAAAGACGGGGAAACCCTTCGAACCGAGCTGTCGGGAGGTTCCGCGCGCCGGGTTCTCACGGGTCTGAAGGGCTCGAGCCTGGCACTGCTGGTCGCTCGGCTCGATCGCGAGATGGATGACGATCGTCCATGGCTGCTGCTCACGAGCCAGGCCGCCGAGGCAGAAGCCCTGGCCGAAGATCTGACCAGCCTCGGCGCGGAGGCCGTGCGCTACTATCCCGAGCTGGAAGTCCTTCCCTACGACCGCCACAACGCCGACCGCAATCTGGTAAGCGCCCGCATCGAGGTTCTCGACGAACTCGCCGACGGGAAGGTGCGCTTCCTCTGCATGAGCGCCCGGGCCTGGATGCGCCGGGTCATCTCGCCCGCCCAGCTCCGCGATCTCCGCTTCGAGCTGGTCGCCGGCGGCGAGATCGACCTGGAAGACTTCCGCCTGCGACTGACCGCCATGGGGTACCGCGAGGTGGGTCTCGTGGAAGAGCCCGGAGATTTTGCGGTGAAGGGCGGCATCGTGGATGTCTTCACGCCCACGGCCGAGGAACCGGTTCGCATGGAGCTCTTCGGCGACGAGATCGAGAGCCTGCGCAGCTTCGATCCGTCCAATCAGCGCTCCACCGGCAGGCAGGAGCGGGCGCGCATCCTGCCCTGCTCCCAGGTGCTCCTGGGCGAGGATGCCCAGCGCCGCGCCCTGCGGGAGCTGCGCAAGCAGTATCCCGCCGATTCCATCCTGGTCGAGGAGCTGTCGGCCAACTTCCTGGACGGCGTGCTCTTCGAGGGCATCGACCGCTACAGCGCCTGGTTCGTGGAAGAGGTGCCCGTCGAGCGCTACCTGCCGGACGGCTACCGCAGCGTCCTCCTGGACGAGGGCGCCTTCCGCGAGCGCTGGGACCGCATGAACTCCGAGGTGCGCCGCCGCCACGCCAAGGGTATCGACAACGACGAGATGCTTCCGCCCGCCGAGTGGAGCTATCTGCTCGAGGACGATCTCTCCCCGCTCCTGGACCGCTCCGAAATCCTCCTGGTGGAGGATGAGCTCGCCGAGGCCGTGGCCAGTCCCCGCGCTCCGGTTCTGAAGTTCGCCACCAAGGGACAGCCGAGTTTCGGCAGCAGCGTGAAGGAGTTGCGAGGCAATCTCGAGGGCCTGGTCGCCGAGGGCTATCGCATCTGGATCTTCTGCGACAACAAGGGCCAGGCCGAGCGTCTCCGCGAAATCCTTCCCGACATGGGGCCGTCCCTCGAGCTGCCCGTGGCCGACCTGCAGCACGGCTTCCTCTTGCCCGAGGAGCGCGTGGCCCTCTACACGGATCACGAGATCTTCGACCGCTACAAGCGCATCCGCCGCCGTCGCCGCCTCTATAAAGGAGCGGGTCCCATCCGCGACCGCAGCGTGCTGCGCCCGGGCGACTACGTGGTGCACGTGCAGCACGGCATCGCCCGCTACCGGGGCATCGAGAAGATGGACGTGCTCGGCGAGGAGCGCGAACTGCTTCACCTCAGCTATGCCGAGGATCAGCAGCTCTTCGTGCCCGTGGAGCAGATCCATCTGGTCGAGCGCTACGCCCGCCAGGAGGACGCCAGCCCCAAGCTCAACCGCCTGGGCGAGAAGGCCTGGGTGCGCACACGCAAGAAGGCCGAGAAGGCCGTGCGCCAGATGGCCGCCGAGCTCATCCAGCTCTACGCCAAGCGCGAGGCCAGCCGCGGCCACGCTTTCCCGGCCGACACGCCCTGGCAGAGCGAGCTGGAAGCCAGCTTCCTCTACCAGGATACCCCCGACCAGGCCACGGCCGCGGACGCCACCAAACGCGACATGGAAAAGCCCAAGCCCATGGACCGGCTCATCTGCGGCGACGTGGGCTTCGGCAAGACCGAGGTGGCCATCCGCGCCGCCTTCAAGGCCGTGCAGGCGGGCAAGCAGGTGGGGGTGCTGGTGCCCACCACGATTCTGGCGCAGCAGCACCTGCAGACCTTCCAGGAGCGCCTGCGCGACTATCCCGTGCGGGTGGACATGCTCAGCCGCTTCCGCAAGGCGGCCCAGATCAAGCAGAGCCTGTCGGACCTGGCCGCCGGCGAGGTGGACATCGTCATCGGCACCCATCGCCTGCTCGGTGCCGACGTGAAGTTCAAGGACATCGGTCTTCTCATCGTGGACGAGGAGCACCGCTTCGGCGTGGCCCACAAGGAGAAGATCAAGCGGGCCCGCGCGGCGGTGGACGTGCTCACCCTGACGGCCACGCCCATCCCGCGCACCCTGAACATGTCCTTGGGGGGCATTCGCGACGTGTCGCTCATCCAGACGCCGCCTCGGGACCGGCTGCCCGTGCACACCGAGATCATCGCCTTCGACGAGGAGGCCATCCGCGAGGCCATCCTGCGTGAGGTGGATCGGGGAGGGCAGGTCTTCTTCGTGCACAACCGGGTGGAGACCATCGACGCCATGGCCACCTTCATCCAGGAGCAGATTCCCGACATCCGGGTGGCCGTGGGACACGGGCAGATGAGCGAGCGTCAGCTCGAGAAGGTCATGGTGGATTTCATCGAGGGCGAGTTCGACGTGCTGGTGAGCACCATGATCATCGAGTCGGGCCTCGACATCCCGCGGGTGAACACCATCCTGGTCAATCGCGCCGATCGCTTCGGCGTGGCCCAGCTGCATCAGCTCCGCGGTCGCGTGGGGCGCAGCCGCCAGCGGGCCTACGCCTATCTCATGATTCCCCGGGACCGGGCCGTCACCGAGGAGAGTCGCCGGCGCCTGGACGCCCTGGTGGAGTTCGACGAGCTCGGAAGCGGTTACAAGCTGGCCCTGCGCGATCTGGAGATCCGCGGCGCGGGCAACATGCTGGGCGTGGAGCAGCACGGGCACATGCTGGCCGTGGGCTTCGACCTCTATCTGCGCCTGGTCAACGAGGCCGTGCGCGAGCTTCGCGAGGGCAAGAGCTACTCGGGCGAGGTGCGCATCGAGTCGAACATCAACGCCTACTTGCCCGATCAGTACATTCCCGATGCCGAGCAGAAGATGGCCCTCTACCAGAAGATGGGCCATATCGACCGGCTCGAGGCGGCCCGGGAGCTGGCCCAGGAGGTCCGCGACCGTTTCGGATCCCCGCCGCCGCCCGTGGAGAAGCTCTTCATGCTCCTGGAAATGAAGGTGCTGGCCCAGGCTTCCGGCGTGAGCGCCCTGAAACTGGGCAAGCGCAGCCGAATCGAGTTCCAGGAGGGAGCCGCCATGGACAACAAGGTCATCGCCTCCCTGGTGGAGACTTTCGGCCGCAGCCTCCTTTTCCGGGGCCAGACCCCCCTGACCCTGGAACTTCATGGGGATGGCGAGGATACGCTACTGCTCACCCGACGACTGCTCCGTGCCCTCGAGGGCAGGCTGGGAGCCGACCGCGAAGCCCAGACCGCCGACCGCTAGCCAATCAGACTGGCGGTTGGTAGCTGGTAGCTGGTAGCTGGCAGCTCCTTAGCCCCTTGCCCTCAAGCGCCTCGGGGCTATAATGCTAGATCTCTGACCGGGGCGGCCTCTCGCCGACCGGAAATCCTATAGGTCCTTTAATTGTGAGGTGTTGACCATGAAGGCCACGCGCAGTTCGCTCGCGGTCCTTGTAGCGGCCCTGATCGCCCTGTCTCTCTACGGTTGCAGCCAGGTGAACGACGATAGCGTCGTTGCCACGGTGAACGGCCAGTCCATCACCCTGGGCTATATGCAGGCCAAGTGGGCGAAGATGGAGTACAACGATCCCGCCCTGTTCCCCGATTCGCTCAACCTCGAGGAGATCCAGGACAAGGTCCTCGATACCCTCATCAAGAAGGAACTCATCGTCAGCAAGGCCTTCGAGGAAGGCTACGTGAACGATGAGAACTACCTGCGGGCCAAGGAGTCCCACCTGAACTACCGTCTCATCGAGCTCCTGAAGAACATCGAGATCGTGGACAAGATCCCCGAGTTCTCCGAGGCGGAACTGGAAGAGCACTACAAGTACGTCGGCCGCGTCGCCCAGGCCCGGCACATCGAGCTGGACAGCGAGGAAGAGGCCTGGGATGTCCATGCCAGGATCCAGTCCGGCGAGTATTCCTTCCACGACGCGGTTCTCGATTTCTCCACCAACCGCGATCGCCTCTCCGGCGGCAAGATGCATCAGGTGGCCTTCGGCACCAGCGTTCCGAACATCGAGCAGACCCTCTTCGAAATGGAAGAGGGAACCATGAGCGAGCCGGTGAAGGTTCCCAACGGCTGGGCTCTGCTCCACCTCGACGAGCTGACCATCCAGGAGGCGCCGCCCTTCGAGCAGGTGAAGGAACAGATCCTCAAGCGTCTGGAGACCCGTGCCCTCCGCGGTATCGGCGACACCCACGGCTCCAACGTGCTCAAGAAGTTCGGATTCGAGTTCGACTACGATGCTGCCGCGGTGATCGTGGAGCGCATGCCCGACGACCTGACTCCCTCGCAGCTTCAGAACCCTCCGGTGTACGAGAAGCCCATCCTCAAGTTCAGTGATGAAGAGAAGGAGATGGTGCTCTACGAGATCGAAGGGGAGAAGTACACCCTTGCCGAATTCTCCGACGAGTATGACGCCATGAGCCCCTACGAGCGTCCCACCAAGGCCGCGCGGGCCAAGGGCGTCTACAACAAGGTGCGCCGGGACATGATCAACTACGTCATGCCCATCGAGGCCAAGAGCCGCGGTCTGGAGAAGGACCCCGACCTCATCGTGGCCATGAAGGAGTTCGAGGAGCAGAACTGCATCGGCTCGGTGAAGCGCATGCTGGTGGACGCTCCAATGAACTTCACCGACGACGACGTGAAGCGCTTCTACGAGGAGAATCCGCTGCTCTACACGCGCAAGTACGCGATGATCTGCAAGCAGCTGGTGACCAATACCGAGGACGACATCCTTGCCGCCTACACGCGACTGCAGGACGGCGAGCCCATCGACTCGGTGGGAGCGGCCCTGTCCATCACCTGGCCCCAGTCCTGGCAGACCGACTGGTTCACGCCCGACAGCCTGGCCTCGCCCGAGCACGAGGTCTTCCGCCAGGTGCTGCGCCTGAGCGGGCCCGGCGAATACACGCCGCCCTTCCAGTATCAGGGCTACTGGGCCATCTACCAGATGGTGGAGGAGTCCGATCCCACCCTGCTGCCCTTCGACGAGGTGTATCAGCGGGCCCGCAGCGAGGCCTACGAGTCGATGTCCTCGGCCCGGCTCGAGACCCTGCTCGTCCAGTGGCGCGATGAGGCGGACGTGGTGATCCACGACAGCGTGCTTCGCAAGACGCAAAAGGGAGAGGATCCCAATCCGCTTCGCGACAAGTACAAGACTCTGTAGCCTGGCGGGCCTCCTTCTGCTCCTGGTCGCCTGTGGCCGGCAGCAGGAGGAGGCCCTGCCTCGTTCGGAAGAACCGGTGGTGATGGGTGGGGGCGAGGCCATCGTGCAGGTGGGCGGGCGCGCCCTGGGTCTCGCCGAATTCGATCAGCTCATCCCCGACGACTATCACGGCCTGCTGACCTCCACCGAGAAGCGCGAGTACCTCGAGCGCTGGGTGGACACCGAGTTGCTCTATCGCGGCGCCGAGGCGCGGGGCCTGCTCGAGGATCCAGAGCTGGCGCGCCGACTGCTCGAGCAGCGCCGGGATTTCGTGGCCAACGCCTTCCTCCAGAAGAGCCTGGACGAGCGGGTGGGCATCACGGAGACGGAGACCTCCGACTACTACATGGCCCATCTGGACGAGTACGCCTGGGAGTATCGCTATCGACAGATCGTGGTGAACAGCCGCGACGAGGCGGGAGAGATCTACGGCAATCTCGACCGGGGGCAGATCTCCTTCAAGCGTGCCGCCGAGAAGTACTCCCTGGACGCCAGCGCCCGTCTGGGCGGCGACATGGGATGGATGAGCCGGGCGGCCATACCGCCGGAGATTCTCGTCCGCCTCGTAAAGATGGAGAAGAACGACATTTCCGAGCCCTTCGAAACAACTTGGGGCTGGACGCTTATACAATTCCGCGAGCGGCGCGAAAGCGAGAACGCGCTGGAACTGGGTTCGGTGCGGGAGGAGATCCTCCGCCACCTGCTCATCGATAAACGCCGTCGCGTCTATGGGGAGATCCTCGAGGAGTTGCGCGAGGCCTTCCCCGTGGAGTATCACCCCGAACTGGACACGCGTCTGGGCGGCGAGACGCCCCCGGCGCCCTGATCAAGGACGGAGCAAATCTCATGAAGCGATCACTCACCTTCGCCCTCGTCGGCATCCTGGCCCTCTTCGCGGCGGCTCCGGCCCTCGCCCAGGGCGATCTGGCGACCCTCGACAAGATCGTCGCCACCGTGGACGACGAGGTCATCCTCCTCAGCTCGGTGCTGCAGGACGTGGAGCTCTTCCTCATGCAGACCGGCATGCAGGTGGACTCGCTCCAGTACCGGCAGCTCATGGACGAGGCCCTGGACAACATGATCAGCGAGAAGATCCTGCTGGCCAAGGCGCGGCGCGAGGGCTACGAGATCGCCGAGGACGAGCTCAGTCTCGCCCTGGACCGTCATGTGGAAGGCCTGCGGCAGCAGGCCGGAGGCGAGGTGCGCTTCCAGAGGCAGCTCGAGGCCGAAGGCATGGATTTGCGCGAACTCCGGCGCCGGCTCAGCGATCCCATGCGCGATCAGCTCATGGTGCAGCGGGTGGTGGAATCGATCACCTGGGAGCTCGAGGTGGGCGAGGCGGAGGCCCGTGAGTTCTTCGAAGCCAACAAGCACGACGCCGAGATGATTCCCCTCAGGCCCCAGGCGGTGAAGCTGTCCCATCTCCTGGTGACGGCCCGGCCCGCCCCCGAGGTGGAGGCCGCCGTGCGTGTCGACTGGCAGAAGGCCGTGGACCGCCTCAACGCCGGCGAGGATTTCGCCGCTGTGGCGGCCGAATTCAGCAAGGGCCCGGCGGCCGCCCAGGGCGGCGACCTCGGCTGGCTGAACCTTCAGGACATCGCCCAGCCCGCCCTGCAGGAAGTGCTCGTGGGGCTCGAGCCCGGCCAGACCGCCGATGAGGTGATCACCGACGCGGGCCTGCACATCATCCGTCTCGAGGATCGCCAGGGCGGCGCGGTGCACATCCGCCAGATTCTCTTTCCCATGAGCATCACCGAGGAGGACCGTGACGCCTCCCGCGCCCGCGCCCGCGAAGCCTGGCGTTTTCTGGGCGAGGGCGGCGACTGGACGGAGGCCGTGCGGCAGTACAGCGACGACCAGTTCACCCGGGACCAGGGTGGCGAGCTGCCGGTGATCCCTCTGGATCAGCTCGACGACCGCTACCGCGACATCATCGAGTTGCTCGAGCCGGGCGAGTACTCCACGGTGTTCAAGGGCATGCGCGGATATCAGATCGTGTTGCTCCAGGACCGGGAGAGCGCTCGAACCTTCGAATACGAGGAGATCGCCGAACAGCTCCGCGTGGAACTGCTGGCGCAGAAGCGCAACGAGGCCATCGGCAACTACCTGGTCGAACTCGAGAGCGAGGTCTTCGTGCAGCGCATGGGCATTCCCGATCCCGAAGAGATGGGAGCCGGCAATTGAGGCTGGACCTCTGGCTCAAGCGCGTCTGCCTGGTGAAGAGCCGCAGTCTGGCCAAGCGGGGCTGTCAGACGGGGGACATCCTTCTGGGCGGTGAGCGGGTGAAGGAGAGCCACAGCCTTCGTCCCGGCGAGGTGCTGAGCCTCGGCTTCCCCTCGCGTCAGCTCGAGATCGAGGTGCTGGCCATCCCCGATGGGAACGTGTCCAAGAAGAACGCGCCGGACTTCTACAAGGTGCTGGGCGAGACGGCGACGGAGCGGGAGGATCCCAGAGAAGAGCTTTGAGCTACCAGCTACCAGCAACCAGCAAGAAACCCTCCCCAGATTTGGGGAGGGTTCTTTTCTGGCTGGAAGCTGGAAGCTGGCAGCTCTAGGTTCCGTCGCTGCTCGGAGTCGAGCCGCCTCCTCCGCCGGAACGGCGAGGACGGCGACGCCGCCGACGGCGCCGGGAGGCGGAACTGCTGCCTCGGCCCTCCGCGCTGCCTTCGGCCTTCTTTTCCGAGCGCTCGGGACGATCGCCGCGTTCGGGACGTCCGCCGCCGGGGCGACCTCCGCCGGAACGCGAGCCCCCCGAACGGCCACCGCCGCCACGAGAACGTCCGCCGCGTCCGCTGGAACGGCGGGAGCGATCGTCGTCACGGCCGCGATAGTAGTCGCGCCGCTGCTGACGTTTCTTGTCGCGAACTTCCTTCATCTCGGCGTCGCTGGCGCCTTCGTAGCCACGCGGACGGTTCAGTGACCACTTGAGCGCCGGTGGGGTGATCAGGGTGGTCACGATGACCATGATCACCACCGCGCTGAAGGTGGACGCGCCGACCACGGGCTCGCCGTGCAGCATGAGGCTGGCGCCGATGCCCGCGAAGATGAGTCCGACCTCGCCTCGCGGAACCATGCCGATGCCCACCGAGAGCTTGTCCAGCCCCTTCTCCACCACGCCGAGGGAGCAGACCTGCTTACCGATGATGGCCGCCAGGGTCAGTACCCCGGCGAAGACCAGGATGCTGGTGTCACCGAAGGTGGACAGGTCGACCTTGTAACCCATGCGCACGAAGAAGATGGGAACCAGGAATCCCGCGACGGGGGCGAGGATCTCTTCCAGATTGTGCTCGTGCTTGTCGCCCAGCTGCTTGAAGTGCAACTCGTCGAGAACCAGTCCCGCAGCGAAGGCGCCCACGATGGTGGCCAGTCCGATCTTGTCGGCCAGCCAGCTGAAGAGGAAGAGAACCAGAAGCCCGATGGTGAGCAGCATGTGCTCGCCCCGCAGCTTGCTGGCGATCTTGAAGATGCGCGGCGAGAGCCACTGTCCGATGCCCACGGCGCCAACCAGGAACAGCACGGCCTTGGCGATGATCCAGAAGATTCCGCCGAGTGCCATCTCCTCGCCGGCGTTGACGGCGCGGATCATTCCCACGACCACGGCCAGGACCACGAGGCCCATGACGTCGTCTATTACCGCCGCCCCAAGGACGATCTTGCTCTCGCGTGTCTGCAGTCGCTTGAGATCCTTGAGCACGCGGGCCGTGATGCCCACGCTGGTGGCGCAGAGCGTGGCGCCGATGAAGACGTGCACCCAGATTTCCGCGTCGGGTAGCAGCCATGCGCTAACCCCCCAACCCAGGAAGAAGGGAGCGATGACGCCCAGGAGTGCCACCAGAAGGGACGAGAGACCGACGCTCATCATTTCCTTCACGTTGCTCTCCAGGCCGACCTGGAAGAGCAGAAGGATGACGCCGATCTCTCCGAGCAACTCGATGATTCTCTCGGCACCGATCGCCGCGCCGGCGATGCCGCCGATGGCCGGGAAGTGAACTTCCAGCTGAATCAGGTTCTCCCAACCTTGGAACCCGATCAGGGTCAGATTGCCCAGGATGACGCCGAAGACGAGCTCGCCCAGCACGCTGGGCTGGCCCAACTTCTCCATGGCCGCGCCGCCGAGCTTGGCGGCGAGCATGACGATCATCAGCAAGGCAAGCACGGGAGCGATGGGATTACTGTGCCCACCGCCTCCTCCGTGCTCTTCGCCATGCTCGACCGCCTCGCCGTGACCGGCCGGAGCATGCTGCTCGACGGCCGTTTCGGCGTGGGCGGGTGCAATGGCGGAGGGGGCCTTATCGCCGGGCAGGATGCCCAGGCCGGCCAAGGAGAGGACGGCAAGGGTGACCAGCGCCACACCGCCCAAGCGGATCGTCCGCATGTGCTCTCCTTTGTTCAGGTTGCCGGGTCCGCCATCCAAGCGCTTGATTCTCAATGATTTGCGCGGGGCGAGACTCCGGTTGGCATGAAACTATGACGGCAATGAATTTCCGTCAAGAATTGTCCTCGGATCTTCTATTCCGATCTCGCGGCGGAGGGCCGGGGTGGACAGAAAAAGCTGCTTCTGCAATCTTTGCGCCCATCCCGAACCTCCGGAGAAGCCATGCAAGACATCCCCCGTCCCAAGGCCGATACCCGCTTCATTCTCCTGCTTTTCGCGGGAATGATCCTGGGCGGCGTCTTCGGAGCTGTCGCCGGGCGCGTCATCCCCTTCATCGACATGCTGGGCGGTCTTTTCCTGGGTGCCCTGAAAATGTTGATCCTGCCGCTCATCGCCTCGAGCATGATCGTCGGGGTCTCCTCCCTCGGAGATGTGAGGAAGCTCGGACGGCTGGGTGGATTCACCCTCCTCTACTATCTGAGCACCACGGTCTTGGCGGTGATCCTGGGTCTGATCCTGGTCAACCTGATCAAGCCCGGCGCGGGGGCCGGCATGGAGACGGCCGTGCTGAAGGACGTGGCCGACTACTCCTTCCTGGACGTGATCCGGGGGATCATCCCGGGGCAGTTCTTCGGAGCGGTGGTCGCCGACGGCCAGGTCTTGCCCCTCATCTTCTTCTCCCTCTTCTTCGGAAGCGTCATCACCATGGTCGGCGACAAGGGCCGGCCGGTGCTCGACTTCTTCGAGGGCCTCTTCCACATCAGCATGAAGATGACCCATCTGGTGGTGGCCACCGCGCCCCTGGGAGTCTTCGCGCTCGTCGCCACCCAGATGGGCAAGGCGGGCGGTTGGGAAGGCTTCCTCCCCGTGCTAAAATCCCTCGGCCTCTACTCCGTGACGGTCATCGTCGGCCTGGTCATCCACGGCGGCGTGACCCTGCCCACGGTTCTCTTCCTGGTCTCGCGGAGATCGCCCCTGCAATTCGCGAGGCAGATGGTTCAGCCCATCGTACTGGCATTCTCCACGGCCAGCTCCAGCGCCACCCTGCCCGTGACCATGGAGTCGCTGGAGAAAAACGCGAAGGTCGATCCTCGCGCCGGACGATTCGTCCTGCCCCTCGGCGCCACGGTGAACATGGACGGCACCGCGCTCTACGAGGCCATCGCGGCGGTCTTCATCGCCCAGAGCTACGGCGTGGATCTGACCCTGCCTGCCATGATCACCATCGTGCTCACCGCGACCCTCGCGGCCATCGGCGCGGCCGGCATCCCGGAGGCCGGGCTGGTGACCATGGTCATGGTGCTCCATTCGGTCGGCCTGCCCGCGGAAGGCGTGGGCATGATCCTGGCCGTGGACTGGTTCCTGGACCGCTGCCGCACCACCGTGAACGTCTGGGGCGACGCCGTGGGAGGTGCCGTGGTCGAGAAGGCCCTCGGACCTCCGGCTTCAGAAGGCTGACGGCCGGGTCTGCTATCAGCCAGATGATTGTACACGTGTACAGTCATGAACCAGCCGATGGCAGGCCGAGCAGAGGGTGGTCAGATTCTCCGTGTCGTTGCCGCCGCCTTCGCTGCGCGGTTTGAGGTGATGCACTTCCAGGAATCGCGTGTTCCCGCAGCCTGGGCTCTGGCAGCGATGCAGATCGCGCTTGAGCACCGCGTTTCGTGTCTTTGGAGGGATGCTGCTGCGGTTCACGCCATCACGACCCAGCACCTCCGCGTCGTCAGTGGGTGCATCCGTTTCGATGAGGCCGCGACTCGTCTGCACCTGCTTTCCACCGCAGCCCTCACACTGATAGATCACCACCTGTTTCGGCGGGGATTGTAAACGTGTACAGTCCTCGCTGACCGCTGACGGCTGACCGCTAGCAGCCAGAGAAAACGCTTGGAGCAGGACCTCTTCGCGGGAACCCTTCAGGCCTTGTTTGCGAAGTGCCTCTTCAAGAGCTTCCAACTGGGCCAGCTGTTCAGGTTCGAGCTTGAGAGTCACCGTGAGCTCTCGCCGTACCACCGGCCCGGATCTCTCCTTAGAAAAGAGATCCGGTGCCGGCGCGCACCCGCCACTTCTCCGGGCCGATTTCACCGCGCGCTCCAGGTCCCGGGAAGTGCTCGCTTTCGCCACTTCGATCCAATCTTTCTGCGACTCCGGCTTGGCGACGGCCGCGACGGTGCGCGCCTTGGTCCAGGACAGCTCACCCGAAGCCACGGCGCGCTTCACCTTAGGCAATGCCCTGAACGAATCCGCCAGCCGCTGGAACTGGTAGAACTTGGCGTCAGAGAAGCCGAGGGCCTCCCGTGCGTACTGCCGCATGGACGAGTAGCCCAGCTCATGGAAGAGCTTGCGCAAGTAGATCTCGGCGAAGAGCAGCACGGCCTGTTTCTCGACGCGAGCGAGTTTTGACAGAGTGGAAAGCAAACGAGAATGAAGATCAGATGCTGACATCCCGAACCTCCGAAATGGAGCCGCGGGAGGATGTCGGGGAGGTTCTCAATGTAGTCAATTCTGAAGGCCTACGCAAGGGCTAACTCTATGTTACAAAAAAAGATACAGTGATTTCGAGAGCTCAGATCGAAGTTCAAATCGTGGGTTTGGACCACCATGGTTCTGGCTCGCTAGTCACAGAATCGAAGCGAATTGATGACGACTCCTTGGGCTGACGATTCCATGCGCTTCTGCTATCTTGCGCAAATGGCCACACTGAAATTCCCCGGCAATCCGCGCCTGCGGGCGCAGCTAGAGCGCCTGCTCGACGCGGGACAGCTCGGCGGCAGCTATCTCTTCGAGGGACCGCGGGGCGCGGGCCAGGAGGCGGCCGCCCTGGAGCTGTCCTCCTGGATGATCACGGGCTCGGTGAATCCCGAGGACGCCGAAGCCTCCCGCGTGTTGCGATACGTGCATCCCGACCTCATCTACGTCATGCCGGTGGTGCCGGCGGGGAACGTGTCCGCCATGAAGGACGAGGACTGGCTCGCCACCTTTCGCGACTACCAGGGTCAGCGCGGAGGCGATCCGCTGATGCCCATCGAGTTCAAGACCAATCCGCGCATTTCCGTGAAGGGCATGCGCGCGGTGCGCGGCGAATTGGCGAAGACACCCTACGAAGGACGGGGGCGCGCCCTGGTGATCCGCGACGCCGATCGCATGGAACACGAGGCCCAGGACGCCCTGCTCAAGACCCTCGAGGAGCCGCCCCGCAACACTCTCATCGTGCTCATAAGCCACCGGGCCGATGCCCTGCGCGAGACGGTGCTCAGCCGCTGCCGGCGTCTGCCTTTCGAAGCCCTCGACGAGAATCTGGTGCATGCCGAACTGGAGAGCCGGGGCCTGAGCGCCGAAAGAGCCGACTTCTTCGCGGCCCTCTCCGGTGGCGACCTCGAGGAGGCCGTGATGCTCGCGGCCTCGGAGGACGAGGAGGGCAACGAGCGGCTGGCCCGCCGCGAGGCCTGGCTGGACACCCTCGAGGCCTGCGAGTTCGGCGACGAGGTGAAGATGATCGAGGCGGTGCAGGCCTTCGCCAAGGAAGGCGCGGGCAAGGACAAGAAGAATCCGACCCAGGTGCGCGTTGAGTTCATGAACCTGGCCCTGAGCTGGTACCGGGACTTGCTGTGCGCCGCTACCCGCGGCGAGCTTCGCGTGCACCGGGACCAGGCGGCGCGATTCGAGCGCTACCGAAGCCTGGACGCCGGGGCGCTGGCCGACCGGATCCAGCGATTCGAGAAGGCCCGCGCGCAGATCCAGGCCTACGCCAACGTGCAACTCACCCTCATCGCCCTCTTCCTCAGCCTCAGAGCCGCCGGAGCCCGCGCATGATCGACAGTCACGCCCATCTGCACCTGAAGGACTTCAACGAGGATCGCGACGCGGTGATCGCCCGCATGGTGGAGGCCGGCGTGACCCGGGCGCTGGAGGTGGGCATCGACCGGGAGGGCGCCGCCGAGGCCCTGCGTCTGGCGGCCAAACATCCGGAGCTGCTCGTGGCGGCGGGGCTGCATCCCCACGAGGCCGAGAAGTGGGACGATGACTACCGCGCCGACCTGCTGAAACTTGCGGGCAACCGCAAGGTCGTGGCCCTGGGCGAGACCGGCCTCGACTTCTACCGCGACTGGTCGCCCCGGGAGGCCCAGGATCGCTGCTTCCGCGGCCAGCTCGACCTGGCCCGCGAGACGGGCATGCCCGTGATCTTCCACGTACGCGACGCGGAAGCCGAATTCCTGCGCGTCGTCGACGAGGTGGGCCCGCCCGCCCGCGCCGTGGTGCACGCCTTCGGCAGCCATCGCGACTTCGCCGCGGCCTGCCTCGAGCGTGGCTTCTGGCTGGGCATCGGGGGCGTGCTGACCTACAAGAAGAGCAGCCTGCCGGAGGTTCTGGGCGAGGTGGTACCCGTGGACCGCATCCTGCTCGAGACCGATTGCCCCTGGCTCACGCCGGTGCCCTTCCGCGGCAAGCGCAACGAGCCCGCGCGTCTGGTGCATGTGCGCGAGAAGCTGGCCGAGATCTACGGCATGGGCGAGACCGAACTGGAAGCCATCACCGATTATTCCTTCGACCGATTCCTGGGGAGCGCATGAGTTCGGAAGAGCGCCATCGTCCCCGCAAGAATCTGGGACAGCACTTCCTCCGCGACCGTCGCGTCATCGAGCGCATCGTCGAGGCCATCGATCCGCGGCCGGGGGATTTCATCCTCGAGTACGGCTGCGGCACGGGCGCGCTCACCCGTCCACTGGTGGAATCGGGGGCCTGCGTGCTGGGCTTCGAGGTGGATCGCGATTTGCTCGCGAAGCTCAAGGACGATCCGGCCCTGTCCGAGGCTCGTTTCTCCGGCGAGGGCCTCGAGGACTGGCCCCCCGCGCGGGTGGCCGACAGGGTGGAGCAGGATCGCATCAAGGTGGCGGCCAACCTTCCCTATCAGCTCAGCTCCACGGCCCTCTTCGCGGCCGCGGACGACGCCCACCGGGTCGAACGGGCCGTCTTCATGATGCAGCGGGAGGTGGCCCAGCGGGTGGGGGCCTCGCCGGGGGGGCGGGACTACGGCCTGCTGCCGGCGCTTCTCCAGGCCCGGCACCGGGTGGAGCGCGTGGCCGATGCGGCGCCGGGGGCCTTCCACCCTCCCCCGAAGGTGCACAGCCGGGTGCTCAGGTTCACGCCCCTGGCCCAGCCCGGGGTGGCGCCGGAGCTCTGGGATGCTTATAAATCGCTGCTCAAGGCGGTTTTCGCCGAGCGGCGCAAGCAGCTGAAATCCACCCTTCGGAAGTTCTATGAGGTGGATTCCGATTTTCTGATAGAACTCAGCGAGGCCATCGGGGTAGACCTTTCCCGACGACCCGAAACTCTCAGCGTCGAAGAGCTGGCCCGTCTGGCCGAAGGACTTCCCGAGTGCCGTCGATGACAAGCAAGCTTCCGAAACTCCTGCCCCTGGTCGCCCTGTTCGTGGCGCTCATGGCCGGGTCCGCCCTGGCCCAGGCGGGTGCCGGAGCGGGAGCCGGGGGCAACTCGGGGGCAGCGCCCGATTCCAGCGAACATCGTCCCACGGGGCTGGATTCCCTGCTCCAGAGCATTCCTCCCGGCGAACTGCCCGAATGGCCCGACTCGTTGCCCGGCGGCGAGCAACTGCCCGACAGCCTCCTCGATGAGGACGATGATCGCGACGGCCCCGGCGGCGGGCCGGAGATTCCCATGCAGTCCCTGGGAGTGCATCCCAAATTCAAGAGCGATACCCGCTCCAGCGACCGGCGAATGGACATCAGCAACAGCCTGGACCTGTCGGTCACCTATCCCACCACCTGGAACATGACCGGGCAGATCTTCTATGACCGCGGGCTTCCCCGGGAACTGAGCCGGGAGACCACCGAGAAGGGCCTGTCGGTGTCGAGCTCGAAGCGGCTCATGAAGCGATTCCCCCTGTCCCTGGACGCGCGGCGCAACCGAAAGCTCCAGGAGCAGAACATCGGCGAGGACAACTACCGCCGGGACGAGTGGGACAGCTCGAGCCTCTCCGCCCAGACCTCCGGCGGCTGGAATCTCACGGACTGGCTGGGCATCAACGGGCGGCTCAACGCCTCGGCCAACCGCAGCGACACGGAGAACAACAGAGGACTGAGCAAGTCGACCACTGACGGCGCCAAGGACTTCGCCGCCCGCATGGACCTGAAGCCGGGCGAGATAGTCAGCTTCACCACCGGCTATTCAGGCGCCCGCGGCACGGGTACCGGCAAACTGCTGGATCTGCGCGATCAGCTCGCGACCCGCCGCGACTCCCTCAACGTGAGGACCGAGGTGAAGCGAGGCACGGCCTTCACCCTGAGCTTCTCGGGTGGAAGGCAGGAGTCCACCAGCGAGCGCCTGGACTTCAAGCGCGACGAGGTCAACGTGGTGCTGCCCGACAGTATCCCCATCAAGGAGGAGACCCTTCTCAAGGATTGGGGCGGCAACATCGACGTGACCTGGAAGCCGGGCGCCTTCGTGGACTTCAATCTGGGCTTCTCCTACCGGGAGGGCGAGAAGCGGGTCTCCAACAACCTGACCCAGGACAAGGACTTCGCCGCCCGCATGGACCTGAAGCCGGGCGAGAAGGACGACCGCTCGGAAGATCTCAATTTCCGCATGGGCCTGAGGCCCTGGACCGATCAGTCCATCGACGTGCACCTGCGGGATTCGCAATCCTTCTCGGGGCAGTACACCAGCGTCAAGACCACGCGGCTGCGGGAGGCCCAGTTCTCGAGCAACCAGAGCTTCAGCAAGACCCTCAAGCTGACCCTCGACGCCTACTTCTTCCTGACCCAGGACTACTACGCCAACCCGATCAAGAACCCCCAGGACAGGGACCAGCTCAAGAACCGTTACACGGTGACCGTGAAGGGCAAGCCCTTCCACTGGCTCACTGCCGAGAACTCCCTGGCCTACTTCCTCAACCGGGACATCATGATCCGGGAGAGCAAGTCCATCTCGAACAAGGACAAGACCACCCTCACCTGGAACTCTCGCCTGGATTACAACTTCTTCGAGAGGTTCAGCATTTCGCAGAACATGGAGGTGAAGGTCAGCAAGGACGATTTCATCTTCACCCAGGACAAGAACGCCCTGGATCGGGAGTCCACTCTCATCACCTCGGCCTCCCTGCCCCTTCACGGCTCCATTCGCCTGGATGTCGGACATGAATTCAAACTTCGGCAACTAGGCAGTTTCCTCCCGGATCCCGACGTGGAGGGGAATCCGGAGACCTTTTTTCTCTCCCGGAGGGTAAAAAAGGAGGATTTTCGCCTGGGTTTCTCGGCCACATTGTTGAAATACCTGAAGTTTTCCATTAAAGAAAGCCTAGGCCGGGAAGTCACGTACTACTATGCAGACGACAGCGAGGACAAGGTTCCTTACGGAAGCCTTGATACGGGCATCGTCTACAACCGGGAGTTCGGACGTGCCGGCAGCCTTAGAATCGACCTTCAGCACCAGGCGAAGTTCGGCAAATTCGTGCGGGAGGACCAGCGCAGCATCTGGATTCCGACCTTGGCTATCGAGTATAATTTCTAAGGAGATACGTGTTCAGGTCGAGGCATAGGGGAGGGTTGTTCCGAGCGGGGATGCTCATCGCCCTCATGTTCGGTATGATTCTCGCTAGCGGCTGCTTGTTCCAGCCCCGGGATGCCGAGTGGCCGAACGAAGAGGACATACCCTGGACGCTTCCGATTGACCCTGAAAGCGTGCTGGAGAACATGCGTAGCGCGGTTGACTCGCAGACCAGCACCAACTATCAGAACAGTCTCGGAGAGGGGAACGGCGAGGAATTTCAGTTCATCGCCTCCTTCAACGACGAGCAGGAAGCGATTAACCAGGGCGAGGACACCTACTTCGTCGACTTCCGAAAAGACCGGGAACTGGCGGCCCTGGACGAGCTTTACACCCAGGTGGATTCGGTTAAAATAGAATGGAACTTCGATCCGCAGACCGACATGACCGTGGGATCGGACGAAGCGACCATCATCCTGGACGGGTATCAACTTATTGTCGTACGTCCCGGCGGTGAATCCACCACTTATGAAGGGTCGGCTGAGCTGACGCTTCGTTTGGTTGGCGGGCAGTGGTTTCTGACGCGATGGGATGAATCCAACAGCTCGGCGACGCAGTCCTGGGGAAGATTGAGACTGAACCTGGATGTCTGAACGAACCCCCACCTAGACGGCGGGGATCCCAATAGAGGAGACAAGGACTTATGACCACGCGAGCCCGTCTGACGACGCTTCTCATCCTGGCCGTGGCAATTCTCGCTAGCAGCGGGTGCCTTTTCAGCACCCCCGAAAAGGAAGGCCCTGGCGATGACGGCCCAATCTATCTGGAATACACAACCCCGGACAACCTGATGGCCAACTTCATCGAAGCGTGGAATCACATGGACTTCGCGGAGTACCGGGACTACATCCTTTACGACGGCGAGGAAGAGGCCAGTGACGGTGGCACCTACGCCGCCTTCAAGTTCTACTTCATCGACGATTCCGGCGAGTACGGCCCGTCCTGGGGCATTGAAGAGGAGAAGGAGCACACCGAGGCTCTCTTCAGCGGCAACCCCAGCCAGGACGGCGCCACGCCCGGCGTGGAGAGCATCGATCTGAACTTCGTTCCGGCCGGCGTTTGGAGCGTCCCCGACAACCCCTTCGAAGTTGAGGGCGACACCTTCCCCTCCGGCACCCAGTACCGGACCTACCAGACCGACATGACCATCAACCTGAAGGGCACCATCGAGGGGTCCGAGGTCAACGTGCTGCTGGTCCGCGACACCGTTCGCTTCTACTCGATTCCCGTTCAGGGCGACGAGTACCGGCTCTGGAAGTGGTTCGACATCCAGCAGGGCTAGCCAAGCAAGCTCGAGCAGTTCTGGACCCGGCCTGAAAGGGCCGGGTCTTTTTGTTTTCGCGCTCGAATCAATTCCTCGTTGTCTCGCGCGGTGATGCTGCTAAGTTGGGCCCATGGCTCGCCGCAAGAAGAATCCTCCGCCTCCTCCTCGCCGCCGCAGATGGCTCTGGCTGATGCTGCTCGTGCCCCTGGCCGTGGCCGCGGGCGTCCTGCTGCTGCAGCGCGACCTCTTGGAATGGAATGGCGACGGCCTGCCCAGCCGTCCGGTGAAGCTCACTCCCGAACAGGAGATGGACGGCATCCTCCAGCGCGCGATTCGCGAGCTGGGCGTGCCGCCCTCGAAGATCCGCCACCAGCGCGGCGAGGACGGCCTGACGTTCTACCGCTTCCGCTGTCCGGGGCATCTGCATCCGGTGAACGCCAACCGCTGGCTCAGCCGCATCTTCGAGGACGAGGGCCTGCGCCTCATCGACTGCCGCGAGGGCGGGCGCCCCGGCCGTCCCGATCTCTTCTACCTGGTGGAGCGGGGAGAGGATCCGCCCCTGCGCGCCCGGCTGCGCATGGACGCGCCCAACGGCGAGGCGCCGCTCTTCCAGGACCAGCCCCTGCTGGCCATCGTCATCGACGATTTCGGCAACAACTACGGACCGGTGGCCAAGGGCATGCTGGAGCTGCCCATGCCGCTCACGGCGAGCATCCTGCCGGGACAGCGGCGCAGCGAGCGTGTCGAGAAGGAGGCCCGCAAGCGGGGGCACGCGGTCTTCCTGCACCTGCCCATGGAACCCCTGGACTGGCCGGAGAGCGATCCGGGACCGGGGGCCCTCTTCGCCGGCATCGGCGCCGACTCCACGGTGGTTCTGCTCGAGCAGCACGCCTCTGGATTCCGGCGCCTGGACGGGCTCAACAACCACATGGGCAGCCAGGCCAGCCAGGACACGGAACTCGTGAACGCCATCCTGGACTGGACCGGAGAGCGCGACCTGCTGGTCCTGGACAGCTGGACCCACCACAAGAGCAAGATCTCGCTCCTGGCCGGCGCCCATGGCCGTCCGCCATTGCGGGCCGATCTCTTCCTGGACGGCGAGGAGGAGGGCGAGGCCGGCATCGCCGACAATCTGCTGGAACTCAGCGAGTTGGCCCGGGAACGGGGATGGGCCATCGGCATCGGCCATCCCAGGCGGGAGACCCTGGAGGTCCTGGGCCGCATGCAGCCCAGGCTGCGGGACTACGGATTCCGATTCGTGACCCTGCCCCAGCTGGTGGAGGAGATCTTCCCGGCCGGGGATCTCGGAGAGTAGGCGCGGGCTAAGATAAGCTTTTCCAAGCCCTTGCAAGTGCCCAGACCTTCTGCTATATTCCCGCCCTGAACCCGGGCCCGCAAGGGCCCGCCTTCTTGTGTTGGAGCACCATGAGCCTGAAGTTCCTTGGAAGATTGTCTCTCGCGATGGTCGCGCTGCTCGTCCTCGGCGGCCCGGCCCTGTCGCAGGGCGGCGAAGACACCAACCTTCCGCCCGCGGGAGAGATGAAGGTCTTCCCCTACACGCTCAACGACTACACCCAGGCCGGCCACGAGTACCGCATCCACAATGCGCCGGCCGTGGTCTTCGGCGAGATCGTGCACCTGCGCGAACTCACCGACACCCAGAAGACCCTCAACTGGGTGGCGACGCTCCACATCGAAGAGTTCCTGAGAATGGATCGTCCCGCGCAGCAGAAAGACCTGAAAGAGATCCAGTTCCGCTTCCTGCCCCTGATGCCTCCCCACGAAGAGATGAAGGTGGGGGACCGCTGCATCGTGCTGCTTTCGCGGGATCGCCGTCAGGACAGCATGCTCATCATGAACACGGACTACCACTACTACGCGGTTGGCGCGGACGACGTGGTGACCAAGCTGTTCAAGGAAGCGCCCACCGTCGATCCGCCCCT
>CAYPGS010000012.1:41378-79669 GCA_964410395.1 uncultured bacterium
CGGACGACGTGGTGACCAAGCTGTTCAAGGAAGCGCCCACCGTCGATCCGCCCCTGGTGCGCGAGGTGGGGCTGCAGGACTTCCTGCGCGAGATGCGCCAGGTCATCGGGCGCATCAGCATCCAGGAGCAGGCCCTCAAGGCCGACCTCATCTTCCACGGGAAGGTGACCCACGGAGCCCAGGGCTCGGGTCCCGAGAAGGACTATTACCTCGCCACCATCACGCCCGAGAAGATCTACAAGGGCGACCCCGGCGATGGCGACATCACGATCTACTCGATCAACGACATGATCGGGCAGGTCCTCCGAACTCTCAACCGTCCGGTCTTTCGGAAAGGCCAGGACGTCTTCATCTTCGCCAACAAGGACCCGACGCTCTCGGCGGCGGGCCCCGAAAATCCCGACGGCGAAGACCGGTGGATGCTCCTCTACGACAAGCAGTCCATGTGGGATGTCCATCCGAGGACCGTCTGGCGTTTCGGCACCCAGCCCATCAAAACGGACGAGTTTTTCCAGACCATCGAAGAACTGACCGCCCGCTGAGCGGGTGCGAAACGCGGATGATCCGCAAATCCCAAAGCCCCTTCGGGCTTCGGAGGTAAACCATGTCTCGAAACCAGAGACTCAAGATCGCCAGCGTCGTCATCGTGCTGGGCTTGAGCATCTTCTTCCTCTGGCCGACCATCACCCTCTGGGGGATGAACGACGAGGAGATCGAGCAGCTCAAGGTGGACGATCCCGCCCGCTACAACGAGCTGCTGGACAAGTCCATCCGGCTCGGCCTGGACCTGCAGGGCGGAACCTATCTCGTGCTCGAGGTGGACCTGGAGGGCATAGACTCCAAGGACCATCAGGCCACGGTGGATCAGGCCCTACAGGTGATCCGCAACCGCGTCGACCAGTACGGCGTGGCCGAGCCCACGATCCTGCAGGAGGGTGACAACCGCATCGTGGTGCAGCTGCCGGGTCTTCCCGACGTGGAAAGAGCCACGCGGCTGATCAACCGCACCGCCGTGCTCGAGCTGAAGCTGCTCGCGCAGCAGGGCGAGATCATCACGGTGATCCAGAAGATCGACGAGGTGCTCAAGAAGCGCCTGCCCGCCAGCGCCGGTGAAGTGGCCGAGGGCGAGGAGGCCGAAGACGTCTCCTTCATGGGCAGCGACGAGACCACGAGTCTCGCCGACGCCGACAATCCCTTCAGCTCGCAGCTGCGCGCCTTCCAGCTGGGCGGCCTGCTCGTCGACAAGGACGACATCCCCCGCCTGCGCCAGTACATCGCCGAGCCCGCGGTGGCCAACGCCATCCCGCGGGGCTACGAGTTCATCTGGGGCGCGGAGGATCAGGTCTACGCCGAGGGTTCGCGCACCGGGCGCATCCTCTACTACGCCAACTCCCGCGTTGAGTTGAGCGGCAAGAACCTCAGCAGCGCCAACTACGAACCCGACAGCGACCGTCCCGGAAGCTTCCGGGTGGCCTTCAGCCTCGACCGCCAGGGCGCCTCGCAGTTCGCCCGCGTGACCGAGCGCAACGTGGGTCGTCAGCTGGCCATCGTGCTGGACCATCAGATCTTCTCGGCTCCGGTCATCCAGTCGCGCATCGGCGCGGGTCAGGCGACCATCACCGGCGGCTTCACCGCCGAGGACGCCAACGACCTGGCCATCATCCTGCGCGCCGGTGCCCTGCCGGCGAGCATGAAGATCGTGGAAGAGCGCACGGTGGGACCGAGCCTCGGTAAGGACTCCATCGACAAGGGCATGAGGGCCGGCCTCTGGGGATTCCTGGCGGTCATCGTCTTCATGGTCTTCTACTACCGCGGCAGCGGACTGGTGGCCACGGTGGCCCTGGTGCTCAACCTCGTCATCGTCATGGCGGTGATGGCCTCGCGCCACGCCACCCTGACCCTGCCGGGCATCGCGGGTCTCATCCTGACCATCGGAATGGCGGTGGACGCCAACGTGCTCATCTACGAGCGCATCCGTGAGGAGCTGCGCACCGGCGCGAAGGTGCGGCGGGCCATCCAGGCCGGCTACGAGCGCGCCTTCTCCACGATCATGGACGCCAACGTGACCACGCTCATCACGGCTCTCGTGCTCTACATCTTCGGAACCGGCCCCATCAAGGGCTTCGCGGTGACCCTGTCCCTGGGCATCATGGCCAGCATGTACACGGCCCTGCTCGTGACTCGGATCATCTTCGACCTCTTCACCTCCGGCCGCCAGGTCGACAAACTGAGCATCTGAGCGGGAGGAACGACATGTTTCAGATACTGATCGACAAGAATTTCCCGATCATTCCCATCCGCCGGATCATGATGACGATCTCGGCGGTGGTGATCCTGATCGGCGTGGTGAGCATCGCCATGCATGGCGGGCTGAACTACGGCATCGACTTCAAGGGCGGATACAAGTTCATCGTCCAGTTCCAGGACGACGTGGACCTCTCCGCCGTGCGTCAGGCCCTCAACGAGGGCGGCATGACCGGCGGACAGGTCTCGGACTTCGGCACCCATCACGAGGTGCTGATCATCCTGCAGGCCGAGGGCGACGAATTGGCCCCGCTGGAAGAGGACCGCGGCGGCGACGCCGTGCAGAACCAGCTGGCCGATACCATCCGCGCGGCCTTCCCGGAGAATCCGGTGCTGGAGATCAGTCAGGAGAAGGTGGGACCCAAGATCGGCGCGGAACTGCGTACGCAGGCGCTGTGGGCCATCGTCTACTCGCTGCTGGGCATCATCCTCTACATCACCTGGCGATTCGAGTTCAAGTTCTCCATCGCGGCGATCATCGCCCTGGTGCATGACGTGACCATCACCCTGGGCATCTTCAGTCTGCTGAACAAGGAGATCAACCTCACGATCCTGGGCGCCCTACTCACCATCGTGGGTTACTCGCTCAACGACACCATCGTGGTCTTCGACCGTATCCGCGAGAACCTGCGTTCCCGCAGCCGCGCCGAGGCCTACCCCGCGGTGGTCAACCAGAGCGTGAACCAGACCCTCAGCCGTACCGTGATCACGAGTTTCACCACCCTGGTCGTGGTGCTCTTCCTCTTCTTCTTCGGAGGACCCGTGATCCACGACTTCGCCTTCGCGCTGCTCGTGGGCGTGCTGGTGGGTACCTACTCCTCGCTCTTCATCGCCAGCCCCGTGCTGGTGGAGTGGCAGGCGGCCGTGCAGGCCCGCCGTCAGCGGAAGCTGGCCACGAACAGCTAGTGAAGTGACTTGCCTTGTCCGGGGGCCCCTCGCGGGGCCCCCTTTTCTATGGCACCAGAGTTCGGCCAGCTTGTAGGATGCCCTCATGCGCCTTTTCATCGTCGCCTCAATGCTCCTGGCCTTCGCCGCCACGGCCCAGGAGGAGTCCCTCCCGGCCGCTCCCGGCTGGCAGAGCGCCCTTCGCGGCGATGCGGGCGCCCTGACCGCGGCGGAGGAACTGGAATCCATCCTGGAGCGCGGCGACCTGGCCGAGCTGTCCGCATACTTTCCCGCCCATCGACTGAGGATGATGCTTCCCGAGGCCGGCATCACCGACGGACTCTACGGGCATGCCCAATCCCGGGCCCTGTTGTCGGCCTGGCTGGAACCCCTGGACCGGCGGGTGCTCCGCGTCTCGGTGGTGGACCTCTCCGAAGAGGATCGGCGCCTGAGCATGCTCTTCCAGTGGGCGCCCGCCACCCCGGAAGACCTGCTTCCGCGCAGGCAGCTGGCCTTCGAGCTGAACCTGGAGGAGGACGGCTGGACCGTGGTGGAGGTGCTGGCGCCGTGATGCGAGGCCTGACCGCGATTCTATTGCTGCTGCTCTCGTTCGGCGCGGTCGCCCAGCAGGAGTATCCCCTTCCGGTGGGGGCCGAAGCCATGGCCGCCAGCCTGGAGTCGGCCCTGATCCAGATGCGGAATCTGGGCGAATCGCTGCAGGCCTCCGAATCTGGCAGCGCATCCCTGCCTTCGCGGATCCCCCAGGAGGGTCCCCTACGCGGTCTCGGGATCCAGCGACTTCGGGACGGCGAGGCCGTGGCCTGGGCGGGCTGGACGGTTCCACCCTCCCGCGACCTGCCCGAACACCCCGCTGGCCCCCTCCTGAGCCTGCGCTCCTACGGCGTGTTCCGCGCCCTGAGCCTGATCCTGCCACATGAAGACGGCTCCCTCTGGCTTCTCGACCTGCCCCTGCTCCGAACCGACGGCAACCAGGGGCCGGGCCCGTCCACCCTCTGGGACGGCCGACTGGCCCTGCTGCCCGTGGAGGGCGGTCGTCTGCAGCTGGCGGAATCATCGCCCTGGGAGGTCTTCGTCAGCGGCGAGGAGGGCGGCGCGCTGCTCAGCATTTCGGGACAGCTCTTCCTGCGGCTCTACTCCCTGCCTCACAGCGCTCAAGCGCTTGCGCGACAGACATCCCGCGCGGCGCTCTGGGCGGCGCTGCCCCTGCTGATCCTGGGTCTGATGCTGCTATCGCGCCCGAACCTGCCACCCATCCTGCGCAGGCTCGGACTGGCCGGCGGAGTTCTCGGTGGCGCTCTGGTGATCCGGGGTGCCCTGCTCTTCCTCGAACCCGGGGGCGCTCTCTTCGACGCGAGGGACTTCGCCCTGCCGGGTCTGGGTGGCCTGGCGGCGAGTCCCGGCGACCTGCTGCTCAGCGCCTCGATCCTGTTTCTCGCGGTCTTCCTGCTGCGGCGCCTCGGAGCGGAGGGGGGCCCCTTGGAATCTCCGGGGCTGGCCATCCCTCTGGCTCTTCTCGCGCCACTGGCCGCTCTGACCCTGGGACGGACTCTCGCGGGCATCCTGTTCGCCAACAGTTCCGGCGCTCTGCTCTTCGAAGGTCTCCTGCCCTCGGCGCCCGGCGCGGCGCTCCACCTGGGCATACTGTTCCTGCAATTCCTCTTCCTGCTGCTTCTGCTTCCCCTGGCCCGGCGGGCCTGGCGCGCCCTGAACGGAACCTGGCGACTGATCCTGCTGCTGGGGCTCTGCGTCGCGTCGGCCCTCATCTGGAGAAGCGGCCCCATGATCCTGGCAGCGCTGCTTCTGGGGCTGGCCCTCTGGGTGCCGTCCACCCGGGGCAGCCGGGAGCCGGGTGTGATCTGGCTGCTTCTGCCCCTGGTCATTTCCACCGTCTTCCTCGTTCAGGACGTGCAGGAGCGGGCCCAGGAGCACTATCTCGAGGCCCTCGACTCCCAGAACGGCTCCAGCGAAGGCGGCATGGGTCGGCGCCTGCTCCTGCGTCGCCTGCTGGGAGAACTGGCCGGGGACAGGGAACTTCGCAGCGTACTGGCCTCGGGTGAGAGGCCCGATCCGGGCTTCGCCCTGTCGCTCTGGAGTCGCAGTCAGCTGTCCCAGATGAAGGGGCCCGGCGCTCTGGCCATCTATGGTCCCCGCGGCGCGCTGCACAGCCGGCATCAGGTGGGCGAAGCGCCCGCGCCGCCGGATCTGCTGCCGCCTCCGGGCAGGGGTCCGGACATCCGTATCCACGTGGTGGAAGGCGGCGCCGAAGGTAATTACCTGCGTGGCGAGACGGCCCTGCAGGACGCTCTGGGCAATCTGGGCGCCCTGCTGCTGGACATCCCCAGCGAGGCGCCGCGACTGGATCGTCCGCTGAGCCTGCGCGAGCGGGGAGCGGCAGCCCGGCTCATGGGGGCACTGTCCCGCACCTCGCTCTACCTCGCCGCGGTGTCGCTGCTGGTGCTGATCGAACTGCTCCTGGCCGCCGCGGGATTGCCCGCGCGAGGCCGAAGCCGCCGCGGCCTGGAGTTCGGATTCCAGGGACGCCTGCTCGGCTCCTTCCTGCTCGTGGCCCTGCTGCCCACGGCCCTCATCGGAGTTCTCGGCGCCCGCGAGGTGCTCAAGCAGCTCGAGGAGGGATCCGAACGTGCCGCCCTGCAGCGGGTGCAGGCCGCCCGCAGCCTGCTGGAGAGCCAGGTGCGCCAGGAGGCCCAGGATCTCGTGCGCAGCGAGTACGTGAAGAGCTTCGTGGTGGACGACCCCATGTTCGAGCAGGCGCCCCGGGACATCGGCGCCCAGGCCCGCAACCAGATCATGATCTTCGACGGGCGCGGCGCCATCCGCCTCGACGAGATTCTCCGCGACTGGGGACAGGCCGAGGCAGACTCCTTCCTGGCCGTGCTGCCCCGCGACCAGGTGATCTACGAACGTGCCGGCCGCGACCTCTATGCGGGCATCCTTCTGGATCCGCAGATCCGACACCGCGGGGCGCGGGTGCCCATGTCGGTGTTCTACCGCATGAAGATCAGCGCCGAACAGGTTGCGGATCTGGCCCACGGCATCGGCGGCGATCTGAGCCTCTACAGGGGAGGCGATCTGCTTCACAGCAACCGCCTGGAACCCTACGGCCTGGGATGGCTGCCCCCGCGACTTCGCATGAGCAGCGTGGAGCGCCTGGTCCATACCGACGGTCCCCTCAGCGAGTCGGGCGAGGACGGCCGCTTCCAGCGCGCCCTGCTGGCCCTGCCCGGCGTGGGCGGCGCTCCCGCCGGCGTGCTGAGCAGCCAGGATCCCGCCGGCCGCGACGACCGTCGCCTGGCCATGCGTCAGGCCACCGGACAGGTCTTCGCCCTGGCTTCCCTGCTGCTGCTGCTCGCCCTGTCCCTGGGCGGATGGCTGTCCCGGCGCATCTTCGTGCCCATCCAGCGCCTTCAGTTGGGCACGCGGCGCGTGGCCGCCGGCGACTTCAGCGAGCGTCTGGCCGAGACGGGAAGCGACGAGATCGGCGAACTGGTCAGTTCCTTCAACGCCATGACCGATCGCCTGGAAGAGGCCCAGCGGGAGATCGTGCGCAAGAAACGGCTCGAAGCCTGGAGCGAGATGGCCCGGCAGGTGGCCCACGAGATCAAGAACCCGCTCACGCCCATCAAGCTCTCGGTGCAGCACATGGAGCGGGCCTGGCGCGACAGGAAGCCGAACTTCGATGCGGTGTTCGGCGATACGGTGACGACCCTCTACGAGCAGGTGGAGATCCTGCGGCGCATCGCCCGCGACTTCTCCAGCTTCGGCCGTGGCCAGAAACTGGTGATGGCATCGGTGGACCTGCCGGCCCTGGCCGCCGAGGTCGTCTCGCCCTACGCCGGATCGGCCCTGAGCCTGCAGATGCCCGACCATGAGGCCATACAGGTGCGGGCCGACCGGGAGGCCCTGCGGAAGATCATCCTGAACCTTGTGGAGAACGCCCGGGAGGCCATGGACGAGGGAGGACGCGTGGAGCTTGGCTGGCGGCGCGTGGACGGCGGAGGCGAGCTCAGCCTGCGCGATCACGGTCCCGGCATTCCCGAGGAGCTTCGCGACAAGCTCTTCGAACCCTACTTCTCCACCAAGACCTCGGGCACGGGGTTAGGGCTGGCCATCTGCGCGCAGCTCAGTGAGGAGATGGGCGGCCGGCTGCGCATCGAGAACCATCCCGAGGGGGGCGCCATCTCCCTGCTCTGGCTCCCGGAGGCGTCCGATGACTAGACTGTTGCTTTTGCTTCCGCTCCTGCTTCCACTTCTCGCTTCCGCCACCGACATCCAGATCGGCCGGCTGCACTACGGCGGCGGCGGCGACTGGTACGCAGACCCCAGCAGCATTCCCAACTGGCTGGACGAGTTCCAGCGGCGCACGGGTCTGGCGGCCGCCGAGCGGGAAGTCGTGCTTCGTCCCCTGGATCCGGCGCTGCGCCGCACGCCCTTCGTCTATCTCACCGGACACGGGCAGATCCGTTTCTCGGAAGAAGAAGAGAAGGCGCTCCGAGAATGGCTGGAGGGCGGAGGCTTCCTCTACGCGGACGATAACTACGGCATGGACAACTCTTTCCGGGCCTCCATGGCGCGGCTTTTTCCCGAAGCGCCCCTGGAGCTTGTCCCGGCCGATCACCCCATCTATCATTCCTGGTACGAGCTCGCGGGGGTTCCCAAAATCCACGAGCACGACGGGAGGCCGCCCCAGGGATGGGGCGTTTTCCTCGAGGGTCGCCTGGCGGTTTTCTACACCCATGAAGCCGACATCGGCGACGGTCTGGAAGACGCCAGCGTGCACAAGAATCCTCCCGAGAAGCGCGAGGCGGCCTTTCGCATGGCCGTGAACGTTCTCTACTACGCCCTGACCCGGAACGACCAATGAGCCCAAGATCGGAGCAGCGATCCCGCGGACGCTTCGCGCGTCTGCTGAAGAGGGAGCTTACCCGCGCCCGGCGTCGCCACCTGTTGGCGAGTCTGCCCTGGGTCAAGCTGGCCCAGGGTGTCGTGGGACTGGTCTTCGCCCTCATCATTCGTTTCCGTCCGCCCGCCGCGCCCGCTTCCGGCGAGGCCATGGCCACGCTCTTCTGGGCCATCATCCTCTTGCCGATTCTCGTGGCCGTGCTCTGGCCCTGGCGGCGTCTGCCCTCGGCCCGCAGGCTGCTGCGCGAGGTGGAGGCCCGTCGCGATCGCAGCCAGGTGCTCGAGACCGCCGCCGACCACGCGGCCGGACGATTGGACGGCAAGGGCTACTCCCCGGAGATTCTCGACACCGTGCTTCACCGCGCGGTGGATGAACTCGCCGATGGCCTGCCTTCACCGCCGCGTCCCCCGCTTCGCGTCACCGTGACCGGACTGGTCACCCTGGCCGCCGCACTGCTTCTGATGCTCTTGCCCTCGTCGGCGGGAATTCGTCCCCTGCACTTCCTGCTCATGCCCGGGGAACCCGGCCACTACGAGGAGCGCGCCTGGCTGGAGGTCTCGCCGGGTTCGGTGGAACTGCTGGCCGGCAGCGATATCACACTGCGCGCCGAGGCGCGTAATGTACCCTGGCGCTTTCGCGGTGAAGTTCGACTGGAGTTCAACGAAACCAATGATCTGGTCGTCGAGCTTCCCCTTGAGAACGTGAACTTGAACTATGAACTTGAACTGAGAGACATCCGCAGCAGCTTCGCCTACCGCTTCAGCCGGGGGCGGCAGAAGGGCGAGTGGCATCGTGTGGACATCTTCCATCCGCCGGTCATCGACAGCCTGGCGCTCAGCGCCACCCCGCCGGACTACACGGGCCTGCCCCTGCAGATTCTCGAACTCGGTTCGGGTGAACTGACCCTGCCGGAAGGCAGCCGCCTCGAACTGCACGCCCGGGCCTCGTCCGAACTCGACGAGGCTTGGATCCGCTTCGAGGCGGGCGACTCCCTTCGTCTCGAAAGCACGGGTCCCGATCTCACCGGGCGCTTTCCCCTGGACCGCGACCGTCGCCTGGCCATCACCCTGCGCGATCGTCACGGCGTGGAGAATCGCACGCCCTGGCTGCTCAGCCTGAAGGCCCGGGCCGATCAGGGCCCCGAGGTGGATATCCTTGCCCCGGAGCCCGATGCAGAGCTGAGCCGCGACCTGCGCGCCCGCATCGACCTGCTCGCGGCCGACGACTACGGCGTGAGCACCCTGCGTCTGCGGGCCATGGTGCTCGGGCGTCCCGATACCCTCGACATTCCCGTGCCCGATGCTGGGGAGCCATCGCCTCGGCGAGCCGAGCGCGTGTTCTGGAGCCTGGAAGGTCTGCAGCTCTTCCCCGGCGACGTGGTGGAGTACTGGGCGGAGGTCTGGGACAATCGTCCCGGCGCGCCTCAGTACGCGCGAAGCGCCTTGCATCGCCTGCAGCTGCCTTCCCTGCGCGAACTCTTCGAGGAGATCGAGCGCGAGGACCTCGCCCGCGGCGAGGACATGGACGACATGCTCGAGGAAGGCCGCAAGATGCAGGAGGAGCTGCGACAGCTCGAGGAGGAGCTGCGCGCGGACCCCGAGATGGACTGGGAGAAGGAGGAGAAGCTCCGTGAGGCCTTCGAGAAGCAGGAGGCCCTCACCGAGGAACTGTCCGAGCTGAGCGAAGATCTGCAGGAGCGCCTCGAGGAGATGGCCGCCAACGAGCTCATGCGCGAGGAGACCGAGGAGAAGCTCGAGCAGATCCAGCAGATGATGGAGGAGCTCAGCGGCACCGAGGCCGGCGAGATCCTGCGGCGCTTCGAGGAGATGCTCGAGCAGATGGATCCCGAGTCGCTCCCGGACGATCTGGCCGATATGCGCATGGACCAGGAGGCCCTGCTCGAGCAGCTCGAGCGCACTGAAAAGCTGCTGGAGCAGATCCTGCGCGAACAGAAGATGGACGCGCTCCTTCAGCAGGCCGATGAACTGCTGCAGCAACAGGAGCAGCTGGCCGAGGAGACCGAAGCCGCCGAAGAGGGCGGAAGCGACGCCGAAGAAATGGAATCCCTGGCCGAGCGTCAGGAGCAGCTGGCCGAGGAAAGCGACGCCCTCCAGCAGGACATGGCCGAGACCGCCGAGGAGCTGTCCGAGGATTTTCCCGAGCTGGCCGAGGACATGAGCGAGAAGCAGGAATCGCCCTCCGAGCCCATGCGTGAAGCCGCCGAGGAAATGCGTGAGCAGTCCGAGCAGCAAGAGCAGCAGCAAGAGCAGCAGCAGCAACAGCAACAACAGCAACAACAGCAGCAGGAGGACAGCGGAGGCTCGCAGCAGTCCCAGCAGGAGGCCATGAAGCGCCTGCTCAAGCTCTACTGGCAGATCGTGGAGGCCCAGTCCAGCATGGCCTCGCAGATGGACGCCGAAGCCATGGCGGGCATCGAGCGCGTCACCCGCGAGGCTCTGGAGTTCTCGGGTCGGGTGGAGGAGGGTCGCGACGGCATCGAAGACATGAGTCGAGGAGGCGCATCCCGCGACGACATGGCCCGGGCCGCCCGCCGGCAGATGGATCTCTACCGCATCATCGAACGTCTTCGCGCCGACATGCTCGAGGTGGCCTCCGAGACCATGGCCATCAGCCGCACGGCCCTGCGCGAGACATCGCGGGCCCAACAGTCCCTGGAGGGCAGCGTGGCCGAACTCGAGGCCCAGCGCGGCTCCCGCGGGCTGGGCGAATCGAACCAGGCCCTGCGCCACACGAACCTGGCCGTGGTGGAACTGCTCCACGGCGTGCAGCAGATGGGACAAGGCGGCGGATCCTGCAGCAGCCCCCTGGGACAGATGCAGTCCATGCTGCAGCAGCAGGAACAGCTCAACAAGGATTCCCAGGGCCTCAAGCAGCAGATGGGCGAGGGCGGACTGTCCCAGGAGCAGCGCTCGGGCATGGCGCGCCTGAAGGCCGAACAGGAGGCGGTGCGCCGGGGCCTCGAGGAAATGGGCGGCAGCGATGGCAGCGAGACCCTGGGACGACTGGACCGCATCCTCGAAGAGATGAAGGAAGTGGAGAAGGACCTGGAAGCCGGCCGCCTCAGCGACGAGACCATCCGCCGCCAGGAGAAGATCTTCGAGCGACTGCTCGACGCTCAGCGCTCCCTTCACCGCCAGGACTTCAAGCGCGAGCGCGAAAGCAAGACCGGCGAGGAGCTCGCCCCCCTCTGGCCCGAACTGCGCGAGGGGGACGATCCCCTGGACGCACTGCGCGAGGCAATCCGCCGGGGACTGGGCGAGGAACTGCCCCCCGAGTACGAGGAACTCATCCGCGAGTACTACCGCGGACTGCTGGAGGAGGAGCGCGGGAGGGATCTGCCGTGAGGAAGCTGGCCCTGCTGCTCATGCTGCTCGCCCTGCCGGCTTTCGCCGAACGGGTTCCGCCTCGAATGCCGACGGTGGGCTCCTCGAGCAATCTCGCCCAGCGACTCCAGTCGGCCCAGAGCCTCATGCGCACCCGACCCGATCTGGCCCTGGATCTGCTGCAGCAACTCAATCGCGAATACCCCGGACAGGATCACCTGCTCTTCGAGATGAGCCGGGCCCAGATTCTTCTGGAGCAGTACGACGAGGCCGAGGCCCTGCTGCGGGAACTGCTCGAGCGCTCGCCCCTGTCTCTGGGCATCGGCACGGAGCTGGCCAAGCTGCTGCTGCGGACCGGACGCGAGGAGGAGGGTCGCCGCATGGCCGAGGAGATGTACCTCGCCGGCAGCTATCGCGCCTCTTCCTTCGCGGCCCTGGCCGACCTCTACCGCAGCGTGGATCGCTACGACCTGGCCGAGAGCGCCTACAGGCTAGGCCTAGCGCGGCTCTCGCCCCGGGACGAGCGGGGGCGTTCCCGCCTCTTCGAGGGACTGCTCCAGGAGTACTCCATCGGCGGGCGGCCAGATGCCATCCTGCGCGCTTTCGCCGACTGGCCTCACGACTACAAGTCGCATGCGCCCACGCGGAATCTGGTGCGGAGCGCCGAGCGTCTGCTGCGAGAACACGAGGACCTGCCGGAGCTTGGGGCTCTGGCCGACAGCCTCGGCGCGGCCCCGTCGGGGGAGCGCCTCGCGCCGCTCCTGCGTGAGGTCCACTTCGCCGGCGGCGACTGGGAGGCCTATCTGCATGAGGTGCAGAGAGCCTATCCCGGAGAGGACTCGGCGCGAAGGGCATGGCTGAAGAACGAAGCGCGACGTTGCGAGGAGCATCCGCGGGTGGCGCGGCGCATCTGGGAGAAGCTCCTGGCCGAAGGCGAGTCCAGTCCCGAAGGTCGACAGGCCCAGCTGGCGCTGCTTCATCTGGATCTCGAGGCCGACGCCGTGGCTCGCCTGCGCGGGGAGGCGGGGAATCCGGGCCTGACCCTCGAACTCGCCGAACTCTGCGATCAGAACTGGGGCGCCGATCAGAATCTGCAGATCTGTCTGGCGCGACAGGACTTCTTGCGTGGGCGGCAGGTGGACGCGGCGGCCGCCGAGGAGGCCATCCGCGAGGCCTTGCTGAAGCCCTACGCCTGGTTCCCGCGCCATGAGACCTGGCGGCTGGAGATCGAGCTGGGCCTCGACCTGCTGGCCCTGGAGCGCGAGGACGAGGCTCGGGGGCTCTTCGAGGCCCTGGCCGCGGCCACGGGTTCCGAGGATGCTATGGGTCCGGCGGCGCCCATGGATATGTCCCGGCTGCGGCAGCGCAGCGAGGCGCACCTCTCGGCGCGATATCAGCTGGCCCGCACCGACATCCTCACCGGCAATCTACAGGCGGCCCAGGACAGCCTCGCGGAGCTGGCCAAGGAGTATCCATCGGCCCGCGAGGCCAACGACGCCCTGGAGGACGCGCTGCTCCTGGCCGAATCGTCCCAGTGGCCCCAGTCACTGGCCGATCTCATGCGCGGTTCCCTGGAGCTCGAGATCCGTCAGCGCCCCCTGGAAGCCGCCGAGCGCCTGGCACTCTTCGCCGAGGAGTTTCCCGAGGACGAGTCCATCCCCACCCTGCTCTTCCGTATGGGTGTACTCTACGAGCGGGCCTACCGGGCCACCGAGGCCGTCGAGGCCTGGACCCGTCTGGAGCGCGATTTCACGGACCACCATCGCGCGGCCACCGCATTGGAGCGGGCGGCAAGGCTGTCCCTGCGCCTGGGCGAGGTGGAACGCGCCCGCGGCTTCATCGAGGGGCTCCTGGAACGCCATCCCGAATCGACGCAGCTGCCCGGGCTCCGGGAGCTTCGCGAACAGGTATCGGAGGACGCATGAGAGTGTTCCTGCTTCTGCTTCCGCTTCTGCTTCTGCCGCCGCCCGCGGCGGCAGATCTTCTCATCCCCATGGACCTCACCCAGACCGAGCACCTGCGCGCCTATGGTCTGGCCTATCACGTGCTGCAGGCCGAGAAGGAGGCCTGGTGGCTGCTCAACTATCGCGGCGGTTCCTTCCTGGTTGACGACACCGACTTCGCGCGCCGCGAGGCCGCGCACCTGGGCGTGAAGTTCGAGAAGATCAGCGGGGCCGACAAGGCGCGCATCTTCGCCGAGATCGAGGCCAGCAACATGGAGCGCGTGCTCCTGGAGAAGGCGCCGGAGGTGGCCATCTACGCGCCGCCCAACAAGCAGCCCTGGGACGACGCGGTGATGCTGGCCCTGGAATACGCCGAGATCGATTACACCGTGCTCTACGATGAAGAGGTGCTGCGGGGCGAGCTGGACGAGTACGACTGGCTGCACCTTCACCACGAGGACTTCACCGGGCAGTACGGCAAGTTCTACGCGAGCTACCGGAATCAGGCCTGGTACCGTCAGCAGCAGAGACTCTTCGAGGAACTGGCCGCCGATGCGGGCTTCGCCTCGGTGAGCGAACACAAGAAAGCGGTGGCCCGGGCCATTCGCGCCTACGTGGACGGGGGAGGCTTCCTCTTCGCCATGTGCAGCGCCACCGACAGCTTCGACATCGCCATGGCCGCCGAGGGCGTGGACATCGTGGCCGATCCCTTCGACGGCGATCCGCCCCAGGGCGGCTTCCAGGAAGCCCTCGACTACCACAAGTGCGTGGCCTTCGAGGAATTCACCCTGATCACGAGCCCGCTGGTCTACGAGTTCAGCGATATCGACGCCACCCAGGAGGCGGCCCTGCGCGGCGAGGGCCGCGACTACTTCACCCTCTTCGAGTTCTCGGCCAAGTTCGATCCCGTGCCCTGCATGCTCACCCAGAACCACGTGGCCGTGGTGGAGGGCTTCATGGGGCAGACCACGAGCTATCGCAAGGAGTTCCTCAAGGACCACGTGACGGTGATGGGGGAAGTGGAAGGCGCGGAAGAGGTGCGATACCTACACGGCAAGACGGGCAAGGGCACCTTCACCTTCCTGGGTGGCCACGATCCCGAAGACTATTCCCACCGCGTGGGCGATCCGCCCACCGACCTGAACCTGCATCCTCACTCGCCGGGCTATCGGCTCATCCTGAACAACGTGCTGTTTCCCGCCGCGGAGAAGAAAGAGCGGAAGACTTAGGAGGACAGGCAGCTTCGCCCCGCGCTCCGCTTCGAAGTCGGTCGAGAGGGAGCCTCTCCCTCCCCGTCTTCCGCTTCGGAGGTCGGGATTGGCACCTCTGTCTCACCCAATCGACACCCAGGCCTGTAACTCTTTGATCTAAAATGACTTTCCCGGCTCAACTCCTTGGCATGGTCTGCCGATACCCTTGGGGTGAACCTGATTCAAGTCTCAACACCCGAGGAGTTGCCATGCGCTCACTGTTCAGTGTCCTTGCCGTGCTCGTCCTGATTCCGGGCGCTGTCTCGGCGACCTGTTTCATCGAAGGCCACGCGACCGCGGAGATCAACACCGAGTATCCCGAACTGGGAACCTACAAGTACACCATCGAACTCGAGTGGGACAGCGGTTCGAACCACGGGCTCAGTCACATCGACGTGCTGCTGGGCTTCGCGGGGCACAGCTGCGACTGTGACGAATTCAACTTCGAGTTCACGGAGATCGCCGGCTGGAGCAATGGCTGGGGCGAGGATGACCGGGACGACGACGAGGAGCCCTGCGAGGTCTACTACGAGGGCGAGTTCGAATGCCACGGCGATCCGAGTCTACCTGGCATCGATGAGCCCATTATCAAGTTCGAACCCGAGGAAGAGGACTGCGAGCCGGGGCCTGTGGGCAGTGGCGTGTTTGTCTTCTACTCCGACTGGGAGCCCGTGGCCGTGGATACGCCCAACGACTGGCTCGTCTTCAAGGCTGCCGGCAACATGTGCTCCGGTCAGGTCACCGGGGAACTGCCCATCCTGGGCTGCGAGACCGTGGCGACGGATCCGTCCTCCTGGAGTGATCTCAAGTCTCGCTTTTAGATCAGATTCGCTGAGAAATGAAAGGGGCCGGCGACGGCCCTTTTTTTGTGATCACCGCTTTGGACAACGAGGCATTCCTGCTTCACTTCGATGCCAGCTAGTCCTCACGTCTGAGCTGCAGCCACCGCCTCTCGAGATTCTTGACGATGTCACGGTAGGCTTCGGGCGGCGAGAACTCCTCGTTCTTGAACACGCCCGGGAAGAAGAGACCGTAGGCGTGACCGTCGCGGCGGCGAACCTCGGCATCGAGGGTGACCGTGAGCTCTTCGTATGACATGCTGAGCTTGCCCTTGCCGCCCAGGCAGAGATCAGGATCCTCATCGGGTTCGAACTCCACCTTCATGCCGCCGAAACTCACGTCCTTGGGCTTGGGGGTGAACTCGTTGCCCCTCGGGCAGTGGAGCTTCACCTCGAAACCGGGGATGCCATCGGTGGGCACGCGGAATGTCCACCGCACCTGTGAGATGGCGATCTGCTCGGGCAGTCGCAGGAAGAGTCTCTGGCTGTTGCTGTCCCGCCCGGGATGACTTTCCCGAACGAGCGAGATGAAGGCATGGGCCTTGCCGTCGCGGAAGTAGGAGACCATGCAGGTGGAAAGAGGAAAGAAGCTGATCTCTTCGGGCGCGTAGGTTTCGAAGATGACCGAGCTCTCGCTCACGCGGGCGAAGGTGCCCTGGCAGATGTTGTTGCTATCGGCCTGGATGATGCCCGCGCCGATACGCTGGGAGCAGCACTCGCGCAGCACTTCCTGAACCTCACTCGCTTCGTTGTGATACTCGGTACGATCGTCGATGGTCTTGTCTTCTGGCTTGGAGTCACACCCCGTTTTCCAAAAGGACATAGTCTCTCCTGTCGCTACCCATCCATGGTGAGCGATGCTATCTTTCCTTATTGGAGTTATCGACATGTGACCACGTGAGCTTTATTCATATTCGAATCGTGTTTATTTCGGCCTTGTTATCCTGGAATAAAGAAGAGTTTTCATGCATGAATCGTGACTCCATGGCGCGAGTCATATGTCCATAAATCCAAACAGGGCAGGGACTCAGAGCGGAATCTCGTGTCCTCGGCGACCTGCCCGAGCTATGCTGTACTCCCCGAAACTGAGGAGTATTCGTGAGGTTTTCCGAACCACTTGTATCCGCCACCCTCGTGATGCGCGAAAAACGCTTCCTGGCGCATCTGCGTCTTGAAGAGGGCAGTGCCGTCATCGCCCACACCAACAACACGGGCAGCATGCTGGGATGCAAGGAGCCCGGCAGCAGAGTGTGGATCAGCCCTGCCGACAACCCTCGACGCAAACTGAAATGGACCTGGGAGATCGTGGAGACTGCCGAAGGCGTTCTCGTGGGCGTCAATACGACATTCGCTCAGAGAATCGCCGAGGAGGCCATCTCCGAAAGCCGCATTCCCGAACTCGCGGGGTACGAAAACATGCGCCGGGAGCAGGTCTCCTCGCCGGGCTCGCGCATGGATCTTCTTCTGGAAAGGGAAGGGGAACGCGCCTGGGTGGAGGTGAAGAGCGTCACCCTCGCGGAGAAGGGCCACGCCATGTTTCCCGACGCCGTGAGCTCGAGGGGGCTCAAGCATCTGCGCGAGTTGGAGCGCCTGGCCGCCGGGGGCGATCGCGCGGTGATGCTCTTCGTGATTCAGAGGGGCGATGCCGACAGCTTCGGGCCCGCCGAGGCCATCGATCCGGACTACGCGGAGGGCCTGCGCCGGGCCCAGGCAGCGGGCGTGGAACTGCTGGCCTACCGGGCCGAGGTGGGGGTGGAGGGAATCCGGATTGAACGGAAAATCCCCCTTCGTCTTCTTCCGCTGTCCGAACAGGACGCAAAGCAATGAGCCAAAACCCGGCTGAAACCTGAGAAAATCGACAAGCCGACAAAGGGAGCCATACTGTGTTCGGACCCCATCAGGGGGTGGATGTGATGATGGGAACCAGCGGGTCCAACAGCGAAGAATAGAGCGCGCGCGGCAGAGCCGGGCGCGCTTTTTCGATTTCAGGCCCTTCCCATCGCGCATCCCAAGCGAGAGGGGAGAACATGAAACTTCGCTTGCTCATCACGCTTGTGGTCGTGTCCGTCCTGTCGGTGAGTGCCGATTGGGATCCGGGAGACGACCACAAAATGCACTGGCCTCAGACCCCGAAACCCGGCGGTCTGGACATCGCCTTCCATCACTATGATACCGGCATCTTCTGGGCCCTGGGCGACGACTGGCAGTGCAGTCACACGGGACCGGTGACGGACATCCACTTCTGGATTTCCTTCTTCATGGATTACGAAGTGCCCATTCCATTCTTCCATGTCAGCATCTGGAGCAACGATCCCATGGGCCCCTACGGTTACAGCCAGCCCCTGGATCTGCTCTGGGAGAGAGAGTTCATGGAGGGGCAGTTCACCGTCCGCTACTTGGATCCCGATCTGCAGGGATGGTACGACCCCTTCGAGGGATACATCATGCCGCAGAACCACAGTCTTTGGGCGCAGATCAACATCGTGGAGATCTACGATCCCTTCATTCAGATCATGGGCGAGATCTACTGGCTCGTGATCATGTTCCCCGACCCGCAGAACTGGACCGTCGGGTGGAAGGAGACCGATCAGAACTGGAACGACGATGCCGTATGGTGGGATCCCTTCAACTACTACTGGCGCGAGCTCTACAACCCCGAAACGGGGGATACCATCGATCTGGCTTTCGTGATCACAGGTCCCGAAGATACGAATACCGAGGAGTCGACCTGGTCTCGGATCAAGAACCTCTATTAGGCGATCGAACTCCCGGTTCCCCGCGGCCTAGCGCCGCGGGGTTTTCCATGCTCATCGCTTGATGTTCGTAGCCGGGCATGGCACTCTGGGTCTGCCCCTCTGACCGGGAGTTCGCCATGGCCCTGCTCGACCTGCACGTCAACGGCCGAGACCATCGGCTCGATCTGGATCCTGACAAGCCCCTCCTCTGGACACTCCGCGACGACCTCGGCCTCACCGGCGCCAAGTACGGCTGCGGCATCGGCGAGTGCGGCGCCTGCACCGTGCTCGTGGACGGCGTGGCGGTGCGCTCCTGCATGACCAGCGTGAGCGAGGCCGCCGGAACGCGGGTACTGACCATCGAGGGACTCTTCGCAAAAACAGAGCATCCACTGCGAAGAGCCTGGCTCGGGGAGGAGGTATCCCAATGCGGATACTGCCAGCCGGGACAGATCATGAACGCCGCAGAACTCCTCGCGCGCATTCCCGACCCGAGTTCCGACGATGTGCGCGCGGCCATGAGCGGGAACATCTGCCGCTGCGGCACCTATCCGCGCATCGAAAAAGCCATTCTGCGCGCGGCCGCGGAGGTGCGTCATGAATAGCGCCCCCTCCATCAGCCGTCGCGATTTCCTGAAGGGCCTCGGCGCGGGCGGCAGCAAAATTACGGCGAGCTATCGTCCCTGGCCGCCGAACAGAAGCGGCCTCGATCGCCATCCCTGAAGGATCCCGCGGACTACCGGCTCGTCGGCCATTCGATTCCCCGCGTGGACTCGCCGGGCAAGATCGATGGTCGCGCGATCTTCGGCTTCGACATCGAACATCCGGACATGCTCGTTGCCGCCCTGCGCATTCCGCCCTACGTCGGCGGCAAGCTGCTGAGCTTCGACGAGGAAGCGGCGCGGAAGGTTCCCGGCGTGATCGACGTGGTCGAGCTCAACGACGAGATCGCCGTGCTGGCCGAGGATGCCTGGTCGGCCTTGAGAGGGCGTGATGCCCTCGCGGCGGAGTGGGAACCCGGAGACGGTTCCGACTTCGACAGCGATGAGTTCCGGAAGAACCTTCGCGAGCTCTGTGCGGGCGCTGGAACCGAGGCGCGACGGGAGGGCGATCCCGAAACGGCCCTGGCGGGGGCGGCCCGAAAGGTGGAGGCCCTCTACGAGCTTCCCTTCCTGTCCCACGCGCCCATGGAAACCATGAACGCCACGGCGAGTTTCGACGGGGAAACCATGATGGTGGAGGTTCCCACCCAGGCCCCGAACTGGTGCGAGTGGATCGCGGCCCAGGGGGCGGAGTTGAGCACATCCATGGTCGAGCTTCAGCCTGTGCTGGCCGGCGGCGGATTCGGCCGTCGCCTCTGGCCCGACTACGTGGATGCGCCGGCTCGACTGTCCAAGCTGCTGAAGCGTCCCGTGAAGGTGATCTGGAGTCGTGAGGACGAGTTCCGCTACGACTACTTCCGTCCCGCGAGCGCCCACCGCATGCGGGCCGGCCTGGACGAGAAGGGCGGCATCACGGCCTTCCTTCACACCCTGGCTTCGCCCTCCATCTCGGGCAGGCTCAATCCCATGGCCACGGCCAGCGGCCTGGACGAGGGCGTGCTCCTGGGAGCCCAGAACCTGCCCTACGCCATCGACAATCTTCTGGTCGACCTTCACCTGCCCAGCTGCGAGCTGCCCATCGGCTGGCTGCGGTCCGTCTACGATCAGAACAACGCCTTCGCCAACGAATCCTTCATGGACGAGATCGCCGTGGCCGCCGGTCGCGATCCCGTCCAGATGCGCCTGGAACTTCTGAAGGACGAGCCTCGCCTGCGCGGCGTGGTGGAAAAGGTGGCGGAGATGTCCGCATGGGGAAGGGGCTCATCGACGCCACGCGGATTCAGCTGCCACCACTGCTTCGGCAGTTCCGTGGCCATGGTCGTGGAGATGGCCTCGGGCAGCGAGCCTCGGGCCTCGAGCCTGAAGGTCGAACGGATCTTCGTCGCTGCCGACGTGGGAACCGTGGTCAATCCCAACGGGCTGCGGGCCCAGGTGGAGGGCGGCGTGGCCTATGCGCTGTCGGGCGCCCTCTACGAAGATGTCATCGTGAAGGAGGGCAGGGTCCAGAAGCTCAACTTCGACGAGTATCCCGTGCTGCGCATGGACGAGATGCCGGAGGTGATCATCGAGACCGTCGATGGGGGACATCCCATCGGGGGCATCGGGGAGCCGCCCGTGCCGCCCACGGCGGCCGCGGTCTGCAACGCATGGTTCGCGGCGACGGGGGAAAGGGTGCGAAGGCTTCCGATGATGGCGAGCAAGCCATAGCCCTAACCATAATGATGGCAAGAAAGAGGGGGGCTATGGCTATGGCCAAGGCTATGGCTATGGTATAATTCCCGATGTTCCCGTCCCCAATCTCGGGAATCACCAGCTCGGGAGGAATTCCACCATGCGTCGCAGCTTGTCCCTGATCGTCTTAGTGTGTCTGTTCGCCTCGCCCGCCTTCGCCGTCTGGGACGAGGACCATCTCGAGGACGCGCTTCCCATCTACGAGACCGAGCGGGAGCGCCTGGTCTGGGAGGGCCGCGAGCACCTCATGCCCGGCCAGGACCGCATCAGCGATCCGCCGCCGGTGGCGCCCATACGCAACGTGGCCGAGTGGGAACCCTGCACCGGCGTGATCATCCGCTATCCCCTGGGCATTCCCTACAGTCTGGTGCGCGACCTGGACGATGACCTCACCCTGCACGTGGTCGTGTCGAGCGGCTACCAGAACACCTGCCTGACCAATCTCGAGAACAACGGCGTGGACATGGACAAGGTCGAACTGCTCGTGAGACCCAACGAGAGCTGGTGGACCCGCGACTACGGCCCCTGGTATGTGTTCGACGGTTTCGGCGACGCGGTCATCATCGATCACACCTACAACCGTCCCTGGCGACCCAACGACAATCTGATTCCCATCTACTTCGCCAACCAGCAGGGCATTCCGGTTCACAGCCACGACATGTATCACACCGGCGGCAACTACATGACCGACGGGCATCACATCAGCTCGTCCACGGAGCTCGTCTACGACGAGGCCTGGAGCGAGAACGGCATGAACGAGTCCGAGGTGGATGACCTCATGTTCGCTTACTACGGCGTGAACAACTACATGGTGCTCGACTACATCGAGTCGGGCGGCATCCATCACATCGATACCTGGGCCAAGTTCATGGACGAGGAGACGGTCATCGTCAAGGACGTGTGGACCAGCCACCACACCTACAACAACCTGAACCAGCGGGCCACCCTGCTGGCCAGCCTGCCCTCGTCCACGGGGCGGCCCTATCGCGTGTATCGCATCTACTGCTACAGCACGAGCAGCGGCCCGGCGAGCTACACCAATTCGCTCATCAACAACGACCGCATCTACGTGCCCACCTTCGGCAACAGCAGCTACGACGCCGACGCCCTCGCGCTCTACGAGGAAGCCGCGCCCGGCTACGAAGTACTCGGCTACTCGGGTAGCTGGTACTCCGACGACGCCCTGCACTGCCGCACCAAGAACGCCCACGACGTGGGCATGCTGCGCGTGGAGCACGCGCCCTATCGCGACGGCGAGCTGGTGGACGCGCCCGCCGTGGTCACGGCCATGGTGGACGACCGCAGCGAGGCCGGCGTGAGTTCGGTGAAAGTACATTTCCGTTACGACGGCGGTCCCTGGGAAGCCTGGGACATGGATCACCTCGGCGGCGATGACTACGAATTCATCTTCCCGGTTCCCACGGGTCCGCGCTCTGACATCCTGGTGGACTACTACATCCACGCCGAGGACACGAGCGGCCGCGCCGAGGGCATGCCCCGGGTGGAACCCCTGGCCTGGTACAGCTTCACCCTGACCAACCTCACGGGCACCGAGACGCCGGCGGCGGGTCCCGCGAAGCTGCACGCCAACTATCCGAACCCCTTCAATCCGAAGACCACCTTCAGCTTCGAGCTGGAGTACGCCGATCAGGTGAAGCTGCAGGTCTTCGACGCCACCGGCCGCCTTGTGCGCACCCTCATCGACGGCGAGGTGGGCGCGGGCCGCACCCAGGTGGAGTGGAACGGCACCGACGACCAGGGCCGCGCGCTGCCCTCGGGCGTGTATCTGTATCGCCTCAAGGCGGCGGGCATCATGTATTCGAGGCCGGCGGTTTTGACGAAATAGTCGATAGCAACCAGCTACCAGCTTCCAGCCAGACCCTCCCTCAATATCGGGGGAGGGTGTTTTCTGGCTGGTGGCTGGCAGCTGGCCGCTGATTGCTAAACCCGATATCCGGATAGCATGACCCTTAATTGCAATAAACATAAACAGTTACATAGATCTGCACTTGACTCTCCCCTCACTGAATCGTATTCTTAAAGCCTGAATCAGGGACGAGGACCCGTCGGACCCCTTGGTTCCCGTCCAAGGCAAGAGAGCAGACGTGAAGGGAGGTGGGGGCCGAAGGCCCTACATCATGGAAAAATACCCACAGTGTTTGAGGTGCAACTCGGGCGACATGCTGCCCCTGTCCGATTACGGACGCGATGGCGCCACCATCCAGTTCAAGGCTTGGGTGTGCAGCAATCCCGATTGCGGACACAATGTCCGAATCGACAACGGCGAGATCAGCGTGGGACGTCCCATACGCCCCAACGGCAAGTAGCCAAATGTCAGGTTTGGGCCCCCGCGAAAGCGGGGGCTTTTTTATGTCCGCACCTGGGGGCAATTCGATTCTCATCGAATTGTGGAACGACTATTTGAGTAGCACCATCTTGCCTGTCGTTTGATAGACGGGCGTATGAAGTCGATAGAAGTAGTGACCAGAGCTGCAGCTCTCTCCGAGGTCCGATTCACCGTCCCAAACAAAAGCGTGCTCGCCCGTGGCGAGCCGCTCGCCCTGAACCAAGGATCGCACGCGTCTACCGGAGGCGTCGAAAATCACAAGCTCCACTGGGCAGTCCTGAGCCAGGGAGAAGCGAATCTCCGTCGAAGGATTGAAAGGGTTTGGGAAGTTCTGCGAGAGGCGGAATGCCGACGCCTCCTGGGCTGCGCCCGTGGGATCTCCGCAACCTGCACCGAATGCCCCCATGAGAACGCCACAGTCATTGTTCACGGGTAGGCAGGGCGAGGCGTAGTCCAGACTGAAATCACCGCCCTCAGCATCACAGAAGAGCGGATCCAGGCTGATGTTTCCATCGATGCCGATCTGGTCATCCAGGTAGCCGCCAAACTCTCCGTCTTCGTGGCCGAAGATGTCGCTGCATTGAAGGTCGACATCGGCGCTGGCGAAACCGTAAATGCCGGATTCACCTGTGTTGAAGGCGATGATGCAGTCCTGGATGATGGGCTCTGAGTAATGTGAGATGGACATCCCGGCTCCGTACCAGCCCACCTCGTTCCCAACGATACTTACATTCTGGAAACTCGGAACCGAGTGCTCAGAGCAATCCACGCCTCCGCCGTTTTCCGAAGCGCTGTTGCCAGCGATGAGGACCGTTTCGAAACTGGGATAGCAATCGTGCTCGATATCGATGGCGCCTCCGTCTCCATTGGTCCAGTTACCGAGCAAGGTCAGGTCTCGGAATTCGGGTGATGCCTCCTCACGGCAATAGATCGCGCCACCCTGGATCGTGGAGTGGCAGGATTCGATGATCAGGTCGTGGAAGCGGGGAGAGGACTCATTGCAGTGGATGGCGCCTCCGCTGCTGCCGAGTCCATTCAGAATGCGGAATCCGCTGATCAGACTTGCCGCGGTTTCGCCTTGGTGGAAGTACAGGAAGCGCCCTGCGTTTTGACAATCGATGGTCGTTTCAGAGCTGCCTCCGAGGCCGATCAGAACGAGGTCTTTTCCTTCGAAATCGATGTCACGGTTCCCCACGCCGTTGTATGTCCCCGGCGCGACAAGAATGGAATCGCCATCATGGGCCTGGGCGACGGCCTCGCCGATGGTCGCGAACTCGGAGGGAACTTCCGCGATGAGATCCCAGGTGCCCGTGAAATCCTGATCGAGCAGGTCCTCGATGAGGTCGTCATAGATCCGAACCGGAGGCTCGAACTCGTACCCCGCCAAAACCGGGGCGAGCAGTACGTCGGTACCGGCGGGAAACCAGAACTCGAATCGACCCGCAGAATCCGTGTAGGGATCCTGCATGGGAAGATTGAAATCGACTCCCTCGATGGGCATGCTATTCATGTCGAGTGCGGTTCCCTCGATCACATGGGAGAGAATCTGGCAGCCCAGGCCGAAGGCGCCGATCCGTACTCCACAGTCGTTGTTTTCCGGCAAGCAGGGCGAGTTGAGCGTGAGAGTCAGCGGCGAGCCGCTTCCGAATTCACCGCAAAACTTGGGATGAGCCCAGAGGTTGCCGTTCATGTTTTCCTGGCCCTCGAGACCACCGATCCAATCGCCGCCTTCATTGCCGTAGATCAGGCAGCAGCTGAGTTCAGGGACCGTGGAGTTTTCGAGTTCGATGGGCAGGTCACAGTCGTTGAATGCGATGACGATGTTGCGAAGAGTCGGCTCGGAATACCTGAGATAGATCGGGCTCCCGGTGTCCTGGGGATTCAGGCGCTGACTGCCTACGATGCTGCAGTTTTCGATGAGCGAATTGCTGGACCAAAGGGAGATGGCGGTGCCCTGGTAGCCCGAGAAGTTTTCGAAACTGCAGTTGCGAATGGTCGGTGAAGCGATATAGCAACGAATCCCATTGCTGTCTGAGTTTCGAATCGTGATCCCGTCGATGACCGTGCGGGGGCCTTCCTCGTCAAAATTGAGATGATACGAACCTTCGCCATCGAGGATGCAGGCTTCCGGATTGCCACTTTTCGAGCGCAGGGTGATCGGCAGTCCGCGGAAATCCGGTTCGCAGTTCCTGTATCCCGTGAAGACTCCATCGCCGAGTTCGATCACTTCGGTGAAGGCCGCGTCGATGGCCTCCTGGATATTGGCGAAATCCCCGGTTCCGTCGGGCAGCACAAGATAGGTACCATCGTATAGGTCACAGCCCTCGGGGGCCGATCCGATGAGAACTCCACAAGTGTTGTTCTCGGGCAGGCATGGGGATCGTGTGTCGAGGCTCGCGTCGTTCCTGTGGATTCCGCAGATCAATGGGTCCTCAGAGAAGTTTCCGTTGATGCCCTCGAATGGGGCCAGGATTCCAACCCAGTCTCCGTTTTCATTTCCGTAGACATCGGTGCAGTTCACGTCGAGTGTGACTTCCGCGGCGGAAACGCCTCTGCTGTTGAAAGCGAAAATGCAGTTCTCGATGATCAGACTGACCTCATAGGGCGCTCGGATTCCGTATTCGTAGGAGTGATCGGCGAAGGTGCAGTTCTCGATGGTCGATGGATTTACCGGCGGCCCTGAAATCCGCAAGCCTGATCCGGCGTCGTACTCGATGTCTCCACCATTTCTCATGAAGGAGCAGTGCTGAACCTGGTGAGTACCATGCCTCAAATAGGCACCTCCCCCCGGCCAGTAGCGCGAGATATTCGAGAAGAAGGTACAATGACTCAGGGAAACGCTCGGCCCTCTTCCATCCCGGCGGATATCCACGGGCCGTACTTGTGAGAAACCACGACCGTGATCGCGAGCACTTCCAGCACTCGAGGTGCTCCAGGTGGTGACGGCGAGACCACCGCCCCAGTTGGCATCATTGTCGACGAAATCGCAGTGCTCGATGGCTATGGGAACATCCCCCCAGAAACACGCTCCTCCTCCTCCGTAGGCCTCGTTCTGTTCGAAGCGGCAATGTGACAGAAAAGGCGAGGCGGTCTCCTCCCCACCGAGCGCACCGCCGACATCGGCGCGATTGAATTTGAAGATGCAGCCCAGAATCTGGGGTGATGTGGAGGAACCGAAGAGGATCGCCCCTCCGAGATGATCCGGATCGTCAACGAAGCCGTTGATGATGGAGACAGCCTCGATGATCGACCCGGGACCTTCACCGGAGGCGAAGCGGAAGCCGCGCCCTTGAGATTGGCAGTCGATCACGCAGCTTTCCGGATCGCCGCTCATCGACTTCACGGTCACGGCTTTGCCGAGGAAATCGATGTCGCGATTTCCTTCTCCGACGAAGGTTCCGTCGCCTAGAAAGATGACATCGCCGCCGACGGCCGCGCTGAGAGCATCCTGGATGGTCGCGAAGTCTCCTGAGCCGTCCGGGAGGACTGTCCACTCAGTGGCCATAATCGGTTGTGCAGCAATAAGTAACAGTGTCGCGAGGGCGATCCGAGTCATCCTCCACCTCCCTGTTTCCTCCGGGCAGATTACACCATTGCTTGATGCACTAGGGAGAATCCCCAAGGGCGATCCAGATGAAAGAGGTAATTGCAGGGGACGGATTTGGGGCGCGGGTAACGGGAGTGCTTCTAGCTTCGATCCAGCTCCCGCCGGTAGAAGATTCCCGCGAAGAAGGCGAAAAGCAACAGGCTGATGATCATCCAGAGCAGGGGCGAGCCGCCGAAGGGCGAGGCCATGGCCTCTTCCAGACTCTCGGCCGGATAGGTCAGCAGGATGGCCAGGTTGGCCAGGTTCCAGATTCCGTGGGCCAACACCGGATACCAGAGGTTCCCGCTCCAGAGCATCAGCATCCCGAACCAGACTCCCAGCAGGGCCACCGCTGGCGCGCTGAAGAGCGGATGGATGACCCCGAAGAGCAGCCCGCAGAGGATCACCGCCATGGCCGGCCGGGCGTGGCGGAAGAGCACGCGCAGGACCATCCCCCGAAAGAGCAGCTCCTCGCCCAGGGGCACCACCACCGCGATGGCCAGCACGATGAGCGCGCCTTCGAGGAATCCGTCGGGGCGCATCATGCCCACGAAGCGGAAGTACTCGCTGCCGGGCGGGAACCAGCGCGTCACCGGCTCGGTGACCACTTCGAGGGCCGGTATCAAGCTGAGCGTGGCGGCGGCGACCAGGAAGCCCGAAAAGAGGTCGAAGCGCTCGAGCAGGTACTGTCCGCTGAAGCTCAGCTCGAACTTGCTCGCCAGGGTGCGGAAGGGCAGGATGATGCCCAGGCCCACGCCCAGCAGGATGCCCACCGAGAGCGCCCAGGAGCTTTCCCAGTAGAGCACGAAGGTGGCGGCCAGGAACTGGTAGACCATGAGGCTTACGCCCGCGAAGAGCAGGAGCATCCAGTTGTTGGCGCGGGAGGCGAGTTCGTCTCGGGGGATCATGCGGGCGAGTATAGGTTCGGGCGGCCCGGGGCGCCAGGGATCTTCTCGGTGATTGAATCAATTCCGGGCGGTGCGACACAGGTGGATCAGCATGGATCCGGAGGAAACCCCCTACTTCATCAGGATAAGCCGTTCCGTGACTCGCTGACCCAGATCATCCCTTATCGAGATGAAATAGACACCGGAGCTCAGCTCCTGGCCGCTTTGGTTTCTGCCATCCCACTCAAAGGAGATCTCCTCTCCATTGCCGCTGTTCGAAAGATCGAATGCCTGCACCCTTGCTCCGGTTACGTCGAATATCTGACCGGTGATCTCAGAGCCGTTCCCGAGATAGGATACAGTGAAATGTGCATTTCCAGGATTTGGATAGATGGACAATCTGCAAGTTGGATTCTCTGTGTTTGCGCCGGGAGGATCTTCGCCAACCTGGAACGCGAAATCGATATCCATGTCTCCTGAATGAATGACTTCGATTTCCGGTGCTCCTAGAACCCAGTCACCCCCAACCGAATCAAAGTACAGCCTAGCCAAGACCCCGTCCTCCCCGGAGATGCAGTCGATCGGTTGTTGAAACTCTCTTGAGGCAATGAGGATGGTCAGCAATCCATCAGTTTGCTTGAGACCGACAAGCGTGTTCTCGTTTGAGAAGCCAAGGTCACTGAAGTTCAGGCCACTGCTAGGGGCGGTGATGGCTATAGCTGCCGGCAATTCGTCTTGAGTTTTTATTACGAGGCATTCAATCAATCCGCCGTCTGCTTCGCTCGCATAAACACTGATGGCCGAGGATAGGGACGGAAAGACGAGGAATACTATGAGTGAAAGAGTCAGAAAAAACCGCATGTCCTTCCTCCTGTTTCTAATGACCGTAGTGGGAGGCGAAAATCGCCCAATCCAACAGATCGATCTCTTCGCTCGCGTCGTAGTCAGCGCACATACTGTACTCCGGATCTCCTAGCTCCGAACCGTAGGCGTCAAGGAACAGGTCTCGGTCATCGCTGTCCACGTCTTCGTCCTCATCAAGGTCAACGGTGGTGAAGGTCAGCGTTTCAGATCGGAACCCCGAGTGGTACGCCGAGCCTTCCCAGTAGTCGCCATTGTGGGTGAGGAACCTGTTCTGGTCCGACTCGACCACATGCCCGACACAGGTCACAAAGCCGCAACCAGCCGGATCCCTGAACTCGGCATCAAGCATTCCAGATGCTGCGGAGGCTTTTTGCAGATAGACGAAGTCATCATGATCCGGAAAGCTGATCGAGTCTAAGTATGTGAGCAACGTCAAGTCGAGGTTGGGTGAATTGATGGCTACTGTTCCACCTGTCAGGTTGCTTAGTGCTACAGCCTTTGCGAGATCCTCCGGGTGATCGAGGACCAGGTCTCCGAACTCATTGCGGATTTTCAAGCGTACGGTAAGGTCATCGGAGGTGCAGCCTGGGCAGGTGATAACCGTTTGAGTACTAGGGCTGACAAGTTCTGTTTCTGACTTGACGTCCTCATTGTAGTAGAGGGCGTAGTACAGATTGAGGCGACCTGCACCGAGCTTTTCTTCGTTGTCCTGAAGAATTGGGTCTATTTTTTGTGCAGATTTCTTCAGTCGATTTCGAGTTCGCTCGGGATAGCCTCTAAAATCATCCGGGTACTTGGACATAAGAAGGGCGGCGGCCGACGCAACCATTGGAGAGGCTGCGCTAGTACCCTCAAAGTATCCATGATCCTCGTCAGAATTGTCTGAATATGAGTGCCTATAGGTGCAATCTGATTGTTCTTCATCGATCCAGGTAAGAGTGGATATTATCCCTACTGATGGCGCAGTGATATCAACACCAGCCTCGCCCACATCGACAACATAGCAGCTTTCGTCCCACCATTCATCTTCGTTAGTTGATCCTGCAACACTAATAGTTCGATAGTCTGTTGCGGGGTACTTGCACTCCCAGTTTGGGCTCGAAAATAGGTTACCTGAAGATGTAATCAACGCAATGCTATCTGAATAGCAATTGCCCAATGCAGTTTCTAGGAAGTTGTCTGCCTCGCCACTCCAAGACATGTTTACAATGTCTGCTCCGGAAAGACGTGAATACTCAAGAGCTTCTGCGGCGTGGAGTTCACGAATTCCCAATCCATAACCAGCACGAAAGTGCATTAGCTTGATCTGATTTGTGAAGCCAGCAATTCCAGCAATTCCATCCCCATTGTCCACACTCCCGGCAATGATTCCTGCGACCTTGGAGCCATGGTACGCTGGAAAAGAGTGAGGAAAAGGATCCCCCTGATCTCCCGGCCAATAGTGTACGGTAGAGTATGGCCACATAGTACAGGCGAAATTGTAGAGTGGAATAGCATCACGCGACGTTACGAAGTCCCAGCCAACCACGTCGTCAATTCTACCGTTTCCATCGTCATCTTCACCGTTTAGATCGGGGTCCTCTTCGAATATCCCATTGGAGTTGCTGTCCTCATCGGGGTTCACCCAGGTGTTTCCCCAGTTAACATCGTCATGCAGGAGATTGCCAGAATATGGGGTAGCAGCGAATTCACTTTTGAAGTAGCTCCCAGTGTCGATAACTGATATTACGGATGAGCCTGCAAGTGGAGAACTGCGCTCCTTGCGCCAAAGACGAAGCCAGTCAATATCATTGCCAAGGTTGAGGGTGTTGTGTAAGTGCCACAGGCGGTCTTGCTCGAAATAGTAATCATCTGGAAACTCACCAGTTTGGTCTAGGTGAAGAATGTGGTCAAGGTAGGCGTTTTCGACTTCCTGGTTTCTCGTCTCTAACTGTTGTACCAAACTCTCAAGGGTGGCCTCCGATAGTGTATCCCCGAAGATGTATTGAACGCATCGTGAGAGGTAAGTTCTTTCAGGTACTTCGTCTACCCATGGCATATAAAAACCAGTTATCGGTTCATTCTGAGAGTTCAGCAGGCTATCGCTTTCCTGGTTGCCAGAATTCACTATACCACTTTGAATGATTACTGAATCCGGCCTATCCACATACTCAATAAGAATGCAGTCCTGAATTGTCCAGGAGTGGCACGGCAAAGTTACAGATATGAAGTAGAGGGTACATTGCTGGAAAATTGCACGCATCCTTGACATTTTCATTGTTGCCTCCCTAGGTGGCGCTAAGGCAGGTCAGGTACTTACTCAGAATCAAGTGAATCGCGAATGTATTAGGAGTTTGTGCCGAGTATATTTAATGTCAAGTCGCCAGATTGATCATACTTAGTTGATATGAAGGTGTAGGTCCGAAACCTACTTGAGCCGTGGTGGGGCTTGCTCACTGCATCAAGTATTAAATGAGGGCTGCATGGCGGGGCGGGAATAAGCAAACACATATCGGACTTGGCTGTGCTATACTTGTTGGCGAGAAGGGGGATTCCACAGTTTCTTCCTCAATTGAAAGCCCAGGTCACAATTTGGTCTCTAATCAAAGAGTGTCACTCAAAGCACTCCTGTTACTTCAGCTACTGCCAACATGGGCAATCTCGAGCGCTGCAGATGTTGGTACGTACTCTATTTCAGAGGGTCAGGCTGTTGTAGAGTCTCGGAATGGCGGCTACTGGTGGAGTGGTTTTTTCGGCATGGGATTGGATAACGTGGTCTATGATCTCGTCGTGTACTCTGGAAATCTCGTCGCTGTGGGGGCTTTCACAACGGCTGGAGGGGTTCCAGCCAATAGAGTGGCAGCTTGGAACGGGATTGAATGGCTTCCTATGGGGTCGGGGTTTAACAATGGGTGTAGGGCAGCTGTCGTCTTCAATAACGACTTAATTGTGGGGGGGTACTTCACCCAAGCGGATGGCCAGCCGACAACAAACATTGCTCGCTGGGATGGGTCCCAATGGAATGGAATGGGCCATTTTGATGGCAATGTTTTTGCCCTTTATGTCTTTCAGGGTGACCTTATTGCAGGAGGCACATTTACTAGAGTTGACCAGCGCATCTGCCCTTACATCGCTCGCTGGGATGGTCAAGAGTGGCACGCACTTGGACTGGGGCTCAATGCGTTCCCCAATGCGATTTGCGAATACCAGGGACAGCTCATCGCTGGAGGTGCTTTCACCGAAAGCGGAACTCATCAACTGAACCATGTGGCTCATTGGGATGGCCTTCAGTGGTATCCTTTGGGCGAGGGTTTTGATGATGACGTCTCTGTACTCGATGTCTTTGACAACAAGCTGGTCGCAGGGGGAAAGTTCGTTTCGAGCGGATCGACTCCTATAGACTATCTCGCCCAATGGGATGGGGGCAGCTGGTCTCAAGTTGATGAGGGTCTTGAGTATCATGCCAGCATGCTCTACCCACATCAGGAAGATCTTTATGTTGGAGGGCAGTTCACGGAAGTGAATGGAATCGCCTGCAACCGCATCGTTCGCTGGGACGGCGATCAGTGGCATGCCCTTGGTACAGGACTGAACCACTATCCCAAAGCAGTGCTTCATCATCAAGATGGACTCTATGTCGGTGGTCTATTCACGGAAGCGGGCGGTCTCCCTTCATCGAAAATCGCTCTTTGGATTCCCCCAGAGCCTACGGGGCTAGAGGAGTCGGACGAAGATGCATCAACGCTCCAGCTTCGCGCGTTCCCGAATCCCTTCAATCCAACGCTCACCGTTTCCTTCCGATTGGAAGAGAGGCAGCGAGTCCGAGCCAGTATCTACGACCTCTCGGGCCGGAAGCTGACCATTCTCATTGACCAAGTGCTGGAATCTGGAAGCCATGAGTTGAGCTGGGACGGTCGTGACGATAAGGGCCGTGAACAGTCCAGCGGTGTTTATCCGTTCATCCTTCAAGTCGACGAAAGCCAGACCTCAGAGAAACTAGTCCTATTGCGATAATCCCAGACTTCTCGGTGATTGACTTCATTTCCGGGCGGACCCAATATGAAGCTGAAATCAATCCACTCGGGAGGTCGTCATGAATCTGGTCCTATTCGCCATTCTCTTCATCGTCGGAATCGGCGTGGTTTTCTTCGCACCCTCATCTATGCGCCAGGGAAGGCCCAAGACCGTGGGCAGCATTCTGGCCGTGATCGGCATCATCGGCATCATCGCCCAGAGCGTGGTCTCCATTCCCGCGGGGCACGTGGGGCTGAAGGATCTCTTCGGGAACATCTCCGACGACACGCTCAAGCCGGGCATCCACCTGGTCAACCCGCTGCTGAATATCCGCGGCATGGACGTGCGTACCCAGGAGATCACCGAAACCGCCAACGTGCCCAGCAAGGAGGGCATGAACGTCACCCTGGATCTGTCGATCCTCTACCGCCTCGACGAGAGCCAGGCGCCGGAGGTCTACCGCACCATCGGCATGAACTACGCGCGGGTCTTCATCATTCCGCAGCTGCGGGCGAAGGTGCGTGGCGCCACCACGAACTACGAAGCCAAGGCGCTCTATACGGCGCAGCGTGAGGCCATCGCCCTGACCATCATCGATGAACTCGCGCCGGTCTTCGCCGAGCGCGGGGTGGTCCTCGAAAGAGTGCTGCTGCGTTCGGTGACCCTGCCCAGCACCCTGGCCGACGCCATCGAGTTGAAGCTGCAGTCCGAGCAGGAAGCCGAGCGGATGGGCCACGTTCTGGCCCGCGAACGTCAGGAAGCCGACCGCAAACGCATCGAGGCCGAGGGTATCCGCGACTTCCAGGCCATCGTCAGCGAGGGCATCAACGACAACCTGCTGCGCTGGAAGGGCATCGAGGCCACCGAGAAGCTGGCCAACAGTTCGAACGCGAAAGTGGTGATCGTGGGAGGCAAGGACGGCCTGCCCCTCATCCTGAACGCGGACAAATAATGCATCTGCTGACCGCCGGCCAAATGCGCGAGGTGGACCGCCGCACGATAGAAGGCGGCCTCGTGCCCGGACCCGAACTCATGGAACGGGCGGGCCGCGGCGTGTTCGAGATCATCCGGTCGCGCTTCGCCGGTCGGCTCTCCGGCCGGCGCGTCGTGCTTCTCTGCGGCAAGGGCAACAACGGCGGCGACGGCTTCGTCATCGCGCGGCGCCTCATGGAGGAAGGCGCGGGGGTGACCATCTTCCTGCTCGCGCCTCCCGATCAGCTTTCGGCCGACGCGCGCATCGCCTTCGAGAAACTGCTGCCTCTGCAGCCGGCCATCTTCCCCCTGGGGGACGAGGACGCCCGCGCCCTCTGCGCCCGGGAGCTCGGCGCCTGCGACCTCGCCGTGGACGCGCTCTTCGGCACCGGCGTCAGCGGCGGACTGCGGGGCGCGGGGCTCGAGGCGGCTCGTTTGCTGAATCGCCACGCCTCCCGGGTGCTCGCGGTGGACGTGCCCAGCGGCATCTCCGGCGACGCGGGCGCCGCGGCCGGCGAGACCGTGCGCGCCCAGCTCACCGCCACCATCGGCGCGCCGAAGGTCGGGCTCTTCGAGCATCCCGGCGCCGGCGCGGCCGGCGAGGTCGTGACCGTGGACATCGGCTTTCCGCCCGAAGTCATCGCGGAGGTCGGCGGCCATCGCCGTCTGGTGGATGCCCAGGTCGCCCGAGCCTTCCTGCCCGCCTTCGATCCGGCGGGGCACAAGTATCGCCGGGGCTCGCTGCTGGTCATCGCCGCCAGCCGTCGCTATCGCGGCGCGGCCCTGCTCACCGTGGGCGCGGCGCTGCGCAGCGGCGTGGGCATGGTCTACGCGGCCCTGCCCGAGTCGGCGGCCTCGCTTGTGCAGGAGCAGTACCCCTCGGCCATCTGCCTGAGCCTTCCCGAAAGCGAGGACGGCTCCATCGCCCCCTCGGCCTTCGACCAACTCTCGAGCGAACTCCCGCGCATGGACGCCCTGGCCCTGGGCCCCGGCCTCGACCGGGAGGAGGCCACGCTTCAGGCCCTTCGCGACTTCCTCGCGCCCATCGAGAAGCCCGTGCTCCTCGACGCCGACGCCCTCTTCGCCTACGCCGGCCGTCTCGACGAACTGCGCGCCCACGCCGGTCCCCGGGTGCTCACGCCCCACGCCGGCGAGCTGGACGGTCTGCTGGCCGGCGCGCCGGAGGATGCCGAAGAAGCCCTCGCCGCGGCCGCGGGGGGCAATCTGATCCTGCTGTCCAAGGGAGTGCCCACCCTCGTGATGGGCGAGGGCGAAGAGTTCTACACCATCGGCGCGGGACATCCGGCCATGGCCCGCGGCGGCACCGGCGATGTGCTCACAGGCCTGGGCGGCGGCATCCTCGCCCAGGGCGGAGGCGCGCTGGAGGCCACGCTGCTGGCGGCCTTCCTCCACGGCGAGGCGGGACGCCGGGCGGGCGAGGCCCTGGGCCGCGCCATGAACTCGAAGGACATCCTCGACTTCCTCCCGGCCGCCTGGCGCCGGGTGGAGGACGCCGCCGCCGACCGGGGAGCCTGGGCGTGATCTACCTCGGCATCGAAACCAGCTGCGACGACAGCTCCGTGGGCATCTACTGCACCGAGCGCAAGGGACTGGCCATGATCTCGGCCGCGCAGCTGGAACACGGGCGCTACGGCGGCGTGGTGCCCGAGCTGGCCAGCCGCACCCACCTGCGCAACCTGCCGCCGGTCATGCGCGCGGCCCTGGATCAAGCCGGACTCGAACTGGACGACATCGACCGCCTGGCCGTGACCCAGGGGCCGGGCCTCATGGGATCGCTCATGGTGGGCGTGTCCTTCGCCATGGGCCTCGCCCGGGCGCGGAATCTGCCGGTGCAGGGAATCCATCACATCGAGGCGCACATCCTCGCCAACCATCTCGAGCGGGACATGCTCTTCCCCTCCCTGGTGCTCGTGGTCTCCGGCGGGCACAGCCAGATCATCCTCTGTCGCCGGGCGGGGGACTATCGCCTGCTCGCCAGCACCCGGGACGACGCGGCGGGGGAGGCCTTCGACAAGGTGGCCAAGATCATGGGGCTGGGATATCCCGGCGGGCCCATCATCGAGAGGCTGGCGAAGAATGGCGATCCCAAGCGATTCGCCTTTCCCAAGGTCAAGCTCAAGGGCGGCGGACTGGACTACAGCTTCTCGGGCATCAAGACCGCCGCGCGTCTGCTCTGGCAGGAGGTGGGCAGCGAGGAGACCGCCGCCGACTTCGCGGCCTCCTTCCAGAAGGCGGTGGTGGATCAGCTCCTCGGTCGGGTACTCGAGGTGGCGCGGGGTCGAAGCCTAGAGGCCTTCTACCTCGCCGGGGGCGTGGCCGCCAACCGCGCGTTGCTCGGGGCTGCCGAGGAGCGTTTCGGTGCGCTCGATCTTCCCGTTTTCGCCCCCAGTCCGAAGTACTGCACCGACAACGGGCTCATGGTCGCCTGCGCCGCCTCTTTCCGCCCCCATGAGAAATCTTCCGCCCTCGAGCCCCTTCAGCCCTTCAGCCGCGGAGGACTGGCCGCTCCCTGATCGCTTCTTGGGGTATCCCGCTCGTACGGCCTATTCCCCGTTGTTCCTCATGATTCCTCATCGTTCCCCATGATTCCCCGGGACCTTGGGAAAAATAGACGTTCAGAATTCCCCCCGATCTCCCGATTCCCATACAGGACAGGGCATATCCCTTGCTCGGCAAGAGCGGCGGCCCTGCGCGCCAATCGCAATCATGACCCATGGATGGAGAGTCTTAGCATGCTGGACAAGGCACGAATTCTAGTCGTCGAGGATGAAGCCTCCCTGCGGAAGATCATGGAATACCAGCTCGAAGGAGCCGGCTACGACGTCCTCACCGCCGCCGACGGCGAGGAGGGACTGAGCATGGCCCTGGAGCATCGTCCCGATCTGATCATGCTGGACGTGATGATGCCCCGCATGGACGGCTACGAGGTCTGCCGCGAGATCCGCAAGGATTTCAAGACCGCGCAGATCCCCGTGATCATGCTCACGGCCCGCACCGGGCAGAACGACGTGAACTCGGGGCTGCAGTTCGGCGCCAACGACTACATCGCCAAGCCCTACAATCAGCTCGAGATGCTGACCCGCGTGAAGAATCTGCTCATGCTCTTCCGCAACCAGCGCGAGGCGAACCCGCTCACTGGATTGCCCGGCAATCCGGCCATCGAGGAAGAGCTCAATCGCCGCATGGACAACCGCGAGGACTTCACCTTCCTCTATCTCGATCTGGACAACTTCAAGGGCTACAACGACACCTACGGCTACGCCGAGGGCGATGAGGCCATCAAGCTGCTGGCCGGCATCCTCACCGAGCAGCGCAAGCTGCACGAGAACGTCTTCGCCGGTCACGTGGGAGGCGACGACTTCGTGCTGATCTCGCCGGTGGACACCGGTGACGACATCGCCGACACCCTCGTGGAGGAGTTCGACACGCGCAAGCTGAAGCTCTTCCGTGAGGACGACGTCAAGCGCGGCTACCTGTCGATCCTGGATCGCCAGGGCGTCGAGAAGCAGATTCCGCTTATGACCATTACGATCGCGTTGGTCCCGAAGATCGGCGGCAACTTCAGTCATCCCGGAGAGCTGAGCGACTCGGCCTTCGAGCTGAAGAAGTTCGGCAAGCAGCACGACGGCAGCATCGTGGTGCGCGAGCGTCGCCGCGATCCCGAGCAGAGCTACGAGGAAAGAGTCAGCGAGCCCGAGCCTCAGCCGGGTTCCGGAACTTTGGGCAAGTAGGAAAGGAGCCGGATGTTCCAGGGCAAGGTGCTCGTCGTAGACGACGAGGTGTACATTCTCCACATTCTCGATTTCAGTCTCGGAGCCGAGGGCTTCGACGTCATCACCGCGGCCGACGGCGAACAGGCTCTGGCCCGCGCGCGCAGCGAGAGGCCCGACCTCATCGTCATGGACATCATGATGCCGCGCCTGGACGGCTACGAGACCTGTCGTCGCCTCAAGGGCGACCCCTCGACCAAGGAGATCCCCGTGCTCCTTCTCACCGCCCGCGGGCGCGAGGAGGACCGCAAGCGCGGCATGGAGGCCGGCGCGGACGACTACATGACCAAGCCATTCAGCCCGAACAAGCTGATCGGCCGCGTCAGCGAGATGCTGGGGATCAAGAACTAGCTACCAGCTACCAGCGACCAGCCTGACCCGCCCACCTCTGGGGCGGGTTTTTCTTGCTGGTAGCTGGCGGCTGGAAGCTGGTTGCTGATGTGCTATGTTCGTCCCATGCCCGACGCCCCCCGCTTCTTCGACATCGCCGTGGCCCTGCCCCTACGCAGGACCTTCAGCTATCGCCTGCCCGATGACATGCCCGTCCCCGAGCCCGGCGCGCGGGTGAAGGTGCCCTTCGGGCGCACCAAGGAACTCGGATTCGTGCTGCGCGAACGGCGGGCCGCCGAGCTCGAGGCCGATCTTGCCGCGAATCCCGATCGCATCCGCGATATCGACGAGCTGCTCGACGAGGAGTCCTGGCTCGACGCGTCCCTTCTCAACCTGGGACGGTGGATGTCCGGCTACTACGGCGCGTCCCTGGGCGAGGTGCTGCGCTCCATGTTGCCCATCAAACCCATGAAACGGCCGCGGAAGCTGGAACCGGAACCGGCGCCGGAGCGCCCGAAGGCCCTGCGTCTCAATGAGGATCAGAAGCGGGTCCTGGCAGAAGTCGAGCAATCCCTGGACGAGGGCTTCGCGTCCTTCCTGCTGGCGGGAGTCACCGGCAGCGGCAAGACCGAGATCTATCTGCGGGCCATCGAGAAGGTGCTGGCGGCCGGCGAGCAGGTCATCGTGCTGGTGCCCGAGATCAGCCTCACGCCGCAGGCCGCCCGCCGCTTCCGGGCGCGCCTGGGCGACCAGGTGGGCATCTTCCACAGCGGGCTCAGCGCTGGGGAGCGCTTCACGGTGTGGAAGGGCATCCGCGAGGGGAGCATCCGCGTGGTGCTCGGGCCGCGCAGCGCCATCTTCGCGCCCTTTCCGCACCTGGGGCTCATCATCCTGGACGAGGAACACGACGGCTCCTACAAGCAGACCGAGAAGCCCCGCTACCATG
>CAYPGS010000012.1:79769-95435 GCA_964410395.1 uncultured bacterium
CTGGACGAGGAACACGACGGCTCCTACAAGCAGACCGAGAAGCCCCGCTACCATGCCCGTTCGGTGGCGCTGGTGCGGGGACGGGCCAGCGGCGCCACGGTGATACTAGGCAGCGCCACGCCCAGCCTGGAGAGCCTGCACAACGCCAGCCGGGGCAAGTACCGGCTGCTCGAGCTGCCCAAACGGGTGGGGGGCGGTCTGCGCCCGAAGGTGGAGATCGTGGACATGTCCGAGGCCGGCGGCGAGCTCTTCTCCGAGACCCTGCTGGAGGCCCTCGACAAGACCCTGGAGCGCGGCGAGAAGGCCATGCTGCTCCTGAACCGTCGGGGTCACAGCCGCTTCCGCATCTGTCGCGCCTGCGGACACGTGCCCAGCTGCACCCGCTGCGACATCTCGCTCACCTACCATTCCGGCCAGGGCCGCATGCTCTGTCACTACTGCGGCCTGACGCGGCCCCTGCCGCCGGCCTGCCCGGACTGCGGCGGCGGACGCTGGGAGCTGGTGGGGGCGGGCACCCAGCAGGTGGAGATGGCCCTGCAGATGCGCTTCGAGAACACATCCATCCTGCGCATGGATCTGGACAGCACCTCCCGCAAGGGCGCCCACGCCGACATTCTCGCCCGCTTCTCCGAGGAAGGGCCTGCCCTGCTTCTGGGCACGCAGATGATCGCCAAGGGCCACCACATCCCCGAGGTCACCCTGGTGGGCGTGGTTTCGGCGGACACGGGGCTCTTCCTCCCCGACTTCCGCGCCGCCGAGCGCAGCTGGCAGCTGCTGGAGCAGGTGGCGGGGCGCTCGGGCCGCGGCGAAGCGCCGGGACGGGTCATCGTGCAGACCCTCAGCCCCGAGCATCCCGTGCTCACGGGCCTGGCCGAGGGGCGGGGCGAGGAGTTTCTGGAGGGGGAGCTGCGCGAGCGGCGCTTGCTGGGCTATCCGCCCTTCCGGAAGCTGACCTCGCTGATGATCTCGGCCCCCGAGGAGTCCCTGGCCGATAGGGCGGCGGAGAAGCTCATCCGGCGATTCCGGGAAACCTGGCCGGAGCATCCCGGAGACATTCTGGGACCCGTGGAGGCCGCCCTGGCCCGGCTCAAGGGCCGCCACCGCCGTCAGGTTCTTTTCAAGGGACGGCTCAGCCACGAGCAAAAGGCATGGTTTCCAGAGGCTTTCGCCGCTCTGGCCAAGGAAATGAAGCGCAGCGGAGCCCTGTCCCTGGACCTGGACGTGGACCCGGAATCCCTGCTCTAGGACGGCCCCCGGCTGCCTCGCCTTTCCCCCCCCGGGCCCCTTGACTTTTCGGCACTTGGCGTATACCGTTCCCACGGTCCAAGCTCCACAAACAGACCATTTTTAGCGGCTGGCACTGCCCCGGGGGGCCACCTTCCCAGCCGTGCGATATCCTTGCGAAAAGGGTCACGAAGGAGGACAGGTCAGGGATGAAGTATGGAAGATTTTTCACCTTGGGTCTTTTGGGGCTGCTGGCCCTGATCGTCGGCTGCAACTCCATGCAGACCTCCAGCGCCATTTTGCGCTATCAGCAGAGTGAGTTCGAAATCGCCGAGTCCCTCTGTGTCGAGGCGCTCGAGCTGAACCCTGAAGACGGCGAAGCCTATTTCTACATGGCTCTCAGTCAGTCCATGCTCGAGGACTACCGCAACGCCTACGAAAACTTCAAGAAGGCGGCGGAGCTGAAGCCCGAGCGGGCCGAGTCGGCGGAGGCCAACATCCAGTCCAACTGGACCAAGGTCTTCAACGAGGGTATCCAGTACACCAATGACGAGAACTACGAGATGGCCGAGGAGTTCTTCACTCAGGCCACCGAGGCAAATCCCGAGGAGCCCAGGGGCTACAGCAACCTGGCTCGCTCGTACATCCTCAAGGCCGAGAAGTTCAAGAAGATCGACCAGCTCGAGTACCAGGGACTGCTGCAGCAGGGCCTCGAGAACCTGAACACCGCTCTCGAACTCGAGACCGAAGCGGCGAACCAGGAAGAGACCGCGCGCCTGCTCTGCACGGTGCTCGGCAATCTATACGTGATCCCGGGACAGGACGACGCCGAGCGCCAGCCCTATCTCGATCGCTATCGCGAGGTCACCGGCGAGCTGCCCGACTTCTACAGCACCCACGAGGCCTTCGGATACATCCTCTATGAAGAGGCCGTGGCCAAGACGCAGAAGAGCTTCTATCCCTTCGCGGGACAGGCCCTCTCCAAGGCCGCCGAGCTGCGTCGCGGACAGTACAAGGCCGCCGAGGACGCCGGAGACATCGAAGCCATGGACGCCCACATGTCCGTGGACGCTCCCATGTTCGCGGGCATGTCCTTCATGACCGCCGAGCTCTTCCCCGAGGCCGCCGTGAACTTCCAGCACGCGCTGGATCTGGATCCCAACGATTCGAAGCTCTGGTACTACAAGGAATACTGCGAGTACAAGAGCGGCGACCTGGACGCGGCCATCGCCTCGGCCAAGCGCCTCGAGGAGTTCTTCCAGACCACCGACGCGCAGGTCTTTCAGATCCTGGCCAACGCCTATCGCGACAAGGCCGTGGCCGCCGATGACGCCGGCGACAACCAGGGCTTCCTGGACAATCGCACCCTCTACGAGGACGCCTATCGCGCCTACGCCACCTACAAGGGTCTGGCCGACGACACGCCGCCCCTGCTCATGAGCAAGGCCGAGCAGGCCGAGGAGGAGCGTCGTGCCAACGCCCTCTTCGAGAAGGACGACGTGGCCATCATCACCGCCGACCTCGAGGGTCGCTTCGTGAAGGGCATCCTGCTGAACAAGCGGGAGGACGGCATCGACTTCATCGAGCTGAGCATCGACCTGCTCGACGAGATGGGCGAGATCATCGATACGGCCTTCGCCGAGTTCGAGCTCATCGAGCCCGGCGAGGAGCGCGACTTCTCGGCTTTCTTCGTGGCCGAGCCCGAGGAAGTGGCGGGCTTCGAAGTCACGGATATGACCATCGAATAAGGATTTAATTGCGGTTTTTCGGACAGGGGGCCGGGTCCAACCCGGCCCCTTTCCTTTGTCCGCAAGCCGGATTTAGATAAGGTTACTGTTTAGATTTCAAGTCCTTAGGCCGATACTCCTTGACAGGGGATGCCCGGTCATCTACCTTTACTGTCCGTAGCGCCCAATCCGGGCCGATTCCCGACGATCCCGTCTCAACTCATTTGAATCCCAGGATTCCCCCAGGACCCTATCTCGTGGTCCCCCATGCAACTCAAATGGAGCATCATCATTGAAAAGTGATATCGAGGAAAGGTCACAACGTGGCGGCCGTCGCCGTTCTTCCCAGCGTGGAGGGCGACGCTATAGCCCCCGTGGACCCAAGCAGTTAGGCGAACATCCCAACGGCGAAGGAGCGGACCCGGATATCGTGACCCGGGACAACGCCGACGGCCGCATCATGGACATCGCCGATCTCAAGGACAAGAGCATCCAGGATCTGGCCAACATCGCCGTGGATCTGGAAATCGAGAGCGCCAGCTCCATGCGGAAGCAGGAGCTCATCTTCCGCATCATCGAGGCCCAGATCGAGCAGAACGGCTTCATCTTCTCCGAAGGCGTCCTGCAGGTGCTTCCCGAGGGATACGGCTTCCTTCGCTCGCCCGACTACAACTACCTGCCCGGGCCCGACGACATCTACATCAGCCCGAGCCAGATCAAGCGATTCGACCTGCGTACCGGAGACACCATCACCGGCCAGGTCCGCCCGCCCAAGGACAACGAGCGCTACTTCGCCCTTCTGCGCGTTGAGGCCATCAACTACGAGGCCCCGGAGATCGGCAAGCCCAAGGTTCTCTTCGACAACCTCACGCCGCTCTTCCCCGATCAGAAGCTGAATCTCGAGTACGACGCCAAGGACCTGACCACCCGCGTGGTCGACCTGCTCATGCCCATCGGCCTGGGCCAGCGCGCCGTCATCGTGGCGCCCCCGCGTACGGGTAAGACCGTGCTGCTGAAGAACATCGCCAACGCCATCACCGCCAACAACGAGGACGTCGTGCTCATAGTGCTGCTCATCGACGAGCGGCCCGAGGAAGTCACCGACATGAGCCGTTCGGTGCGCGGCGAGGTGGTCGCCTCGACCTTCGACGAGCCCGCCGAGCGTCACGTGGCGGTCTCGGACATGGTCATGCAGAAGGCCAAGCGTCTGGTGGAGGCCGGCAAGGATGTGGTCATCCTGCTCGACTCCATCACCCGTCTGGCCCGCGCCCACAACTCTGTGGTGCCCCATTCGGGCAAGATCCTGTCCGGTGGCGTCGACTCCAACGCCCTGCAGCGCCCCAAGCGCTTCTTCGGCGCGGCCCGGAACATCGAGGAGGGCGGCAGCCTGACCATCATCGCTACGGCCCTCATCGAGACCGGCAGCCGCATGGACGAGGTGATCTTCGAGGAGTTCAAGGGCACCGGTAACTGCGAAATCGTTCTGGATAGGAGACTTAGCGACAAGCGGGTCTATCCGGCCATCGATATTTTCCGCAGCGGCACCCGAAAAGAAGAGCTGCTGATGGATGAAAAAGCCATCACTAAGTCGTATGTTCTACGGAGATTCCTGAGCGAGAAGCCCATGGTCGAGGCCATGGAGTTCCTGCTGGAGAAGATGACGAAGACCAAGACGAATCAGAAGTTCTTGGATTCCATGAACGCCTGACCTATCGGGGACGCCCGTTCCCCGGGGGAAGGACAACGAGGAGTATCGAATCATGAAGAAGGGTATCCACCCAGAGTACATCGACAGCAAGATTACCTGTCTTTGCGGGAACGTCATCGAGACCCGCTCGACTCAGGCCGAGATTTCCGTGGAAATCTGCTCGAGCTGCCATCCGTTCTACACCGGAAAGCAGAAGCTGGTGGACACGGCCGGACGCGTGGAGCGCTTCCAGAAGCGCTACGGCGACTACCGGAAGAAGATGAAGGGCTAACAAGCTATCCCAGAATTCCAGGCGCATCCGAAGGGGTGCGTCTTTTTGTAGCTGCCAGCCACCAGCTTCCAGCTACCAGCCTGAAGTCGCTTTTCCGGTTGGTCGCTGGGCGCTGATAGCTATCCTCACAGGGGAGTTTCATGCCGAAAGAGAACCAAGAATCTTTCGCCGTCGGCGGACAGGCCGTCATCGAAGGCGTGATGATGCGGGCCAAGGAGTACATCGCCTGCGCCGTACGCAATCCCGAGGGCAAGATCGTCCTCACCAAGGAGCCCTTCCAGAGCTTCCTGGTGCGCATCAAGATGCACAAGGTGCCTATCCTGCGCGGGGCCATCGGCCTCATCGAGACCATGTACGTGGGCATGCGCATGCTGAGCTACTCGGCCGAGATCGCCATGCCCGAAGAGGCGGCCAAGCGCAGCGAGTGGCAGGAGAAGGCGAGCATGGGATTCACCATGGTGCTGGCCTTCGTGCTGGGCATCGGCCTCTTCTTCTTCGTGCCCCAGTACCTCACCGACTGGACCGTGCGCACCGATAGCGGCCTGCTCTGGAACCTGGTGGACGGCGTCTTCCGCCTCGTGATCTTCCTGCTCTACATCTGGCTCATCAGTTTGTGGAAGGACATGCGGCGCGTCTTCGAGTATCACGGCGCCGAGCACAAGACCATCAACGCCTACGAGTCGGGCGAGCCCATGACCCCCGAATCGATCCTGGCCAACACCCGCCTGCACCCGCGCTGCGGCACGAGCTTCCTGCTGCTGGTGATGGTGGTGTCCATTCTCGTCTTCGTCTTCCTGGGCAAGCCCATCACCCTCGGCGACCGGCTGCTGCGTCTGGCCTTCGTGCCGCTCATCGGCGGCATCTCCTACGAGCTCATCAAGCTCAGCGGCAAGCCCAAGTGGCGCCCCTGGCTGGCGCCCCTGGTCTATCCGGGGCTCGGCCTGCAGCTGCTGACCACCAAGGAACCCGACCTTGAGCAGTGCGAGGTGGCGCTGACTTCCCTGGCGGCCTGTCTGGATCCGAACGAGGCGGCCGAGAGGATTCCGTCCTTCGGCGAGATGAGTTTGGAAGCCGAATCGGAAACCGAAGCCGAAGCAGGAGCGGAAGCAGGAGCAGAGGAAGAAGCGGAAGAAGAAGAGGCGCAAGAGGAGATCGTGGGATGAAGGACCTGAGCGGCAAGGCGCGGAAGGTACTGGAGCGGCTCGCCGAAGTCGAGCAGCTCATGGTGGATCCCGAAGTGCTCAGCGACCGCCGGCGGGCCAAGGAAGTGGGCAGCGAGTTCAAGCATCTTCGAAGCGTGGCCGAACTGGCCCGTCCCTATCTGGAGCTCTGGGACGGACGGGTCGAAGCCCAGGAACTGTTGGACGGCGGCGACGATGAAATGAAGGAACTGGCCGAGCTGGAGATCGCCGAGGCCGAGGCCAAGCTTCCCGAGATGGAGGCCGAGCTCGAGCTGCTGCTCGTTCCCAAGGATCCCGACGATGACCGCGACCTGATTCTCGAAATCCGCGCCGGCACCGGCGGCGACGAGGCGGGCCTCTTCGCGGGCGACCTCTACCGCATGTACCAGCGCTACGCCGAGCGCCAGAGCTGGAAGATGGAAGTGATGAGCAGCACCGAGGGCGCGGTCGGCGGCTTGAAGGAAGTCATCCTCGCCCTGCGCGGCGAGGGAGCCTTCGGTCGCCTGCGCTTCGAGTCGGGCGTGCATCGCGTGCAGCGGGTGCCGGCCACGGAGTCCAGCGGACGCATTCACACCAGCGCCGCCTCGGTGGCCGTGCTGCCCGAAGTGGAGCAGGTGGACGTGGAGATCGAGGAGAACGATCTGCGCATCGACGTCTATCGCAGCAGCGGTCCCGGCGGGCAGAGCGTGAACACAACCGACAGCGCCGTGCGCATCACCCACGAGCCCACGGGTCTGGTGGTGAGCTGTCAGGACGAGAAGAGCCAGCACAAGAACAAGGCCAAGGCCATGAAGATCCTGGCGGCCCGGCTCTACGACCTGAAGAAGGCCGAGCAGGAGGCCGAGATCAGCGCCGCGCGCAAGGACATGGTGGGCAGCGGCGACCGTTCGGCGAAGATCCGCACCTACAACTTCCCTCAGGGACGCATCACCGACCATCGCATAGGCATGACGCTCTACAACCTCGGCGCCTTCATGGAGGGCGACATGGACGAGCTTCTCGACGGCCTGCGTCTCAGCTATCGCGAGAGCCTGCTGGTGGTGGAGGAAGCGTGAGCGCCAAGGCCGAGTGGGCGGTGATGGAGGTCATCCCACCCTCGGCGGATTTTCTTGCCGCGGCGGGCGTGGATTCGCCCCGCCTGGACGCCGAACTTCTGCTCGCCCATCTGCTCGGTTGTTCCCGCCTCGATCTCTATCTCAAGTTCGATCGTCCGCTCAGCGATGAGGAACGCGCGGCCTATCGCGGGATGCTGAAGCGCCGCCGCGACCGCGAGCCCCTGCAACTCATCGTGGGGGACACCGAATTCTACGGACACAGGCTCAAGATGCGGCCGGGGGTGTTCATCCCGCGGCAGGAGACCGAAGTTCTGGTGGAAAAGGTGCTCGGCCTGCTCCCCGAGGGCCCGGTTCGAGCGCTGGAGCTGGGAACGGGAAGCGGCGCCATCAGCATCGCCCTCGCGAAACAACGCGAGGATCTATCCATCACCGCCTCCGATGTTTCCGAAGAGGCTCTGGCACTCGCCGCGGAGAACGCCGAGCTGAACGGCGTGTCCCATCGCGTGAACTTCGTGGGGGTCGAGGGCCTTCCCGAAGGCGAGGGCGTGGACCTCGTCGTCAGCAATCCTCCCTATGTGTGTTTGGACGAGGAGGCGATCCTGCCTCCCGAAGTCGCCGATCACGATCCCCGGGCCGCGCTCTTCGCCGGTGAGAATGGCCTGGACTCCTACCGCATGATCGCCGAACAGGCGCCATCGCGGCTTCGACCCAGAGGGCTCATCGCCCTGGAGATCGGCGAAACCCAGGGCGAGGCCGTGAGCGCCCTGCTCGCCGAGGCCGGCTTCGAGGGTGTCGAGGTACATCCAGATCTTACCGGGCGCGACCGCGTGGTTACGGCAGTTCTGGGTACCTGAACCGCCGCGAACTTCAGCCCTCCAATAACGTAAGGTGTTGAGCCGAAGGAGGGGTGATGCCAAGGCTGAGAAGAGTCGCGATCGTCCTGGTTCTGTTTCTAGTCCTCTGTTTCATCGTGCTCAATCTATTGGCGTTCAATCACGCTCGATCGATGCTGAACTTTCACTCTGTATCTGGAGAAAAGACTTCGAAACCTGAGCATCTGACTGCTGCCGAGAAGTTGAAAGTCCTGTTACGTGGAATTGAACTGCCTCGCCCGCAGTCGAAGCTTCCGCCAACCTCCCTCGATGAAGATTGCGTCAAGACCCGCATTGAAGATCCTGGTCGTCCCGATCTAGGCGCCTGGTATTGCGATCCCGACGACAGCGATGCACTCGTACTTCTATTCCATGGATATGCGGGAGATAAAACCGATGTGCTTGAGGAGGCGAAGGTCTTCCTGGAATCGGGTTACGCGGTCCTGCTGGTGGATTTTAGAGGGTCAGGAGAGTCCACGGGATCTTCCACGACTCTCGGACACGATGAGGCGGAAGATGTTGCTAGAGCGGTCTCGTTCGCCGAGGAGTTTCTGAATCATTCACGAGTGATACTGTACGGCAAGTCGATGGGGGCGGCCGCGATTCTACGAGCTGTACACGTGTACAATCTGGATCCAGAGGCGATCGTCATCGAGGCTGTGTTCGATCGCTTGATCAACACAGTACGAAATCGTTTCAAGCTGATGGGTGTTCCCGCCTTTCCAAACGCGGAGCTTCTCGTCTTCTGGGGAGGCGTCCAGGCAGGATTCAACGGCTTCGAGCATGATCCCGAACTCTACGCGAGCTTCGTCCGGTGCCCTGTTCTGATGCTTCAGGGGGAGGAGGATCCTCGCGCGAAAGTCCACGAGGCGATGAACGTCTTCGAGGCGGTTTCCACCAAGAAGCGATTCGTCGTCTTCGAGTCACTTACCCACGAGTCGTATCTTTCAGCCAGTCCAGATCGGTGGCGCACCGAAGTGATGCAGTTTCTTGGAGAAGCCACCCCCATGAGCCCTCAGTAGATCCGCGAATTCAGAGGATTCTACCTCCTTAGCCTGAATTTGTGAAACCTGGGTTCGTCTGATCGATCAGCTTTCCAAATCCACTTCCGAATATGGTATAGCTTCCATTGATGAATGGTATAGCCAACCGCTGGGCATGCCGGAGCCTTCGAGCGGTCGAACACTCGGAATCTGGGAGGAGTAGCCATGCTGGTGGTAACCAATCGTAGGTATATCGAAGAGGAGACGGGCCTGAAGCGGCTTGGGAAGGAACCCAGCGACAAAGGGCCCAACGAGCTGCGGGTGGTACGAATCACAGGAGATGGAGGAAAGAACGGCGACTACAAGGTCACGCTTCTAGCGAACGAGATCAAGTCGCAGGCACGTATCGAAAAGCTTCTGAAAGATCATGGACTCAGTGATGTCAAGATCAAGGCTCCTCAGCCCGGCACCTTCGAGGCCGCCTGCGAGATCTTCGGGAAGGCCAGGAGGGATGGCAAGAACATCCTGTTCTTCGTTCACGGCTACAACAACGACATGGAAGACGTCCTGAAGTCGGTGAAGAATCTCGAGGAGCTTTACGACGCCTACGTCCTTCCCTTCTCATGGCCGGCGAACGGCGGTGGCCTGACGGAAGGAACCCTCAAGTACCGTGACGACAAGGCCGACGCCCGCGTATCCATGGGAGCCCTGAACCGTGTCATCGAGAAAATCGGCGAGTACCATGAGCTGATGATCCAGGACACGATCAAAGCGGCGAAAAAGGCCGCAGACCGGAAACACCCCGACGGGGGAATGGGTTGGGAAGAAGTCTACACCGGTTTCATATCCAAGAAATGCACGGTGAAGCTCTCACTGCTTTGTCACAGCATGGGCAACTATCTGCTGAAGTACGCACTCAAGCCGGGCAGCAGCCAGGCGGCGAAGCTCGTCTTCGATAACGTGGCTCTGGTTGCCGCCGACACCAATAACGAGAAGCACGCCGAGTGGGTGGAGCGACTCCAGGTGCGAAACCGGGTCTATGTGGTCATCAACGAGCACGACAAGGCACTGGCCGCGTCAAGGGTCAAGTTCGGGGGAGAGCAGAAGGCCCGGCTCGGACACTACATCGGAAAGCTGAATGCGGATAACGCGCGCTATATCGATGTGACGCACGTCAAGAGTGTGGGTATCGATCACAGCTATTTCGTGGGGGATCCGGTAAGGAAGGACCCGGCCCTGAAGGCGCTCTTCAACCTGATGTTCACGGGTCGTCAAGTCGAGAGGGCCCTGCTTCACAACCAGGATACGAACACCTTCAGCTTCAAGAAGGAAGAGGACCTGTCGGTGTTCGACATCGGTTAGGTCCGCAGGCCGAGAAGGATGTCATGAAGCAGGTCGCGAAGGTCATGATCCGCGCGGGGGATTTCTATCTCTTCTCGCGGAAGCGTGCGCCGGGCCGGAAGAAGGACCGGCACCTCGAGATGCTCGGCGGTGCCCTGGACGCGGGCGAGGAACCTCTCGAGGCTCTGATCCGGGAAGCCCGTGAGGAGGAACTCAGCGGACTTCTCGCCGAGGAGCTGGAGCGGGTGCGACCGTCCTACGAGACGATCACCCTCGAGCGCGGTGCGGTGACCGAGCCGCAGTACATCTTTCGCCTGGAAATCGATACGAGCCTCGCCGAAAAGCTCGAGGCCGATTCGGAGGAGAGCTACGGCCTCGAAACGGTGAAGGTCGCGCTCTTCGATTCGGACTATGAGATGAAGTATCTGCGCGACCAGTTCACGCCCAAGACCCTCGCCATCCTTCGCGCCATGGGGCGCGTGATCTGAAAGGAAGCCATGGCCTACGACGAAGGACTCGCCCAGCGCGTTCACGAAGCGCTCGAAGGCCGAAAGGGCCTCGAGGAGAAGAAGATGTTCGGCGGCGTGGGCTACATGCTGAAGGGCAACATGGCCTGCGGCGTGTTGAACGACGATCTCATCGTGCGCGTGGGGCCCGAGCAGGGCGAGGCCGCCCTCGCCGAGCCCCACACGCGGGTTTTCGATATCACTGGACGCGCCATGAAGGGATGGGTCATGGTCTCGCCGAAAGGCTACGCCAGCGACAAGGCCCTCGTGGCCTGGGTCGACAAGGGAGTGGCCTTCGCGCTCAGCCTTCCCCCCAAGTAGTCATCGGATCGAGGAGGTCCCCATGGGCGAGAAGAAAGTCGTTGTCAAGAACGTGTTCGCCGGTTCCATCTGGTTCATCGGCTGGCTCTTCACACTCGGCTTCTGTCAGCTCAGCTTCGGCAAGGGCCTCTTCGCTCTCCTGGTCTGGCCCTACTATCTCGGCCAGATGCTCGCGCCATCCATCGGCGGCTAGCCCTTGCGACGCAGCGACAAGGAAATCACCGAACGCAGCGAAATGGACGCCATCATCCGCGGCGCGCAGGTCTGCCGTCTGGCCTTCGCCAAGAACGACGAACCCTACCTGGTGCCCATCTCCTTCGGCTACGATGGCTCGGCTCTCTACTTCCACACGGCTCTCGTGGGACGAAAGCTGGACTTTGTGGAAGCCAATCCGCGGGTCTGCTTCGAGTTCGAGGGAAACGTCGAGCTGGTCGACCACCCCGAGATAGCCTGCAAGTGGACCTACGCCTTCGAAAGCGTCATCGGCTACGGAACCATGACGGAATTGATCGAGCCCGAGGACAAGGCCCACGGACTCAATCAGATCATGCGGCAGTACTCGGGACGCGACTGGCCCATGGATGCCAAAGCTGTCACCGGAACGCGGGTCTGGCGGCTGGACGTCGAGAGCCTGAGTGGCAAGCGCTCCTGGGCGAAGGTCGACTAACGCAGCAGTGTGATCTTGCGGGAACTGCGCCCCTCGGCAGAGTCCATGTGGATGAAATAGAGCCCGCTGGGGACCGGCCGGTCTGCGTCGTCCCGGCCTCGCCAGAGCAGCTCATGAGGGCCGGCCGCGAGCCGGCCCTCGTGCAGCACCTTGACCTGCCTTCCGGCGACATCGTGGACGGCCAGACGCACCTCGGCCGCTGACTCCAGCTCCATCGAGATCGTCGTGGTCGGGTTGAAGGGGTTCGGATAGGCGGCAATCAGTCGCGCTCCGAAGGCCGGCGCCTCATCCACACCCGTCAGCGTGCAACCCTCCCCCAGGGCGCCCATGAGCACGCCGCAGTTGTTGTTCTCCGGCAGGCAGGGAGACTGAGAGGCCAGGGTCAGATTCCAGTTCTCGTAGTCGCAGAACAAGGGGTTCGAACTGATGTTGCCGTTGAGGCCCGTCTGGTCCTCCATCTCTCCGGTGTAGTTGCCGCCCGTGTTGCCGTAGACATCGCTGCAGGCGATCTCGATGCTGCTGGATGCGTCGTGCCTAACTCCCGGTCCATGATTAAAGGCGATGATGGAGTTGTTGATCCAGGCGCTACCGGCCGTGCCACATGAAATGCCCGCGCCATTCTGCTCCATGCCGTAGTTGCCTACCACCGTTGAGTTGGACATCGTGAAGGCGCCATAGTAGGTCGCGATGAGCCCGCCTCCTCCGGCACCAGCATCGTTGGCGTAGAATAGGGAGTTGTGGATCGAGGAGATGCCCTCGAGGGGTTCATACTTGAACAAACAAGCACCCGCGTAATTCACTGCGTAGTTTCCCTCGAATACACAGTCCTCGATGGCCACCAGGCCAGAGGCATAGAGAGCGCCGCCGTGTTTGGCCTGGTTGTTCCGGAAGACGCAGCCGGTCAGCTCGGCGCTAGCACTGCCGTAGACACGAATGGCTCCGCCCCAGTCATCGATCAGGTTGCCCTCGAACAGACAATCCTCGCAGAGGAACTGGCTTTCGGCATCGCAATTGATTGCACCCCCGAAGATATCAGATGTGTTGTTGAGGAAAGAGGTTCTACGAATCACCGCGGAGGAGAAGCCGGAGCCAATAGCCCCTCCCGAAACATTGGAGGTGTTTCCTTCGAAAAGGCAATCTTCAATGAGCACGGTGGCATAGTACAAACTCAAGCCTGCATTTCCTACGGCCTGGTTTTCCAGCAAAACCAGATGACGAAAAACTGGGCTTGAATACTCACAAATGATCCCCGCGCCGGGGAATCGCTCAGGATCCATCCCCCGGGCAATGGTCAGTTTTTCCACCAAGGAGTTCTCCGTCTCGCCGCTTTGGAAGAGCATGCCTACATCCTGCAGCTGACAGTCGATGACGGTCGCGGCGGGATCCCCGCTTCCCCGCAGGGTCAGGTCCTTGCCGCCGAAGTCCAAGCGACGGTTGCCCTCGCCGGTGTAGGTACCCGGTGCGAGTTGGACCGTGTCGCCGACTGTGGCTGCGTCGATGGCGCTCTGGATCGTGGGGAAGAGGCCTGTGCCGTCAGGAAAGACCTGCAAGATCGTGGCCTGTGGCGCCAGGGGCAGCAGTGCTAAGACCAATAGTAAAGCAATACGCAGTTTCACTGACTTTCTCCATTTGCTTGCCCATGATTATACCGGAAAAAGCAGAATTTGAGAATGCCATGCTGACTATTGGAGAGTGAATTGGGTTTCGTGATTCTGCCCATTAACCGTGATCTAGATCACAGAAGAGGGCAATGCGTCGTTAAGTATTCCACTATTGACCCCAAGTACAGCCCTGACCAGTCTGAATTTAAGGAGGGCTGCGGTGGGGAAATGCAGAGAGCCCCTTGGATGGAACTGCGACCTTCATAGCAATTCTGGAGTCAACAGACCAAAGGAGATGCTATGAAACACATGAGATCGTGGTTTCTTTTTTCCGTTCTGATTCTGACTCTGGTAGGCCAAAGTCCGGCCTATGACTTTTTTTGTGCCAATGCACTGGATCCACCCGATCGCGCGGGATACCCTCCGGACTCAGAGTTCGAGGAGATTCCAGAGTCCTACTTCAGCGACTGTTTCAACGATGTATTCACGATCAAGGTTCACTGGGATAACTGGGCTGATCCCAATGAGGCCTTTTGGCCCTTGGAGAACATTCAGGCCTTCGCCGAGAAAATCATACCGGCGGAATGCACTGCGGATTCGACTTGGGCGGATAGGATTGCAGAATACATCGGCGAGGATCAAAACACAGATTTTCCGTATATTCATTTCCAATGGGAATCCAGATATGGAGATGTCGTCGACAGGAGCAACTTCACACTGTGGCTCCTAGAGGGGTCCTGGTGGGACGAGGAATTGGAAGATTGGGAGGAAGATCCTGGGAGTATCGCCCTGCCACATAATGGGCGAGTCTATTTGAGCCTTCATGATGATCCTGAAACGACAGTCTGGGAACTGACTCACTACGGTTTTGCCCACGAGTGGGGACATATCGCTCATTTTTCAACTGAACCCTGGCATGTCGATGGCATGGGATGCCGGCATTGGGGTGAGGCTTACTCGGGGGGCCCCACCACTACCCCGGCAAATGCAATTGAATTTGTGGCTCACTCCTCAGAGTTCTTCTGCGGAAAACACTTCTCGGATCCAATCAATGACAAGCACTATCGAACTGGACTTGGGGCTCATGGATGGCGTCAGGAATGCTGGGAGTGGGAGGATCAAAGTGGGAGAACCAACAGGCGCTCTTGGGTCTTCGAACCACTCATCGCCTACATTACTCAGCGCCTGAATTTTGATCTGGGGGATCTACAGGACGATGCATTATCTCAATGGTATCATGAGGAATGCTGGTTGGAGGGTCCTGCAAAGTATGACTTCGATTCACTTGCAGAAGTGCTGTCATTGCTTCTTGGTGGGAGTTTCGATGAAACCACCGGCGACGGGCGCCTCCAGGAACTGTTGCGGGAATACGTCCTGGCCCTCTGGGTAAACTCCGGGCACTTGATGGGCGATGTGTCCATTTTCATGCCGGAAGACGAGGGTTCATCCATCCGTGATAACTTTCACTTCTTCCACGACACGGAAGAAAACGGAAGCTGGGGTTGCGATGACGCGCTCGTTCTCCCCTATTATGTAGAAGTCTCCACTTCCTGGGTTAGTGAGGAAGGCCCAATTACCTGGGACAGGGTTGGTTCGAGTTGCTCGGATTCCTCCGCCCTTTATGATCTTCGCAGGGAACTCCTTTTCGAGGCATTCGGATTCGAAGTTCTGCCGTTCTACGCGGATGAATCTATCCTCGCCTCAGGCGAGTGCTACGACTTGCAGGTGGAGATCGACTTGGAGGAATCTTGTGATTGCGAAGCCAATGGCCCTCCTTTCGAGTGGACCCCGAACGGAAACGAGCTTCTCCACTTCTGGGTGCTTGGATATCCCGACCATAGTGAGGACCTGGACATGCACGGTGAAACTGCCGTGCTCATCGACAGCATCTTCGTTCCTCAACCGGATACCAGCACAGTTATCGAAGTGGAAGTACCCTGCTTTGGCGCACGCTTCAAGAGCGTGGTTCTTCTTGCATCATTGACCGAAATCGAGGCCGCCGACGGAGCTCTCTGGTCGCAATCCATCCCCTTTAAGTACCAGTATCGAGCTGTGCCAAGCTCTCTGGATCTTTCTGCGGATGTCACTCTGCCAGCCAACACGAGATACCTTTGCGTGGACGAGTGGGAGACGGTTCCAAATGGAGTGACTGCGACCATCTTGCCTGGGACCGAGGTCTGGTTCGCGGATCCCGATGTCGTCTACAACA
>CAYPGS010000013.1:0-9091 GCA_964410395.1 uncultured bacterium
TGTTGTAGACGACATCGGGATCCGCGAACCAGACCTCGGTCCCAGGCAAGATGGTGGCGGTCACACCGTTGGGAACCGTTACCCATTCATCGACGCAGAGAAGATCTCCTGACTCAGGAAGGGATACGTTGCTTTGAATATCGAGGGAGCTAGGAGTTGCTTTGTAGCTGTACTTGAAGGGAATAATGTCGGCAATTAGATCATCATCGCTGGGTGAAATTTCTGTGAGAGAGGACAAAATCACCACGCTTTGAAATCGAGTACCGAAGCAGGGAATCGAGAAGTCTATCTCGGTCCCGGCAGTGGGCGCTGATAGCGCCCGTTCTTCGATGAGCACCGCTAGGTCTCCGTGTTTGTCCAGCTCCTCTTTGACGTCGGGGTAACCCAGGACCCAGAAATGCAAGTATTCATTGTCGCTATTCTCATTCCAATCAATCGAATAGGGCTCCTCATACACTTTGCAGTCACATGAGGGTTCGAGCGTGATCTTCACTTCAAGGTCATAGCACTCCCCAGAAGCGTCGAGGGAGGGTGAGGTCACAAAGGGAAGCACTTCGAATCCGTAAGTTTCGAAATGAAACTCTTTCCTTAGCGTATACTTGTCATAGTCAGAGACTACGCAGTATGGGGGTTCAACTTCCGTTACCTGATCGTAGTAGACTGGCCCTTCCTCCACCTTAGGGGCTGTCGTTACTTGGTTGTAAAGGGGATAAGCAAGCGCATCGTCGTTGCACCATTGCCCGTTTCCAATGTGATCATGGAAGAAATGGTAGTTATCGCGGATCGAGGAGCCTTCATGGCCGGGCAGGAATACGGAAACATCCTCGTCGATGCTGGTAGAGTTCACCCAGAGTGCGAGAACGTATTCCCTGAACAACTCCTGGAGCTTGCCTTCGCCACTCGTGGATTCAAAGTACGCATCAGTGTCCCAAATGTACAAGGCTTCCGATAGTGAAGCGAAATCAAACTTAGCCGTTGTGAGGGGGTCGCATTCCATGTCGGTGACCCAAACCGAAAGTCCGTCGTCATGTGGCTGAGGTGTTCCAGCATCCAGGTGAGTTGTCATGTACGACGTGAAGGGTTCGTAGTTAATGTCTCGTTCTTCTGTAGCACCACCACCGGAACGTTCCCAGCATTGCTCCTTCCAACTTTGCTCTCCGAAGCCAATCGTATACTGAGGATCCTCATTGTGCAGCACCTCATACTTCCCCGCGTAGAACTCGGCCGAGTTCGCAACAAACTCGGATGCACCATGCCACATAGCGCATCCCTGTCCGGCAATGAAGCAGAGCTGACTAGAGTAGTGGCAGACATGGCCCCACTCATGAGCAAACAGAACCCTGGCCAATCTCCACACACTAATGCTTGGATCCTGATCGAATCCGAGAATCACCTCTCCTGAGGAGTTTCCATAGCTACTATCGTACAGGTGGTTAAGCTTAATCGTGAATTGAGTAACCTCGGTTGGGGGGTCATCGCAGTCCATGATGTACTTGATATCCGGATAGTCATCAGGTAGAAGATCATCTCCAAGATATTGCGTGATACTATCGGCAAGCGAGTTGCCCAAGATGCAATCCCCAAACTCATCCGGGTCGCCGACTATGATCTTCGCGAACTTCTTAATCTCAGATAGTGGGTAGAATGGCGGATCTTCTTTTGGGTCCCAGCTTACTTTCACAATAAAAACATCATTAAAGCACGTACTGAACTCGCTTGCATCAATGGTTGTGTAGTCTTCATCTAGTACCGGATCATTTTCTCCTGACGGTACACATTTCACATCGAAGGCAAAAGATTCAGGAGCTGAGTAGAAGATGAAGAGTAAACCGAGAATGAGTATGTACCTAGATATCAACCAGCCCATAGTGGTCCCCTTTCTTGTTCGGTGTTCGTATCCACCGTGAAGGGAACCGCTCCATCCAAGAGCGATTGCGACTCCAGCGTTCGCCCTCACAAACTCATCAAGCTTCAACAATCAGACTATCTCGTCCGGTTGCATCGTTCAAGATGTTATTGCCATTTCAGACGACATGAGTATCCGCAGCAGCGCCCGCGTCGCCTCCTTGCCCGGCACGGCGAAGTCGGGGTTTAGGTCGGGGTCCTCGTTCTGGCCGGGTACGCGGTTGGGCAGGCCCACGCAGGCGGGGCAGCCGTCCTCGCAGCCGCAGGCCTCGAGCATTTCCAGGCAGGCCGTGAGCACGCTCTCAAGGTCGTCGTAGCCCACGCGGCTGTAACCGAGGCCGCCGTGGAAGCGGTCGTAGACGAAGAGCGCTGTGGTGCCCAGGTTGCTCGCGTCCACCACGCCGCCGAGGTCCGCGCGGTCGCACATGGCGAAGATAGGCAGGGCCGAAAGGATCAGATTCTTGAGGCCCGCGAGCGCCTCATGCAGCTTGTGGCCGCCTTCGTCCAGCGCCGCACGCGACGACTCCGTTAGCGCGACCCAGAAGGCGCGGGTCTCCAGGTCGTGCCAGGGTAGATCGAGCTTCCCCCATCCCAGGGAATCGAGGCTGCCGAACTTCACCTTCTTGAAGGCGAAGGTGGTCTTGCTCACGGTGACGTCACCGAAGCCGAGCTGAAGCGTTTCGTTCTCGCCACCGGCGGGAGTCACCGCCACGTTGTCCTGCTCTTCGTCCAGCCGGATCTTCTGCTCGGTGATGGGCTGGGTGTAGTAGTCCACGCCGCGTTGCTCCACGAAGGCCACCTTCTGCTCCAGGTCCAGCTCGCGCACGAAGTAGGTCTCGCCCTCGTGAAGATAGATCGCCTCGGGGTAGACCAGCTGGCAGGCGCCGAGCAGATCCACATTGCCGATGACCGTCTCCCCCGGCAGCTGCACGATGCTCACCGTGTCGAGCACGCTCTGGCGCAGGTTCACGTCGCCGGAGGGATAGCCGTTGGAAGCGTAGAAGGTCTGCTCGCCTGCGCGGCGCAGTTCGCCCCGCTGCTCGAGGATCTCCACGATGCCCGGCGTCAGTTCGCCGAAGAGCTCCTCGTCGTTCTTCTCCAGGGGCAGCTCGTAGGCCGCGCAGCGCAGCTGAGGGAGCAGGATGAATGGATTCGCATGATCGATCACCGCCTTCTCCGGGTTCTGCTTGAAGAAGAACTCCGGGCGTCGCATGAGATACTGCTCCACGGGATCGTTGTGCGCCACCAGCACGGCGCAGCTCTCGCGCTCGCCGCGGCCCGCGCGCCCCGCCTGCTGCCAGGCGCTGGCGACGGTGGGCGGCAGGCCGACCAATAGCGCCGCGTCCAGGCCACCGATGTCGATGCCCAGCTCCAGGGCATTGGTGCTCGACACGGCCATGAGTTCGTTGCTGAAGAGCTGCCGCTCGATCTCGCGCCGCTCCTCGGGCAGATATCCGCCGCGATAGGCGCGCACCTTGGGCGCCAGGTGCGGCGCTTCGCGTTCGAGAGTGTCACGGGCGTAGCGGAAGATGAGCTCGCTCGAAACCTTGGTCTTGCTGAAGCAGATGGTCTGCCGCCCTTGCTTCACCAGGTCGCAGAGCAGGTCTTTCGCCTCGCCGTTGGCGCCGCGGCGTTCGCCGCCCTTGGCGTCGAGCTTGGGAGGGTTCCAGAAGACGAAGAGCTTCTCGCCCCGGGGGCTGCCGTCCTCGTCGACCAGTGTGGCCGGTCCGCCGAAGATGCGCTCGGCCAGTTCCTTCGGGTTGCCGATGGTCGCGCTCGAAGCGATGAAGACTGGATCGCTGCCATAGTGCGCGCAGATGCGGCGCAGTCTGCGCATGACCGCGGCCACATTGCTGCCGAAGATGCCGCGATAGCTGTGGATCTCGTCGAGCACCACGTAGCGCAGGTTCATGAAGAAGCGCGCCCAGCGCGTGTGGCTGGGCAGGATGCCCGCGTGGAACATGTCGGGATTGGTGAGGATGAGCCGCCCCTCCATGCGCAGCTTGCGCCGGGTGTGGGTGCTCGTGTCACCGTCGTAGGTGCCCGAGACGAAGCGTCCGAGTTCCGTCAGCGCGGCCGCCAGTCGCTGCGCGCCCTTCAGCTGATCCTGCGCGAGCGCCTTGGTCGGGAAGAGGTAGAAGGCCGTGGCCTGATCGTCCTCGAGCAGGGTTTCGAAGACGGGCAGGTTGTAGCAGAGGGTCTTGCCGCTGGCCGTGCCCGTGACCACCACCACGTTCTCGCCGCGGCGTGCCGCGTCCAGCGAAGCCGCCTGGTGCAGGTAGAGCTCTTCCACGCCGCCCTCGGCCACCGCCGCGCGCAGGTTTTCGGGCAGCGGACGCTCGGGCTCCAGGAAGCGCGACGCACGGGCGGCGATCTTCTCCATGTGGGCCAGGGAATCTTCGCGCCCGGGAATCGCGGTCTGCGCGCGGAAGAAATCTTCGAGTGTCGCCCCCGCCGGTACCTGTCCGGCGCGACGCAACGCGCGACTGCTGGCGTGCACGGCTTCGTTCTGGGGCGCGTAGGGACCATGAGGCGCGGGGCGGGCGTCTTCACCGGCGCGCGCGCGCCGGGAGCTGCCAGCCTCCAGCTTCCAGCTGCCAGCGTTCCCCATCCCCCTCCGGCTGGTGGCTGGTAGCTGGTTGCTGGTAGCTTTTCCGCAGGTCGGGCACACCTCTGCCTTCAGCAATTCCAGCTGACTCTCGTTGTGCTTCGGCGCTTTCAGCGAGCGGCGCTGGCTCTTGGCCGCGACGGGAGGATTTTCGGGGAGCTGGAAACCGATGGCTTTGCGGCGGGACATGGCGACCTCCGGCGAAGCTACCAACTGCCAGCTGGATATCGTCTCTGGCTTGTGGTTGGTAGCTGGAAGCTAATCGCTTCCATGGAGGGTTTCACCACCCTACTCGACGCCTGTATAGCTGTCAAGTTGCCTGTTTGCACCAGATTTCAGATATAGGTAGCTAGAGTTCGAGAAAACTGAATTAGTTGGACTAATGGCGTCAATTCCATTTATACTTGTCCGATCTCTCAGCAATGGAGGTCGAAAATATGTCTCAAAACCACTCCCCGAGAAGGGTCTCCCCCCGTCTGGCTCTTCTCTTCCTGCTTCCCATCCTCCTTTCCGGAGCCGTCAGCGACGCGACGCCGCCCGAGCCCCTGGGCGATCATATCGTGTTGAGCTGGAACGACCTCGGCATGCACTGCATGAACAAGGATCATGCGAAGCTCTCGATCCTGCCGCCCTACAACACCCTCTTCGCCCAGGTCATCGAGCGGGGCGACGAGAACAACCTGCCCCGCATCCTCGACACGGGGTTAACGCTCGAATACTCCATCCCCGGAAACACTTATTCCGTGGGCAAGACCGATTTCTGGGACTGGGACCTCGACCTCTTCGGCGTGGATCTTCCGCCCAACATCGGCCTGACCGGCAAGGGCCTCGATGGTGAGATGGACCCCCACACCGGCCACTGGGTCGCCGACGGCATTCCCGTCACGCCCTTCACAGATGCCGAACCCGAAGTGGAGGACCCATATCAGCAGGCGCTCATCATCGCGCGGGACGGCGGCGGCATGGAATTGGCGCGGAGCGAGCCGGTGATTCCCGTATCCACCGAAGTGAACTGCGTCAGCTCGGGTTGCCACACGAGCGAGGACGACATCATCTTCGGGCACGATCTCGAAGGCGATTACAATCCTTACGATCAACCCATTCTCTGCGCGGGTTGCCACGCGTCTCCCGCCCTGGGAACCACGGGCGATCCCGAAGCCAAATACTTCTCCTTCCAGATTCACGACAAACACAAGTTCATGGATGAAACCATTCCCGGCCAGATTGGCTGCGAGAAGTGTCATCCCGGGCCCAACGCCCATTGCCTGCGCGGCACCATGAACAACGACTTCGGCATGATCTGTCAGGATTGCCACGGCACCATGGATACCGTGTCGAGAAGTATCGAAGACGGTCGCACACCCTGGCTCGATGAACCCGCCTGCCGCGACTGTCACACCAGCACCTACGGCGAACCCGAGGGCATACTCTTCCGCAACGCCGTGGGCCACGGAGGCGTCTTCTGTTCGGCCTGCCACGGCAGCCCCCACGCCATCTATCCCAGCCGCGAGGCGCGGGACAACGCCAACAACATCGCGCTGCAGGGACACGCGGGCACCCTCGCCGACTGCACGGTCTGCCACGGTGTGACGCCCAGCGGCGCAGGCCCCCACGGCATCATCGCCACCGACATCGTGGAAGCGGAGATCATGGGCAGCCGCGATCGACTGCTGGTGTATCCGAGTCCCCTCGCTCCGGGTGCCACGGCCACCCTGCTGGCGCGCAATGACAGCGAGCTGCGGGGCCGCATGCTCGTCTTCGATGCAAGGGGACGCACCGTGCGCATGCTTGACGCTCAGCAGGACGGCGCCGGGCACGCCCGCGCCAGCTGGGACGGCACCGACCGAGGCGGCCAGCGCGTGGCCGCGGGCGTCTACTTCGTTCGCTGGGATGCGGGCGAGCGCAGCGCCGCGGGCAAGGTGGTGCTGGTGGACTAGAATTCAAAGTTTCGCTTGAACTTGGGACGGCTCCTCGCGAAGGGGCCGTCCTTTTCATAGAAACCCGTCTTAAAATTCCGTAATCCATTTAATTTCAATAAGTTGAATTCCATTCACTTCCTGCTATAATCTCCTAACGAAGGCTTTCATCGTCATCATCGTTCTTGCCGACCACCACAACACCAGGAGATGTCATGCGCCTTGCCAACCGATTCGTCACGACCACCGTGGTACTTCTCTTTGCGTTGATAGCCACGGCCGGAGCCGACTGCTACATCGGCGGCAGCTCATCGGCCGAGGCCAATCCCGACGATCCCGCCTGGGGCGCCTGGAAGTACACCCTGGAGATCACTTGGGACAACTCCGATGCGGGTCACGGGCTCAGCCACCTTGACGTGCTCTTTGGACCCGAAGCGCAGATCTGCTGCGACCCGTCCTACTTCACCCTTCCCGACTCCGCCGGCTACTCCGACGGCGATCCGAACGACTGCGTCGTCCCCTACTACCTCTTGCTGGAGTGCGCCGGAGATCCGAGCATCCCGGGCGATGAAGGCGCGCTGCTCAAGTTCGAACCCATTGAGGACGATTGCGAGCCCGGCGTCACCGGCACCGGAGTCTTCTTCTTCTATTCGGACTTCGCGCCGCTTCCCGTGCCCGAGCCCAACGAGTACCTGATCTTCAAGGCAAGCGAAGACGCTTGCTATGGCACGCTCACCGGCGTCATGCCTCTGGACTGCGAACCCGTTTCCGCCGAATCGACGGACTGGAGCACCATCAAGGTCAGCTTCTAGCTCGACCCGATATCACATGTGAAAACCCCCGGCCAGTCGGCCGGGGGCTCTTAGTTTCCTGCCAACAGTTTCCTGCCAGTAGTCTAGTAGGTCTCCGCTCCATCGTAGATGCTGAAGGGCTCCATCATCATGATGGGTTCGCCGTCGGCGTTCTTGATCGTCTGCAGATACTCCCACTCGCGATCGGTGAAGTACTGGCCGGCGGGGTTGGCCGCGGCCTCGAGGGTTTCCTTCTCAACGCCGAGCAGGGAAGGCGCGAACATGCCCAAGTCGAAGTTGCCCAGGCCGGGCCCTTCGACGATCCTCACCGGCATATCCGGATCGATGCCCGCGGCGTCCTTGGCCATCTGCAGAGCCAGCCAGAGTCCGCCGAGTTCGTCGATCAGGCCGTTCTCCTTGCCGGCGGTTCCACTCCAGACGCGCCCCTGGGCGACCTCGGCCACGGCGTCCACTTCCATGTCGCGCCCTTCAGCCACCTGCTCCAGGAAGTCCTGGTAGAGGGCCTTGATGGCGAACTCGGTGCGCTCCAGCTCCGCCTCGTTCTTGGGACGGTGGGGCAGCGTTCCGATCAGCGGCAGGTTGATGCCGCGGTAGATATCCGAGTGGCTGCCGCGCTTGGTGCCGTGATAGCTCATGCCGAGCTTCTCGCCCACGCGCTTGTCCCAGATGTGTCCGCTGATCACGCCGATGGATCCGGTGATGGTCAGGGGCGAGGCGACGATCTTGTCGCTGTGCATGCTGATCCAGTAACCGCCGGAAGCCGCCACGAATCCCTGGGAAACGATGACGGGCTTCTCTTCCATGGTCTTCTTCAGCTCGCGGGCCACCAGGTCGCTGGGCAGCGGATCGCCGCCGGGCGAATCGGCGCGCAGCACCACGGCCTTCACGCGATGGTCCTCGCGGACCTTGCGGATCTTCTTGGAGAGCAGGCGCCCCTTGATGCCGGTGTCCATGGCGCAGCCGCCCTCGGCGTAGAGCAGGGCTATCTTGGGAGTCAGGCCCCAGTGCTCGTCGCGCCAGACCGGGTCACCGCGCAGGCCGGCGAGCTGGGTGGCGGTCATGTCGCCGGTGTCGCGCATCTCGATCTCGTCGATGTTCTCCTTCATGTCGTGCCAGTCGCCGACCTTGTCCACGAAGCCCAGTTCCAGGGCTTCGGCGGGAAGGAGCTCGCCGTACTCCTCGACGGCTTTGTCCCAGGTCTCACGGCTCATGCCGCGGGACTCGATGGCGTAGGCGACACAGGTCTCGTACCAGTCTTCGAGGAGGGCCTCGGTCTGCTCGCGCTGTCCCTGGGAGGGAGCGTTGCGCGAGAGTGTCTCGGCGGCCGACTTGAACTTGAAGTAGCGGTGCTCCTGGAAGCCAACACCCAGCTTCTCGAGGGTGTCGGCCATGTAGGTTCCGCCGAAGGCGAGTCCCTTCACGTCGAGGTCGCCCTGGGGATCCATCCAGAGTTCATCGGCCACGCTGGCCAGCAGATAGCCGAACAATCCGACGCGGTCGATGTAGATGACGACTTTCTTGCCCTCGGCGCGCAGGCCGGCGAGCTGGTCGCGCAGCTCCAGAATCTTTTCGGGGTCCGCGCCGAAGCCGGACAGGTTCAACACCACGCCCTCGGTCTTGGGATTCTCGGCGTAGCGGTTGATCTGGTCGAGCAGCCCGCGGAAGGTGCGGCCGTCGTCGAACCAGGCGAAGCGGCGATAGGGAAGTCCGCCCTTCATTTCGATCTCGGGATACTTGGCGCCCTGCCAACTGAAGGGAAGGATGCTTCCCCTCCGGCCGTCCTCGACGATGTAGGTGCCGCCGGTGAACTCGGTGGCCATCTCGCCCTCGTCGTTCAGGCGCTCGCCCAT
>CAYPGS010000013.1:9191-89153 GCA_964410395.1 uncultured bacterium
CCATCTCGCCCTCGTCGTTCAGGCGCTCGCCCATGTCGCCGATGTAGGCGTTGCGGTCGCCGCCCCCGAAGCTGAGCTGCAGGCCGAGGCTGAAGGAGCTCACGTCGGCGTCGTAGCCGGTCAGATTGTAGCGTCCGCTGATGCTCAGGCCGGGCAGGGCCATGATCTCGGCACCGAAACCGTAGTTGAGGCGATACTCGTCGTCGCCGCCTTCGGGATTGTCATAGGGCGAATAGAGTGCATCGCCGAAGAGGGTCACGCGCGGTCCGAAGGGACGCACACCCAGGTCGGCCATGTAGTTTCCTTCGGCCCACTTGTGGTTGACGTCGGCCGCCATGCCCATGCTGAAGTAGCGGCTGCGCTTGATCATGCCCATGTTCCAGCGGTCGTTGTTCTCGACGCCCTCGGGCGTGAGCACGTCGTCCACCCAGTTGTAGGTGATGCCGAAGCCGCCGCTCTCGTCGCCGCCGGCGAATCCGAGGGTCCAGTTCTGGATGCGGTCGTCGTCGATGCCCGGGAAGTTCTGATAGGCGAAGGCGATGTTCTCGCCGGAGCCGATGTAGGTGAAGCCCAGGTCGCTGAACTCCTCGGTATCATCGGGATGGCTGATGGCGAGGTAGGTGCCTCCGCTGCCCTGGACCACCCAGGCGGCGGGGTTGACCAGGCCGGCGCCCAGGCTTCCCGATGAACTCGGCGAGTTCACGAAGTAGCTGCCTCCGAGACTCGCCCAGGCGGCGCCCCCGGTCATCAAAATCAATGTGGGAACCAGGATCGCCAGCGCCCTGGACAGATTCCTCAGTCTCGTCATGCGAACCCCCTCGAAAAGGTTGTGGGTGTTGAATCGAGCCCACTACGGCCCAGTGCGGAGCCGGTTTCGCCCCTCGACGGTCCATTCCGTCCGAAGGGAAGGGCACAGACTAGCGTCCCGGCCCGCGGGAGGCAAGGGCCGGGGGATCTATCTGAAAACAGGGAGCTTATTGGGCCTGGGCGGCCTCTCGAAGCTCGGCCAGGGCCGGGGAATCGGCCAGGGCCGGGCGGCTCGCGAGCCGGTTCAGGTAGGGCAGGGCGGCCTCGTGGAAGGCCGCGGCCTCCAGATCGGCCTTGCCGGGAGCGCCTTCGGCGCGGCGGTTGCTCCAGAGCATGTTGCCCTCGAGGGCGTAGCCCGGCGGCACGGCGTGCACCGCCAGCGGGCATTGGTGACAGTAGTAGTCGGAGGCGTCGTACTTCTCGTTCTGCCCGGTGCGCAGGATCATGTTGTGGGCGCAGAAGCCGGGCACGGCCGATTCCTCGAAGGACAGCGAGATGCCGCAGGCCCCGCAGTCGGCGATGAGATTGTCGGCAAGAGTGGCGGCGGGCTTGCCCTTCCCGGCGCTCCACACCGAGATGCCCCAGGCGCGCATGTTCTCGATGACGTTCTCCCGCGCCTCGCCCTGGGCGTCCACGAAGAAACCGATACCCTTCCAGTAGTTGGCGATGCGATTGCGGCGAACGGTGGCCTTGGCGTCCCAGGTCACGCCGATGCCCACGCCGCGCCCGCCGCCGACGGCGCGGCCGGCGCCGTCCACGCCGTCGATGAGATTGTCCTCGATGAGGGCCATGGCGCCGCGGTAGAGGGCGATGCCGTCCCAGGAGTTGCGCAGGATGCGATTGTGATGGATGTCCAGCTCGGCGCCCTCGCGCCCGGCGATACCAATGACGCCCACTATAATGGAGTCGACCAGGGTGGAGTCGCCCAGGTTCTCGGTGATGTCGCAGTGGAAGACGGCCAGTCGACTTCGCCGCGCGAGCACCGCCGCGCTGGTGGCGTTGGGATCGGCGTCGCGGATGCCGCCGGTGACCTCCACGTTGCCCAGGGTGCAGCCCTCACAATCCTCGAAGAGCAGACCGTAGCCGGCGTTGGTGATGATGCGCGGCTTGGTCCTGCCGTGTTCGCCGAGGATGGCGATCTGCCTGCCGCTGATCTTCCATCCGAGGGTCGCCTCGGCGGTCTGCGTGGAGTCTTCGCAGTTGCCGCAGCTGGGATCGGTGTAGTCGCCGGGGATGAGTTCGTAGTCGCCGGGGGTGAGCACGAGCACCGTGGAGTCGGGCAGGCTGCCGTCGGCCTGGATCAGGTTGCCCACGCGGAAGTGGAAGTTCTCGGGCGTAAGGCGATAGGTCTTGGCCGCCGAGGGTATCGCGGCGGCAAGAATGAGAACGGCAATCAATGTTCTTGGCATTTTATCCTCCAGCGAAAACGGAGTATAGCCAAGGAAGTCGCCGGCAGCCAGTATTGCACCCTGGTAGAAAAGGAAATCGGGGAGGCGAGAGACCGTCCCCGAACGATTTGCGTAGCTCTAGTGAGGGGGAGGCCTATCGCCTCCCCTATTTCATCAGCACGAGCTTTTTAGCACTCCAACTCTCATCGGTGCTGAACCTGGCCAGATACACACCAGAAGCCAGGCCTTCGGCGTTCCAGGGAAACTCATGGCTTCCCGCGCCGAGTTCACCCCGGAACACCTCGGCCACCCGGCGCCCGGTAAGGTCGAAGATGGCAAGCTCCACCGGCCCCGCCGCTTCCAGGGCGAAACGCAGGGTGGTCTTCGGATTGAAGGGATTGGGCCAGGCCGCGAGTTCACCGGCGACCAGCGGCGCTTGCTCGGCCGCGGTGGCCTCGGGCTGAGCCGCGCGCATGGCCGACTGGACGCCGCCGGTCTTGAAGAACCAGCCGTCGTGGCTATGTAGTGTGTTGAAGGCGCCCGCGTAGCTGCCCAGGTTGCCGTTCCAGTTCTCCCAGTTCACGAGGTCGGCGGAAAGCCAGATGCTTTCACCGCCATAGCCGCTGGAATCGCCGATGGCTAAACGACCGTCGTCGGCGATGGCCATGCCGTTGATGTTGTCGTCGGTGGGAAGGGTGGTGATCACGGTCCAGCTGTCGCCGAAGTCGGTGCTCGAGTAGAAGGTGCCGTTGCCACCCATGTTGTAGACGCAGACGAGGAGCTGGTCCTGCCAGTAGATCTCCGAGCAGAGATAGGATGAGTTCAGCGGCGCGCCCACCTCGACCCAGCTCGCGCCGAGGTCGTCCGAGCGCCAGATGCTGCCGCCGTTGATCTCGTTGCCGCTGGCGAAGAGGCGGCCCTCTTCCACGAAGATGTTCCAGATGCTTTCCGCGCCGGTCACGTCGAGGGGTGTCCAGCTCAGGCCGTAGTCGTCGGAGCGGTGGAGTCCGCCGCCGTAGAACACGCCGAAGAGGCTCGAGCCGATGGAGCAGAGATGGTTGATGGGACCGTCCTGATGGGGCAAGGATTCCCAGGGCTGCCACTCGCCGCCCACGCGATGGGAGCGGAAGTTGTGGCCACCATGGCCGTCCTGACTCATGAAGAACCAGTCGTTCAGGATATGCAGGCTCCAGACGCTCGCGTACTCCGATTCGATGCCCCCGGCGATCTCGGTCCAGGTGTCGCCGTGGTCCTCGCTGGCGTAGACACGACTGGTGAAACCGGCGGCGTAGAGCTTGTCCTCGCCGCTCAGGAACATCTCGATGTTGTCGAAGGTGTCGCCGGGATTGGGCACGGCCTCCCATACCACCGCCGGACTCGTCGAGAACAGGGCCAGGCTGAACAGCAGGGCCAACAGGCGCTTCATCTCATCCTCCCGCGTGTTTACGATAACTCGCAAATTCTAGCATTTTCCGAAGCCGCGCAACAGGGAATTCGGCCCTAACTTGTTGAAAATTAACAGGATACGCGAGTCGGAAATCCGGTATCGGGTCGAGCGGCGAAACCCTTGACGGACTTGTCCTTACTAGACCGGCGCGCCGGCAGGCGTGCCAAATCCCGAATCAAGGATTGCCAAATGTCATCCAAGAAAATCGACGTGGAAATGAGCAGCCGCTTCCAGTGCTCCAAGTGTCAGGCCAAGGGTGCCAAGGTGGACCGGCTGGCATTCACCGGCGCGGGCTTCTCGCGCTTCATCGACCTGCAGCACATGCGCTTCATGAGCGTGTCCTGCCTCAACTGCGGCTTCACCGAGTTCTACAATCTCGGCGTGCTCGAGGGCAGCGACACCCTGGGCGACGTACTCGACATCATTCTGGAACGTTAGTGTAGATGGCCACGCGGCAGACCTCGTCGCCCCGGAGCACACTGGACAGGAGTTCCACGCGCACGGGTCGGCCGAGGATGGTCTCCCAGATCCCCTGATAGAACCCGGCCCCGCAATAGCAATAGAGCTCGGGCAGAGCGCCCGGCGTTTTGGTCGCCTCGCGCACCCGCGGGCAATGGCAGTAGAGTTCGCGACGTTTGTCTGCGTCGGTCTCGGCGAACCAGGCGCGCAGGTTCGCGCTGGCGGGGATCTTCGTGGCGACGATGCGATCTTCTTCGAGGGTGCCGGCCAGACCCATGCCGCGTTCACGAATCTCTTCGATCAGTTCACGTTCAAGTTCGAGTTCTTGTTTCAGGAACGCTTCGAAGCGTTCCTGAAGCATTCCGTGCACCTCGGCCATATCGCCGCCGGCGGCATAGCGTACGGCCAGGTCGGCCAGTTTCTCCTTGGGATAGGCGCAGGAGCAGGCGCTGAGGATCTCACGGCTGCGCGCGAGTCCCTCCTGGGCTTCGAGACGGTCAAGGGCGAGGCGGGTCCAGTCGATGACCTCCGCGCGGGCGCTGCCTTCCGAAAGCCCCTCGCTTCCTTGCAGAACGGAGTCGGCGGAGGTGCCGCGCTCCTCCATGGCGGCGCGAACCCGCTCGATCCAGTCCTGGTCGAAGTCAAAGCTGCTGGACATATCGCCCCCTCTCCGTGCAAGCTGAAATGAAACAGATTATCGAGGCCGGAACAAACTGGAATTGTCACATTCCCCAAGCGTAGGCAGGGCGACGCAGACGGGAGGAACCATGAAACTCGCTATCTCGATGGCTTTGATGCTCCTGGCGGCCGCATCGGCTCTCGGACAATCCAAACTGAACTGGGAATGTGGCGACGGCGTGGAGTTCTGGGCCAGCTTCGCCAAGGACGGACGCCATGCCGTGCTCCGCTACGAGGGCGATGAATGCGAAATGCCGCGAGTGGAATCGGCGTCCGGGGAGAAGTTCTCCGACGGACACTACACGCTCTGGCTCAAGGGCAACGAGGCCACGCTCTGGATCGGCGAACGCAAGGTGCACGAAGCTTGCGGCGAAAAGGCGGCGCTATCGTTGCGCGAACAGCAGATGCTCCGCCTGCCCGTCAGGTCCTTCACCGAACTGGAGACAGCCTGGTTCAACGAGTTTCTGTCCGGGGCCGCCGCCCGGGGCGAGACCTGGACCCTCGATCCCGCGCAGGCGGCCGTCCGATACATCGACGCGCCCAGTGCCGCCTATGAGAGCATCACCTGTTCCAAGTCCCCCATCGAGCGGCCGACGTTCGCGACGGTCACGGTGATTCGCGGTTGGTTCGCCGACGACTCCGTTCGTGCCATCTGGCATCAGTTCGAGATGGAGCGTCTGGATTTCGGGCGCTGGTCCCTCAAGAGCGCGCGACGTGCCTACAACTGCCAGCGCGGCCGCCAGACGGAGTTCTTCGCCGCCGACCTCTGTCCCTAATGTGTACGGGAGGATGAAGTGCCGAGACTGAGCCTCTTCACGAACCGCTCGAACTGGGGCCTCTTCCTTCTCGAGGTCGGGCTCATCGTCATCGGCGTGCTGCTCGGCATGGCGGTGAACGAGTGGCGTATCGAACGGGCCAACAAGGCCCAGGCCGAACGCTCGATGGAACAGATCAAATCCGAACTGATCTACAATCGTCGGCAGGTCGAGAGCATCGTGGACTACCACACCAGCCTCCGCGATTCGCTCATGACCATCGCCAATCAGGTTTTCCAGGGAGAGGTGGACATCAGCTACGAGGACCTGCGCGGCGCCATGCCCCAGGGATTCAGCGTGCCCTTCCTTCAGCGCTCCGCCTGGGACCTCGCCCATCAGACCGGCGCCACGAGCCACATGGACTACAAACCTGCGCGGGCACTGGCGCTCTACTACAACTTCCTGGATTTCGTGGAAGGCAAGCTCGAGCGCATTTCCGACAATCTCTACTCCGCGCCCAGCATGGACCCCGCCACGGTGAAGGGCCTCACGGTATCGCTGGCCCTGCTCGCCAACGACCTGGTGATCCAGGAGCACGAGGTGCTCGAGTTAACCGACTCGCTGATGGTGCACCTCGCCGACGTGAAAGAGGCGGAGTAGTTCATCCATCACTCGCGCACGAAAATGAGCCGCGGCGATCGCCGCGGCCCATTGCTCGTCACGCATGAGGAGTGGTGCTACTTGCTGAGGACGAGCTTCTGCACGCTCTGATGCCCGAGCGCCCGGAGTTTCGCGAAGTAGACGCCGCTGGACATGTTCTTGCCCCGGGAGTCCACGCCTTCCCAGACCACCTTGTGAGTGCCGGAACTCTGGTGGGCATCCACCAGCACGGCGATCTCGCGGCCGAGCACGTCGTGGATGCTCAGGCGCACGGGCCCGTCGGCGTCCAGGCTGTAGCTCAGCTCGGTCTTGGGGTTGAAGGGATTGGGATACGGCGCGTCGAGCAGGTTGGGAGCCGCGGCCGCGGTCTCCTCCACGTCGGTGGCGCCGGCGATCACGCAGATGTTGTCCAGTTCGAATTCCTGTCCGCCGACCACGAGCCACTGCACGTTGCCCTCGAGGACCACGATGCCGCAGGTGCCGCCACCGCCGCCGCCCCAGGTGGTCACCGTGCAGGTGACGCCCGGCGCGATGTTATAGGGCGCGCTGGCGAGATCGCCTTCATAGCGGGTGGCGCCGTTGACTTCCAGGTTCTCCGCGCCGCCGTAGTCGTTGTACTCGAAGATCACCTTGCTGGTGTAGGGCGTGGCCGCCTGGATGTCGAACCAGAGGTTGATGTTGTTGGTCCAGCAGCTGTGGCTGTAGAGGCAGTCGGTGGCGCCGATGATGCGGGCCTCGTAGAAGCCGGTGTAGGCGCCGAGGGTGAATTCGGTGACGCCCACGGGGATGAAGTCTTCCACGAAGATCATGTCGCCGGGAATGTTGCCGGCCGTCGAGCCCCAGAAGCTGCCGATGAGCTGGCTCTCAAAGTCGACCAGGTAGTCGCACTCCTCGGGAGGATCGCCCTCGTAGACGCAGAGGTTGTCCACCCAGAATTCCTGACCGCCGATGAGCATCTGCTGAACGTTGCCGACCAGGATGACCTGTCCGCAGATGGCTCCGCCGACGGTCCACCAGTCCACGGTGCAGGTGACGCCGGGCGCGATATTGAAGGGCGCGCTGAGCAGGTCGCCCTCGTAGCGGGGCGCGCCGTTGACCTGAAGGTTTTCATCGCCACCGTAGTCGCGGAAGTCGATGGTCACCTTGCTCGTGCTCGGCACGGCCGCGGCGATGTCGTAGCCCACGTTGATGTTGTTCAGGCGCATGGTGCGGCCCTCGAGGCAGTCGTCGAAGTCGGTGTCGATGACGGCCTCGTTGAAGCCCGTGTAGGCGCCGAGGGTGAAGTTGAACAGGTGCACGGGAATACCGTCTTCCGCGAAGGCGAAGACGCCGGGCGCGTCGCCGTGCCAGCCGCCCCAGGCCGCGCCTACGGGCTGGGTCTCGTGGTCGACGATGAGGTCGCAGGGCTCTTCCTCTTCGGCCATGCGAACGTTGTCGATCCAGAATTCCTGGCCGCCTACGCGGAACTTGTCCACGGGGCCTTCCAGCCAGACCACGCCGGCGTGTCCGCCGGGAATGCCCGAGGCGCTCACGTGCATGGTCACGCCGGGGGCGACCATGACGCCGTCGAGGTCCATCATCTGGTAGATCTCATACAGTGGGCCGCCGTTGACCTGGATGTTCTCCTCGCCGCCGAGGTCGGCATAGGCGAAGTAGGCGTCGGCCGGTGCGCCGGGCACGCCGCCGAAGTCGAAGGCCACGCTGATGTTGTTCAGCCTGAGAGTTTGAACGTTGCCGAAGCCGCTGATGGGAAGATCGATCATGGCTTCGTTAAAACCGGTGTAGGTGCCGAGGTAGAATTCTTCGACGCTCATGGGAATGCCGTCTTCCACCATGACCACTTCGCCGGGGAAGTTTCCGTAGGGTCCGCCCCACTGGGTGTATAGGGGTTCGTAGTTGAAGGTCACGACCGCGGCGCTTGTGGGCATCGCGGCGCCCATCACCATCACGAGGGCCAGAAGGCCCGCCAGTTTCTTCAGAACGAACAGGGGTTTCATTGTGTCTCCTTTTGGGTTGGGAATAGCTGGGCATCGTTGTGGAGATGGCAAGGAGGGAGCCAAGATGGTCATGGCCATAGCCGTAGCCGTTGCAACAGGTTACGGGGCCAACGATTCTGGCCGCGAGGCGGGCGTCGTCAGAAACTGGGGAGAGTCTCTATAATGGAGCGGCGCTAGTCGGCGGCGGGGTGACGCGACAGTTCCTTCACCATCACCAGCTCGTCGCGGATGGGAATGCCGCCGAAGCCACGGGCGCCGGCCGTGTCGTGATCGGCCAGGGCTTCCTCGGCGGCGCCGGGAGCCAGGGACTTCAACCGGTAGCCCAGGCGCTGATAGAAATAGAGCCCGGGGATGTTGTCGTTGGTCGTGGCGATGAGGATGCGGTGCATGTCCTTGGGCCGACAGAAGGCCTCCAGGGCGCCTTCCAGTGCGCGACCCACGCCGCGACCCTGGAAGCCCGGCAGCACGGCAACCAGCACGATGGCCGCCTCGTCCTGGGCGGGAAAGTGCAGCGAATAGCTCAGGAAGCCCGCACGGTCGCCGTTGAATTCCGCCACGAGAAACGAGGTGTGCGCCAGGGGAAAGATTTCCCCGAAGGCGTGCAGGTGTGTGCTGCCGAAGAAGCGGCGGCTGGCTTCGAGCAGAGCGATACGGTCATGGCCGTCGCCCTCGCGCACCTGAATCGGAGAAGGCGCGCGTTGATCACCATGGCATTCGGGCTCATCGCAGATCAGGCGCAGGCGTCCACCTTCCCAGGGAATCTCCTTACCGCAGACCGTGCACTCGTAGACCGGGCGATGCAGGCTCTTTTTCTCACTCATTTCGGCTCCCAGTGGGCGACGATCACACTGATGTTGTCGGGGCCGCCGGCGTCCAGCGCCGCGCGGATCAGTCGCTTGACCGCACGTTCGGGACTGCCTTCGCCGAGCAGGCGGCGCATGTCCTTTTCTTCGACGGGTCCGTAGAGGCCGTCCGAACAGATCAGCAGACGGTCGCCGTCCTTCATGGCGCGGGGCTTCTGGCTGTAGTCGGCGCCGGGTCGATCGTCGGTACCCAGGGCCGCCGTGAGCAGTCCGGCGCCGGGCGGGTGATGGTCCTCGTCGAGCAGTTCGCCTTCGGCACGCATGCGTTCGAGCACGTTGTGGTCCCGGGACAGCTGCTGCAGACGGCCGTCGCGCAGCAGGTAGGCCCGGCTGTCCCCCACGTGGGCGAGCCAGAACTCGCCGCCGCGCAGGAGCAAGGTCGTGCAGGTGGTGCCCATGCCGAAGCGTCCGGGCTTTTCGCCCGCGGCTTTGAGGATGGCGGCGTTGGCGTCGTTGAATGCCTGACGAAGCAGCGGCGCGGGATCGCCGTCGGGCTCGAGCTTGCTGGCGTAGAAGACGGTGGGAATGGTTTCTGCGGCGATCTTGCTCGCCATGTCGCCGGCCGGCGGGCCGCCCATGCCGTCGGCCACGATGAGCAGGTTGCCGTGGCTCTCGGCCTGGCCGCGGGGGGGCGGATCCACGAAGACCGAGTCCTCGTTGCGCTCTCGGACCTCGCCGATGTCCGTACCCCAGGCCAGGCTCAGCCCGGGCTTCTGCTTGCGTTTTTCCACGATGGGGCCCATGGCGCGTCCGCCTTGCGTGTCAGCTAAGTCCAGGTGTAACACGGGGCTCGGAAGATTCCAAGGGGGAAGAGCCGAAAAACATCCGGCCAAGATTCCTGTTGCACGCCCCCCCCCAGTTGAGACTAGAATCGTAGCACAACTAAATACGAAGGCTGTCGCCGGGTAACCGTCGGGTCTTCGGTCCCGCCCAAGATGGGGCTGCATCCTTCATGGCGTTTCGACCACATACATGTGGAGGTGTCATGGTGGATAGCGTTGCACGGCTGACCTGTGTCTTCTTACTGCTCCTTTCCCTCATCTTTCTCTCACCTGCATACACTCAGGCATATGAACTCAAATGCGCTGGCGTAGTGGTCACCGATCCATGTGCGGAAGAGCCCACCTCTGAGGAAATGAACTTCGTTCCTCCTGAAAACTTGAATTCGTGTTTCTCGCAGGTCTTTACAATTGCGACTGACTGGGATTGGGAAAGCCAGAATGCGATTTGGAACCTTACTGAAATCCAGCAATTCGCAAACTGGATTGTCCCCCCAAAGAACCCGATTGACCAAATCTGCTACGAGGAGGGGTCGATTGCTGAACTTGTTACGAAGTACATTGGTGAGGATCAGATCACTTCCTATCCTGGCGTTCGCTTGAGTTGGCTATCTCAAAGTGAATTGTGTCCAGTAGACCGAACTAATTTCTTGATTTGCCTTTACGAGGATTGGCCCATGAGCAGCGCCGTCCAGACTGCTGGATTTATCCGGTTGAGTCTTCATGGAGACACATCTGTTACTCCAGAGGAATTGGCACGATACGCATTTGCCCATGAATGGGGGCACCTATGCGATTACTCTCGCCAACCATGGATCGGAGATATCTCTGGAGACGGTTGCGCCAATTGGACTGAAATCTCTGGACTAAACGGCGCAGAAGAGTTTCCACCGCATACTGCGGAGTTTCTTGCTGGTGTGCATGAAAAAGGACCAGGAAAAGACGACAAATGGTACCGTGACGGGTTTGGAATGAATAGTTGACGTAGTTTATGTCTTCAGAATGGAAACTATGGTGCGATCAGAAACTGGGTCCACGATCCCTTCATTGCTTATGTATCCCAGCATCTAGATCTAAATGACCCTCTTGTGGTAAATGACGTCTTCTCTCGATGGTATGATGCGAGGTGCCAGGATGAAGGTTTTAGTAAGTTTGACTTCGCTTCGTTAGCAACAGCCCTAAACAACGAAGACTACGAAGATTTGTTCGACCCAGACTCCACCGGAGATGAACGACTTCAGGAACTCTTCCGGGAATACGTTCGTGCGCTTTGGGTAAACTCAGGGCATATTGATGGCAACAAATCTATCTTCATGCCAAAGAACCCAGGGGCATCTATTCGAGATAACTATCTTCTCTTTCATGATACAGGTTTGGATGAGAATGGCAACCCAAGCCTTTGGAGCTGTGACGATGGGTGGACATATCCGTACTATGCTAAGGTTAGTGAAGTCCCTTCCACAGAGTACGGGCCAATTATCGGGACGCCAACCTATTTCACATGGGGAGACTGTACAGGCGACGATGTGCTGAGGCATCGTGAAGAATTGCTATTCGAAACCTACGGATTCGAAGTTCTTCCGTTTATCGCCGACAATTCTCTTACCTCTACAAGTAAATGCTACGATTTAAACGTTAGGATCACGCTGGAGCAGTTTTGCGATTGCAAAGTCCTGGATGGATACGACACCGATCTAGAGTGGGATCCAAACTTTGACGATCCCGAGTTGCCCGATGAAGTCTTGCATTTCTGGATCCTCGGATATCCAGATCACACAGAGGAACTGGACCGGTACGGCGCAGAGGCCGTCATGATTGATAGCCTGACCGTCATCGGCCCAGACCTTGACGATGTGATCAGTTTCACCGTTCCCTGTTTTGCCGCCCATTTTAAGAGTGTCGTCATCTTGGGCTCTCTAACGGAAGAGTTCGCCAGTTCGGGTGTATTGGTGTCACAAAACATCCCATACCATTTCGAATACTGGGCTGAGGAAAGCACCATATCCCTTGGAGGGGGATCAATTCCGAATGAAGGACGTTTCCTTTGTGTCGACGAGTTAGTTCAGATTCCCCAGGGGACGACGGTGAACATCCCTTCGGGTACGGAAGTGTGGATGGCCGACCCAAGCCTCGTCGGCAGTGATGTTGGATTCAAGGTTGAGGGCTCGCTGGCTATTGGTGCGAAGAATGGTTCTAGCACAAGCATCAAGAGCTTAGGCACCAGTTGGAGCGGCCTCGCGATTGGTCAAAACGGAAGCCTGACCATCGACGACACCGAGATTACCGGAATCGACGAGATCGACACCATGCAGGGCATGAGTGGGCCCGCCCTGTTCTTGTCCTTGGACGGGGTAGACCTGACATTCTCGGACGATGCCAATGGTCTCCTCCTCGATAAGCTTGCAACGGGTTTAATCACGGACTCGGCATTTCGGAACTCACCCTACATCGTACTTGGAAACACAAGCCTCACGAGCTCGATCGTGGAAATGGAGCGATATACCTCCGGCATCGGAATCGAAGTAGTCGACGATGTAACCCTGAACGATGTCGTTTTGTACAACGCCTACACGGGAATCAAGGTGTCGAATGGAACTGCAACCCTCGACGATGTCAGTGCCGAGATGGCTGGTGGACCCGGAATCCCTAAGAAACGTGGGCTCGTAGTGTGTGAAACAGGAACGGTTAACGCGCAGCACTGCACCTTCAAGGACTTCGAGGAAGGTGCCTTTGTAGAAGATACCGCGACCCTGGTCCTCCGGGACTCGGACTTATACGGAACTGATATCGGTGTTCACACCACGGGGAACTCCTACACCGACCTCGGAAACATCCTTCCAGGAGGTGCGGGCAATAACTGCATCGACGGTACCAACTATCGGGTCCGTGGCCATTCCACAAACCAGACGATGGCCCGCTTCAACCACTGGTACATATCCCCACCAGATCCCTCCATGTTTTCAGGCAACGTAGATTGGGGCAACTACCTCTCAGACTGCCCGGCAAATGCCGGGGGACCCGATTTCTCATTTGTCGGGGGAGAGGCTAGCGGCGAATCGGTTGCCCTTTCGGTTCACCCGAATCCCTTCAACCCGAAGTGCACGATCAGGTTTAAGCTCCCGGCCGACGAGCGCTCCTGTGAGTTGGTGATCTATGACATCGCGGGGCGGAGGGTGGCAACTCTCTATGAAGGCAAGGGAGACGGAATGAGCCATGAACTCGATTGGGCGGGGCTGATGGACAGCGGAGGGCTCGCTGGATCCGGTGTCTACTTGCTTTCGCTCCGCACCGAAACCGAGGTCTTCAACACGAAACTCGTGCTGGTCCACTAAAGGAGGCAGCCATGAATAGAGTTCTTTTAACTCTCGCAGCCATTCTCCTTCCCTCCTGGAGCCATGCTGAACTGATCGAGGTTTCCATCCCCATTGAAGGACTCCAGAACGTTGTAGTTGATGGTGAGGCCTATCCAGGATTCTCGCTCGAGATCCCCACAGGCGTTACATCGGAGAATTTCCTGACGGGACAGCTTGAAGTCAGCGCAAGCCGAAGCCTGGACTGTGAGGAAGATTTCTTTGAAATCCAAGTAGCACATTTGGAGGGAGGTGTCCCGGTTGCTCCGTCTCGGAAAACGGGCTTTGTCTCAGGGTTCAGCTCCGAGGAAGGAACCACGAACCTCTACTTGGACCTATCCTCTATCCTGCGGCACTGCCTGGGTGAGGAAAATCAGGAAATCACGGTGATACTGGGAGCACTATCCAATGATGTAAGCCCTTGTGCTGACCTGGCCGCACTGGATTCTACCCAGGGGATTTGGTCAAGAGTACGGTTGCTAACACGGGATTAAAGGGAGCTTGGCCCCGCCGGAGCCCGGCGGGGCTTTCTTGAATTGCAATAGATGGTGTATAATTAGGTGGCACCCTCAAGGATTCCCAATATGCGCTACTTCCAATTCACCCTGCTAGCTTTTATTGCTCTGCTTCCTCTACAAGTTCAGGGCGAAGTTCTTCTCGTTTTCCCAGATGGTGCTGGACTGTACCCAACGATTTCATCTGCCATTGATGCGGCCTCGTTCTGGGGTGACACAATTCAGCTCGCGAAAGGAACCTATACCGGCCTTGGGAATCGTGGTTTGGATTTCCAAGGTAAAGACATCGTTCTCCGAGGGGCGGGAATGGCTGAAGAAACCGTGGTTGATTGCGAGTACGCGGATATTGGTATTCGCTTCGAATCATCGGAATCAGCTGAATCCAAACTTGAGTATCTCACCATTGCGAATGGAGAGAACGTGCAAGGTGGAAACGGAGGAGGAGTAATCATCAGGGATTCCTCCCCAACTCTTCTCTCCGTTTCAATAATCAACTGTATCGGTTCACATGATGCTGGCCTCTTGCTGAACAACTCCAGCTCAAGAGTGCAAGACTGCCTCATTCAGGGAAACGAGGCATGGGGAAGTGGGGGCGGGGGTGGTGTCTATAGCAGTGAAGAGCCTTTGTTTATTAACACCACATTCTCTGACAACATTGCTCACTATCAAGGTGGCGCTTTGGATTGCGGAGTTTATAGTGCTGGAGAGTTTCGCGATTGCTTGTTTGTAGGCTCCCAAGCATCACAAGAAGGGGGTGCTGTTTCTCTCGGTACTGGCAGCACAGTCCGTTTCACAAACTGCCAATTCATCGACAACCATGGTAAGAGAGGGGGAGCATTCTTCTGCGGTCCCGCTGGTGCGATCATCGACAGTTGCCTGATAGCCAGCAACTATGCAGAGTTCTACGGTGGTGCAATCCACTTCGAAGCACCGCCTGTCTCAGATCGACCCATACTCTCAAACACCATTGTGTATGGAAACAGTGGAGGCGCAGGCGGGGGTGGTGTTACGACATACAATGCTTCCCCGATTCTACAGAATGTCACGATTGTGGGAAACCTGGGCGATGAATGGAATGGGGCGGGTGTTACAGGGGGCACAAGTTCATCAATCACTATCGAGAACTCAATTGTTAGTAGCAATCTTGGGCCAGGGATAATGAGAGACGGGTCAAGTAGCATTGAAATCTCATGCAGCAACGTGTTTGGCAATACCGGTGGCAACTATACCTACTACATGCAAGACCAAACCGGCATAGGTGGCAACATCTCCGAAGATCCTCTCTTCTGCGACTACGACAATTGGGTGCTCACCCTCGCGGAGCAGTCGCCCTGCCTGCAAGAGAACAACGACTGCGGCGTCCTCATGGGCGCCCTCGGTATGGACTGCACGTTGACCCACGCGGAGGGAACGCCGACCGTGGGCGTTCACCTTCTGCCCAACTTCCCCAATCCCTTCAATCCCTACACCACCTTGTCGATTCGGCTCGACGAGGCTGGCGACGTCCGTCTCGGCATCCACGATGTCGGCGGCCGTCAGGTGACGGTGCTGCACGAGGGCTGGCTCCCCACCGGCACTCGAACCTTCACCTGGCGGGGTATCGATTCGGCAGGCCGAGAGGTCCCTAGCGGCGTCTACTTCGTGGTTCTGACCCACTCCAGCGGTCGCATCTCACGCAAGATGACCTTGCTCCACTAGAGGGCGCGCAACTCCCCCCGCTCAGAGAACTCCAACCGGAACGGTCACCACATTGTCCGTCAAGGGGAGCGATTGCTCGGCCAGGCAAACAACCCCTCCGGGCCCCACGGGAATGCCAAGTCGCTCGAGCACTGTAAAGTGTCGTGCTGAATCTCTTCCAGGAGAAGCCGAACGCTTGAACTCTAAAGGAAAGATCGTTCCATCCTGAAGAATGATAAGGTCGATTTCCTTTTGATCCTTGTCCCTATAGTAATAGAAGGGCGCCCTGCGCCCATGGTGCCACCAGGACTTCAATAGCTCGCCAAGTATCCATGTTTCGAGAATCGCTCCGGATGCCGCCCCGGCCTCGAGTGTTTCCGGACTCGACCATTCGGTCAACCAGCTGCACAGGCCGGTATCCAGAAAGTAGAGCTTCGGCGATTTGACCAGTCGTTTGGTCGTGTTGCTGAAGTAGGGCTCCAAAAGAAAAACGATCCCCGAAGCCTCCAGAATTGACAGCCAGGCCTTGGCCGTGTTCGGCGCCACGTCCGCGTCCCTGGCCAGTTCCGACAGATTCAGCAGCTGAGCGCTGCGGGCGGCCGCCGCCCGTACGAAGCGAAGAAACGCCAACTCATCGCCGACTCTTGCCAGGTCCCTGATATCCCGCTGGAGGTATGTCTGAACATAGGAGCTGTAGAAGAGATTGCGGTCGACCTTCGGATGAAGCGCCACGGCCGGAAAGGATCCCCGCCATATCTGCGTATAGAGTTCTTGAAGCGAGAGAGGGATTTCCGTTCGACCTCTCGATTCGATACCTTCTTGCGTAGGCAGGAATGGCGGCGCCGTCACGCCCTCCCCCGACGATTCTCTTCGCGAGAATCCGAGAAGCCTCACGATTCCCACTCGGCCGGCAAGCGATTCGGTGACAGCCTTCATCAGGTGGAAGGGCTGAGATCCCGTCAGCCAGAATCGTCCTGGGCTGGGGTCAGCATCGACCGCCATCTTGATGTAGGGAAGCAGTCCAGGGGCATACTGAATCTCATCGATCAAGACGGGACCGGGAAAGCGCTGAAGTAGTAAAGCAGGATCTTCCTGGGCTAGGGATAGAGTGAGCGGGTCGTCGAGACTGATGTAGCTCCGATTCGACTGGCTCAGGGTCCGAAGGAATGTGGTCTTCCCGACCTGCCTGGCCCCGGTGACCATCATGACCGGAAACTGCGTAGATGCCTGCAAAAAATAGGCTTCTAGGGTCCTTGGGGTGTACATAGCAGTCGCCCTTTCGTCTAATATGCAACTTCATTGCAATATGGACGCCAATTTGACAACCGTCAAGCTATTCAGATCCTAAATATTCAACGGTTGACTAGTAAACGGTTTGTTATTAAACTGGAATCCTGTTCAAGGAGACCCCATGTCAAAAGTCGACCTCGTCCTGCTCGGATTGCTCAGCGAAGAGCCCCGGCACGGATACGACATCAAGCAGGAGATCGAGCGCCGCAACATGGAGGCCTGGGTGGGCATCACCACGCCGGCCATCTACAAGGGCCTCGCGCGCTTGGAGGGCAAGAAGGACCTGACTGCCCACAGCGAGTCGGGCACGGCCCACCCCGACCGCACGGTCTACACCATCACCGAGCAGGGCCGCGAGACCTTCCAGCGCATCCAGCATCAGGCCCTCACCGAGCTGGTGCACCCCTACTTCCCCATGCTCATGGGCTACGGCTTCTCGCATCTGTCGGACAAGGACGAACTGCTGGCCAGCCTGGCCGCGCGACTCGAAGCCGTCACCGCTCTTCGTACCGAAGTCGCCGGCATTCACGAACATTTCAAATCGGTGGAGTGTTATCCCGAAACCGCCGTGGACATCGTGCAGTACTACGCCGATTTGGTGGAGATGGAAATCAAGTGGCTCGGGCGCATCCACGAGAAGATCTCGCGGACCGAACCCTGGCCGGAAGGAGTGATGAAGCAATGCAAACCGCTCTGAGAAGAGCCCTGGTCCTGACGCTGCTCGGCTTCGCCGTCGCCGCGATCGCGCAGCCCGTGGAACCGCCCGGCGTTCTGAAAAAGCCCGCGGTGCTGTCCCTGGACGAGGCTGTCGAGCTCGCCCTCGAGCGCAATCCCTCGCTGCATGCCAGCCGAGCCTCCCTGGACGCGAGCGTCTGGGAATCGCGCAAGGCATGGCTCGCCTTCTTGCCCACGGGCAGCTTCAGCTCTTCGGTGACCCGCGTGGACGACGAGACCTACGCCCGAGCCAACCAGGCCGTGGACGGCATGACGCAGATGTTCGAGGCACTGGGCATCAGCGGCGTGGAGATCGAACCCTTCCTCTACCGCGACACCTACCGCACCAGCCTCACCGTGAACCAGCAGTTCCCCCTCAACGTGAATCTGCTGGGACAGCGGGGCCTCGCCAGCGCGGGACTGCGCGCGGGTAGGGCCGGCCATGAGGCCAGTCGCGCCGAGATCGTCTACGCGGTGCGCAGCGCCTACTTCGGCGTACTGGCCGCCCGGGAGATGCACGACGTGGCGAAGGAAAGCGTGGCCTCCGCCGAGAACCGCATGCTGCTAGCCCGCGACAAGGCCGAGCTCGGCATGCTGCCCCGCTCCGACGTGCTGCGCTGGGAAACGACCCTGGCCGAAGCCCAGAGCGGCGAACTGGCCGCGAGCAACGGCGTGCGTCTGGCGGAAATGGAGTTGAACCGTCTGCTCGGCAATCAACTCGACGCGCCGCTGGCCCTCGAGCTTGTCAGCGAGGCCAAGCTCGAGAAGGCGCTGCGCCTGTCGGAGATCGATCCCGAATCCCTGACAGAAGTCATCCTGGAGTGGAGCCCCTCGGCTCGGGCCATCCGCGCGGGCGCCGACGCGGCCTCGGCCGGAAAGACCCTGGCGCTCTCGGGCATCACGCCTTCGCTGCACTTCTCCTACAGCATGGGCTGGCAGGAGAACGACACGGCCGAACTCGACGGCGATGACACCTGGTCGGCCACGGCCCTGGTGACCCTGCCCGTTTTCGACCTCATGGGCAACTACGCCTCCTGGCGCCAGGCCGCCGCCGACCAGCGACGCGCCGAGTACGAAACCGCCGACGCCCTCGAGCAGCTTCGCGTCGGCGTCTGGGCGAGCTGGCTGGAAGTGGTGAGAGCCCGGCAGGACCTGACCTTCCGCGAGAGCGCCGAGCGGCAGGCCCGCGAGACCTTCGAGGAAATGGAATCCCGATATGAGGCCGGCCAGGTGGCCGAGTTCGATCTGGTGGACGTGCAGGTGGGCCTCACCGCCGCCCGCGCCCAGGCCGTGGCCTCGCGATACGAATACTTCGGAGCCCTGGCCGCGCTGGAGAGCCTGGCCGGCGAGAACCTGACGATGGAGGAGACGAAATGAAGAGCCTGCGCATTCTGACCCCGGTCCTCTTGCTGCTGCTCGCGGCCGGATGCGGACGGGCCCCCGAGGGCGAGGCCGACGAAGGCGATTCCCCCGCGCCTCAGGAAATGGAAGCCACCCGCGCCGTTCCCGTGGTCGCGCAGGCGATCACGCCCAGTCGCTTCACACTCACTATCGAACCGGGCGGCAGCACCGAAGCCTGGCGCGAGGTGGACATGGCCGCGCAGGTGGCCGGCACCGTGATGCGCGTGCCCCACGAGCTGGGTGACATCGTCGAGAAGGGCGCGCTGCTGGTCGAGATCGACAAGTGTCTCTACGCCGCCGGCGTGGACCAGGCCAAGGCCGGACTCGTCGGTGCCAGGGCCGCCTACGAACAGGCCCAGCGCGATCTCGAACGCACCCAGGCCCTCAAGGACAAGGGGCGCGTGAGCGACGTGGAGTTCGAGGGCGTCAGGCTCGGAGCCCTCACCGCCGAGTCGGGCATGCTGGCCGCCGAGGCCGCCCTCAAGCTCGCAGAGAAATCGCTCGAGGACTGCGAGATCCGCGCGCCCTTCGCCGGACGCGTGGCCATGCTGCTGCCCGAAGTCGGCGAGCAGGTCGCCCCGGGCATGCCCATGGCGGCGGTGGTAGATCTGTCGAGCGTGCTCATCCGCACGAGCATCTCCGAGCGCGACGCCGTGCGCGTGCAGAAGGGCATGCCGGTGGACGTCTACATCCCCGCTCTCGCCGACCTGCGCTTCGCCGGACAGGTGCACAGCGTGGGCGTGCGCAGCGACATGATGACCCGCAGCTTCCCGCTGGAGATCGTGATCCCCAACGCCGAGGGCAAGCTGCTCTCGGGCATGAGCGCGCGCAGCAGCATTCGCCTCGAGGACAAGACCGGCGCCATCGTCATTCCCGCGGGCGCCGTGGTGGAACAGTACGGCGAACCCATCGTCTTCACGGTGCAGGAGGGTGTGGCCCGGCGCAAGGACATCGTGCTGGGCAAGCGTGAAGGCGACCGGGTCGAGGTGCTCGAAGGACTGACCGCGGGCGAGAGGCTCATCGTTCAGGGTCAGTGGAGCGTCAAGGACGGCACGGCCGTCGAGACCGTCGGCAAGCCCGGCACGGACCAGGAGTAAGCCATGGACCTCATATCCCTGGTCGTCAAACGACGACTTCTGGTGCACTTCTTCGTGATCATCGCGGCCGTGGTGGGGATCTACCACTACATGGACATGCCGCGGAACTTCTTCCCCAACGCCAACCTGGACCAAGCCTTCGTGGTGGTTCCCTGGCCCGGCGCCAGCGCGTCGGAGGTGGAGCAGGAGATCATCAACAAGGTCGAGGAGTCGCTGGCCGATCTCGACGGCGTCGATGAGCTGGTGAGCAACAGCGAAGAGTCCAGCGGCACGGTGGGCATCTATATCGAGGAGGGCATTGACAACGACAAGTTCATGCTCGACCTCCAGACGGCCATCAACGCCATTCCCGATCTGCCCGAGGACGCGGAAGACCCCATCTACTTCGAACTGAACGCCTCGATGATCCAGCCCGTATGCTTCGTGTCCATGGGCGGCGCAGTAAGCGATCACGTTCTCTTCGAGGTGGCCGAGGATCTCAAGCGCGAGCTCGAGGAGATCGACGGCGTGAACAAGGTCGAGATGCAGGGCTTCCTGGATCTCGAGGTACACGTCATGGCCGACGCTGACCTCATGGAGCACTACGGCGTGTCCCTGGGCGAGATCATCGGCGCCCTAGGCGCGCAGAATCTGGATATGCCTGGCGGCGAGGCCGAGATGGGCGAGAGCACCTACAAGCTTCGCGTACTCGGCAAGTACGCCGACATGGACGACATCGGCAGCACGATTCTGCGCGCGGGCCCGGAAGGCGCCAAGCTCCGGCTGCGCGACGTGGCCGAGGTGCGCAGAGAGGTCCAGGATCGCGCGGTCTACAGCCGCCTGAACGGCAACCCCGCCGGCAACCTGGTGGTCTACAAGAACGACGACAGCAACACCCTGGACATCTCCGCCGAAGTGCATGAGATCGTCGATCACTACAACGCCTCGCTGCCGGTACCGGTGGCCAGCGAGGTGCGGCTGGATTCGGCGGAGCTCATCGAAGAGCGCCTGGGCATCATGACCAACAACGCCTGGCTCACGGCCATCATCGTGGGCCTGCTGCTGCTCTTCTTTATCGGATGGGTGAACTCGCTGCTGGTGCTGGTGGGCATCCCCTTCACCTTCCTGGTGGGCTTCATACTCATGAGCATGACGGGGATGAGCGTGAACATGCTCACGCTCTTCGCGCTGATCATGGCCCTGGGACTCGTGGTGGATGACGCCATCGTCGTGGTGGACAACGTTCAGCGCTACATCGAGCGCGGCGTACCACCCGTTCGCGCGGCCATCGTCGGCACCAAGGAAGTGCTCGCACCGGTGGTCTCGGCGGTCTCCACCACCATCGCGGGCTTCCTGCCTCTCTTGTTCATGACGGGTATGATGGGCAAGTTCATCAGCGCGATCCCCAAAGCGGTGATCTTCGCCCTGCTGGCGAGTCTGGTCGAAGCGCTCATCGTGCTTCCTGCCCATACCGCCGAGGTCGCGGAGTTCAACAACTGGGTGCGCAGGCGTCTGGGCATGAAACCCAAGCACAAGCAGCGCGATTTCAGCGACGAGGATCTCGGAGCGACGAAGCCGGTCAAACGAAACCCGGTCTACCTCTGGCTGCGCCGTCGCTATCGCCGGCAGCTGGGCCGCACGCTTCGCTATCGCTATGTGGCTTTCGGGAGCGTCATCCTGCTGGCCATCATGAGCATCGCCGCCGTGCGCATGCTGCCGGTTCGAATGTTCCCCGACGAGGATTTCGATCAGGTCATCGTGCAGTACGATCTGCCTCCGGGAACGACGCTGGAGAACACGGACCTGGTGACACGCCAGATCGAAGCCTTCGCGAACGAGATTCCCGCGGAAGAGGTGGACGCCGTGGTGGCCATCACCGGCTACCAGATCAAGAACTACGAGTTCCTTCCGGGAAGCCATCTCGGCGAGGTGAACATCGACCTGGTCTCGGCGGCCGATCGCAGCCGCAGCGACCGCGAGATTATGGAGGAGCTGCGCGAGAAGATCTCGCGGGTGCCGGGCATCATCGAGCTGAACCTTTCCAGGCCCCAGGGCGGACCCCCATCGGGCAAGCCGGTGGAGATCCGCATTCTCGGTCCTCGTCTCGAAGTGCTCGAGGAACTCGGCGAGAAGCTCAAGACCGAGCTGGCGACCATCGAGGGCGTGGTGGATATCCGCGACGACTTCACCCGTGACGGCCGCGAGTACCTCGTGAAGATGGACCGCGATCGCGCCTCCGAGCTGGGCGTGAACAGCGGCGACGTGGGGATGACCGTGGGCGCCGCCTTCATGGGGCTCGAAGCCACGCAGTTCACCGAAGCCGACGGCAAGGAACGTCCTGTGATCGTGCGGCTGAAGGAGTCCCAGCGGGACCGGCTCGACACCCTGAGCAAGCTCAAGGTTGCCACCATGGCCGGCGGTCTGGTGCCCCTGAGCAACGTGGTGGATTTCGAGCGCCAGACCAACCTGCGGGTGATTCGCCACAGCGAACGGGATCGCGCCATCACCATCACGGCGGAGTTGACCGCGGGGCAGAACAGCACGGCGGTGAACCGGGCCATCATGGAGCGCTTCGCCACCTTCTCCACGGATCATCCGGGTTACCGGCTCTTCTTCGGTGGCGAGTTCGAACGCACCGCCGAGAGTTTCCAGAGCCTCTTCCTGATGATTCCCGTGGCCTTCCTGCTGATATTCATGATCCTGGCGGGCCAGTTCAACTCGCTCAGCCAGCCACTGGCGGTCATCTTCACGGTGCCCCTGAGCTTCATCGGGGTGGTGATCGGCCTGCTCGTGATGGGCTACGAGCTCACCATTCCAGCCATGGTGGGCATCATCGCGCTCATGGGGCTGGTGGTGAACAACTCTCTGCTCATGGTCGACTTCATCAACAAGTCGCGAAGAACCGGTCGAGGTCGCTGGACCTCCATCGTGCGCTCGGGCGTGGTGAGGTTGCGACCCATCCTGCTGACGACGGTCACGACCATCACCGGACTGTCCACCCTCACCGTGGCCAGCACCGGCGCCACGAAGATCATGGTACCCATGGCCGTCAGCATGATCTGGGGCCTGGCCTTCGCGACGGTTCTCACGCTCTTCCTGATTCCGGCACTCATCGCGATGCTGGATGATGTGAGGATGAAGATGGGATTCAGCCTGAAAGGCAAATAGCCATAGCGATAGCCGTCCGTAGGAGCAATAAACCCTCCCCCAATCTCGGGGGAGGGTTCTTGCTGATAGCCGGCAGCTGGCCGCTCTACTTCACTTCCCAGACATCCTTCGTGTAGATCAGATCCTTCAGGTCGCCATTCGGCTTCTCGGCCTTGGCCAGTTCGACCTGATGATGGATGCCCGCGTCGAATACCGGCTTCTCCACGCTACGGAAAACGCCGATGGCTCGAGGCAGCTCGGGATAGAGATCCATCTCGGCGACGACCATGGCCGGAGCCGGCGTGGGCGTGTCGGCCTTCCAGATGGACGCTTCCCCCGCCAGCACGTTCTTGGGTTCGCCGCAGTCGTAGGCGACGCCCTTGTCGCCGTTCTTGCCGTAGACCATGGGCTCGCCGTTGCGCAGGTCGACGATCTTGTCGTCCCGCACCGCGCGTTCGGTCCAATCGCTATAAGCGCCGTCATTGAAGATCACGCAGTTCTGCCAAACTTCCACGAAGGCCGATCCCTTGTGGGCGGCGGCCGCCTTGAGGATCTCGTTCATGTGCTTGGGCATGGCGTCACTGGTGCGTGCCACGAAGGTCGCCCGCGCGCCGAGCGCCAAGGTGATCGGATTGAAGGGCCGGTCGATGGATCCGAATGGCGTCGACTTGGACTGGGTTCCCACCGGCGAAGTCGGCGAGTACTGTCCCTTGGTCAGGCCGTAGATCTCGTTGTTGAAGAGCAGAATCTTGATGTCCACGTTTCGGCGGAGGGCGTGAATCATGTGGTTGCCGCCGATGGCCAGGCCATCGCCGTCGCCGGTGACCACCCAGACCGAAAGATCGGGATTGGCCACCTTGATTCCCGTCGCCACCGCCGGTGCGCGGCCGTGGATGCCATGGAAGCCGTAGGTTCCCATGTAGTAGGGAAAGCGGCTGGAACACCCGATACCCGAGACGATCACGAATTGCTCGCGGGGAATCTCGAGCTCGGCCATGACCGTCTGCACGGAGTTGAGGATGGAATAGTCTCCGCAACCCGGGCACCAGCGCACGTCGCGGTCGGACTTGAAATCTGCCTTGGTCAATGCCTGTGGCGTACTCATGACTTCACCCCCAGGAGGCTCATGATCTTGTCCTGGATCTCATCGGTGTGGAAGGGTTTGCCCTGCATCTTGTGCAGTTCGTGGAACTCGACGTCGGGGAACTCGCTGCGCAGGATGCGCGCAAGCTGTCCCAGGTTCAGTTCCGGAATCAGCACGCGGTCGTAGCTACGCAGCATGTCGCCCAGATCGAGAGGCAGGGGCCAGAGATGGCGAAGCTGCAGGTGAGCCACGCTGTGTCCCTGCTTGCGGCAACGCTCCACGGCGCTGCGGGCCTGACCGAAGGGCGAACCCCAAGTCAGAACCAGCAGGTCGTGCTTCTCGTCGCAACAGGCCTTGAGCGGTGCATAGCTCTTGGCGATACCCTTGACCTTCGCATCGCGCTCGCCCGTCATGATCTCGTGGCTCTCGGGCTCGTAGCTCACCTCGCCCTTGAGCGGCTCCTTTTCGAGCCCTCCCACGCGATGCTCCAGACCCGGCGTTCCCGGTATGGCCCAGGGGCGCGCACCCTTCTCGTCGCGGGAGAAGGGCAGGAAGTTCTCGGTCTCCGTGTGGAACTTCGCGGGGAAGCTGACCAGCTCATCCATCGTGGGCAGCCTCCAGGGTTCCGAACCATTGGCCAGATAGTTGTCGCTGAGCAGGATGACCGGAGTCATGTACTGCGTCGCGATTCGCGCGGCCTCCACGGCGCAATCGAAGCAGTCGGCCGGTGTCGCCGCGGCCAGCACCGGAATGGGAGCTTCGCTGTTTCGCCCGAAGATGGCCTGGTTCAGATCGGCTTGCTCCACCTTGGTGGGCATGCCCGTGGACGGGCCAGCCCTCTGCACATTCACGATGACCATGGGCAGCTCGGCCATGACGGCAAGGCCGAGAGCCTCGGTCTTCAGCGCCATTCCCGGTCCCGAAGTCGTCGTGATGGCCAGGGTACCCGCATAGGACGCTCCGATGGCGGCCGTCACCGCGGCGATCTCATCCTCCATCTGAAGGGTGATCATGCCGTAGTGCTTGTAGCCCGCCAGCTGGTGCAGGATGTCCGAGGCGGGCGTGATCGGATAGCTCGCCAGCAGAGGCGTGAGCTCCGCCAGCTTGGCTCCCGCCAGCAGACCCAGGGCGATGGCCTGGTTGCCGAGGATGTTCCGGTAGGTCCCCTTGGGCGCGTCCTCGAAGGCCGGTACCTCGTAGCGGCCCTGGAAGAGCTCCAGGGTACTGCCTCGGTTGTATCCGGCCTGAAGCGCCTTCTGGTTGGCGTCGATGAGCTCGGGCTTGCCCGCGAACTTCTGCTCGAGCCACTCCAGGGTGGGTTCGATGGGCCGGCTGTAGAGCCAGTACATCAGTCCGAGCACGTAGAAGTTCTTGCAGCGCAGGATGTGCTTCTTGCTCAGGGGACTGTCCTTGAGCGCATCCTGCACGCGGGCGTTCACGTCGAGTTCGATGACGCGATAGCCGTCGAGGGTACCGTCCTCGAGGGGATTGGTCTCGAGGTTCGCCTTCTTAAGATCGGAAGCGGCGAAGCTTCCCACGTTCACCACGACCACGGCGCCCGGCTTCAAGTCCTTGTAGTTGACGATGAGCGCCGCGGGATTCATGGCCACGAGCACATCGGGACGATCGCCCGGCGTGTGGATGTCCGAGGAGCTGAAGTGCACCTGGAATCCGCTCACGCCCGGGCGCGTGCCGGCTGGCGCGCGGATCTCGGCGGGGAAATCGGGGAAAGTCGCCAGGTCGTTGCCGATCCGGGCGGTTGTAGCTGTGAATTGTGTGCCGGTGATTTGCATTCCGTCGCCGGAGTCGCCGGCAAAACGGATCACTACTTCGTCTTGTTTGATTACTTCAGTTGTGGACATGACTCTTGAAGAGTTCGCCTCCCCGTCCGGCCATTCTGCGGCCGGCATAGCGGAGAACGGAGGGGTCGGCTTTTTGGGCCCGCGTTAGCCGGTCGGCTCCCCCGCTCGTGCATAACCTGAGCAAAGTAATATGGATGCTATAGCCGTGCCATTGGGCTCGTACATTTCCTCACAAAATCAGCGGAAATTGGATCTACCCTTGCCGGTGGGCGGGAAGGCGAGCTGCTGTGGATTCGAAACGTCACGAAATCAGGGCTATGCGCTTGATTTTCCGACAGATCCCCCGAATCCGCGGAGCGAGCATCGAGAACTAGTGGATCGCTACTAGTAGGCAGTGGGCAGCTACAGAGCCCCCCCGGCGGGACCCAGGCGGATCTCCTCCAGCAGCGCACCGGCCGGTGCGCGAATCGCGGTACGCACAGCCTCGGCCACATCGGAGGGCTGGAGCATCTTTCCGCGATCCCAGTCTCCCTCGATGCGATTCCAGAATGGGGTGTCCACGGCTCCGGGAAGCAGGTTCACCACGCGAAGCCCCTGGTCGCGGTATTCGGCGCGAAGAGATTCGGCGAAGCCGAGCTGTCCGAACTTGCTGGCCACGTAGGCGCTGCTGCCGGGGAAGGCCGTGCGCGAGGCGGTGGACAGGACGTTGACGACCATGCCTCCGCCGTCGAGAAGGAAGGGCAGGCAGGCGCGGGTCATGCGGAAGGTGCCGCCGAGGTTCGTGTCGATCATCTCGGCCCATGCGGCCTCGCTGGTTTCCTCGACGCCGAGAAACTCGCCGGTGCCGGCATTGTTCACGAGCAGGTCGAGCCCGCCGAAGGATTCGATGACGCAGCCCAGGGCCTCGGATACCGACTCGGGCGAGCGCACATCGCAGGCCACGCCCAGCTCGACGCCGATTTCCCGGGCGGCCGAAGCCGCTCGCTCCAGGTCCCGTGCTGACAGCGCCACGCGATAGCCCTCGTCCACGAGCATGGCGGCGATGGCCCGGCCGATACCGGTGCTGCCGCCGGTCACGAAGGCGCGGCCGCTCATTTGCTGATCCCCTTGATGAGCTGCAGGAACTCCTCGCGGGTGCGCGTGCTGGACTCGAAGGCGCCGCGCATGGCGGAGGTGGTCATCCAGGCGTTCTGCTTCTCGACGCCGCGCATGGCCATGCACATGTGGAAGCCCTCGACCACGACGGCCACGCCCTGGGGCTCGAGCATGTCCACAAGGGTCTGGGCGACCTGCTGGGTCATGCGCTCCTGCACCTGCAGGCGGCGGGCGAAGACGTCGACCATGCGCGGAATCTTGCTCAGACCCACGATCTTCCCGTTGGGGATGTAGGCCACGTGCGCCTTGCCGAAGAAGGGCAGAAGGTGATGCTCGCACATGCTGTAGAAGTCGATGTCGCGCACCACGACCATCTCGTCATAGCTCTCGTTGAAGATGGCCCGGCCGATGATCTCTTCGGGACACTGCTTGTATCCCTGGGTGAGATAGGCCATGGACTTCTGCATGCGTTCGGGCGTGTCCTTGAGCCCTTCGCGAGCGGGATCCTCGCCGATGAATTCCAGAATCGTTCGGACGGCGTCCTTCATTAGCCCTTCTCTCCTCGATAGGTGCACCAGTTGCGCGGATTCTCCTGCACGCGGATCTCATGGAGCAGTTCGCCGAAGTGGGGTTCGAGCCGCTCCCAGAAGGCCACGGCCAGGTTCTCCGTGGTGGGATTGATGCCCCGCAGCCATTCCACGTCGTGGTTCAGATGCTTGTGGTCGCAGGGCTCCACGATCTCCTCGCGGGTGACCTTGTCCACGATGTTCAGGTTCACGACCATGCCCGTCTCGGGATCGGCCGGCCCGCGCAGGGTCACGCGCACGTCGTAGTCATGACCGTGCCCATAGAAGTTGTTGCACTTGCCGAAGACCTCGTCGTTGCGCTCGTTCTCCCAATCGGGATTGTAGAGCCGATGCGCCGCGGCGAAGGTGAGAACGCGCGTGATTTCCACGATGGGTTTAGCCATGAGCTACTCGGCTCCCAGCAGTTCCACATCGAAGATAAGCGTCGAGTTCGGGGGAATCGGCCCGATGCCGCGGTCGCCGTATCCGAGCTCCGGCGGAATGGCCAGACGGCGACGGCCGCCCAACTGCATGCTTCCCACTCCCTCGTCCCAGCCGGGAATGACCCGTCCGGTGCCGATGGCGAACTCCAGGGTCTCGCCGCGGTCACGAGAGCTGTCGAACTTGCTGCCGTCCAGCAGCCATCCCTCGTAGTGGACTCGCACGGTCTGGCCCGTGGCGACCTCGCCGCCCGTACCCGGCGTCAGGTCGACGTACTGCAGCCCGCTGGCCGTGGTTACCGCTTCGAGGTCGGCGTCGACCCCTTCCATCAGTTTCGCCAGGGCCTGCGAGGCCGGCGTATCGGCTGCACCTTCCATCTCCGTCTCCAATGCGCTGTCTCCGCCGCCGCAACCGACCAAGGGTAACAGGGCGAGAATTAGAATCAGCATCCACGACTTCACGTTCTTCCTCCGACTGGTAGCTGGCGGCTGCTAGCTGGTAGCTAAGAGCCGTATATCTAACACCATAGCTATCCGGCCTTGCGAAATCATCCCAAAATTGACAAGGTTTTCCGCCCTCTTTCTCACCTTTACAGCCTCGACGGCCCTACCTAAGATTCACGGCCTAGGAGGTCATGGTGCAAATTGTCATCGTGGGAGCCGGGACCGTGGGCTACGAGCTCGCCATCCAGCTCCAGAGGCAGGGACACGACGTGGCCCTCATCGAGCAGAAGCGCGAGCGGGTTCTCGAGATCGCCGAGAAGCTCGACATCCTCGTGGTTCCCGGCAGCGGCAGCAGCCCCGCGGCGCTGGAGGCGGCCGGCATCAAGGACGCGGAGATGATCCTGGCGGTCACCTCCGAGGACGAGGTGAATATCCTCGCCTGCGGTTTGGCCGCGCGCTACGGCGTGCCTCAGCGCATCGCGCGGGTGCGCAATCCCGAGCTCACCGCCGCCGAGGGCAAGATGGTGCTCGACGGTTTCGGCGTGACGCGCTTCATCAATCCCGAAAAGGTCATCGTCCAGGTGATCGATCAGATCGCCCGGGTGCCCGAAGCCCTGGAGGTCTTCGGCTACCACGAGGGGCAGATCCTCATCAGCCGGCACATGATCAAGGCCGGCATGCAGGTGGTCGGGCGCAACCTCATCGAGATCCTGCAGATCGCCGGGGGCAAGGACTTCCTGGCCGTGGCCCTCAATCGCGGCGGCGAGACGCGCATCCCTTCGGGACAGGACGTGCTCCAGGAGGGCGACGACGTCACCACCCTCTTCAGTCGCAAGGGCCTGCCGACCTACCTCCAGCTGCTCAACCTCGAGGATCGCACCGTGAAGCGCGCGGTGGTGGCGGGTCGCAGCCTCACCGCGGTGCAGCTCGCCGATTCCCTCAGCCAGTGGGTGGAGAAGGTCGTCTATCTCGATTCCGATTACGAACACGGCATGGACGCCGCCGAGAGGCTCGAAGGCGTCGAGGTGCTCTACGGCGATCCCACCGAACGCGACGTGCTTCGCGACGCGGGGGTGGAGAACGTGGACCTCTACGTGGGCGCCGGCGAGGACACGAGCCAGAACGTCATGGGCTCGCTGCTGGCGAGAAGCGAGGGCGCGAAGAAGATCATCGCCATCTCCATGGAGCCGGCCAGCAACCAGCTCTTCCGCGAGATCGGCGTGGATCACGTGATCAGTCCGCGGCGGCTCATGGCCCAGGAGATCATGGACATCATCCACCGCGGCCGCATCTCGGTGGAACTGCAGCTGCGCGACATGGATCTGGAGTCCATGGAGATCCAGGCCGAGGAGGACAGCAAGATCACCAAGGACACCCTCGCCAAGGTCTGGTCCCCCGTGCACGGCAAGGCCATCGCGGGGGCCATCTTCCGCGCGGGTGAGGTGAAGATTCCCCGCGGCGAGACGCGTGTGGAGCCCGGCGACGACGTGATCGTGGTCTGCCAGCCTCAGATGGCGCCGAAGATCCAGAAACTCTTCAGAGGCGGGAAATAGTGAAGTTCCGCGCGGTCTTCTATTCCCTCGGGCGCCTCCTGCAGATGCTCGCCCTGGTGCTTCTCGTGCCCACGGGTATCGCCCTCTGGCAGCAGCGCGGCGGCGGCGACTACTGGAACACCGAAGTCTCGAGCTTCGTCATCACCATCCTCGCGTCGCTCCTGCTCGGCACCCTGCTTCAGGGGATCTTCCGCGCCGGACGCTACGACCAGGGCATCAAGGAAGGCTTCGCCATCGTGACCCTGGGATGGGTGGTGCTGGCGCTCCTGGGGTCCATCCCCTTCCTGGTGCATTTCCTGCGCGAGGGCTACGAACCCCTGGCCGCGTTCACCGACGCCTACTTCGAGACCATGAGCGGCTTCACCACCACGGGAGCCACCATTCTCACCGACATCGAGGCGCTGCCCCGGGGCCTTCTGTTCTGGCGCAGCCTCACCCACTGGCTCGGCGGCATGGGCATCGTGACCCTCGTGCTCGCCATCTTCCCGGCCATGGGCGTGGGCGGATACCAGATGTTCCGCGGCGAGGTGCCCGGCCCCACGGCCGACAGGCTGCGTCCGCGCCTCGCCGAAACGGCGAAGATTCTCTGGGGCGTCTACGTGCTGCTTACCGGGGTCGAGGCCCTGCTGCTCATGTTCGGCGGCATGGATCTCTACGACGCGCTATCCCACGCCTTCGCCACCATGGCCACCGGCGGATTCTCCACGCGCAACGCGTCCATCGGCGCCTTCGACAGCGCCTACATCGACTACGTCATCACCTTCTTCATGTTCATGGCGGGCACGAACTTTCTGATCCACTATCGCCTGCTCTTCCGAGGCGACTGGCTCAGCCTGCGCCGCAACCGGGAATTCCATTTCTATTTCGGCACGGTCTTCCTGGCCATCGTCTTCTCGACCCTGCTGCTCTGGATGGGCGGGCTTCCCTCGAGCGAAGAGGTCGCCACCCACTACACCCACGAGCCCCGCAGCGAAACCGAACTGGCCGCGCACCTGGAACGCGAATCCGACAAGGTGGACACCCTGGCCGGCGCCTTCCGCTACGCCAGCTTCCAGGTGATCGCCATCGTGACCACCACGGGCTTCGGCACGGCCGACTTCGACGCCTGGCCCCGGATCATCGGCCTGCTCTTCGTGGTACTCATGTTCTGGGGAGGAAGCGCGGGATCCACCGGCGGCGGCATGAAGATGATCCGCGTCATGGTCACCTTCAAGGCGGCCTGGCGCGAACTCAAGAAGGTGGTGCGTCCACGCCTGCTGGCGCCGCTGAAAGTACGACGCACGCCCCTGGGCGAGGATCGTGTGGCAAATATCGTGGGCTTCTTCGTGCTCTTCGTGGGGCTCTTCGTGGTCTGCTCGGTGATCATGGCCTTCTTCGTTCCCGACCTCACCACGGCGGTGGCCTCGGTGGCGGCGAGCATCGGCAACATCGGTCCCGGCCTCTCGGGCGTCGGCTCCACGCAGACCTACTCGTGGATACCTATCCCCGGCAAGTGGCTGCTGGTGCTCTGCATGCTGTTGGGAAGGCTCGAGATCTTCACCGTGCTGGTGGTCATGCGGCCGGGCTTCTGGCGAAAGTAGGATTGTGGTCCTCAGGGGGCCAAGACCGAGGGCCTGAACTCGCCCAGGCCTACATCACAACAAAGCGACTCCCCTTCTACGATGCGCCCACCCCGCAGCCACACGCCTTCCACCTGGCCATGCACTTCCATGCCCTCGTAGGGATCCCAATCGCAGGCACCGTGTAACTCGGCGGCCGAGATTGTACCCGTGTGCAATGGATCGTAGAGCACGAGGTCGGCGTCGGCGCCTTCGATGAGTGCGCCCTTGCGCGGCGCCAGTCCGAAGATGCGCGCGGGGTTCTCGGCCATCACGCGCACCAGGCGCAGAAGCGCTGCGTTGTGCTTGGGCTCCAGGCCGTTCTCGCCCAGGGCCAGCATGCGCGTGAACATGAGGGGGAAGAGCGTCTCCACGCCTCCGATGCCGTTGGGCGTCGTCATGAAATCGCCGCCGCCCATGGCCTTCTGCGCGCTGGTGAAGGGACAGTGATCGGTGGCCACCACCTCGATCTCGTCGCCGAGCACGGCGTCGAAGAGACGCACGCCGTCGAGTTCGTCGCGAAGCGGCGGGCTGGCGATGAATCGATGTCCATGCTCGCCCTCGTAGGCCGAACGATCCAGGAAGAGGTACTGGGGACAGGTCTCCGCGTAGATCTGCCAATCGTCCGCGCGCAGGCGCCGTATGGTCTCGAGCCCCCGGGCCGAACTGAGGTGCACCACGTAGAGCGGACATCCCGCGATGCGCGCGAGGGTAGCCACGCGGAAGATCGCCTCCGCCTCCACCAGATCGGGACGGCTCTCTCCGTGGGCCGCGGCGTCCTTGCGCCCCTGCGCCGACAGCCGCTCGGCCAGGTAGTCCGCCGCGTCGCCGTTCTCGGCGTGGCACATGAGCAGGCCCTTGGCTTCCGCGACCTTTTCGGCCACCCGGAGGATCTGCCGGTCGCTCAGCTGCATGCCCGCCTCGCGATAGGCTGTGAAGATCTTGATCCCCGCCGCGCCCGCGACGAGCACATCGGGAATCTTCGCGAGATTGTCCTCGGTGAAGTTCGTGAGGTTGGCGTGCAGGGCGATGTCCACATAGGACGCGCCCTCGATGCGCTCGCGGCGGCGGTGGAAACTGTCCAGCAAGGGCTCGCCGTGTTCCTGCACGGTGAAGTCGATGAGCGTGGTCACGCCGCCGAAGGCCGCCGCGCGGCTGCCCTCGGTGACCCCATCGGCCGATTCGGTGCCGCGAATGGGCACGCCCAGATGCACATGCGCATCGATGAAGCCGGGAAAGAGCAGCTTGCCGGTGCCGTCCACCTCGTCCTTGCCGGGACCGAGCTTCGGCCCGATGGCGCTGATCTTCCCGCCACCTACGCCCAGGTCGCCCAGGATCACCCGGTCGGGCGTCACGATGCGAGCCGATCGAAAAACGAGGTCGTACATTCTACTCCTTCGTGGCGTTTCGCCACTGAATCAACTCGGCCGCGATGGCCAGGGCGATTTCCTCGGCCGTGAGAGCGCCGATGGCGAGCCCGACGGGAGCGTGGAATCGTTCGCCCAGTGCTTCGGCGGGCAGGCCACCCTCGATCAGAGCTGCCACGATGAGCTTGCGTTTACGCGAAGAACTCAGCATGCCGAGATAACCCGCGCCGGTCGAGGCGGCCCAGCCCAGCGCCGCCTCGTCGTGTCGGTGCCCTCGCGTGGCCACGATGACCGCGTCCCGTTCGCCCAGGGGCGACCACCGATCGGCGGCCGACACCTCGCCCACCAGGGTCTCGGCGGCGAAGGGAAAACGCTCGGCGCTGGCGAAATCACTGCGGTCGTCGAGCACGTGGATCGCGAATCCCACTTCGTGGGCGAAACGCGCCAGCGAAAGCGAAACGTGTCCGCCGCCGAAGATGAACACTCGCCAGGGCGCCTCTTCGGGCGAGGCCGCCAGGGCCTCTGCCCGCGGCAGATCTTCGGGGGCGAAGCGCTCGGCTTCCACGAGCATTTCGCCGCCGCAGACCAGTCCCGTTTCGTCGCCGGCCTCCGCGTCCAGGTGCAGGGTTTCTCGAATCGCGCCGTCGGCTTCGCCGGCCCTGCGGGCGAGTTCGTGGGCGAAACCGTCCACGCAGCCCCCGCCGATGGTGCCCACCTGCATGCCCTCGTCGGTGTAGAGCATGCGGGGACGATCCTTGCGCGGCACCGATCCCCTCGACTCGATCACCGACACGAGCAGGGCCGGCCGACCTTCGCGAAGTTCGGCCAGCAGCCGTTCCAGCACGCGACGGCTCATGGTCCTTCGGAGAAGGCGGCGAGCAATGCGGTGAGCACGCCGCCGGCCAGGGCGCGGGTCTTCTCGGAGAGTGTGGCGGGATCGATGTCCTCGCCGCGAGGATCCACGTCGGCGACCTTCGTGCCCATGGGCACGATCTCGCCGTCGGCCAGCAGCCCGCGCACGATTCCGGGAATCTCGGCCACGATGGTGCAGGGCTCCTTGCAGTCGCCCTCGAAGACGCCGATGAGGTCGCCCTTCTTCACCATGTCGCCGATCTTCACGTGGGCCCAGAAGCGGCCCTCGCAAGGCGAGTGATAGACCCGCGTGTGGGTCTCGCCGCCCACCTCGCCGGGCACGCCGGTGTCGGGCGCGGCCGAGCCCTCGTAGAAGACGCGCCCGAGATCGTGGCCGCGCAGGGTCTCGACCACCGCGTCCACGTGTTCTCCGGCGGTGTAACCCGGCCCCAGCGCGATGGTGAAGGGCGCCTTGCCGAGGATGGATCCATCGGCGCCCTTGAGCATGCGCGCGTCCACGATGGCCGCGAAGTCGATATAGTCGGTGAGCACGATGCCGTCATCGATGACCACGGCGATCTTGCCCGCCTTCCAGGTTTCGCGCACGGATTCGGCGATGGCCTCGTCCACCTTGGGCGTGGGCGCGTCGGCGGGTTCGCCGTGTTTATCCGGATGCAGACGCTCGCCGCAGAGGCTGGCCTTCACGCCCTCGACCTCCTGCTCGCCCCTGCGCGCCGCGCGGGCGAAGGCCACCTGGCGCCGCACGGCCAGGGGCTCGTGCCTCTCGGTCATGGCCAGGGGGAAGCCGGCCCGATGCAGATGCCAGGCCACGCCGCTGGCGTGTTCGCCGGCGCCGCGCACGAGAATGGGATACTTATCGAGCTTCATCGTCCTCGCGAACCTCCATGAGAAGGCACTCCAGCCTGGCCGCTTCGGCCGGCTTGTCCAGGTCCAGTACCACGCCCTCGTCATCCACGTCCAAGTAAATCGGGTCCCAGGACTCTAGCACATCGCGGGGTCCCCGGTCCCCGGTGAGCGCGTCGATTTCTTCGAAACGGATCCGGGGCAGGTGAACCGGATGCCCGGGACGGTCCCCATGCCGCGGGCGCAGCACGCCATCGGGATGATCCCCCACCGATTCGAGCAGCCGCCTCAAGGTGGACGGGCCAATCGCCGGCATGTCGCCCAGGGCCAGCAGGGCGCCCGTGCAATCCGAATCCAGGGCAGCGAGTCCTGCGCGAATCGAGGCGCTCATGCCCGCTTCGGGATTCCCGCAGACCACGGCCCTGAACCCCGCCTCCCGGGCTAGGTTCCGCGCGGCCCTGTCGCCTTCCCGGTGCACGAGGACACGATCCTCCACGGGCAGGTTCCGCCAGGGCTCCAGGCTCCACTCCAGGACGCTTCGCTCGCCCAGGCGCGCGTGAAGCTTGTCGCCGGGCCAGCGGCTGCTCGCCCCCGCGGCCAGCATGACGAGCGCCGGCCTTGCCAACCCGTTCTCCGCGAGTTCGATTTCACCTTGCTGGGCCGAGCCGAATAGAATCGGCCCCGGCCACTGGCGCCCCAGGGCCTTCACAAGCAGGCGGGCGCCCTCGGGATTCGCGTCGGCCTGGTTCACGAGGATTCGCAGGGCCGCCCCCCCCGCCTTGCCGCGATAGCCCTCCGGATCCATGGCCATGCGCGCCGCGGCCCCGGCCTCGATGCTCTCCCCCGGCCGCAGATCCCAGCGGGCCGGCGCCTTGTGCAGTCGGTGAACGGTTCGCTCCTCAGCGTCCTCGCCGATGGCCGAGGCGCCGAGGACCATGAGGGCCAGATCCACCTGGGGCGGCAACACGGGATCGTGGGGGCGATGCACCTTGAGGGGGCGGCGACGCGCGCCGTCGCCCTCCACGAGCACGACATCGGCCAGCTCGCGCAGGTCGCCGAGGTCGAGCTCGTCCGGGCCGGTGAGCTTGCCGTCCTCCTCGAGGGACCGGCCGAGGAAGACCGCGCCGTGATTCTCGAAGGCGGCGGGCAGCCGGGCGGGGTCGTCCACCAGGGGCAGATCGGGAAAGGGATAGACCTGCGTGCTCGTGGTCACGAGCACCTTCGATCCCCTGGCCCTTAGTTCGCGGACCAGCAGGGCGATCAGCGAGGTCTTGCCGCCGCTGCCGATGACGCCCACCACGCGAGGCGCGGAGGGGCCGAGAATCGTGTTCAGGAGGTCCATGGGAAAAGACTAGCCCGGCGCCGTCCGGGGCTCAAGGGCCTGGAGCGGCGCGGGCATCGTGTGGGCTAGTCGCCGAGAACTTCCTTGACCGAACTCAGGAGTTCTTCCCGGCTGATGGGCTTCTTGAGGGCGAGGGCGGCGCCGAACTTCTGGGCGGCCTCGAGGGGCTCCATGCGTCCGCTCTTGCCGCCGCCGGAAATGGCGATGATCTTCACGTCCGGGAAGTCCCAGCGCAGTTCGCGGATGGTTTCCAGGCCCTCCTGTTCGGGCATGAAGATGTCCATGAGCACGAGGTCCGGCGGCCAGTCCCGGAAGCGCGAAGCGCCTTCCTTGCCGTCGGCGGCTTCAGCCACTTCGTAGTTCTCCGCCTCCAGTATCCGGCGAAAGACTTTGCGGATTTGCGGATCATCGTCGACGATCAAAATGTTAGCCAAAGCTTACCCTTTCGTCTTTGGGGCGCTCAATGATGAGTCTCTTCAGCGAGCTCGTGCTCACGTATCTCCTCGGCCCGCGCCTCCTGGAGGGTGACCAGGAAGCGGGTTCCCTTTCCCATCTCGCTTTCGACCTCTATGAGGCCTCCATGCTGCTTGACGATCCCGTGTACCACGGCGAGGCCGAGTCCGGTGCCTTCGCCGATATCTTTCGTAGAATAGAAAGGATCGAAAATATGGCCAAGTCTTTCAATAGGAATTCCTCTGCCCGAATCAGCAATTGAGAAACAGACGTGAGGATCTGGTGACAACTCCGGATGCAGGGCGGCGAATGTTTCATCTATTTCCCGCCGCCCCAGTTCGATGCGTAGCTCGCCGCCCTCGGGCATGGCGTCCCGCGCGTTGACGCAGAGGTTGGTGATGACGCGGTCGAGCAGCAGGTGGTCGACCATGGCCACCAGGGGCTCGTCCGGTTCCTCGAATTCAAGATAGATGTCCACGCCCAGCATGGGGCGCATCATCGACAGGCTCGCGCCGAAGGCCGCACGGAGGTCGAGGGGCACGAGCTTGGCCTCGCGCAGTCGGCTGAAGGTGAGCAGCTCCTGGGTGAGCTTGGTGGCCCGATCGGCGCCCTTCTGCACCTCATCCAGGTCGAGGCGCCTCTGGTCGTCTTCATCCAGTCCCTCTCGGGCGAACTCCAGGAAGCCGATCATCGACTGGAGGATGTTGTTGAAGTCGTGGGCGAGCCCGCCGGCCAGATGCCCCACCGCCTCCATGCGGTGGGCGTGGCGAACCTGTTCCTCCAGTTCGATCTGGCGGGTGATGTCATGCTTCACCGCCACGAAGTGCGTGATCTCGCCCTCGCGATCGAACACGGGCGAGATGGTGGCGGTCTCGTGGAGCAGGGTGCCGTCCTTGCGCTTGTTGATGAATCGACCGCTCCAGACCTCTCCCCCGAGAATCGTGTCCCAGAGCTCCTTCTGGAACTTGTCGTCGTACTTGCCGGCGTCGAGGAAATCGGGGGTCTGGCCCAATACTTCGGACCGGCTGTACCCCGAACTCGTCTCGAAGGCCGGGTTCACGTACTGGATGATTCCCTCCCGATCCGTGACCACCACCACGTCTCCGGCCTGTTCGATGGCCGTGGCGAGCGTTCCTCCGGGCCTGAGCCAGGCTGAGAGGCGCGGAAGCAGCATTTCCGGATCGAGGTACTCGAAGATCAGCGCGGCGAAAACGAGGTCGAAGGATTCGCCTTCGTATTGGAATTCCGAAAGGTCCTCGCGAAGGGTCCGAAGCCCCGGCAGGCGGTCCCCGTGGCGCTTCCGCAGGATCTCGAGATATTCCTCGTGGATGTCCACGGCCAGAACGCGCGAAGTAAGCCGCGGATCGATGTGCTCGAAGCCCGTACCCATGGCGCTTCCCGGCACGGCAAGACTACGGGGACGAAATTCATCCAGCAGTTCCCGCAAAACCCGCGACAGGAACGCGAGCTGGGCCACCTGGGGGTGTCCCATATGCCCTTCGTAGTCCTCCGCGGAAACCTCGAGCCATGGATTTCTCAAGACCGCTCCTTGAAGTCCACGTCCTTCACGTCGCAGACCGCGCGGTAACCGATGCGTTCATAGATGGAGTTGGATATGGGATTGGCCAGGTCGGTGAAGAGGAAGCAGAAACGCCGTCCCGAATCGAGCAGCTTCTGGCTGAGGGCCGCCACGCAGTGGCTGGCGTAGCCGCGCCCGCGCCAGGCCTCCGGCGTGTAGACGAGATTGATGGCCATGCCGTGAGGGGTCGGCCTGACCGCGGCCGCCATGGATCGGACCTGCCCGTCGTCCCAGAAATAGAGCATGCCGGCGGCGAGGAGCCGACCAATCATCTCGCCGAAGTCTCCGGGGCCGAGACCCGCCTCCACGGAGAAGCGTTCGCACCAGTTCGTTGCCAGGTTCGCGTCGGGCGCCTCGGCGAGTCGAAGGCCGCCGGCCGGAGGATCCGGTGGGGGCAGGACCCGGTCGAGTTGAAAGATGCGCAGGTTCATGGCGATTTCGCTGTCCAGATTCCTGCGCTCGCACCAGAGCCCAGCGAAGTCTTCGGCCATGGCGCCATGCACGCCCGGGATCTCATCGTAGAAATCGAGTAGGTCCTCGACCAGCGCCTCCACCGCTTCGCGGGGCATACGCGTGGTTCCCACGCGATGATTCGGCGTGCACCAGGCGGCGCCGACGATCTCGTCCCCATCTTCGAGGGTGGCCAGGTAGAGTTCGCCTTCGTGGGGATACTTCCCCTTCGCCAGACGTCCCGCGAGCCCCAGAAGCAGACTGTTCTCGGCCTCGCCCCTGAGGAGCCAGGCTTCCGCGTGTTCGAGAAACGCGGAGGCGTCGGAGAATCTTCGTACAGAGATGGACATGGAGTAACTATAGCAGGAAACTGAGAACTTAGAACTGAGTACTGAGAACCCAAAATGGCAAGAGCCCCCGTTCCCGCGGAGGCCCTGCACAGTTCCCAGTTCTCAGTTCTCAGTCCACAGTTCTAATGGTACTTCACGCTGCCCATGCCGGTGTCGAGATCGGAATCCTCGTAGGTCGTGTCCTTCAGGCGAATGGATCCCATGCCCGTCTCGGCGAAGACCTTGTCGAAGTGGCAGTCGTTGAAGCGGATGCCGCCGAGGCCCGTGGCGGCGTCGATGACCTCGGCCTCGACCTCGCGAACCTTGATGTCGCCCATGCCGGTTGCGAGGTCCACCTCTTCGAGATTCTTTCCGGGGCCCAGCATGATCTCTCCCATGCCGGTTTCGGCGTCGATGCTGATGATGTTGCGCAGCCCCTCCAGCACGATGTCGCCCATGCCGGTCTCGACGTAGATTCTACGGGATCCGTCCATGGCCTCGATCTCCACGTCGCCGAGGCCGCTGCCCAGCTCGAGGCTGATGTCCGAGGGAACTTCGGCGATGAGCGGGCCCAGGGCGCTGGGATGATCGTCCCGACTTCGCGCGCGGATCTTGCCTTCGCTGTCGAGGTAGGCCTCCGCGTCGCCGTGCTCGTACTCGATCACTTCGATTCTGAGGATGGCCTCACGGCCGCTTCCGGGTCGGATCCGGATATCGCCCACATGGGCGTAGTAGATGAGACGATCGTCCAGATCCACTTCCAGTTCCACGGTGCGGCGATGCTTGAGGCGCACGCCGTCGATCTCCACGCCCTCTTCCGCGAAGTGCTTCACCAGGCGGGAGGATCCCGTGGTTCCGAGGATGACGACGCCGAGGGCGATGATGATGAGAATGCGTTTCATAGGGGTCACCTGCCTTGTGTCCTCGCAGCTTACGAAGGCCTCAGAATCATGTTTCGCGAGTTCCTCTTTCTTTCGACGGCTCCGATAGGATAGGCTCGCGCCGGAGGTATCGTGAACCGGAAACCCGAACCCAATCCCGTGGGCAGCCGCCTCGTTCGCGAGGACGCCGAAGCTAAACTCAAGGGCCGCATACGCTTCCTGCCCGACCTGCATCCCGAGGGCATGCTCCACGCCCGGCAGCTGGGCAGTCCCCTGCCCCACGCGAAGATTCTGCGTCTGGACCTCTCCACGGCCCGGACCCTGCCCGGCGTCGTCGCCGTGATCGGCCCGGTGGACATCCCCGGCGCCAATCGCATCGGCGTGATCCTGGACGATCAGCCCCTCCTGGCCGAGGGCAAGGTTCGCTACGTGGGCGAGCCCATGGCCGTGGTGGCGGCCGAGACTCCCGAGGCCGCCGAGGCCGCCCTGGCCGCCATCGTCTACGAACTGGAGGAACTGCCGGCGCTGCTCGACCTGGACGACGTCGCCGCCCAGCCGGAGGAACCCATCCACGAGGATGGCCCCATCGCCGTGCACCAGAAGGTGCGCAAGGGGCTCACCGAACGCGGCTTCGCCGACGCCGAGGCCGTGGTGGAGGAGGAACTGTCCACCGGCCTGCAGGAGCACTACTACCTGGAGCCCCAGGGCTGCATCGCCGCGCCGGACGAGAGCGGCGGGCTCGTCATTCACGGTTCCCTGCAGTGCCCCTTCTACGTGCAGCGCGACGTGGCCCGCGTCACCGGCCTGCCCCAGAGCCGCGTGCGTGTGATCCAGACCCCCACCGGAGGCGCCTTCGGCGGCAAGGAGGACATCCCCAGCGAATTCTGCGCGCGGGCCTCGGTGCTGGCCCTGGCCACCGGGCGACCCGTGCGCCTGCTGCTCTCGCGGGACGAGGACTTCCTCGCCACGAGCAAGCGCCATCCCTTCCGCATTCGAGGTCGACTCGGCGCGACCAGGGACGGCCGCTTCACCGCCATGGAGATCTATCAGGACGCCGAGGCTGGCGCCTACGCCACCCTCTCGCCGCCGGTGATCTATCGCGCCTGCATGCAGGGCGCGGGACCCTACGACATTCCCAACGTGAAGATCGAGACCCGCGCCTGGTACACCAACCAGGTGCCCAACGGGGCCTTCCGCGGCTTCGGCAGCCCCCAGGCCTGCTTCGGCCATGAGCGTCTGGTCGACCTCATGGCCGCCGAACTCGGCATGGATCCCGTGGAGCTGAGGCGCATCAACCTGCTGCGCGAGGGCGGCGAGACCAGCACCGGACATCGCCTCGACACAAGCGTGGGCGCGGTGGAAACCCTGGAGCGCTCGTCGGAAGCCGCGGCGGTGGGAACGGCGGAAGAGGAATCGAAGCTCGAGGAAGGCCGCTGGCTCTTCGGCACGGGACACGCGTCGATGATCTACGGCAACTGCCTGGGCAAGGCCGGCTGGCACATGGACGGCGCCGGCGCCTACCTGCAGATCCACGCCGACGGATCGGCGAGCTGTGCCACCGGACTCACCGAGTTCGGGCAGGGCGCGCGCACCGTGGTGCAGCAGATGGCCGCCGAGGCTCTGGGCCTGCCACCGGAGTCGGTCACCCTGATGCCCGTGGACACGGCCCTCGTGCCCGACAGCGGTCCCACCGTGGCCAGCCGTAACGTGGTCATGAGCGGCAACGCCATCCTCGACGCGGCGCGCAAGCTGAACGAACGCCTGGCGCCTCTGCGCCAGGAGCTCGGCGAGGTCTCCTTCGCCGATCTGGCCGCCGAGGCTTTTCGACGCAACCTGAACCTGGCCGCCGAGGGATGGTGGCATGTGCCCGATCTGGACTTCGACATGAAGAAGGGTCGCGGCGAGGCCTACTTCGCCTACTCCTTCGCCACCCAGTCCGCCCGCGTGGCCGTCGATCGCCTCACCGGCAACATCCGCGTGCTGCGGGTCTGGGCCGCCCACGACGTGGGGCGCGCCGTGAATCCCGCCGGCGTGGAGGCCCAGGTGGAGGGCGGCGTGGCCCAGGGCATCGGCTGGGCCATCACCGAGAAGTTCGCACGGGAAGGCGGCAGGATCCTCGCGCGGAACCTGTCCACCTATCATCTGCCCACGAGTATCGAGGTGCCGGAGATCGAGACGATCATCGTCGAGGAACCCCATCCGGACGGACCCTTCGGCGCCAAGAGTCTGGGCGAGCCCGTGATCATTCCCACGGCGGCGGCCATCGCCGCGGCGGTGAGCGAGGCCGTGGGCGCGCAGGTCACCGAGATACCCATCCGCCCGGAGCATGTGCTCGAGCTCCTGGAAAAGGGGGAGCATGCCGCGGACACTCTATGAAAACGGCGCCACTCTCGAGAAGGGATCCCGCTGGCTCCTGGTGGAGGATGGCCGCATCGCCGATCTCGGCGACGAGGATCCACCCTTCGCCGAGCAGCGAGTGGATCTGGGCGGCGACCTGCTGCTGCCGGGCCTTGTCAATTCGCACACGCACCTCTACAGCGCCCTGGCCGGACGCCTCGAATGGCCGGAGCGGCAGGATGACTTCCTCCAGATCCTGCAGCAGGTCTGGTGGCGGCTCGACCGCGCCCTCGACGCCGACTCCATTCGCGCCAGCGCGCGACTGGGCCTGGCCGCCGCCGTGATGCACGGCTGCACCACGGTCATCGACCACCACTCGAGTCCGAATTTCGCCGAAGGCAGTCTCGATATTCTCGCCGAGGAGGCCGAGACCCTCGGCGTCAAACTCGCCCTGGCCTTCGAGGTCACCGATCGCAACGGCCCCGATCTCTTCAGCGAAGGCGTATCGGAGAACCAGCGCGCGGTCTATCGCTACGGCGGCCACGAAACCCTGCGCGCGCTGTTCGGACTGCACGCGTCCTTCACCCTTTCGGACGAGAGCCTGGAGGAGTGCGCCGCGGCCACCGACATGCCCTTCCACCTGCATCTGGCCGAATCAGAGAGCGATCAGGCCGACGCCCGCGAGCGCGGCTACGAAAGCGTGGTGGATCGACTGGACCGTTTCGGCCTGCTCCGCGAAGGCACTCTGCTCGCCCACGGCGTGCACCTGGCTCCCGGCGACGCGGCCCGGCTCGCCGAGCGGGGATGCTTCCTGGCCCACTGTCCCCAATCCAACGCCCACAACCGCGTGGGGCGCGCCGACGTGGCCTCCCAGCGCGCGGCGGGCATCACCGTGGGTCTGGGCACCGACGGATTCCTCAGCGGGATGCTCACCGAGGCCCGTTTCGCCGCCGCCGACGGCGCGGGCGCCGCGAAGCTGCTCTACGAGGGCGGCGCGGCCATCGCCACGTCCATCTTCGAGCGACCGGTGGGCAGGCTCGAGCCCGGCGCGGACGCCGACTTCATCACCCTCGATGCGGAGAGCGAGGCCCCCCGGGTGAGCCGAACCGTGAGCCGCGGACGACTGATCTTCGACGGCCTGGGCCTGGCCGGACTGGACCTCGAGGAACTCGAAGTCATGGCCGCCCTGGAGGCGGAAAAGCTTGGAAAACGTCTGCTAAGTTACTAGCCGCCAGGGTCTTGACTTTCCGGTCCGAGAAGCGCACATTTCGGCCTTCGAGTTTCGCTGGAAAGGTTCGTCTTGCGCATCGCCCTCCCCCTTCTCGTGCTTCTCCTGGCCGTCCTGCCTGCGGCCGGTCTCGGCGTCTACGGCGGCGCCAACGCCTACCGCCTCATGGGCTCGGACACGGCCGGCCTCCTCGCCGACTTCGAACGCGGCTACGACTGGACCGGCGGCATCTTCCAGGATCTGGATTTCGGCGATCACGTGGCCCTGCGCACCGCCGTTCAGATGACCAGCCGCAAGAGCTGGCAGAATACATCCAGCGATGTTCGGGAAGATTTCGCCTTGCGCAGTTTCGACATCCCCGTGGATCTTCTGCTTCGCAACTCCAAGCGCCACGGGGCCTTCGTGTCCCTCGGCGCGGCCCTGCACATTCCCCAGACCGCCACCTACTGCGAGGCCACCCGCGATCGCGACAGCTCCATCTGCGTGGAACGCGACCTCCTGGATGAGATCGTCGCCCGCGAGATCACCTTCTCCCTGGGCGCGGGCTTCGAATTCGGTTCGGGCTTCCTCTGGGTTCGCTACAACATGGGCCTGGAAAACCTCTACCAGGACAACGACGCCGGCCTGGACTACACCAGCGAGGTGCTCTCGGCCGTTATCGGCATGAGGTTCTGAACATTCTTCGGTAGCGTCTTTGACTCTTTTCCTCTTCCCCATGTGATACAATAAGGAATCCAAGACATCCGCGGCTCTCGGAGTTCGCATCGTCATTTCCCTTTCCCGGCTCCGGAGCGCAGGATGCAAGCGCTACGGCGAGGAAGGGGAAGACCATGCGTGCTTCGCGTACGAGAAGTGGATCCACCCACCTGAAGACTCTCGGAACAATACTTATGATGATCGCGGTCGCGGTGGTTGCGCAGGCCTACAACGTCGACTACACCCAGGCTCTGCATTGGGAGGGTGTGGTCTTCACCCCTGGGCTATCCAATCATGTCGGCTATGAGGGTCAGTGGGCAGTGGTCAGCGACTTCATCCACGGCTTGCAGGTGGTGGACACCAGCGACCTGAACGCTCCCGAAGTCGTCAGCACGGTCCCGGAAATCGAGTACCCCACCGCCGTGGACATCGCGGGCGACTACGCCGTCGTGTCGGACTTCGGATTCGGGCTCTACGTGGTGAACATCGCGGACCTCGAAAACCCGATGATCGTCGACAGCGAGCCCTTGCCCTTCGGCGCCAGCGGCGTGACGGTTACCGATGACACGGTCCTCGCGGCGGGCAGCCTGGAAGGCGTCTTCTCCTTCACCATGGATCTCTACGGAGAGCTCGAGCCCGTGGGCGCCCTGGACACCCCTGGCGAAGCGCTGGACATCGAGCCGGGTGCGCCCGGCGTTGCCTATCTGGCCGACGAGGGCGGAGGCATCCTGAGGCTCGATGTGAGCGATCCCGCGAACATGAGCATCACCCACACGGCGGCCACGCCCGGTGACGCCCGCTCCGTGAGCTTCCATGAAGGCACGGTCTACGGAATCATGCGCACCGGCCACCTCGTCTCCTATGCGGAGAATAATCTCGCGGCCCAGGACACGATGTATCTCGTCCCCGACGGCCATGAGGTGGACGTCCATGACGACGTCGCGGTCGTGGGAAGCGACGGAGGGGTACTCGTCGTGGACGTGAGCGACCCCTTCAACATGGCCTATGGCGGTCATGTCATGGAGTCCAGCGAGGTCCGCGCCGTGGATCGCGAGGATGGCGTGACGGCCATCGCCAATTGGGCCGGCCAGTTTATCATCATGAAGGGCGATCTGTTTCCTGTGACGCCCATCGCCTCCATCGGGACGGTCGGTGCCTGCAGGGACGTGAAGGTTCGAAACGACATCGCCTATGTCGCCGACGGCGCGGGCACACTCAGCATCTGGGACGTGAGCACTCCGGAGTCGGCCTTCGAGATCTCGAGCCTACCCCTGTCCCAACCTCCCGCGCTGATGGCCATGGAGGAGCCCTACGTGGTGACGATCTCGCCAGCTCTTGAGGACACGAGCCAGGCCAGCCTCGCGAACATCTCGAATCCCGGCGATCCCTTCATAGAAAGCACCGTTGGCATTCCCGGACAGGTCGGCGGACTCGTCCTGCGAGACGGGCTGCTCTATGCCGCGGCGGGCGACAATGGCCTCGTCATCGCTGATTGCAGCGATCCGGAAGACATCCTGATTACCAGCGAAACGCCCACGCCGGGTAACGCCATCGACCTTTGCGTTTACGGTTCCATCGCGGTCGTCGCGGACGGTCCCGGCGGGGGATGCGTGCTGGACATTTCCGATCCCGCCAATCCGAACATCCTGGGGTCCATCCCCACCGAGGACGACTGCGTGGCCATCGCCCAACGCGGTCGGCACGTCTATCTGGGAATCAGCGGCGGCAAGTTCCGAAGCATCGATTCGGGAGACAGTTGGTTCGACGGTCGCAGCGGCGAGACCCTGGACGAACTGAATCTGCCCGGCACGCCCACGGCCCTCAGGGTGATGGGCTCCTACGCCTGCGTCACCCTTGGATCCGACGGCTTCGCCTTGATCAACGTGGCCGACGGCTCGAACCTCGCCATCGCCGGAGGCGCGGAAACGCTGCACGAGGCCCTCGACATCTCCATGGCGGGCGACGGATTCTTCGTGGCCGACACCGACTCCGGTCTGCAGATCTTCCCCGGACAGCTGGGCCTCACCGGCGCCGACGAGTGGGCTGCTCCGACCGGGTTGAAGCTGCGAACCTATCCGAACCCGGTCTTCTCCTCCGCGCACATCGCCTTCACGCTTCCCCGCGCGGGATTCGTGAGCGGAGCCATCTACGATCTGCGCGGACGCCTGATCCGCAACTTCGGCGAGAATCGCTTCAGCGAAGGTGAGCATTCGCTTTTCTGGAATGGACTCGATGCCAAAGGGCAGCCGGTTTCCTCGGGCATCTATCTGATCCGAGTCGACACCGAGCAGGGCCGGGCCTCGGGAAAGCTTCTCTTCCTGAGATGAGTTCAGGCCAAAAAGACGCTTGACACTGTCTATGTTTAGATGTATTCTATTCTCGTCATGAGAAACCTGGCCCAGATACTCGAGGAACATGGAATCAAGGCTTCGGCCCACCGGGTGGCCGTGGCCGAGTACGTGCTGAACACGGAAAGCCACCCCTCCGCCGACGAGGTGCTTTCGCGGGTGCGCGAGGCCTTTCCCCATGTCTCTCGAGCTACGGTCTACAACACCCTTAACCTCTTCGTAGACAAGGGTTTGCTGCGGCAATACGCCCTCACCGAGGGCCGGACCGTCTTCGACCCGCGAGTGGAGGATCATCACCACTTCATCGACGAGGAGTCCGGATCCATTCACGACCTGCCTTGGGATGCGCTGGAAGTTCGGAAGATCCCCGAGCTCCAGGGTTTCGAGGTCCATCAGTACCAGGTGGTTCTCAAGGGTAAACGCAAGTAAACAAACTGCTTAAAGAGTCCGGGCTCCGGCCCGGCCCTTTTGGGCCACAAAACTAGACATCGTCTAAATATAGAGTATATCAAAAGGAGAATGACATGAAGATCGACATCGGAATCAGCGACCAGGACCGTGAGCTTCTCGCCGGCGACCTCTCCCGCCTGCTGGCCGACAGCTACAGCCTCTACCTGAAGACCCACAACTTCCACTGGAACGTCACGGGCCCCATGTTCCAGACCCTTCACGTGATGTTCGAGGAGCACTACAACGAGCTGGCTCTGGCCGTGGACGAGATCGCCGAGCGCATCCGCGCCCTGGGACACTTCGCCCCGGGCAGCTACTCGGCTTTCGCCAAGCTCGGCTCGGTTCCCGAGTCCAACGAGGTGCCCGAGGCCACGGAGATGATCCGCCTTCTGGTCGAGGCCCACGAAGTCGTGGCCCGCACCGCCCGCGGCGTCATCGAGCGTGCCGACTCCGCCGGTGATCAGGTGAGCGGCGACCTCGCCACCCAGCGTCTGCAGGTTCACGAGAAGACCGCCTGGATGCTTCGCAGTCTGCTGGCCTAGTGGCTGTACGCGTGTACAACAAAAGCCGGGCGCTCTTGCGCCCGGCCTGTTTCAGTTCTCAGTTCTCAGTTCTAAAACTCGTCCCGCCCCTTGAAGATGCGATCCGGATAGGTGGAGTAGAGCGAGTAAACGGAGTCGCTTCCCAGAACCTGGATGGGCACGTCGCCGTTCTCGCCTTCGCCCTCTCCCACCAGCAGGCTTACTCGAAGGTCGCCTTCGAGGGAGAGGTCCACACGGCGAGCTGCGTCAGCCAGGCCGTGATCGATCGTGGGATCGAGAAGGTCGCGCCCGCGCAGGTTCATGAGCGTGCTGAGCACCTGGTCCACGGCGGCGGTCTTGGCCGGAGCGCCGTCGAGAGTCCAGGACAGCTCTCCCGTGAGGGTATCAGTCTCGGCCTTCACGAAGGCAAGTCGATCCTCGGGCGAGATCAGGGTGAAGGCCTCGATGTCGACCATGTCCCAGCTCCAGAGGGTCATGTCCAGGAACCCGCGTGCGTCGGGCTCCCGGGCGTCGCCCCAGAGGTTGAAGGTGCCGAGCAGACGGCTCGGCGAGGCGTAGACCGTGCTCGAGCCCGCGCGACAGAGGAATAGCCCTCCGCCCCGGGGCTGGGTTGAGCCTAGCAGCAGATGCTCCAGCTCCTCGCCGGAAGCCGCGATGAGCTTCAGGCTCACGGCCGTGGTGTCGGCGAGCCCGTAGTCGGGAAGCACGTCCTCGCGATCGGAGCGGAACTGCCCCGTGAGGGCGGCGAGTTCGGCGGCGAGTTCATCCACCTTGCCCTGCTGGGCGGGGTGTCCATAGCGACTGGCCACCACCCAGCCCGCGCCCTTGCGCTCGAGCACCATCTCGCCGGCAATCGGGCCCCGCAGTTCCACACGCGAAACTTCATCGAAGGAGAAGTCCGACAGGAGCACCACGCGATCGGGCTCGGCCAGCGACGACTCATGGGAGCGCTGCTGCATCCAGCGCAGGCCCATGAGCACCACCAGCACCGCTACCAGTATGATGATCGTTCTGCGATTCATCCCCTACCTCCTTGCCTTCAGATTCTCGAGGTAGAGCGCCGACTCCTTCCGGCGCAGGATCATGCGCGAGATGCCGAAGAGCGCGATGAGCACCGGCACCAGTGCCACCGTGAAGAGGCGATAGACGAGCTTCTGTCCCGCCTCCAGCGGCTCCAGCGAGCGCTGGGTGATCACCCGGGAGCGTATGCCGATGAGCTCGCCGCCCAGGGCCAGCGCGTCCACGCTGTTGAGCAGGAGCATGGCGTTCTGCGCGGCGCCCAGGAAGGGCTGCTCGAACATTTTCGCGCAGCCCACCACCATGAACTGGGCCGCGGCCGCCTCGCCGGTGACGAAGGGTTCGCCGGCGATGAGCGTGTCGGGCTGCACCCAGTCGGGCCTGTCGCCCTCGGGGAGAGCGAAGACGCCGTCCATGATCCAGCCCAGGGGGTTCGGACCGTCGAAGTCCTGACCCTGGGGCGAGATGTCGGCCTGGGTGAGCGGTGAGGGGCTGAAGGCCTTGTGCCAACTCCGCTCGCTGCTTGCGAAGAGGGCTCTAGAGCCGACGCTGCTGGCCGCCATCTTCACCGGGTCCACGCGCACGTCGGTGCCCCAGGGATAGAAGAGCTGCTCGATGCGGTTGGTGATGGACACCTCGCGGTTCAGCTGCTCGCCGCGCACGGCGATCTGCATGGGCACGCGCACCGGCTCGGAGGTCTGGATGCGCATGCCGCCCAGGTTCGCCTGGCGCGGAATGTTCAGGGTCTCGTGCTCGGCGTCCATGAGCTGCATGTTGCCCACCGACACGCCGTACTGGCGCAGCAGGTCCTCCAGGCCGTGGCTGTATTGCTTGGGCGTGATGCGGAAGCCGCCCCGCTGTCCCGGCTGATAGTCGTACTCGATGTTCTGCACGGCCAGGAGCGTGTTGACGCCCTTGGAGATGGCGTTGCCGATCTCCCAGCTCTGGCGCGGGCTCAGATCGCGGGGATTCATGACCAGCAGCGCGTCGGCATCGGAGGGAATGGGACTGTCCACCGTGAGGTCCACCCGCCGCACGTCGTAGTGCTCGGCCTGGAGCAACTCCACGAGACCCTGCCAGGTGTCGGGCATCTCCGGCGGCGCCATGCCCATCTGCATGTACATCTGCAGCATCTCAGGATCCAGCTCGGGTTTCTGCGCGTACAGTGCCACCACCGGCTGGCGATCCTGCGTCATGCGGAAGATCCGGCTCAGCAGCTCGTACTCGAAGGTCATGAGCGACTGGGGCAGGACCTGGGGCAGGATCTCTTCGGGATTGTCCTTGTAGGCGATGCTGATGGCCGACCAGATGAGCTTCACGCCGATCTCGTCCTTCTCCACCGACTGCACCTGGAAGGGACGGATGCCCTTGGCGACCAGCGCTTCCTGCAACTCCTCGTCGGGACTCGGATCGTGGATGCTGAACTCGATCATGCCCGCCGAGGCGTCGGCGTAGTCCTGGAGCTTGTCACGCACGTCCCGCTGGAGCTTCTTCAGCTCCGTGGGCATCTTGTCCTCGCCGGTGACGTAGTACTTCACCTGCACGGGAACCTTCAGGCGCCCGAGAATGCCCTCAGCCGAATCGGAGAGCGTGTAGAGATTGTCCTCGGTGAGGTCGAGGCGCGCGCCCCGCCAGTCCTCCACCACGCCGGTGAGGAATACCGCGATGGCCAGGGACAGCACCGTGAGGATCAGGAATCCCAGTCGAAAACGGTTCTTGGCGATCATCCGTGCTTCCTCCCTTCCAGCCAGTGGGCGTTCATGGCGAGCAGGGCCGCCGTGAAGGCGACGAAGTAGACGAGGTCGCCGAGGCTGATCACCCCGCGCTGCAGCGATTCATAGTGCGGGATGAGTCCGAAGGCGTTCTGCAGGAAGGTGCCCAGGCCGCCGACCCATCCGTCGATGGTCATGGCCACGGGGACCAGTCCCACGAAGAAGAGGAAGAAGCAGCTGATCATGCCCAGGATGAAGGCCGTGATCTGATCGCGCACCAGTCCCGACACGAAGATGCCCACGCCCAGGTAGAGGGCGCCGAGCAGGGTCGCGCCGATGTATCCGCCCCAGACCGCGCCGCCGTCGGGATCGCCGAGCAGGGCCAGCATGATGGGAATGGGCAGCGTGCCCGCCAGCGCGATGAGGTAGAAGGCCAGGGCCGCGAAGTACTTGCCGGCCATGACCTCCGAGGCGCGCATGGGCAGGGTCATGAGCAGCTCGAAGGTGCCCGAACGGCGATCCTCGGCCCAGAGCCGCATGGTCACCGCGGGGATGAAGAAGATCAGGAACAAGGGCAGGTTCGCGAAGAGCCCGCGCATGTCGGCCTGACCCTGAAGGAAGAAGCTCGTCATGAAGAGCCCCGCGTTCAGCGCCAGGAAGACGATGATGAAGATGTATGCGATGGGGCTGTTGAAGTAGGCCGCCATCTCCCTCTTGAAGATTACCGCCACGTTTCTCATGCGTGCACCCCCTCGCTCTGCGCTTCCCGGGTCAGCGCGATGAAGGTCTCTTCCAGGGTGAAGGGATCTTCATGGAGCTCGTCGAGCTTCCATCCCTTCTCCCGGGCGGTGGCGGCCACGCTGGCGGCCAGGTCGCCCTCGAAGCTTCCGAAGACCTCGAAGCGGCGCTCGTCCAGGGGCACCACCTTCTCGACGCCCGCGGTCTCGCCGAGACTCGCCTCGAGATCGGCCGGCATTTCCGTCAGGCCGAGGCGCACGCGCCGCTGGCCCATGGCCCGCTGCTTCAGCTCGCCGATGCGCCCGTCGGCCACGATGCATCCCTGGTTGATGATCACCACGCGGTCGGTGACCGGCGCCACCTCCTGCAGGATGTGCGTGCTGAACAGGATGGTCTTGCTCCGGCCCAGCTCGGCGATGAGCTCCCGGATGCCGATGATCTGCAGCGGATCCAGGCCGCTGGTGGGCTCGTCGAGAATCAGAATCTCGGGATCGTGGATGAGCGCCTGGGCCAGCCCCGTGCGCTGCCGGAATCCCTTGGACAGCTCCAGGATGCTCTGCTTGTAGACCGGCTCCAGCTGACAGGCGCCGACGGCCCAGTCGAGCCTCGTCTTCAGATTCGAGCCACCGAGCCCGCGAGCCCGTCCCACGAATTCAAGGTACTCCTGCACGCGCATGTCGGTGTAGAGCGGCACGTTCTCGGGCATGTAGCCGATGCGAGCCCTCACATCCAGGGGCTTCTCGCTCACATCCATGCCGTCCACGACCACGTTTCCGTCGTCTGGTGCCAGGAAGCTCGTGATGATCTTCATCGCCGTACTCTTGCCGGCGCCGTTGGGGCCGAGGAAGCCCAGGATCTCGCCGCGCTCCACCGTCATGGAGACGTCGTCCAGGGCAACCGTCTGCCCGAAGCGCTTGGACACATTCCGCACTTCGATCATGGTGACTATCACCTCGTCAGCCGGTTTCGGGTTTTTGAAATTAGTTCGGGGCGAGACGGCGCCCCGTTTCGAGGCGGCATATTACTATAGGAAGGGCGGCGAGTTCCAGCACCCCGAGACCGAATTCCGCCTATTTCCCTTGGCAAATCGAGATAATGCTAAATACCCTGGGGTGATCGGTCGAAGAATATTCAGGGACGATCACGGGAAGCAGATGGATATCAGGGGGAGCGCCGGGGCGAGATGGGAAACGAGAATCCTTCTCGGCGCAAGGTAAAGGACGTTGTCATCGTGCGCCAAACTCATCGCTGGTCGTTTCTCCGACGCAACTCCAATTTGAGCCGTCGCCTATTCCAATACATGGTGCTTGCCAGCCTCGTCTGGCTCGCTGCGGCCATGATCGTTCTGGCCATCTTCGGCTACCGAGGCGGTCTGGACTATGTGGACGCCCGCCTCGACGACCTCCGCCACAGCGCGCCCCCCAGTTTCGCCAAGGCTTACTTCGACGACAATCGCGAGCAGCTTGACCTGATGCTCGAGGCAGTTTCTCGTTTGCCAGAGGTTACCTATGTGGAGGTGGGGCCTCTCGAGGGTATGCCGGGGCAGAGCTATCTGTTGGGGGACAAGAATCTCCCCCATGATTTTCGCCAGAGCTATCCCCTGAATCCAAGCGATCCCAACAGCCCAGTCCTCAGTATCGCCGTGAGTCAGGCAAGCATGCGAAGTGGCCTTTTCGGCTACCTCCTGCTAGCGCTCGGCGCCGCGGTCCTCGGCATTCTGCTTATCGGCGTTTTCGTGATGAACATCTTCAACCAAACGGTCACACGCCATCTCGAGCAGATCGCCGACTTCATGGTCGATCTTGAAGCCGTGAATATCGACCGCCCGCTGATGCTCGACCGGAAACCCGCGAAAAACCCCAATGAGATCGACGTTCTCGTCGATTCTATCAACGAAATGCGCAAGGGCCTTTCGCTGGCAATCGAAGAGCGTGATTTGGCGAATCGCGTCCTCGAGGAAGCCGAGCAGGCGCACGGGACACTCCTCTCCAATCTTCCCGGCATGGTCTACCGCTGCCTGAACAACGAGAAATGGGACACGACCTTTCTGAGCGATGGCTGCAGGGCTCTTACCGGATACGAGCCAGAGGTGTTTGTCAGCGGGAGGATGGGTCTCGGCGACATCATTCATCCCGAAGACCAGGAAATGGTATGGAAACAGGTGCAGAGGGGTATCGTCGAGAAAAGACCCTATCGCATCGACTATCGAATCGTCCGAAAGGACGGCAAGCACCTATGGGTCTTGGAGCAGGGTGAGGCGGTCTACGATGAGAGCGGTGAGGTCCTCGTTCTGGAGGGCTTCATCTCCGACTTCACTTCCCGAAGGCAGAGCGAGGAGTCGCTGCGGGAGAGCGAGAGCCGATTCCGAACCCTCGCGAATCTCTCCCCGATCGGAATCTTCATGGCTAACCTCGAGGGTGCCTGTCTCTACGTGAACGAGCACTGGACCCAGCAGGTGGGGATGAGCGCCGAGGAGGCCATGGGCCATGGATGGGTGCGCAGCATCCACTCCGACGACATGGCCGCAGCCCAGGAGGCCTGGGACAGGGGCGCCGCAAGCGGGGCCAAGTGGACCAACGAATTCCGAATCGTCACCCCCGACGACGAGACCAAGTGGATCATGAGCCATGCCGAGGGCCTGCGCGACAGTGAGGGCAATATCACCGGCTATATCTGCGCGAGCGCGGACATCACCAAACGAAAGCTCGCCGAAGATGCGCTTCGTGCGAGCGAGCGAGCTCAAAGGTCCCAGGCCGAACTTCTGCAGACATTGCTGAACACCATTCCGAATCCCGTATTCTACAAGGACAGCGAGGGGCGTTTTCTCGGTTGCAACGAAGAATTCGCGAACAAGATCATCGGCCTGCCCGCCAGCGAGATTATGGGCAAGCGGCTCATGGAGTTGGCCTATGACCTTCCGCCCGAACTCGGAGAGCTCTACCACCAGGCAGACCTCGATCTGATCGCCAATCCCGGCGAGCAGCAGTTCGAGAACGAGGTGCGCTGCGCGGACGGTAAGCAGAGGCACTTCTATTTCTCACGCGCCACCTTCCATGTGAGCAAGGGGCCGGCCGCCGGAATCATCGGAATCATGGTGGATCTGACCGAACGGAAGGAGCTCGAGGAACAGCTCGGACGCTCGCAGAAGATGGAGGCCATCGGCCGCCTGGCCGGCGGCATCGCTCACGACTTCAACAACCTTCTACAGGTCATCCGAAACAACATCGAGCTGGTTCTTGCAGATCCTCTCGACGCGGAACAGACGAGCGAGGATCTCAGCGATGCCATAACCGCTGTGGACAGGGCCTCGAGTCTCACCCGGCAGCTCCTCACATACGGACGTCGCCAGGCCCTCGAGGTACAGGAGATACGGCTCGACCGGCAGCTCGCGGAGATGATGGGCATGCTTCGCCGTATCATCCGCGAGGACATCACTCTGGAGCTCAATGCCGATGACGACCTCTGGAACATCCTGGGCGACCCGGTTCAACTCGAGCAGGTGTTCATGAACCTCTGCGTGAACGCCAGCGACGCGATGCCACGCGGCGGATTCCTGAATCTGAGCCTGGAGAATCTGGTCTTCGACGAGGAATCCTCGCCTTCGGCTGAACTCGAAGCCGGCCGGCGCCATGTGAAGCTTTCGGTGGAGGATAGCGGTTCGGGTATGGACGAAAAGACCCTCGAGCGCATCTTCGACCCATTCTTCTCGACCAAGGACGTAGGAGAGGGCACCGGGCTGGGACTCTCCACCGCCATGGGAATCGTGCGCCAGCACGGCGGAGTCATGGAGGTCTCCAGAGTTCCTGGCAAGGGCACCTGCTTCGACATCTACTTCCCCGCAAGGAGCAGTGCGCCTTCCGAATACAGGGAGCCGCTGAAGGTCGAGACCGTCGGCGGATCCGAGACTCTGTTGCTTGCAGAGGACGATGACTCCGTCCGGAAGCTTACGGCGCGCACCCTGGAGCGTGCTGGTTACAGGGTCATCACCGCCACAGACGGGCGTGATGCGGTGAACCTCTTCCGGAAGCATGCAGACGAAATCGACCTCGTTCTTCTGGACATGGTCATGCCCGTTCTGGGCGGGCGGGATGCCGTGAATGAAATGCGCGATCTGCGCCCAGACCTGCGGCATCTGTTCATCAGCGGATACGACCCCGGCGAGTCCGGCGGTAACGGAGGCGGCCTCGAGCTTCTCAGCAAGCCCTATGCGCCCTCCCAGCTTCTCGGAAAAATCAGACAACTGCTCGACAGGTAGCACCGCATATGGCCAAGATTCTCATCGTGGACGACGAAGCCATGGCCCGCACGGGGATTCGCAAGATCCTCGATCGCGCCGGTCACAGCACCCTAGAAGCGGGCGGCGGCGAGGAAGCTCTTCGCCTCATCGCCGTAGGTGACGTCGATCTCTGCGTTCTCGACATCATCATGCCCGACAAGGACGGCATCGAAGTTCTTCGAGAATTGCGTGCCGCCCGACGCGAGCTTCCCGTGCTGGCGATTTCGGGGGGCGGCAGCGCCGAGTTCGGGCTCTACCTGCGCGTGGCCAGCAAGCTGGGCGTGGGCGCCACACTCACCAAGCCCTTCGGCGCCGAGGAACTGCTCGCAGCCGTCGACGAGCTCCTGGCCAAGGTCTAGAAAAACCCTCCCCCGCTTCCGGGGGAGGGCTCCTTACTTCTGGCTGGCAGCTGGTAGCTGGCAGCAGGTAGCTACTTCAACAGTACCATCTGCTTGCTGATCTGCTTCTCAGGCGTCACCAGCTTGTAGAAGTACACGCCCGAAGAGACGGCGCGGCCGTTCGCGTCGTCGCCGTTCCAGACCACTTCACGCTCGCCGGCCTGAACCACGCCGTCCACCAGGGTCTTCACCAGGCGGCCCTGCGCGTCGTAGATCTTCAGGCTCGTCGGTCCGGCCTGGGCCAGACTGAAGCGGATCTCGGTCTTCGGGTTGAAGGGGTTCGGATGGTTCTGGCCGAGCTTCGTGACGAACTCCACCGACACGCCATCGTCCACGCCGGAGGCGTCGAAGAGGCCGGTCAGCAGGAAGTCGTCCACGCAGGCCTCGACGATGGATCCGTCACCCAGGTCGGAGGCGATGAAGCGCATCTGCACGATGCCCGGCAGCGGGAAGTAGACGTCCAGATCGAAGGAGATCTGCTCCCAGGCGTTGGGCGAGGTGCTGATGTTCTCGACGTCGGTCCAGTTCGCGCCGTCGTCGTTGCTGATCTGCACGATCCAGTCGTCGGACAGGGGCGCGTTGCCCTGGTCGTTGGAGTACCAGCGCCAGTAGCTGATGCTCACGTCCGAAGCGCCGACCAGGTCGAAGCGAGGCGAGTACAGGACCGTCTGGCCACCGTCCACGTCGTAGGTGCCGATGCTGGAGCCGGCCAGAGGGCCGGTGACCCAGCAGTCGGTGCCCGGAGCCGGAGTGTGGTCGTCGCCGGGCTGAGCCGCCGTGGGCTGAGGATCGGCCCGCTCCCACTGACCGGTGCTGGCGGTTTCCTCGAGAACGCTACCGACGCCCCAAGCCGTGTCGAATTCCATCTCGTCGGGGAAGACGTCGTTGACCTGGAAGTAGTGCAGGTCGGCCGGAGCGCCCGCGGGGCTCGTGCCGTCGCTGCCGCCGGTGTCCGCGGCGTAGAGGTAGTACTCCACCACGCTGCCGTCGCCCTGCGCGGGGATGGTGCCGGCGTACTCGTCGGGATTACCGGTAGCCGCCATGGAGATGCTGCTGAAGGCGCCTTCATTGATGCGGTAGTACAGCGTCACGCTGCCGGCGTCGATCTCTTCACCGCCCAGAGGCATGGAGACCGCGGTGCCCACGGCCTCGTAGCCGGTGACGAAGTTGCCGGTGTAAGGCAGGTTCACGTGATCCACGAAGACACCCACGAGGACTTCGGGATAGTCGTAGCCGTGGTTCTCGGCGGCCTCGGCGAAGATCGCGTGATGCGGCGTTCCGTTGTCGAGATTGCCGTCGTCGTCGTCGGCCACGAAGGTCCAGAAGACCTGGTCATCCTGGTAGAAGGGATGTCCGAGGATACGACCGAAGTGCCAGCGCTCGGCCGACATGATGGTGCCCGGCGTGTTCCAGGCGCTCTCGCCGGTGTCGTACATGTCCTGCAACAGGACCATGGCGTCCCAGTTGAAGCCCGCGATGATCTGGCCGTCGTGGTGCACGCTGCCGTTCAGATCTTCGGGGTACTGCAGGACGTTGTCGGAGTTGCGGATTCCGCTGGCGTCCGAGCAATTGCCGGAGTTGTAGAAGCCGCGGCCGATGATGTTGTCCTGGGTGATGAGGTTACCGAGGATGTCGGAGTTGCCCTCGCCCAGGCCCTCGTTGCCCTGGCTGCCCAGGATGTTCGCCTGCACGCCGTGACCGAACTCGTGGTGCACGACCTGCTGCATCTCGCCGGTGTTGCCGTAGGTGCTGGACCCGGCGCAGAAGTTGATGGTGCCGTCCCACCAGGCGTTGCCGGGGCAGTAGCCGTCGGTGCGGTTCACATAGGCGTTGATGTGGGCGTTGGAGTAGCTGTAGGTCTCGTCGAAGAGGTCGAAGAAATCGTGGATGTCGTTGACCGCGTCGAAGGTGGTCTGCTCGTCCTGGCGGGCGTTGCTCAGGTTGAAGTCCACCGTGAAGGGCACGCCGTCGCCGGCGCTGCCGCTGAAGCTGGCCTCCGCGCCGTTGTAGTTGTAGACCGTCACGTAGGGGCCGGCCAGCGTGGCGCTGACGGTGCGGGCACCGCCGGAACCGGCCACGTACCAGTCGCCGTTCTCGTCACTGACCGTGGATCCGAGACCGGACACGTTGATGGTCAGGTAGGGAATGGTGGTGCTCGTGACGCCGTCGCAGAGTCCGTAGACCTGCGGATCGATGGCCGTGTCGCCGCTGTAGGCGAAGTGGATGTCGTTGAAGCGCCAGAGGATCTCGCCGGTGTGGGCGTCCACGTGGCTCACCCAGATGCCCAGAGGATCCCAGGTGCGGATGCGCGTGCGCCAGACGAGGTGATAGTTCGCCTCGGTGTCGCTCTGGGACACCGGCAGCACCAGCAGCATGGGCTCGGCCTCGATGCTGTCGGTGGTCGGATCGTAAGGTAGGTCGGCCAGGGCGATGTCCTGGGCGGCCATGGCGCTGATCGAAGGATTCACGTTCAGGTCGATGTTCGAGTGGAAGTCCGAGCCCATGAGCATGAGCCGGCCGTCGTCGGCGAAGGCCACGCGGACCTGAGCCTCATGTACGTCGACACCCTGATAGGTCTGCTGGAAGTGCGCCACCCACTTGCCCATGGCGTGGGGCGTGTGCACCAGACGCAGCTCGCTGCCGTCGGTGTTCAGGATGGCCGCGTTGTCGGCGATGACCGCGCGGGCCGCCTGCTCCAGGTGCCGCTCGCCGGAGATCGACCCGGTCACCTGCACGCTGGTGCCGTAGACATGGCGGGGCGTGCCGGAGATGGCGTTCCAGGAGTAGACCGCCCACTTGCCGCCGTAGCGGTTCTCGAGAGCCTGGCTGGTCTGCATGGAACCCATGTCCCGATCGAATCCATCGTGCTTGATGAAGCGGAAGTCGGGCAGCTTGATGTCTAGGTCGTTGTAATCATCGGGAGCGGTAATCGCGTAGGCGCTGCCGCCCACGAGGAGCAATGCCGCGAAAAGCATCGCCGTGGCTCCGCGCCATAGTTTCAATCCTGTCATCAGGTTTGACTCCTTATTGTATGGGGAACCTTACAGGGGCTCCGGCCGGGGGCGCAGGTGAAGAGCGAACGGGGATCACCTGACCTGGATGTGTAAAGTGCATTGAATGAACTAAGTTTAGCACACTCGCATTCCGTGAATCAAAGACGGAAATCAGCGATAATTTCAGTAATCTGAAACTATCGGGAAGCCATCCCCTTGCCCCCCTTGCGGATCGCCTCGACTCGAACTAGAATCGCCTGTTCTTTCAACCGATTAGGAGCCGTCATGAGCATCGCCTGGGACCGGAACCGCCGCATCGCCGACCATGTCTTCGACACCATCGGGCGCACGCCGCTGATACGTCTGAATCGTGTCACGGAGGGCCTGGACCTGGAGATCCTCGGCAAACTCGAGTACTTCAGCCCCTCGGGCAGTCTCAAGGACCGCATCTACTGGCGCATGTTCACCGAGGCCGAGCGGCGCGGCGAGCTGAAGCCGGGCATGACAGTGCTCGAGTGCAGCACCGGCAACGCGGGCATCGCCTGCTCCTTCGTGTCGGCGGCCAAGGGCTACAAGTGCATCATCGTCATGCCCGAGGGCATGAGCGAGGAACGCAAGAAGCTCGACATCGCCTACGGCAGCGAGATGATCTACACCCCCGGCGGCGAGAGCGACGTGGACCTGGCCCTCGAGAAGCTGGAAGAGATTCGCGCGGCCGATCCCAGCAAGTACTGGGTGCCGGCCCAGTTCGACAACGGCGAGAACATCGAGGCTCACGCCACCCTCACGGGCCCGGAGATCTGGGAGCAGACCGGCGGCGAGCTCGACTCCTTCATCGCCACCCAGGGCACCGGCGGCACCCTCACCGGCGTCGCCCGCTACCTGAAGGCGCAGGGCTCGAAGGCGCGCTTCTACGCCATCGAGCCTTCCGAATGTCCCCTGCTGTCGCGACGCGAGTGGGGCCCCCACGGCATCGAGGGCATCGGCGACGGCTTCGTGCCCCGCAACCTGCACCTGGAGCACCTTGACGGCATCATCACCACCACCACCGACGAGGCCGTGGCCATGGCCAAGCGCATGGCGAAGGAAGAGGCCATCTTCTGCGGCATATCCTCGGGCTCCAACGTGGCCGCCGCGCTCAAGCTGCATGCGAAGCATCCCGAGATCCGGCGCATCGTGACCATGATCAACGATACGGGTCAGCGCTATTTCTCCACGCCCCTCTGCGACGCGGCCAAGCACGTTGAGGTGCCCGAGCGCGAACATCCCATGGACGACTACACCGTGGCCGAGCTCGACAAGTACCAGTCCGGCTGGGACCTCATCGACTAGCGCCTACGAAAAAGGGCAGCGGCACAGCCCGCTGCCCTTCCACCAGGAGTAGGTCGGCGATACTAGCAGCGTCCACCGCCGCCGTTTCCACCGCCGTTGCCTCCACCATTACCGCCGCCATTGCCACCACCGTTGCCGCCCTGGCCGCCGTTGCCGCCGCCCTGGCCATGGCCATGTCCACCGCCGCCGGGAACATGCTCGCCCTCGATGATGGCATCGAAGGTTTCCTGGTCCATGTAGACGGGCTCATAGTCCACGCCGAGAACTCCCAGCTCGCGCACGAATCCGCGCAGGTGGTTCTCGGAGCCGGCCTTGAGTCGGCTGAAGACTCGATCGATGTCCGCATGCTCGGAAATCTCGATGGCCTCGACCAGGTCGAGGATGTCGATCTCCTCGATGGCTCCCCCCACGCGAAGTGCCGATTCGAGATCGGTAGCGCCCTGAGCGGTGAGCGCATCATAGAGGGCCTGGAGATCGGGGTTGGTGAAGACGCCTTCGGCGTTGTCGCCCACGGGATCTTCCAGGTCGTAGCGCTCGATGAGCACGAGCATCTTGTTCATGTGAACCTGCTCGCTCATGGAAATGTTGTCGAAGATCACCAGGTCGTAGAGTTCCGCGAAGTAGAGGTAGACATCGCGGGCGAGCTTCTCCTCCTCGCGTATGAAGAGAATCTCTTCGATTTCCGCTTCGCTGAGTTCGAGGTCCCACTGATCACAGTCCCCTGCGTTCATGCCGAGGACAGGCTCGGTGATGGTGCCGGAACTCGACGACTCACTACCACCGTTGCAGGCGGTCAACAGGCCGAGCAGGGCCGTCAGTCCGATGATGACGAGTGTGCGCTTCATGCTTTCTCCTTTTAACCCGAGGATGGTCGTGAGGGCCTTGTCGGGACCGCTCGTTGGGTTTGCGTCCTCCCCGAATGCATCATCCGTACCCCGGTTAACGATTGTTTTCAGCCCGGGGCAAGTTCCTCGAAACACTGGTGTTGCAGGGTTTTCCCTATGTCGCAGAAACGCCGGTGCACCAAGAGCGGCACTCACCCGTTCGACCTCGTTCGGTAAGCGCCATTTTCTATCGCGCACTTGACGGCACGCCCTACCGAAGAGTTCTTTGAGGGGTTCACCATCGAAAGGATTTCCATGAAGAACACCGCCAAGGCCCGCATGGGCGAAGCCATCCAGTTCCTGCGCGACATCGTTCGCATCCCCTCCTTCAGCGGCAAGGAGGAGGGCGTGGCGAGGGCCATCGCCGCCGAGATGGAGCGCCTCGGTTACGACGAGGTGAAGATCGACAGTTTCGGATCGGTCATCGGCCGCATCGGAAACGGTCCCCGCGCGGTTGTCTACGATGCGCACATCGACACCGTGGGCGTGGGCGATCCGGACGCCTGGGATCACGACCCCTTCGAGGGCAAGCACGAGAACGGGTGGATCTGGGGACGCGGCCCCAGCGACAACAAGGGCGGACTGGTTTCCATCGTCTACGGCGCGGCCCTGGCCAAGGCTACGCTGCCCGAAGACCTGAGCCTCTACGTGGTGGGCAGCGCCATGGAGGAGGACTGCGACGGCATCGCCTTCAAGACCATCATCAGCGAGGACGGCCTCCGCCCCGAGGCCCTGCTGCTCGCCGAGTGCACCGGCCTGCGCGTCTATCGCGGACATCGAGGCCGCATGGAGATCGCCGTCACGACACGCGGCGCGAGCTGCCACGCCAGCGCGCCGGAGCGCGGGGACAACGCCGTGTACAAGATGGCGCGCATCGTTCCGGAGATCGAGAAGCTGAACGAGCGGCTCGCCGAGGATCCCTTCCTCGGCAAGGGCACGATCGCGGTGACGAAGATCGAGAACGACACGCCCAGCCTCAATGCGGTGCCCGACCGCTGCGAGATCTTCATCGACCGGCGCCTCACCGCGGGTGAGACCAAGGAAAGCGCCCTGGCCGAACTGGCCGAGATCGCCCCGGACGCGGAGATCCGCGTGCTGGTGCACGAGGCCGAGGCCTGGACCGGCAAGCGCGTGAACATGGAGAAGTACTTCCCAACCTGGACCCTCGAGGAGGATCACCCCGCGGTGCGGGCCGCGGCCGCCGCCGCGGAAGAGGTGCTGGAGCGCGAGCCGGAGATCGGCCGCTGGACCTTCTCCACCAACGGCGTCTATACCGCCGGCATCGAAGGCGTGCCGACCTTGGGCTTCGGTCCCGCCGAAGAGGAGTACACCCACTCCGTGGAGGATCGCGTCAGCGAGGACGACCTGCTCGCGGCCATCCTCTTCTACGCCACATACCCCAAACACTTCGCATAGAAAAACCCGGGGCGCAAAGCCCCGGGCACACTAGGAGTACTGCTCGAAACTACTCGTTATAGGTGTGGATCGGCGTGTAGCCGACTCCGTTCGCCTTGTCCGAGAGCTGCTGCAGGGTCAACTCCGTGTTTCCCTCGAGAGGCCCAAGGCCGTCCGGGGAGATGTGGCAACTGTAGCAGGCGAAGTCCAGGGTGACCGCCGCGATACCCTCGCCATCTTCGAGAACCAGATTGCCCTCGGCATTGAACATGCCTTCGGTCTTGCCCACCGGGTCAGTGTTGATGCGCCAGATGTGCGTGGCCACGTCACCCTGATACTCATGATGCTTGATGGCGCTCTTGCTGGCCTCGGGCATGTGGCAGACCACACAGGTCGTCACCGGATGGTTCGTGGACGCGATGTCCGCGTGATCGCCATAGACGTGGCAGCTTTCACAGTCGGCATCGGGCTTGTTTCCGTAGCCGGCCGCTTCTCCGTCAAAGATCACCGAGGCGTGGGGATCGTGACAGGTGTTGCAGTCGGGGCCGTATGAAACGTTGTGCGGCGAGTGCAGCCACTCGTCGTACTGCTCGTGATGCTTGATGAAGCCGCTGGAGGCGGCGATGGAGTGGTCGGAGTTGCGCATGTGGCAACGGCCGCAGAGCTCGGGGCTCGAGTCCACCGTCATCTCGTAGTCGCGACTGTAGACGTGCTGGCTACCCATGCCGTGACATTCTTCACAGTGGATTCCACCCGCGAAGAAGGTGCCGGCGATACCGGGCAGGCCGTCCTGATTGTCCGAGAGATCTCCATCGGTTTGCCAGTCCTCGTCGGCCACCCAGCCCGTGGTGTGGCAGCGCCCGCAGTCATAGGGCTTCGTGCCATTGGGCACGCCGGACGAGTAGACCACGTGTCCGTCCGTCTCGAAGTTGTACTGGCTGTTTTCCATGTCGGTGATGATGAATCCATCATCGGCCATCCAACGCATCTTCCAGCCGTATCCACCGATCACGTAGCTGATGTCGTCCCAGGTGTAGTTCCCGGGAAGGTCCATCATGAAGTCGTTGGGAAATTCGGAGTGCGGCGGGTAGGCGTCCGTGGGCGGCGCACCGTCCACCTTGACCACCTTGTAGGGGTGTCCGGATTCCTGCCAGGGCGTGTAGACGTCGGCTAGCTCGCGCGTACCGGCGTGACAGTCCGCACAGGTTTCTGATCCCACGAAGGCGAGGTCGGGCGGAGTTCCCTCATCCGGATCGCTCGAGCTTGAACAGCCGACTAGCATCCAGGACGTGAGCACCAAAATCCCCATCAATGCGAACAGGACTCTCTTCATCGTGCTTCCTTCCTTTTGAAATGGTGGCGATCCTCGGCCCCTTGGTCCGCTTCACCCCATCGCCTGCGTTGAATCGTTGCGAAATACGTAAACAACGCTGTTAATCCCTATCGCAAGATTACTGCCATTAATCGGATCTAATTGTCAAGAATCTTTGTGAAAAAGCGATGACAAGGGGTCGAAGTTTCCGTTTCTTGAATTAGTTCAGCTAAAAAACGCCGGCCCGAAGGCCGGCGCGCACGGTGGTTCATTCACAATCAGCAACGCACTATCGATACAGGCTCTTGACCGTGCCCCAGTCGGTCTCCTCGGTGGCGGTGGTGTCGAGCACCTCGAGCAGGTAGTCCTCGGTTTCGCCGTCCTCGAAGTACTGCTCGCCGTTCCAGTCCTGGGGAACCGGCGATTCGGAAACGGTGAAGCGGAACCAGACGAATCCGCTCTGGGGACCGATCAGGAAGCTGGGGGGCAGGAGCAGTGAAAGAGGCCCGCTGAAGCCCATGGGGACGGGCCAGTTGACCAGTACATGTTCCGGGGCCGCGGCGCTGCCGCAATTGGAGAAACCGCCCCAGGTACCGCTGTGATCCCAGTCGGCCAGCACGTTCACGAAGCCGTCCACGGGCATGTTGTTGGTCACGAGGATGTCGATCTCGTCGGCGGCGCTCGTGCCCCAATCGGCCATCTGGCAGGCGTATCCCAGATAGTCGGGATTGACGCAGGGCACCACGTTCAGGAGCGCGTCGATGGTCCAGGCTTCCGGCTTCAGAAGACCCGCGTCGCCGTCGGCGAAGCACTCGTCATTGTCGTAGGGGGGGGAACATCGCGCAGAGCCCGCCATTGCCTTCGTTTTCGAAGTCGAAGGCCGGTCCGAAGAAGGACCAGCACAGCGCGCCGTGATACACGAAGCCCGCGGGTCCGGAGTTCTGGCAAGTTGGGAAGGCGCCCATGACACCCAGGGAGGGATAAGCGATGGCATTTTCGGGGGCGTCGCCCCATTCGCCAATCTGTCCCGCCATGGCCGCGCTCGTGAGCAGGAAGAACATCGTCGTCAGTGTCCAGATCTTGGAGATGTCTCTCGATTTCATGGTTGTTTCCTCCTTCTGTCGGCGTATTCGCCGGGTTTTAGCGCTGCCTACCCGAAACTCCGCATTAGCCGTGCCGAAATCGTGGAGGCACAAAAAAGCCCCCGACAGCCATGCTGTCGGGGACTGTAAGGCGAGTGCCTTCGCGTCCGAGCGCATCACGTCTGCGTGCTAAGCGAGACGCGAAGGACGAGCCGCTCTACTTGGCGAGCACCACCTTGTGGCTCTGGCTCACGCCGGCCGCCTGGTAGTGGATGAAGTAGATGCCCGAACCGGCGCTGTGTCCGGCGTCGGTCATTCCGTTCCACTCCACCGTGTGATCGCCGGCTTCCATATGACCGTCCAGGAGCGTCGCCACGTGGCGGCCCTGTATGTCATGCACGCTCAGGCGCACGGCGCCCGAGGCGGCGAGCTGGAAGCTCACGCTGGTCTTCGGGTTGAAGGGGTTCGGATAGGAGCCGCGCAGCACGCTGGCCAGAGGCACGGCGTCCACTTCGACCTGCTCACTGCGAAGCAGATCCCAGTCCTCACCGCCATCGCGCCCGTAGAGGCGATAGGTGAAATCGCCGCCCTGACGGAGCAGGGCGGCATTGTCGAGGGCCTCGTACATTCCCGGCTGGGTGCTCGACCAGTCGATCTCGACCTGCTCGCCCGCGTGGTCTCGCACGAGACGGAAGTCGAGGTCGCCGATCTGAGTTTCCCAGGCCAGCTCGACGCTGCCCGGAGTCGTCTCGGCCGAGAAGGAGCTGAGCACCACCGGGGTCACCTCGGTGATCTCATGCAGGAAGGCCGTGCCCGACTCGACGATGTCGCGGAACTCGTGGTTGCCGCGATCCTGCACGTAGCAGGTGGCGCGGAGCTGGTTCCAGTCGATGGGTCCGCCTTCCCAGGCGTCCAGGGGCATGTCGATCACAAGATCGTAGATGCCCACGTCACCGGGAATCGGCGTTCCTTCGAGACTCGGATAGGCATAGCGGAAGGCCTGGTGATGGATGGGCTCACCGTTGCCGCCGTTGTGCTCGATGTTGTCCTCGGTGATGCAGCTGACCAGGCGATAGTCGCTGGCGGGCAGCGGAGCACCGATGTCAACCGTCACGTGGAGCTGGTCGTTGGCCATGTCCCAGAAGACCGGGGTCACGGTCATGGGGCTGGCCTCGTACTTGGCCGCGTCGAAGGCCGCCACGGCGGCAGCGCCGTCGTGAAGAAGGTCGACCGTTCCGTCCATCCACATGTGCGGCACGCCGCTCACGCCATACTCATCGACGTAGGCGGTGTTCTGCTCGACGTTGGCCAGATACATGATGTCGCCGCCATAGGGCCACCAGGCGTGGATGCGCATGAGCGCCACCGTGTTGCCCTGATCCGGCATGTAGTCGTCGAAGGCCACGTTGGCCTGCACGCAGGGGCCGCAGCCGCTGTTCGTGAACAGGAACATCATGGGTACGTGACCGAAGAGGTAGGTGTTGAACCCGCCTGTGACGAAGTCGTTGGCGGGCTCCTCGTCGCCGGCCAGCAGGGTCGTGACCTGGGTCTCGTAGTAGGTTCCCGCTTCCACCACGAAGAAGGGATAGTCGAGGGTCGCCACGTCGCCGGGCGCCAGGTCGTAGGCCGTGTTCAACTCGGAATAGACCAGGGTCGTGCCCGCTTCGTAGATCTCGTAGAGCACGTCGAAGGTCTCGGTGTTCAGGCCCACGTTTCCAACGACCGCCTGGGGAAGCACGGAGTCGCCGCCATCGAAGTGGCCGGTGGGCAGAGCCGCCACCGCGGCCACGTCGTGGTCGCTGGGCTCGTAGATGGAGATATCGTCGACGAACCAGTCGTCGGCCCAGTCGCCCTCATAGCGGAAGGCAACGTAGACCACGGGCTCGCCGACGTAGGCGCTGAGGTCGATCTCGTAGGGATCGCCGCCGAAGCCGTTGATGGCGTGGTTCGCCGGAGTGTGCTCTTCGACGAGGGTGAAGGCGCCGGGATCGTTCGGCACGGTGGTGCTCACCAGGAACTGGTGGCGCAGGCCGTAGCCGTCCCAGTAGGCCTGATCTTCGTAGAAGCTCAGGATGGGCATGGTCGCCCCGCTCAGGTCGACGGCCGGCGTGACCAGCCACTCGTCCTGGAAATTGCCCTGAGCGCCATACTGCACCCAGGCGCTGAAGGCGCCGGAATTGGCGGCCGCGTTGGTCTGATCCCAGGTGTAGTCGGCGCCGGACGTCATGATGGTCCAGTCGACCGGGGGCCAGGCCCCTTCGAATCCTTCGCTCAGGAACAAGAGCCGACCTGTGTCCTTGGCGACCTCGGTGGGCGTGACCTGGTAGCCAGGACGCTTCACGAAATCGTTGTGGGCAAGGGCCGGCAGGGTACAAATGCAGAGAGCCAGGAGCGCCGCGAACACTCCTGCGCGCTTGATCGCGTTATGCATGGAAAGACCTCCGTCGCGAGTTGCGATTGCCAAGGAAGGTGTTGGATGGCCCGAGTTTACCATAACGGGGTCGGGAATTCAGTATAAGTCGGCTTGGTTTCCGGTTTCAGAACCTCGGTTCGTCCGCCTTGTTATTCCTGCAAGAATTCCGTTTAATACGGCGGATAAATTTCAAGATGTCGTCTCCCCGAGGAGAGGAAATGAAAGCGCTCAAAGTCATCGGCGCTGTTATTGGCGGCCTCGTACTGCTCATCGCCGTGTTCGCGGCGGTGTTCATCTTCCTTGGCGGAAAGAAGGCGGCGCAGGTCTACGAGATCGAAGCGCGGGTACTCGTCTCGGATGCGCCGGCGGACGCGGCGAGCATCGCGCGGGGTGAACATCTCTCGAAGATTCTAGGATGCACGGACTGTCACGGCGAGAGGCTCGAGGGCAGTATCATGGTGGACGCGCCCCCCTTCCTCGTGACGGCCAGCAACCTAACCGGCGGGCGCGGCGGCGTGGGCGACGACTACGAGCTCGCCGACTGGGACCGCGCCACTCGTTACGGCGTCAAGCCTGACGGAAGCTCGGTTTTCTTCATGATGCCCTCGGCCCTCTATCATCCCATGAGCGATGAGGACGCCGCCGATCTGGCCGCCTACCTGGACCAGCTTGCTCCCGTCGACAACGAACTGCCCGACACGAAGTATCGCCCTCTCGGCAAGTTCATCGTGGGCATGGGAGGCATCGACGCGGGCATGGCGGTGAGCGAATCGAATCGCCCCCGCACGGCCGCGGCACCTCGCGGCGCAACGGCTGCCTACGGCGGATACCTTACCTCGATCACCTGCGTGGAGTGCCACGGCGCGGATCTGCGCGGCGGCCCCCATGCGAATCCCGACTATCCCGACGGTCCGTCCCTGGCCGACGCGGCCGGTTGGGACCTGGATGTCTTCGCCAACTCCACGCAGAATGGCATCAACTCGAGCGGCGAGCTGATGAATCCCGAGTGGATGCCCTGGACGACCTTCCGCCAAATGACGGACGACGAGGTCGAGGCGATTCATCTGTATCTTCAGGAGATCTTCGAGTAAGCAGCTGGAGCGGAAGCCGACGCGGAAGCAAAACACCCTCCCCGAATGCTCGGGGAGGGTTCTTTCGTGCTTCGGCTTCTGCTTCAGCTTTATGCCGTCGCGCCTGCCGGAATCTTCTCGAAGACGCCGCGAATCACTTCGATGGCGTGATCCAGTTCCTCGTCGCTGATCACCAGCGGCGGCGCGAAGCGGATGATGTGCCCGTGGGTCTGCTTGGCGAGCAGGCCGGCGTCGCGCAGGGCCATGCAGGTGTCCCAGGCCTCGAAACCGTCCTCGAAGACCACGGCGTTGAGCAGGCCCTTGCCGCGGATCTGCGTGATGCGCGGACAGTCGATCTTCTTAAGCTCCTCGCGCAGCTTCTCGCCCAGGCGCTCGGAACGCTCGGCGAGCTTCTCCTCTTCGAGCACTTCCAACGCGGCCATGCCCACGGCGGCCGCCAGCGGATTGCCGCCGAAGGTCGAGCCGTGGCTGCCCGGGGTGAAGAGGCCCATGACATCCTTGTCGGCCACCACCGCGCTCACGGGGAAGACGCCGCCGCCCAGAGCCTTGCCCAGGGTCATGACGTCGGGACGCACGTCCTCGTGGTCCACGGCGAACTTGCGGCCGGTACGCGCGAATCCCGTCTGCACCTCGTCGGCGATGAAGAGCACGTTCTTCTCGCTGCAGATGCGGCGCACTTCCTTGAGGTAACCCTCGTCGGGCACGTCCACGCCGGCCTCGCCCTGGATGGGCTCCACCAGGAAGCCCACCGTGTTCTCGGTGATCGCGGCTTCCAACGCGGCTGTGTCGTTGTAGGGGATGATCTTGAAGCCGGGCATGTAGGGCCCGTAGTTCACCCGCGCGTCCGGATCGGTGCTGAAGCTGACGATGGTGCTCGTGCGTCCGTGGAAATTCTCCTCGCAGACGATGATCTCCTGCCTGCCGTTCTCCACGCCCTTTTTCTCTACCCCCCAGCGGCGGGCCAGCTTGATGGCCGTCTCGACGGCCTCCGCGCCCGTGTTCATGGGCAGCGCCATCTCGAAGCCCGTGTAGTCGCAGAGCTTCTCGAGGAAGTGTCCCATCATGTCGTTGTGGAAGGCCCGGCTGGTCAGCGTGAGCTTGTCGGCCTGGTCCTTCAGGGCGCCGATGATCTTCGGGTGGCGATGACCCTGGTTCACGGCGCTGTAGGCCGAAAGGAAATCCATGTACTTGCGGTCTTCGGGATCCCAAACCCACACGCCTTCGGCCTTGGAAATGACCACGGGCAGGGGATGGTAGTTGTGCGCTCCGAAGGTGTTGTCCTTGCGGATGATCTCTTCGCTGCGGCTCATCGCTCACCTCCTCGGTATCGGATGTTCGGGGTGTGCCGCCGGACGACGGCCACTCCATTATAGTGAGTTCCGCCTCGGGGCGGCAACCCCGGCGCGCTTACTTCTTCTTGAAGATGGCCCGGAATCCCGTGCGCGGCACGTTGGTCGGGCGGATGTGATCCTGAAACTCCCGCACATCCTCGGTGATGATCACGGCCTCGGGGTCGATGTCCATGGCGATCTGCTTGACGCCGCGCAACTTCGCGCGGTCCAGCACCACGTAGAGCAGCTTCACGGGACCGCCCAGGCCGCGCCCGTCGAAACTGGTCACTCCGAAACCCGCGCCGCGAATGGCCGCGGCCACGGTTTCGCTCTGCCGCCGCGAGATGATGCGCAGCACCATCTTGCCCATGGCGAGCCTGCGCTCAACCAGGATGCCCACCGCGTTGCCCACGGCGAATCCCACCGCCCAGGCCAGCATGTTCCAGGGATTGTCCAGATCGGCCATCACGCGGGTGATCACCAGGATCCAGATGGCCACTTCCAGGAAGCCAAGTGCCGAGGACAGCAGCACCTTGCCCCGCACCACCAGGATGGTGCGAAGCGTGCCCAGGGTCATGTCGACGATGCGCGCGAAGAAGATGAGAAGGGCCAGCCATTGGCCCGGAAGGGTGAAGTCCATGGCGACCTCCTTTCCCCTATTGGATTCGCCGGAAGGTATTCGCGGAGTCGCCCGCGGCAAGGGCTTTTGCGGGAAAATCGACGCCGCTTCACGATTGACAAATGGGCGTGTTTGTCTATTTTGCCAAATAGACAAACACAGGACAAACCATGGACCCAGCGAATCAGCAAAGACTCAAGGCCCGGGCCGACGTGATGAAGGCTCTCGGGCATCCCACGCGACTCTTCATGGTGGAAGAGCTGGCCCGGCGCGAGCTCTGCGTGGCCGACCTCACGGAGCTGGTCGGCGCCGACATGTCCACCGTGTCGCGCCATCTGTCGGTGCTCAAGTCGGCCGGCGTCCTCGAGGACGAGCGTCGCGGCAACTGCGTCTACTACCGCCTGCTCTGCCCCTGCGTGCTCGACTTCTTCACCTGCGCGCAGACCGTCATCGAAAGCGCCCAGGCGCGACGCGAGGTGTGAGATGTCGAAGCAGGGATTCTGGCGACGCGAAGGCAGGGCCGTCATATTCCTGCTGGGCGCCTTCCTGGTCTTCTACTTCCTGCCGGCGACCTGGCTTCGCTTCGAAGGGCCCGTGGCCGAGGGCTTGCTGCTCGCCCAGGACTACGCTCGCGAGCACGTGATCCTCTGCCTCGTACCGGCCTTCTTCATCGCCGGAGCCATCTCGATCTTCCTGGATTCCTCCGCGGTCATGCGCTTCCTGGGCCCGCGGGCACCCAAACCCCTGGCCTACGGCGTGGCCTCGATTTCCGGTGGCATCCTCGCGGTGTGCTCCTGCACGGTGTTGCCCATCTTCGCGGGCATCCATCAGATGGGCGCGGGGCTCGGGCCGGCCACGGCCTTCCTCTACTCGGGGCCGGCCATCAACGTGCTGGCCATCGTGCTCACCACGCGAGTGCTCGGACCGGGCCTCGGCCTCGCCCGCGTCATCGGCGCCGTGGTCTTCAGCGTGATCATCGGCATCCTCATGCACCTGATCTTCCGCCGCCAGGAGATGGCCCGCGCCGACTCCGTGGAATTCGATGAGGACGAAGCCGGCGGTAGACCCCTGGTGCAGACCATCCTCTTCGTCGCATCGCTCGTCGCCATACTGGTCTTCGCCAATCTTTCGCCCGACATTCAGGTCGCGCGCTTCAAGTGGATCCTCACCGCCCTCGCCGCCCTCGGTCTGGGCCTCGTGATGCTGGCCTGGTACGGCCTGTGCCTGTCCGACCTGCTCTTCGTCGGTTTTCCCGTTGCGCTTCTCGCGCTCAGCGCTGGCCCAACTACGGCCTTCGCGGGAGGCACCCTTCTACTCGCCTGGCGGCTTCATACTCGCGAAGGTGAGTTGGCGGCCTGGTTCGACGCGACCTGGGGCTTCGCGAAACAGATCCTGCCCCTGCTGCTCGCCGGCGTGCTCGTGGCGGGACTGCTCCTGGGGCGTCCCGGGCAGGAGGGCCTCATCCCCGCGCACTGGATCACCGGCGCTCTCGGCGGCAACTCATTCGCCGCTAACTTCTTCGCCTCGCTGGCCGGCGCCTTCATGTACTTCGCCACGCTCACCGAGGTACCCATCCTGCAGGGTTTGCTGGGATCGGGTATGGGAAGGGGTCCGGCCCTCGCCTTGCTGCTGGCCGGGCCCGCCTTGTCGCTGCCGAACATGCTGGTGATCGCCCGCGTCATCGGTCCGCGCAAGACCGTCGCCTTCGTGGCTCTCGTGGTCGTCATGGCCACGTTTACCGGTTGGATCTACGGAATCATCTAGGAGGAACCATGAGGAAAATCCACGTGCTCGGAACCGGATGTCCCAAGTGCAATCAGCTCGAGACCAATGCCCGCATGGCGGCCAAGGGCCGCAGCGAGCAGGTGATCGTGAGCAAGGTCAGCGAGATCGCCGAGATCATGGAGTTCGGCGTGATGACCACGCCGGCCCTGGTGCTCGACGGCAAGGTCGTCGCGAAGGGCAAGCTGCTCAGCGTCGACGAGATCGCGGCGTTCCTGGACGCGCCGGTGGCGGAAGGCGACTGAGTTGAACCCGAGGATTCGCATTTCGATCATCCTGCTCGTGCTCGCCGCGGCCGCAGTGGTGATGCTCTGGCCCAAGGCCGAGACATCAGCCCCCGAGGCTCGGGCCGAGAATCTGCCGCGCCTGCTTGACCTCGGCTCCACCACCTGCATCCCCTGCAAGAAGATGGCTCCCATCCTCGAGGAGCTTTCCGTGGAGTTCGCCGATCGTTTCGTGGTGGAGTTCCTGGACGTGCGCGAGAACGTAAAAGCCGCCGAGCCCTACGGCATTCGGATCATCCCCACGCAGATCTTTTTTGATCGCCAGGGACGCGAACTCTATCGACACGAGGGCTTCATGGGGCGCGAGGACATTCTCGCCGCCTGGCGCGACCTCGGCCTCGACCTCGGCGAGAGCGCGAACTGATGGCCGAACTCTTCCAGTCGCTGGCCCAGGCCATCGAAGGTTCCTGGCCCATCGCCCTGTCGAGCGCCTTCCTCTGGGGCGTGCTGAGCATCGTGCTCAGCCCCTGCCACCTGGCGAGCATCCCGCTCATCGTGGGATTCATCGGCGGACAGGGACGCATCCGCACCCGACGCGCGGCCCTGCTGTCCACGCTCTTCAGCCTGGGCATCCTGGCCACCATCGCGGCACTGGGTCTGGCCACCGCGGCGGCGGGCCGCATGCTGGGCGACCTGGGTCGCGGCGGCAACTGGCTGCTCGCCGGCATCTTCCTCGTGGTCGGGCTGCACCTGCTGGGCGTCATACCCCTGCCCGGCGGCGGCATCTCGAGCGTGGGCATGAGGCGGCGCGGGCCCCTGGCCGCCTTCGTCCTCGGACTCGTTTTCGGCATCGCCCTGGGCCCCTGCACCTTCGCCTACATGGCCCCCATGCTGGCGGTGGCCTTCCGGGCCGGCTCGAGCGATCTGCTCTTCGGGTCGATGCTACTGCTCTTCTACGGCATCGGGCACACACTTCTCATCGCCCTGGCTGGAACCTTCACCGAGGTGGTACAACGCGCCCTCGATTGGAACGAGGGCTCGCGTGGCCTTGACCTGCTGCGTAAACTCTGCGGTGTCCTGGTCATCGCCGGCGGACTCTACCTACTCTGGATTTCACGCTGAGGATTTCATGTCGAACCACCGTCTCGCCTTTCTCGACCGCTACCTGACCCTCTGGATCTTCGCCGCCATGGGCCTTGGCGTTCTGCTCGGGGCCGTGGCACCGGGATTCGGACGCGCCCTCGAACGCTTCAGCGTGGGCACCACGTCCATTCCCATCGCCGCCGGGCTCATCCTGATGATGTATCCGCCCCTGGCAAAGGTGCGCTACGAAGAGCTCGGGCGGGTCTTTCGCGACGGCAGGATCCTCGGGCTCTCGCTGCTGCAGAACTGGGTGATCGGCCCCCTGCTCATGTTCGGCCTCGCCCTGATCTTTCTGCGCGACAAGCCCGAGTACCTCACCGGCCTGGTGCTCATCGGCCTTGCCCGCTGCATCGCCATGGTCATCGTGTGGAACGACCTGGCCGAAGGCGACAGCGAGTACGCCGCGGGGCTCGTGGCCTTCAATTCCATCTTCCAGGTCTTCTTCTACTCGCTCTACGCCTGGCTCTTCCTGAGCGTTCTCCTGCCAAAGTTCGGAATGGAATCGGTGGCCGTGGACATCTCGATCGGGCAGATCGCCGAGAGTGTTTTCATCTACCTGGGCATTCCCTTCCTGGCGGGCATGATCACGCGACTGGTCTTGCGAGGCATCAAGGGTGACGGGTGGTATCACGGCAAGTTCATCCCGAAGATCAGTCCCATCACGCTCATCGCCTTGCTCTTCACCATCGTGGTGATGTTCTCGCTGCAGGGCGCGAGCATCCTCGAGCTGCCGTTGGACGTGCTGCGCGTCGCCCTGCCCCTGCTCATCTACTTCGTGCTGATGTTCTTCGTGAGTTTCTGGCTCAGCAAGCGCGCCGGCGCGAACTACGCCAAGAGCACCACGCTCTCCTTCACCGCGGCGTCGAACAACTTCGAGTTGGCCATCGCCGTGGCCGTGGCCACCTTCGGCATCGCCCATGGCGCCGCCTTCGCGGCGGTGATCGGGCCCCTGGTGGAGGTGCCTGTGCTCATCGCTCTGGTGGGCGTAGCGCTTCGGCTCAAGGCGCGCTGGTTCCCGGGCGATCCGGCTGAGATGGTATCCAAGGAGTGTCGAACATGACCTGGCGGGAGGACATCGATCGCCTGCGGGCAGCGGATCCCAAGCACATCCTCTTCATGTGCGTGGCCAACTCGGCGCGCAGTCAGATGGCCGAAGGCCTTGCTCGCGCCCTGGCGCCGGAGGACGTGAAGATCAGCTCGGCGGGGTCCTATCCCTGGACCGTCAATCCGCTGGCCATTGAAGCTCTGGACGAGATCGGCATCGACATCTCGGATCACGTATCCACGTCGGTGGACGAGATCGAAGGCAGCGACGTGGACGCCGTCATCACACTCTGCGCCGAAGAGGTCTGCCCAATCTGGCTAGGTAACTGTACACGTGTACACTGGCCGCAGCGCGATCCCCAGGATCTCGACGACTTCCGCGCCGTCCGAGACGAGCTGCGCCGGCGCTTCGAAGCCTGGTTTTAATGATTGCATCACCTTTGGTTCGTGAGTGACGGATCTCATTCAATACCAACTGATTATGATGATTTAAGCTAGCCCTATCGCTGAGCGCCTGGGAATTTTTTCCGATTATTCTTGAAGTAATCAGGCAAATTCTAGTAATATTTTCCTAGCTTCGGCAGCACCCGGGAGGTGGACCATGCCGAAAGGACCCCTTCAGCATCTGAGTAAGCGTGAGCGCCAGATCATGGATGTCATCTACATGCTCGGCGAGGCAACAGCAGCCCAGGTCTTGGAGAACCTTCCTGAAGAGGTCGGCGATGCTTCTCTTCGAAAGCTCATTAGGGTCGTAGAACAGAAGGGCTATCTGTCACATCGCCGAGAAGGCCAAAGCTACGTCTATTTCCCCACCACCTCTAAACAAGTTGCTGCACGGCAGGCACTTCGCCATCTGCTACAGACATTCTTCCAAGGTTCAGCTCCAAAAGCCGTGTCGACGCTTCTTGAGGTGACTAAGAAGGATCTCAGCCAAGACGATATCGAAGAGCTAGAAGAATTGATCAAGAAGACAGAATCAAAAGAACGCTGACGCGAGGAAGACCGTGATGGTGCTGAACTGCCTGTCGACCTACATAGGTAGCATTGTCTTAGCCTTCGTCGTCCTGTCAGTTCTGTCACTACTCACCAGACTTTCCGCAGCGTTCAGGCATCAAGTACTGGTGGGATTCTTCGTGTCCTTAGCGCTGCTTCCTCTCGCAACTTTTCTTTTGCCTTCGTGGAGCGCTTCCGGGGTGCCTCCGCCGACAGCCTTGTATCAACAGGGGCCGCAATCCATTGAAGAGTCGGTCGGCAGTCCAGAGTGGATGAAAGCTCGAGAGGGAAGGGTACAAGCAAAGCGATTCAATCGGGAACAACACTCGCTACCTAGTCGGATTGGCAACCAAATTCGTCGTTTTGTGATTTCTGATCGGCCACTAGTAGGATCTCGGGCTCTCCTATCTCTTAGACATGCCCCGCTTGTTGCTCTCATAGTTTGGGCGGCCGGATGCTTTGTTGTTCTGATCATTCAGCTGACGCGATGGGCAGGGGCTGGCTTCATCGCGGAAATGGCAACTCTTCCCGATAGAGAAACTCCGAATCGGAGCGGCCTAGAGACGATCGAAAATGCGGGGCATCGAATCGCAATGGAGGTTGGACTCCGTTACCCGGTTCCGATTTTGCGAAGTGACATCGCGGATATTGCCATGGCCTGGGGCCTTCGAAACCCCTGTATCGTACTCCCTTCCGATGTTGACGATTGGTCCATCGAGAAGCGGGAAGGTGTCCTCCGCCATGAGCTCTCCCATATCAAACGGGGAGATAACATCATCCAGGTGATAATCATCGCAATATGCGCCCTGTACTGGATGAACCCCTTGGTGTGGGTTGCTCTTCGACTTCTTCATTTTGAGCGAGAAGTGGCTTGTGACGATTTAGTCCTAAGATATGGGACCGTTCCGTCTACTTACGCCAAACATTTGATGGAGATCACTATGAAATTGAAAGGTCCAAAGAGCAAAAGTATCGTCCCTGCGGTCATGGCTCATTCTTCGGATTTGAAGAGGCGGCTCCATAGGGTGCTAGATCCAAAAACCAACCGTACACCCCTGAGCCGGGTATCGGCAGCATCAATCATTCTTGCAGTCGTTCTGGTTGCCCTGCCAATCTCCTCAATGCGTCTATGGTCTGAGGAGGTCGGCAATCAATCTCCACTCAAAAACCTATGGTCCAAAAGTCGGGCTGCAATTCTGGAATCAAAGAGCGACACATTCGCGGACCTGTACTTCAACGGAAGCAATTCCCATGTGGTTGTTCCCGACAGCGATGAGTTTGACTTCCAGGGCTCATTCACACTCGAAGCCAGCGTCAATGTAGCCAACCTCGATGAGTCGGGACAAAACATGATTATCCTGAGCAAACACCGATCTCATGTTCAAGATGCAGGTGAGTGGTCATGGCTCATCATGGGTCCACCTAATCCCACAGGCAGGATTCAATTCAATGTCTGGTCCGGTGAAACATCGTACTCGGCGGCATCTGATCCTGGAGTGATCCTTCCCTCAGGTGTGCACTGTAGCGGCTGGCAGGACTTGGCATTTTCTTACTCGGCCGATACTCATGCATGGCGGATCTTCGTAGACGGGCAAATCGTCGGCTCTGGATCGAATTTTCTGGATATCGGTCAGACCGATCGTGAAGTTTGGATCGGTTGGGAAAGCAATGAACCGTCCCATGACTTCTATGGTTGGATTCGAGAGATCAGGATCTCTGACAGTTATCGTTATGACGGGCCCTACGATCCAGCCCTACCTCTTCAAGTCGATAGCAATACGATCGCATATTGGACCTTTGACGAGGGGGAGGGTACGACTCTCAATGATGTCAGTGGCAATGGGCACAATGGGCTCATTCAGAATGGATCGTGGGATTCCTGTCTAGGCGATGAGATCGAAGTTGAGCCGGGAACCAACCTCCAGACAATCGTGGATGCCGCCCCGGATGGTGCGAGTATTACTCTCCTTCCAGGCATACACACAGGACCCGTGGTTATTGCTGGGCGCGATCTGACCCTCTGTGGCTCCGGTGCCGACGTCACTACACTTGATGCGAATTTCTACGATTACGCTGTCCTCGCTAAAGAAGGCGCGCAACTCCACTTATGCGACATGAGAATTGTCAATTGCTTCAATGATGATCCGGAGGAGTACTACTACCCTGCAGCCCTGACGGTTGACTCTGGAAACGTTGACGTTCTGCACTGTTTGTTTGAGAACAATCTCAACGCGATTGCGGCGTGGCACGACAATTCTCAAGTATTGGTCGAAGAGACCACCGTTCTAACCGGAGATGCGTTCGCGTTCATCACACGGATCGCGGAATCCAGTACCGCAATCACAATCGAAAACTGCACTGTGACGGGGATCCGGGAAGACCAGGATCATGGCCTCATCAAGATGTGGGGCGGATCGGTTTCGATGTACCGTTCAATCCTGCACACACCAGGGGGGCGGGCTATTGAGTATCACACGGGAACCTGGGAAGGTGATTGCAACATCATCTTTGCTACCACGCAAGTGGGTGGAGGATTGGTGTTGCCGCCCAATCATTGGAACATCGACCCGCGCCTCTGTGATCTGGATGAATGGAGCTATCGGGTCTTCCCTGAATCACCCGCTCTTCCCGGAAACAATGATTGCGGAGTTTTAATCGGAAGTGGCAGCGCTTGCGCTACCTCCGTTCGGGAGACCGACTGGAGTACGCTCAAACGAATGTATTGAGTTAGCTTCGTCGAGTCGAACGGGCCTCGGATACCCATCCTCCGAGGCCTGTTCTTCTATATGCACTTGCAGATCAACGTATTGCATCTATCGGGTCGGCATTGACGCGTCGCGATTTACTCGAGACCCGATCAAACGGTTTCAAAACTCATTGATTTTCTCTCCTGATCCTCGTAACCTGTAATGATTCAATAGAATACGAGGAGTTTACATGAACCTGAAAGGCCGAGACTGGATCACCACCCAGGAGTGGAGCGTGGAGGAGATCCAGCATCTCATCGATCGATCCGTGGAATTGAAGTATCAGTTCAAGGCCGGCGAGCCGCACCGGCTGCTGCCCGACAAGACCCTCTTCATGTTCTTCTTCGACAAGAGTACCCGCACGCGCAACAGCATCGAGGCGGGCATCACCCAGCTGGGCGGGCACGCCCACTTCGTCGACAGCCAGACCAGCCAGATCGCCCACGGCGAGAGTCCGCGGGATATGGGTATCATCCTGTCGAGCTACGGGCACGGCATCGCCATCCGCCACGATCTTGTGCCCGGCGAGGGCAACGCCTACATGCGCGAGGTGGCCGAACACGCGAGCGTGCCGGTGATCAACATGCAGTGCGACGTGGATCATCCCATGCAGACCCTGGCCGACCTCATGACCCTGCAGGAGCTGCGCGGCGGCAATCTGCGCGGCCTCAAGATGGCCGTAAGCTGGGCCTATGCGCCGAGCTACGCCAAGCCGCTCAGCGCGCCCCAGGGGCTCATCACCCTGATGACGCGTTTCGGCATCGACGTCACCCTGGCCCATCCGCCCGGATACGAACTGATGGAAGATCAGGTCGAGCTTGCACGCGCCAACGCGGCGGCGGCCGGCGCCAAGTTCGAGATCGTGGACGACATGGACGCCGCCTTCGAGGGCGCGGACGTGGTCTATCCCAAGAGCTGGGGCGCGCTGCCCTACTTCGATCGCCCCGAGGAGGGCCTGGAGCTGTCGAAGAAGTATCGCGACTGGATCTGCGACGAGCGGCGCATGGGCCTGACCGCCAAGGAGTCGCACTACATGCACTGCCTGCCGGCGGACCGCAATAACGAGGTCACCGACGCGGTCATCGACGGCCCGCGCTCGGTGGTCTACCAGGAGGCCGAGAACCGCATGCATACGGCCAAGGCCATCATGGCGGAGACCATGTGATGGCGTGCATCAAGGGAGGACACTGCCTGCGCTGCGACTTCCGCATGAACGCGGAGGCGGCGCAGTCGGCCTGTCCCCTTTGCGACGGCGGCATCGAGTTCCTGCTGAAGTTCAGCGACGAGGACGCCGACCGCGACCGCGTGACCTGCATCCCAGACTTCAACATGGGGCGCTATGCGGCCCTGCTCCCCCTGCCGGGACTGGCCGAGGCCGCCTGCGGGGTCGGCGGAACTCCCCTGCTCGAGGCACGCAATCTGGCCGAGGCCCTCGGCCTGGACCGCCTGCGCCTCAAGGACGACACGCGCAACCCCTCGTCCAGTCTCAAGGACCGGGCCACGCTTTCCGTGCTGCTCGCCGCGAAAGAGCGAGGTCACGAAACCGTCGCTACCGCATCCACGGGCAACGCCGCGGCCAGCCTTTCGGCCCTCTCGGCCCGCATGAACATGGAGTCCGTGGTCTTCGCCCCGAAGACCGCGCCGCCGGCCAAGCTCAATCAGATTCGCAGCCACGGCGCTCGACTCTATCTCGTGGACGGCGACTACGATTACGCCTATGACCTCTGCCAGGCGGCGGTCAAGAAGTTCGGATGGTACTCGCGCAGCACGGGCAACAACCCCTACTGTGCCGAGGGCAAGAAGACCGTGGCCTTCGAGATCGCCGAGCAATTGCAGTGGCAGGCGCCCGATTTCGTCTTCGTACCCACGGGGGACGGCTCGATTCTCGGATCCACCCACAAGGGATTCCGTGAACTGCACGGGCTCGGCTGGATCGACCGGCTCCCGCAACTGGTGGCGGTACAGGCGGAAGGCTCTTCGGCGGTCGTCGACGCCTGGGAAATGAACAGAAACATCCTGCCGGTGCGCTCTGAAACATTGGCCGATTCCATCGCGGTGGACTATCCTCGTGACGGGGAAAGAGCCCTGCGGGCCGTGAAGGAAAGCCAGGGTTTCGGCCTTCGCGTGAGCGAC
>CAYPGS010000014.1:0-87817 GCA_964410395.1 uncultured bacterium
GTGATCACCTTCGAGGCGAGCTGCCCGACCAGCGCGGAGTCCATCGACTGGGGAAGGGTCAAAGCCCGCTACTAGCCTTCCTCGATTTGAAGGACCAAGCTGAATCAAGCACCGATTCCCACTGGACTTCCCCCGGCCGCCGAGGATAATTCCAGCATGTCCGATCGCCCGCCTCTCTTCGGCCCCTTCGGCCGCAAGCTATTCGTCACCCTGGCTCTGCTCAGCCTGCTCATGGTCAGCGCCGTGGGCGTGGCGGCCTATCGCCAGGCCCGAACGGCACTGCGCGAGTCGGCCATGCTGCGCATGGAGGAGCTCGCCCGCGAGCGGGGCGCTCGACTCGACGCCTGGTTCGACGAGCGCATGGACGACCTCGGGCAGCTGGCCCTTCTGCTCGAGCGCGAGATCGAGGGCGGCCAGACCGATCTGGTAAAGCTCATGGGGCCGCACCTGGGGCGCGAGGGCGCATACCGGCGCATGCTGGTGCTAGACGGCGAAGGCGGCATTCTCACCGAAACGGGCTCGCGGCACAGTGACTGTCCGCTTCCGCCGCCCGAACGCATCGCCGAGGCGCTGCACGACGAGGGTCCCAGCATGGGACCGGTGGGCGCGGGGCCTCGGGCGATTCCCATCGCGCACCTGTCGGCGCCACTGAGTCTGGCCGATGGCGAGCGCGGGTTGCTCCTGGCGGTGATGCACCCCGCCGAAACGCTCTATCCGATCCTCGCCGACACCACGGGCCTGGGCCGCACGGGCGAGACCTATCTCGTGGACGCCGACACGCTCATGCTTTCGCCATCGCGGCACATGAACCATCCCCCCGAGTTCACCCACAAGATGCCCACCCCCGGCGTGCATGCCTGCCTGGCCGAGTCCACGGGTTCGGAGGTTTACGAGGGATTCCTCGGCGACGAGGTCCTCGGCGCCTACGTCTGGATGCCCAGGCAACGCTGGGCGCTCATGGCCGAGATCCACGCGGCCGAAGCCTTCGCGCCCCTGTCGGCCATGGCCCGGCAGACATTCGCATTGGCCCTGGTCGCGCTGCTTGGCGCCCTGGCCCTCAGCGCCTTCCTGTCGCGGGGGCTTGCCCGTCCCGTGGACAGGCTCTCGGCCGCCAGTCGGCGAGTCGCCGCCGGGGATCTCTCATCACCCGGGCTTCCGGAAAGCCGCGACGAGCTCGGACGTCTATCCGCCGCCTTCAATCGCATGGTCGATGATCTCGCTCGGCACGAACGCGAATTGCTCCACGCCGAACGACTCGCCGCCGTGGGGCGATTGGCCGCCGGCGTAGTGCATGAAATGCGCAATCCGCTCTCCGCATTGAAGATGAATCTGAGCGATCTGGACCGGCGCGAGGATTTGAGCGAGATCGAGCGCGAGCAGCTCGCCATCGCCCGCGCACAGGGCGAGCGACTGGAGCGCATGCTCGACGAATTGCTCGACTACAGCCGTCCCCTGGAATTGCAGCTTCAGACGGTGGACGCGAGATCGCTGCTCGAACGCTGCGCGGATCAGCTCCGTGGCGAGGCGGGCGAGGCCGGCGTGGAGCTTGTCGTCGGTGAGGCGACGGCCATCCTGGAGGTCGATCCCGAGATCATGCTGCGCGCCCTGGTCAACCTGGCGGCCAACGCGGTTCAGGCCTCTTCCTCGGGAGCTTCGGTGCATCTGGATGTGCGCGCGAAGGACGGCGTGATCCTCGAGGTGCGCGACCAGGGCCACGGCATGAGCGAGCGACAGCTTGCACGGCTCTTCGATCCCTTCTTCACGACCCGTGAGGACGGCACGGGCCTGGGCATGAGCAACGCACGCAAGTGCGTGGAAGCCCATGGCGGTCTGCTGGAAATGGAAAGCGCCGAGGGCGAAGGCAGCTCGGCGCGAATCTTCCTGAATTCATCCCTCGACTAGCGGGCTCTACTCCACGATCTCATAGGTTCCCATGAGCTGGGTCTCCGCGAGGATGTGATCCTTCATCGCCTCGTAGAGCGTGGCCTTGTCCACGCCCGCCTCCAGGTCGAGCATGGTATCCAGGGCGTAGAACTTGAAGAAGTAGCGATGCACGCCGCCGGGAGGACAGGGCCCGCCGTATCGAAGCACGCTCCAGCTGTTGTTGCCCGCAGTTCCCCGGAAGGACTCGCTCTCGGGATCGTTGCCCGCCGCCTCATCGAGGCCGCGCAGGGTGGGATCCAGATCGAAAAGCAGCCAGTGGTCCCAGGTGCCCATGGGCGCGTCGGGATCGTCCATGATGAGGGCGAAACTCTGGGTTCCCGAGGGCGGATCGGTCCAGCTCAGGGCCGGCGACAGGTTCTCCCCGTCGCAGGCATGACGAGTGGGGATGGCGGCGCCTTCCTCGAAGGCCGTGCTGGTCAGGGTGAATGGCTCCTGACTTCCGCATGCGACAAGGCTCAGGGCAATGGCGGCCAGGGCCAGCATGTAGAATCGTTTCATGGCTCCTCCTCAGGGTCTGAGCCCACTGTACACCCAATCCTGCCCCAGGCAACGAAAATATCTTTCACTTACGGGCCAATAGCTGTAAGATTCTTTTATGCCGGAGATCCTCATCATCGACGACGACGCGGCGGTTCGCCGTAGCCTCGAGCTTCATATGAAGGGCCGGGGTCTGGCCGTGCATTCGGCGGGCACCCTGGCCGACGGCCGGGATGCCTGGGACGATCTCGCTCCCGACCTGGTCGTCCTCGATCTCATGCTGCCGGACGGCGAGGGCATGGACCTGCTCCGCGAGCACGAGGGCGAGGGGGGCGGTCCCAAGGTCATCATGATCACCGGACATCAGGATATGGAACGGGCCACCGAAGCCATTCGCCTCGGCGCATTCGATTACGTGCACAAGCCGGTGGGGGCCGACGAACTGGATCGCGTGCTCGACCGGGCCCTGGCCCAGCTCGCCGAGGAGCAACGGGCCGGTCTGGAATCGGATGGCACCGAAGAGGCCGATCCTCAGCGCATCGTCGGGCGCAGCCGGGCCGTGCTCGAACTTCACAAGGCCATCGGAAGGGCCAGCCGCGGAAGCGCGGGGGTGCTCATCCGGGGTGAGAGCGGCACCGGGAAGGAGCTCGTGGCCCGGGCCCTGCACCGCGGCATCGCGCCGGACGAGCCCTTCGTGGCCGTGAACTGCAGCGCCCTGGTACCCACGCTCCTGGAAAGCGAACTCTTCGGGCACGAGCGGGGCGCTTTCACCGGTGCCACCCAGCGGCGGCTCGGGCGCCTCGAACTCGCGGCCGGCGGCCTGCTCTTCCTGGACGAGATCGGCGATCTTTCACTCGAACTTCAGGCGAAGCTCCTGCGCGTGATCCAGGAACGCGAGTTCGAACGGGTGGGCGGCGGTCGCCAACTGCCCTTTCGCGCGACCCTCGTGGCGGCTACCCACCGGGATCTGGAAGCCATGGTGGCCGAGGGCGGTTTTCGCGAAGACCTCTACTTCCGTCTGCGCGTGCTCGAGATCGTGGTGCCGCCCCTGCGCGAGCGGCGCGAGGACATCCCCCTTCTCGTCGAGCACTTCCTCGCCCGCTTCAATCGGCAGCTGCATCGCCAGGTGATCCGTATTCCCGATGGATTACTGGAGGTCTTGATCGCTCACGACTGGCCCGGCAATGTGCGCGAGCTGGAGAATCGTGTGCTGGCCGGCGTCATGGCCAGCTCCGGCGAGGTGCTCGAGATGGAGCTGCCCGAGGGGCCCCCAAGCGGGCCGGAGGGATTGCTCAGCCTGAAGGATCTGGAGGCCCGTCACATCGCGCGGGTCCTGGACGAGGTCCATTGGAATTTCGGCCAGGCCTGCGAGATATTGGGGGTCAGCAGGCCCACCCTTCGCAAGAAGATTCGGGACTACGGATTGAAAGAATCATCCAGTTAGTTGAAAAACACTTTCAGTTGAGGCCAGTTTGCGAAGCGGCGTGAACTATGTAATTAGTTGATATTGTACAAGTTAGCTAGATTCTAAGGATTCTCCAGATTGGCCCGTCCATTGCGCTTAGGATGGGCATGCGAACTCTCATCCTACTGCTGCTCGTTCCCATGCTGTCCTGGGCGTCGCTGAATCTCGAGGAGATTCAGGACCGTGCTCTCGAGGGCAGTCCGCGTCTGGCTGCGGCAAGGGCCCGCCTCGAAGCGGCCCGGTTCAGGGCCGATGGGGCCGGTGCGCTTCCCGATCCCAAGTTGAGCTGGGGGCACTACTTCAGTTCCGTGGAGACACGTCTGGGTCCTCAGGAGGAGAAGCTCACCCTCTCACAGACCCTGCCCATGGGCGGCAAGCTCGGACTGGCCGCCGAGGCTGCGGAACTCCTTGCGGAGTCCGAGGCGGCATCACTTCGAGCGGACCTGCTGGACCTCCGCTTCGAGATCGAACGCTCCTACCTCCGTCAGGCATATCTGGCAGACGCAATGGGGGTGGAGAATGACGACATCCAGATTCTGGTAGCTCTGAAAAAGGTCGTGGAGAGCAAGGTGCGAACGGGAACGCGATCCCGTGCGGATCTGCTTCGCCTCCAGATGGAGATCGACCGAGCCGAGGAGCGTCTTTCAGCGCTAGCCGATGCTCGCCTTTCCGAACTGGCAAGCATCGCAGCGCTCACGGGTGAATCTCCGCGTTCCTTGGAAACCCTGGAGACCGACATTCCCGAACGCGAACTTCCTCCCTCGCTGAATTGGTCGGACAATCCGAAGCTCGTCAGTAAGGACCACCAGGTTTCCCGCCGCGAAAAACTGGCCACCCGTGCCGCTCGAAGCGGGATTCCCGATCTCACGATCGGTCTGAGCACGGTGATCACCGGTGAGCTGGAGGGCTCTCCCGCCGAGGACAATGGTCGGGATCCCTGGATGCTGAGTCTTTCCCTGAACCTGCCTATCTGGCGGGGAAAACTGCATGCGGACCGTCAGGCTGCCGAGGCAGACCTCCGCCTGGCCCGATACAAGCGCCTTGAGATGGAGCTCTCTCTCGAATCCGAGCTGGAGAGACTCATCTACGAGTGGCGCGAAGCCGATCGCCGCTTGCGACTTCATCGCGAAGACCTGCTTCCCCGTGCGGAAGAAATCCTGAATCTCACCGAATCGGACTATCGCCACGGGCGGGCCACTTTCGACGAACTTTTGAGAGTGCGTCGCGAACTGCTCGATCTGCGCTTGTCCGAACTGGCCGCCCTGCGCGACCGCGAAACCACTCGCGCCAGCATCCTGCGCCTGGCCGGAATAAATGAAGGAGAGAAGTCATGAGAAGCACATTGATCCTTACGGTGGCCTTCCTGGGCCTGCTGTCCGCCGCGGCCCTCGCGGGCGAATGGACCTGCTCCATGCATCCCCAGATCCGGCAGCCCGAGTTCGGAACCTGTCCGCTCTGCGCCATGGATCTCATCGAAGTGGATGAGAACGCCGGAGCCGATCTCGGCCCCCGCGAGCTTCGACTGAGTCCCCGGGCCGAACAGCTCGCCGAACTGCAGACCACCCGCGTGCGTCGCGGAAGGGCCAGCCTCGAATTGCCTCTCTACGGAAAGGTCGAACTGGACGAGGGTCGCGTGGCCCGCCTCAGCGCCTGGACAGGCGGACGCATCGACAAGCTCCACATCAACAGCCTCGGCGCCCGCGTCGAGGCCGGCGAGGCCCTGGCCGAACTCTACAGTCCCGAGCTCATCGCCGCACAGGAGGAGTTCCTGCAGGCCCTTTCCTTCGATGCAGGCGACATCGCCCGCGAGAAACTCCTGCTTCTGGGCATGGATGAACGCGACATCGCGACACTGGAAAGCGAGGGGACCGTCTTCCAGCAGGTTCTCATCCGTGCGCCTGCCGGTGGCGTGGTCCTGGAGAAGCATGTGGTGGAAGGCGACTGGGTGAAGCTGGGCAGCGAACTCTTCACCGTGGCGGCCCTGGATCGCGTGTGGATCCAGATGGACGCCTATGAGAGCGACCTCCCCTGGCTCGCCGAGGGACAGTCGGTGCGTTTCCGCTCCGAGGCCCTGCCGGGCGAGGAGTTCGAGGGTCGCGTGGCCTTCATCGATCCGGTTTTGGACGGCGCCACCCGCACCCTGCGCCTGCGGGTCGAGGCCGAGAATCCCCGCGAGCTGCTGAAACCCGGCCTCTTCGTGCGGGGAAGCGTGAACGGATCCTACGCCGCCGATGATGCGCCGCTTCTGGTTCCGGCGAGCGCGCCGCTGCTCACCGGCCGTCGCGCCATCGCCTATGTGAGCCAGGGCGGCGGACAGTACGAAGGCCGCGAACTGCTGCTCGGACCCCGAGCCGGCGACGAGTACATCGTGCTCGCCGGTCTCGAGGAGGGGGAGCGCGTGGTCAGCGAGGGTGCCTTCAAGATCGACAGCGAGCTGCAGATCCAGGGCAAGTCCTCCATGATGAACGCGAGCGACGGGACGCCGGAGGCCTTCCTGGCGAGCCTCGATGAGCTCTACGAAGCCTATTTCGTTCTGGGAGAGGCACTGTCCCTGGACAAGACGGGCGATGCCGCTCCGGTGGTCGAAGCCTTGAAGAATGTGCGTGGCGATCTGCTCGAGGGTGAGGAAGGCGAGGAGTGGAAGGGGCTCGCGAAACGCCTGGAGAAGGCCGCGAAGAAGGTCGCCGACGAGAAGAAGCTCGATACCCGGCGTACGGCCTTCGAACCCCTGTCCATGGCCATGATCAACCTGGCCGAGAGTTTCGGGGCCAGCGGGGAATCGTCGGTGCACCTCTATCACTGTCCCATGGCCTTCGATTGGAAGGGCGCCGACTGGCTGCAGAATCGCGAGGGCGTGGAAAATCCATACTGGGGATCCCAGATGTACCGTTGCGGATCGCTTACCGAGACCCTGGTGGCCGGACCTTCCGAGGAAGAAGCTCCCGCCCAGGACCACTCCGGGCACATGCACTAGGACGATGACGTGGAGAAGCTGAAACCCAGAGGACCGCTTCAGGCGGCAGTGGCCTTCGCCCTGGAGAACCGCGTGCTGGTGATCCTGGCCGTGGTTCTGCTCACCCTTTGGGGCGTCATGAGCGCGCCCTTCGATTGGAAGCTCGGCGGCCTGCCCCGGGATCCGGTGCCCGTGGACGCGATTCCCGACATCGGCGAGAACCAGCAGATCGTCTTCACCGAATGGGCGGGTCGCAGCCCCCGGGACATCGAGGATCAGATCAGCTATCCGCTCACGGTCTCGCTCATGGGCATGCCCGGCGTGCGTACCGTGCGGAGCTATTCCATCTTCGGCTTCTCCACGCTCTATGTGATCTTCGAGGACGGCGTCGACTTCTACTGGGCGCGCTCGCGCATCCTCGAGAAGCTGGCAAGCCTGCCCGCGGGGCTGCTGCCGCCGGAGGCCAGCCCCCGTCTCGGCCCCGACGCCACGGCCCTGGGGCAGGTCTTCTGGTACACCCTCGAAGGTCGGGACGAGTCGGGTGAACCCACCGGTGGATGGGATCTGCACGAACTGAGGAGCATCCAGGACTTCCATGTGAAGTATGCCCTGCTCTCGGCCGACGGCGTGGCCGAGGTGGCCTCGGTGGGCGGTTTCCTGCGCGAGTACCAGATCGACGTGGATCCCGAAGCCCTCCGCGCCTGGAATCTCACCCTCGCCGACCTGGCAGGCGCACTGCGCGGCGCGAATCGCGACGTGGGCGCGCGCACCCTCGAAGTGAATTCGGTGGAGTACCTGGTGCGCGGACTCGGTCGCATCGAGGACCTCCGCGACATCGAGAATACGGTGATCCGGGCCGAGGACGGCAGCCCGGTCCTGCTGAAACAGGTGGCCAACGTGGGCATGGGGCCGGCCCCGCGCCGCGGCGCCCTCGACAAGGAAGGCGCGGAGGTGGTGGGAGGCGTGGTGGCGGTGCGCTACGGTGAAAACCCCCTGCGCACCATCGAGGCCGTGAAGGCGAAGATCGAGGAGATCGCACCGGGTCTGCCCAGCAAGGTGCTGCCCGACGGCCGGGTCAGCCAGCTCACCGTGGTGCCCTTCTATGATCGCAGCGGACTCATCCACGAAACCCTGGGCACATTGAGTCGAGCACTCGGCCAGGAGATCCTCGTCACCGTGCTGGTGGTGCTGCTCATGGTCATGCGACTTCGGGCGAGCCTGCTCATCGCGGGACTCCTGCCCCTGGCCGTGCTCATGAGCTTCTCGGCCATGCGCGTCTTCGGCGTGGAGGCCAACGTGGTGGCGTTGTCGGGCATCGCCATCGCCATCGGCACCATGGTGGACATGGGCATCGTCATCAGCGAGAACGTGCTTCGCAGGATGCGCGAGGCCGGCGAAGGCGCAAGCAGCCTGCAGGTCACCTTCGCGGCCACCCGCGAGGTGGGAGGCGCGGTGCTCACCAGCGTGTCAACCACGGTGATCAGCTTCCTGCCCGTCTTCACCCTTCAGGCAGCCGAAGGCAAGCTCTTCCGGCCTCTCGCCTTCACCAAGACCTTCGCCCTGCTGGCTGCCGCGGCTATCGCCATCCTGGTCATTCCGGCCCTGGCCCGCGGCATGTTCAGCTGGCGGCCGCCCGCCTGGCTTGGAAGGGGCAGGCTGAGTTCATGGCGCAGGCCATTGGGTGTCATGCTTCTGCTTCTGCTCGTCCTTCTGCTTTCCGCCGACTGGATGCCCCTGGGAGCCGAACACGGGCTCTTCGTGAACACCCTGCTGGTGCTCGCGCTGTTCGCCATCGTGCTGGGTCCGCTCTTCCTGCTGCAGCGCGGCTACGGGCGCATCCTCTCCTGGTGTCTCGACCACAAGGCGGTCTTCCTCGTGCTTCCGCTGATCCTCGTGGTGGCGGGCGTCTGGATCGGGAGCGATCTCGGTCGCGAATTCATGCCGGCCCTGGACGAGGGATCCTTCCTCTACATGCCCACGACCATGCCTCATGCCTCCATCGGCGAGGCTTTGGACATCCTGCAGAAACAGGACATGGGCATGAGCATGCTGCCCGAGGTGGAATCGGTGGTAGGGAAGATCGGCCGCGCCGAGACTTCGCTGGATCCCGCGCCGGTTTCGATGATGGAGACGGTGATTCACTACCGTCCCGAGTTTCTTCAGGACGAGAATGGCCGGCGGCTCCGTTTCAGGTTCGACGGCGACGAGAATGACCTCTTCCGCGACGAAGCCGGACGACCCTTGAACGCTCCCGACGGCGAGCCCTACACGGTGCGTGGCCGATTCGAGCGCGACGAGAACGGCCAACTCGTTCCGCAACGCAGCGGCCGTCCCTTCCGGCTCTGGCGACCGGGGTTGGATCCGCAACTCAACGAGGGACGCGAGGCCTGGGCCGGTGTCGAAGATCCCGATGACATCTGGAAGCTCATCGTCGACGCCGCACAGGTGCCCGGCGCGACTTCGGCTCCCAAGCTGCAGCCCATCCAGACGCGCATCGTCATGTTGCAAAGCGGCATGAGGGCGCCCCTCGGCATCAAGATCAAGGGGCCCGACCTTCAGGCCATCGAGGACTTCGGCCGGGAACTGGAGCGGATCATCCGTGAAGTGCCCTCGGTGGAGCCCGCCACGGTGAACGCCGAGCGCATGGTGGGCAAACCCTATCTGGAGATCGACATCGACCGCGAAGATGCTGCCCGCTACGGCATCGGCGTGGGGGCCGTGCAGGATGTCGTCGAAACGGCCATCGGGGGGAAGACCCTCACGCGAACCCTCGAGGGGCGTGAGCGTTATCCCCTGCGTCTGCGTTACGCCCGGGAGAGGCGCGGCAGTCTAGAGGACCTGGAGCGTGTGCTCGTGTCCTCTCCGGGCGGGGCGCAGATTCCCCTGGGGCAGCTCGCCGAGATTCGCTATCGGCGCGGGCCCCAGGTGATCAAGAGCGAGGACGGTTTCCTCGTGGGCTACCTGCTCTTCGGCAAGCGCGACGGCCACGCCGAGGTGCAGGTGGTGGAAGAGGCCGGCGCCCTGCTCGATGAGAAGATCGCCAGTGGAGAGCTGGTGGTCCCGGCGGGCATCAGCTTCTCCTTCGCGGGAAGCTATGAGAACCAGCTGCGCGCGGCCGCGCGTCTGCGCCTGGTCTTGCCCCTGGCCCTGGCATTGATCTTCGCGCTGCTCTACCTGCAGTTCCGTTCGGGCACGACGGCGCTCCTGGTCTTCAGCGGGGTCATCGTGGCCTGGTCCGGAGGATTCCTCTTGCTCTGGCTCTACGGCCAGGACTGGTTCCTCGCCGTTGGCGGCCTGCGCGAAATCTTCCACCTGGGCACGGTGAACCTGAGCGTGGCGGTCTGGGTGGGTTTCCTGGCTCTCTTCGGCATCGCCACCGACGACGGCGTGCTCATGGCCACCTACCTGCGCCAGCGCTTCGAAGGCGAGGGGCCCGCCGATCGCGCCGAGCTGCGAGGTCGCGTGATCGAGGGTGCCACCCGGAGAGTCCGTCCCGCGCTCATGACCACGGCCACGACGCTCCTGGCGCTTCTGCCCATCCTCAGTTCATCCGGACGCGGAGCCGACATCATGATTCCCATGGCCATCCCCGCATTCGGAGGCATGGCCGTGGCGGTGCTCACCATCTTCGTGGTGCCCGTGCTCTATTCCTGGGTGGAGGAAATGAAACTCAGCCGTGAACGGAAAGGGAGATAGCGAGGAGTTGGTGGGGACTTCCGGAAGTTGAATGATCGATACGCAATTGACCTCAAGTGGAAGGACTGCCCATGATGATAAGACGGATATCGAGTACCGCGATGTGGGCCTGTTGCCTGACGTGTTTTTCGCTGATTCCATCCGTGCAGGCGGAGGTTCTGCAGCTCGAATTCTTCGTTCGCGAGGGACAGCTCGAGACTGTCGACGAAAGAAGCCTCCCTGTCTTGTGCTTTGCTTCTAGCGAAATTGGTCCCGCCTTCCTCCCCAACGCCGAGATCGACCTAGAGCTCGGCGACGAGTTACATCTAACCTTGCACAACCAGGATGACGCCCTCCACGGCTTCGAGGTCGTGGGAATTGGGGGCGGGGAGACCATGGTCGCACCTGGCGAGTCGGAGACATTCGTGTTCGTCTTTCCCGAAGTTGGGTGTTGGCTCTATCGGGATCCCGTGAACGCCCCGGTGAACCAAGGCCTCGGCCTGGCCGGCGCCATCGTGGTGACCGATCCGGATTCGGATTACGATGGTGAGTTCCTTTGGCTGCTGGATGAGTTCAGCGAGGACTGGCTGGTCACGCACGATTCCGGCGGGGTCGTGGATGATGCGGTCTACCTTCCGAACTACTTCACGGTGAACGGCCTGTCGGGAACCGACACCTTGGCTGACGCCCGTGCTACGATCACGGGTCGCATTGGAGATTCCCTACTCATTCACGCGGTCAATGGAGGTCTTCGACTCCACAGCATCCATTTCCATGGCTATCACGTCGACGTGCTTTGGCGCGACGGCCAGGCCCTGCCTGCTCCCTGGACAAAGGACACCGTGGCCATACCCGCGGGTGGGACCGCGCTTCTTCGTCTCGTTCCACTGCAGGACGGCCTATTCCCCATCCATGATCATGTCGTCCAATCCGTGACGGGAAACGGTGTCTACCCTCTTGGTATGATCGTTTTCGCGGATATCCAGCCCTAAGGAGGAGTCATGAATAGAATCAAAATCACAATCCTCGTCCTGTCACTTACGGCTGGTCTCCTCTCCGCCGCGGAGGTACATATCACGCTTACTGCACGCATGGGCGGATCCCATACATTCAGCGACGGCACGCAGGTCGAACAATGGGGATTTCGCGAAGGTGGCGGAATGATGGGAGCGCCCGAAGTTCCGGGGCCTGTCATTACGGCGAATCAGGGCGACAGGGTTTTCATCCACTTCCAGAATATGTCTCCCATGCCGCACACGATTCATCCTCACGGCCTCGATGCGGATCAGATGAATGATGGGGTTCCGCAGACATCCTTCGAGATCCCCATGATGGGAAGTTACACCTACGAATTCGACGCGAACCATGCAGGCTCTTACGCCTACCACTGTCATGTGAACACCGTGATTCACATGCAGATGGGCATGTATGGAGCCATCAACATCCTCCCTTCCGACGGATCGAATCACGCCTGGGATGGAGGACCCGCCTTCGATCTGGAGCGAACCTGGCTCAGCGCCGAGATCGATCTGGTCTGGAATCAGTTGGACGAGGACGCCGACTTCACCGTCTACTCGCCGGACATCTTCATTCTGAACGGGAAGGACGGGCCACAGGCCGCGGTCGATCCATACACAAGCCTGGATCTTGTCGACGACGATGTTGCCTTGCTCCGGTTGGGAAACATGGGCTACCTGCCAGTGCGTTATTCCTTCGCGGGACTCCATGCCGAGGCGGTGGCCAGCGACGGTCGTCCTCTGCCCGACGCGATCAGCGCCCAGGGACTGGAGGTCGCTCCCGGCGAGCGATACGATGTGCTGCTGCGGGGCCTGAACGCGGGCAACTTCCAGGCCATGCTCGAATACCTCGACCTATACGACGGTTCGGTACTCGGAACCCTGGCGGTACCTGTCACGGTTTCGGGGAATCCCTCGGATGCTTGGCCGGAGGATGGGCGACGCTTCCGCGTTTCGTTGCCGACACCGAGTCCATTCCACGATCGCGTGAGTTTCGTTCTGGGCATGCCACAATCGGGCAAGGTGGAAGTCTGGGCGCACGATGTCCGCGGGCGACTCATCAGCCATGAGGAAGTCCGACTCAACGACGGCGACACCTATACCTGGAGAGGCCGCGATGCGGCGGGCGTGAGGCTGAGCAACGGAGTCTATTACCTGCGATTCAGGCACGAAGGGGAGACGGTCTCCGAAAAGGTGACCCTGATCCGCTGATCGGAACAGGCCCCCTACATCCTAGGGGCCCTTTCATCGGCTCTTACTTGAGCAGGACGATCTTGCCCGTGTCCAAGCGCCCAGCTTGGGTCAAGCGGACGAGATAGATTCCGGAGGACATCCTGGCTCCGAAATCATCTTCTCCATTCCAGACGCCTTCGTAGGCGCCAGGTTCACCATCTCCCGATTCCAGGGTGCTCACGAGCCTTCCATCGATCCCGTGGATACTCAACTTGAATGGTCCAGCACTGTCCAACCGGTAGGCCACGGTCACCGAAGGATTGAATGGGTTCGGATAGGGTTGCCCGAGGCCGAAGGCCGGCGGCGCGTCAACCACATCGGTGGGATCGGTGGCGCTGTTGAGCGCGCCGGGCGTGCCGTGTCCCAGGGAGGCCGCCCAGCTATAGGGCTGGTTGTTGTCCATGGCCGGATCGATGAGTTCCAGGGTCGGCCCGTTGCCGTCGGGTTCGGTGGGCCAGGGCGGCGAGTCGGTGTAGATCACGAAGTCGACAATCTCGCTGTCCTCAGCGTAGAGGCGAAGCAACTCGCCCGCGCCGCTGAATCCGAAACCGAGGTCGCCGATGGCGTTCTGAACCTCGGGGAAGAGGGCCTGGAAGGCCGACAGGTTCTCGCAGAGCACGAGGTATCCCTCCGGAGGAATCAGCGTGCCCTGTGGAATCTGGAATGTGTGGGTGATGTCCTCGTCCATGAAGACCATGCCGCTCAGATCCACCTCGAGCCCGGAGGGGTTGTGGATCTCGACCCAATCCTGTGTGTCGAAATCGGGAGCGGAATGGTAGTTGATCTCGTTGATCACCATGGCCCTCGCCAGCTGGTCGTAGATAAAGACGCCCATGTCGGTGCGCGTGCCGTCGGGATCGAGGGGGCTGCCCGGGTCGCCCGCGTCGATGCAGGGAGAGTCCGATTGCAGCCTGAAGTCGAGGGCTTCCGCATCCAGGAAGAGCGGATCGTCCATGAGATTTCCCTCGCCGTCCATCAACACCAGATCCGAGAGGCTGTAGGTGACCGTCGCATCTGAGAACTCGTCGACCGTCAGTGTCTCGAGGATGCTTCCCGCCACGATGCTGTTGTTCAGCGTGATGTGCCCGCCTCCCCAACCGGCGTTCTTCTCGTAGGCGGCCACGCCGATGCTGTCGGCGTAGAAGGTGAGGTGGTCGGCGATGATGACGGCGTCATCCTTGGCGGCCATTCCGATGGAGCAATGCGTGACCAGGGTGCGATTGATGGTCGCCACCGAGGACTCACCCACGGAGATACCCTTGTCGGCGCCGTTGTGCACGCGGCAGTCCTCGATGAGGACCACGGAACCGTAGCCGATGTCGATGAGGTCGTCGTCGCCTCCCCATATCACGCAGCCGCGGATGGTTCCGTCGCCTACCACGTCGAAGTCAATGACGTCGCCGGCCTGCCCCGGTCCGAAGGTGCATCGCTCCAGTACGGCGCTGCCGAAACGGTTGTTCACGAACTCCTGGGTGTTGTTCGCCAGGAACTCGCAATCGAGAATCTGCATGTCGCACTCGACGGTGTAGATGCATCGCGCGTTGCCGTCGAAGAGTACATGATCGAGGGTGACGGTGGACGAGTCGGCGGCCACCGCTCCCTGGTGCCAGCTCTCGTCGCCCCATCCCGCGCCTTGGATGGTCGCGTGCCGGATCGTGCAGGCGCCCTCGGCGTTGTCGAAGATGATGTTGCCCCAGGAACCGTAGTTCTCCAGTCGCCGCATGAAGGTGACGGGGGCGGATTCGTATCCCCAGACGTCCATCTCACCGAGGACGACCAGGTCGGCGTCGTCGCCCAGTCAGATCTCCACGTTGGACATGACGGTCAGCTTCGCGCCTCGAGCGACGGTGAGACTGTCGTCGATGAAGTAGGGGGATCCGGATGAGTAGAGCACCATGTCGCTGTCGATGACGGCGGGTAGGGTCGTGCCCGGATCCACCGTGAAGGTGTTGAAGGAATCGAAGGCGTAGGGCCCCGAGGACCAGGGGGAGTAGTCGGTGACGCTGACCTCGTAGTAGTAGGTACCCGGCGGAGGTGTGACCGGCAGGGTGAGGGAGGTTCCGATTGTCCGTGGTGTCGGCCGCCACCGAGGCTTCGATTTCCAGAACGAGACTGTCCACGATGGGGAAGAGGAAATCGGGATTGAAGGTCGCCGCGACGATCTCGTCTACGCGCAGGGAGAAGTCGTCGAAGATTTCATCCACGATGAAGGCGCGCTCGGCGAAGGGATTGTCCGGAAGCGAGTGCTTGCTCGTGCGATGGTAGGCGTACATGCCGTACTGGGCGAAGGTCTTGTCGAGATCCCAGGGCAACATGGTCCAGAGACCGCTGCCGCCTATGTCGTGGTACATGTAGTAGTTGTGATAGTAGGTGCTGCCGTTGGAGGTCAGCGCATTGAGAGCGATGACGTTGAGCATGAGATCGTAGTCCATGGTCCGTTCGCAGAATGCCTTGTACTCCATGTCGGGCACGGTGTTGAGGCTGTCGATGAAGGTCTGCAGGTCGTCCCAGGGACCGAGCTCGTTGGTCTTCTTCTCCCAGTGCACGTAGATGTCGTCGAAGATGCTTAGGCAGGCGCCGTCGTTGGTGGCCTTGTAGAGGTTTCCCGTCGGGTCCATACCGCGGGCGGTGAGGAAGTCCTCATCCATGTTCTCGACCTGGACGTAGAGCCCCCAGAACTCTCCATTGAGGTAGAGCCTGACGTGGGAAGCGTTGAAGCAGGGGTGTCCGGATTCCTTGAAGACCCGGGTGGACATGACCGTTCGGATGTATGATGGGTCCCGCCAGTCGGCGTTGATGTTCATCACGTTGGTGCCGTTGGGAAAGGGCAGGCCGTCGCTTTTCACTTTCAGCGATTTCTTGGGATAGGTGCGGGAAGTGTCGCCGCGGATTCTCACGCGGCAGTCGGGCCAGATGTCGCCTTCGAAAGCGATGGTACAGGGCACATAATAGTCCAGCCACCAGTTGTCATAGATGTATTGCAGGCTGTCCGGATCGACTCCCAGGAAGTACTCGTCCACTCCTACCTGAGCCTTTACCGGCAATGCTAAAGATACGAGAGCAAAGGAACAGGCGGCTAGGACCGTGGCGCGGCGCCAGCGGTTCATCCCTCCACCTCCTTGATAGGCACATTGATGATACACGAATTGCGACATCCCGAATACCCCGTCTTGCCGATATTTCACAAAGAGTTTACGCGCAAGAGATTCTCCGGGTCACAAATGAAAACGGGAGGGCAGAAACCCTCCCGTTTGATTCTGAACCGGAATGAATGAGTGGGGCCCTGCCCTCCCTATTTCATTCCATCCATGATCTGCATGAGATCAACCACGCGATTGCTGTAGCCCCACTCGTTGTCGTACCACGAGAGCACCTTGGCGAAGCGGCCGTCGACCACCTTCGTCCAGGGCGAGTCGAAGATCGACGAGTGCGGATCGCCCACGATGTCGCTGGAAACGATGGGATCGGTAGAGTACTTAAGGATGTTCTTCAGTCGTTCGCTCTTCGCAGCGTCGCGCAGGGCTTCGTTGATCTTCTCGGCGCTCGTTTCCTCGTTGAGGACGAGAACCAGGTCCACGATGGATCCGTCGGGAATGGGAACGCGCATGGCCATGCCGTCCAGCTTGCCCTCAAGTTCCGGCAGCACCTTGCCCACGGCCTTGGCCGCGCCCGTGGTGGTGGGGATGATGTTCTCCGCCGCCGCACGGCTCCGCCGCCAGTCGCTGTGAGGCACGTCGGCCAGGCGCTGGTCGTTGGTGTAGGCGTGCACGGTGGTCATCACACCGCTCTCGATGCCGAAGTTCTCGTGGATGACCTTGGCCACAGGCGCCAGGCAGTTGGTGGTGCAGCTGGCGTTGGACACGATATTGTGCTCGGGCTTGAGCTCGTCCTCGTTGACGCCAAGGACCACGGTGAAATCGATCTCGTCCTTGCTCGGAACGGTCAGGATCACCTTCTTCGCGCCGGCCTCCATGTGCTGCTCGATCTGCTCGCGCTTGCGGAAGATACCCGTGGCCTCCACCACGATATCCACACCCAATTCATCCCAGGGCAATTGCGAAGGCTCGGGGATGGCGGTCATCTTCACGTTCTGGCTGCTGGTGCGCATCATGTCCCCGTCCACCTCGACCTTGTCGGGGAAGCGGCCCATGACGGTGTCGTGCTTGAGCAGGTAGGCCATGGCCTCATTGTCGGCCAGGTCGTTGATGGCCACCACGTCGACCTTGCCTCCGAGCTCGTTCATGATGCGGAAGACGCTGCGTCCGATGCGGCCGAAGCCGTTGATCGCCACTCTCATCACGCCACCCCCTTCCGGATGAATTCACGCACGGTGAGTACCGTGTCGACGACCCTTCCGGCGATGCCCCAGCCGTTGTCGTACCAGCCGATGATCTTCACCAGGCCGCCCTCCATGCTGATGCTCGCCAGGGAGTCGTAGACCACCGATTCGCTCAGACCGATGACGTCGCTGGACACCACCGGTTCGGCGGCGTAGCCCAACCACCCGGAGAGGGGCCCCTCGGAGGCAGTCTTGAAGGCCTCGTTGATCTCCTCGATGCTCAGGGGCTTGCGCAGCTGCACCGCCAGATCGAGGCATGAACCGTTGGGGACGGGCACGTTCACGGCCATGCCCTCTACGCGTCCCTTGAGCTGGGGCATGATCTCGGTGACCACTTCCGAAGCCCAGGACATGTTGGGAATCAGGTTCTCGGCGGCGCTGCGCGCGCGGCGCAGTTCGGCGGCCATGGCGTCCGACAGTTTCTGATCGCTGGTGTAGGCGTGCACCGAGGTCATCATGGCGTGATTCACCACCGCCGCGTCGTCCAGAACCTTCAGCATGAGGCCGAGTGCCTGGCAGGTGGCGCTGGACACGGAGATGATGCTGTCCTGAGGTCCCAGGCTGTCGTGATTCACGCCGTGGATGAGCGTGGCGTCGATGGAGTCGAGAGCCGGCCGGCAGACGATGACCCGCGGCGCGCCCGATTCCAGATGTCCCTGCAACTCGGCGCGCTGGCGATACTGCAGGGTGGTGTCGATGACGATGTCCACGTCGAAGGCGTCCCAGGGCATGTCATCGGGCCTGAGGCCCTTGACCAGGCGCGACTTCTGTCGTCCGGCGGTCAGGTACTTGCCCTCGAGCTTCACCTCGTCGGGGAAGTGGCCGTAGATGGTGTCGTACTCGAGCAGGTAGGCCACGGCCTCCGGACTGCCCAACTCGCTGATGGCCACGATATCGATGTCTTCGTGGTGGTAGGTCTGGCGAAAAAAGTTCCGTCCGATCCTTCCAAAGCCCATCAGCCCCACACGGATAGGCATATCAGCCCCCTTTCCCGGGAGAATTTTCTGGGTCCGCGCTCAAGTTAACCCGCCATGGATTCCCCGGCAAGTCTCGCTTTTCCCCAAAATTTCCGATGCTTACTTGGCATGTTTCAGGCTTTCGAACCCGATTGTCTGAATAGGGGCTATGTTGGTATAATAGTACCTTCTCATTCCCCATAGATCCTCGGGGTGGTCCCACCCCGCCAGACTCAATAGGAAAGGAACATCATGAGGAAGGGCCTGCTTGTATTTCTGAGCGCGCTTCTGGCCATGTCCGCCCTGGCGGTGGCCGAAGGCGTGCGCATTCCCCTGGACGCCCCGAGCACCAGCCTACAGCTGCTGAGCGATCGCGGCGACGCCCTCACCTTCAGGGCCGAGATCGGCGCCCTCGAGGCCATGGAAGTGGCCACGCCCGAGGGCCTGTTCACGCGTCTGAGCATTCCGGGATTCCACTCCTCGAAGGTGGAGGGTGCCCCGGAACTGCCGCAGATGAATCGGCTCTACGAGATTCCCTACGGCGCGGCGACGCGTTTGGAGATTCTCAGCAGCGAGACCACGACTCTGAGTCTCGCGGACTACGGTTTCGAGCACCGTGTCATGCCGGCCCAGCCGAGCATGCCCAAGAACGCCGATCCGGCCACCTGGCCCTTCATCTACGACGCCGCCAGCTACGGCAGCGATCGGGTCGCCTATGAGCTCGTGAAGTCGGTGGACCTGGGCCGCATGCGCGCCGTGGATCTGGGTCGCGTGGAGCTCGCGCCGGTGGAGTACTATCCCCAGAGCGGCGAGCTCGTGGTCTACACCAGCGTGGAGTTCACCCTGCACTTCGAGGGCGGAGATCCCATGGCGGGGGCGGAGCTGAAGGCAGCAACCCACAGCCCCTTCTTCGATCATCTCTACGAGAACATCGACGGCTATCGCGGCTTCCATGAAGGCTATCCCGATCGCGTGCGCGACCTGGTCACCCTGGTCGTCATCGTGCCCGCCGAGTTCGAGGCCTACATCGGGGACTACGTGGCCTGGAAGACCCAGCGCGGATTCAACGTGGTGGTCGGCGTCATCGGTTCGCCCGAGGTGGGCAGCACGACGAGCACCATCCAGTCCTACATCCACGATCTCTACAACAATGGCACTCCTCATGAGCCCGCACCGAGCTTCGTGGTCTTCATCGGCGATGTGGCCCAGTGCCCGACTTTCCAGATGAGCGGCGATGCCACCGACCGTCCCTACTGCGACGTGGAAGGCGATCTGGTTCCGGACATCTACTACGGTCGCCTGAGCGCGACGAATCCGACCCAGCTGCAGGCCATCCTCGACAAGACCATGATGTACGACCAGTTCACCATGCCCGATCCTGCCTATCTCGGCGAGGTCTGCCTGATCGCCGGCGTGGACAGCTGGTATGCCTCCACCCACGGCAACGGCCAGATCAACTACGGCACCGAGCACTACTTCAACTCGGCCCACGGGATCTACAGCCACACCTACCTGTATCCCGCCTCCGGCAGCTCGGGATCCCAGATCATCCAGAACGTCAGCGACGGCGTGGCCTACGTGAACTACACGGCCCACGGCAGCCAGACGAGCTGGAGCGATCCGAGCTTCACCCAGTCGAACGTCAACGGCCTGAACAACTACGGCGAGTACTGCCTGGCCGTCGGCAACTGCTGTCTGACCAGCACCTACGACTATGGCGAATGCTTCGCCGAGACCTGGCTGCGCGCTTCGGGCAAGGGCGCCATCGGATACATCGGCGGCTCGAACAACACATACTGGGACGAGGACTACTGGTGGGGCGTGGGCTACCACCCCTCCTCGCAGATCAACGGCACGGCCTGGCCCTACGAATCCACGGGGATGGGCGCCTATGACGGCATCTTCCACGACCACGGCGAGGCCATGGAGCAGTGGTACGTGACCAACGACGCCATCATCTTCAGCGGCAACCTCGCCGTCATGGAGTCGGGCAGCAGCCGGATCACCTACTACTGGAACATCTACAACCTCATGGGCGACCCGAGCCTGTCCACCTACATGGGCGTGCCCGGAGCGAACCCCGTGGATCACGCCGACTTCATCAGCGGCGAGGCCACCGAGTTCACCGTGGACGCCGCCCCCGGCAGCTACGTGGGACTCACCCAGGACGGCGCCCTGGCCGGCGCGGGCACCATCGGTGCTACCGGCACGGCCGACATCGAGGTCTGGAACATCAGCCCCACTGGCGGCGACCTGAGCATCGTGGTGATGATGCAGAACTACGAGCCCTACATGGCCACCATTCCCGTGGGATACGTGGAGCAGCCGGCCATCGTGGTCACCGAGGACTACTTCGACGTGGAGTTGAGCATCGGAGGAACCGCGGTGCGCGACTTCGGCATCGGCAACGAAGGCGAGGCGGGCAGCAACCTGGCCTACGAGATCAGCATCGTGGATCCGACCCTGCCCCGCGGCAGCGACCGCAGCGTGGCGGGCTCGACCCTCACGGCCGATCCCGGCAGCTACGATCCCGGCACCACCGAGACCTTCACCCTGACGGTCTATAACGCGAGCACCGATACCGAGTGGCTCAGCGAGGTCACCCTCGACTTCGATACGGGCGTGAACGTGATCAGCTCCACGAACTTCGTGGGCGGCAGCGCGGGCGATCTGGTGACCAACAACGCCACCGGCGACGGCGCGCGCCTGGTCTGGAGCGATCCGGACGGCGGCTGGGGACAGATCTACGGCGGCGAGAGCGCCACCTGCACGGTCGTCCTCGAATTCAACGGCGGCCTCATGGGCGACCTTGAGGTTCCCTACGGCATCCAGGGCGACATCTACGGCAGCGATCCCCACTACATCGAGGGCCTCATGGTGCTCGAGGGTCCCACCGGTCCCGGCGTGACCGTGGTCTCGCCCAACGGCGATGAACTCTGGCCCATCGGCGGACCGCAGATCATCCAGTGGAACTGGACCGATGTCATCGCCACCGTGGACATCGAACTCAGCCGCAACAACGGCCTGAGCTGGGAGACTCTCGCTTCCGGCGTGAGCAACACCGGCAGCTACATGTGGACGGTGGAAGGTCCCTTCTCGACCAGCTGTTTCGTCCGCGTGACGGCTCCGGCCGAGGGCGTCAGCGACACCAGCGACGCGCCCTTCTGCATCTACCAGCCCCTCACCTGGATCGACATGCCGGTCATGGCGGGCGAGTGCGCAGTGGGCGAGTACGATTGGCTCGACATCAACTTCAACTGCGCGGGACTGGAACCCGGCGACTACGTGGCCAACATCGTCATCGAGCACAATGCGCCGGGCGACGATGTGGTCCTGCCGGTGACCCTGCACGTGCTCAGCGGCGGCACGGATGTGGACGAGATCCCCGCCATGCTGCTGCTCAAGGGCAACTACCCGAATCCCTTCAACCCGAAGACCACCATCCGCTTCGCCCTTCCCGATGAGAAGGACGTGAGCCTGGAGGTCTTCGACGTGAACGGACGGAAGGTGGCGACCCTGCTGGACGGCCTCATGGACGCCGGCGAGCACCACGTGGTCTGGAACGGCACCGACGCTTCCGGACGCACTCTGCCCAGCGGCCTGTACTTCTACAAGTTGAACACGGGCACCGAGCAGCGTACGAGCAAGATGCTCATGTTGAAATAGGAGTCGGGGAGGGTACGGCTCCCTCCCCTCCTTCCGCTTCGAAAGTCAGTCGGGGAGGGCCCGTTCCCTCCCCGACTTCTTTTCAACTCCGAGAACTCCGCCACTAGACTGTCGTGTGATTTTTCTGACGGCGCGAGAGGGGGGTATGGGCCCCAGTACTCCCTTTCAGGCATTCCGTGGTAATTTCGTGATTTATCAGCAGGAATTACTCGTTGAATCGGCCTCAGGCGACTTGCTATAATGGTGGGGACGGGCCGCGATCGTGGCCCTTTTACTCGGGCACGTCTCTGAAAACTGGGGGAAACATGTTCAGGAAAGCGCTTTTCCCGCTTCTCTCTCTTTGTCTATTGGCAGGCTCCGCTCTCGCCGCTCCCGTGCAGATCCACGATGCGCCGACGCCCTACACCATCACGGTGCTGGAGTCGGACCTGGATCGCACGGTCATCGAGTACCGGATAAACTCCTTCGATCTGAACCCCATCCAGATCCGGGGCGATGACTACCATCAGGTGAATCTGGCCAGCCGGGCCCATCACCTCCTGGCCGGCCTGCCGCAGCTTCCGACTCTCCGTGAGTCCATCATCATTCCCGGGGACGCGCGCATGGAAGTGACCGTCCTCGAGTCGCAGTATCGCGACTTCGCGGACGTCGCCGTTGCGCCGTCGAAGGGATCGATCACGCGCAACCTCGATCCCGGAATGATCGACTACAGCTTCGATGCCTTTTACGGCGGCGACGCTTGGTTCCCGTCCGAGCTGGCCAAGCTGGATGAGCCCTACATCCTGCGCGATCACCGCGGCGTGGTGGTGGAGCTCAACGCCTTCAGCTACAATCCCGCCGGCGAGACGCTCCGCGTCTACGACCGCGTGGTGGTTGAAGTGAAGAGCGCCGGTCCCGGACAGGTCAACGTGCTCAGCCAGGCTCCCGTGCGCGGCGCCGGCGAGTTCGAGAAGATCTACGACCGCCACTTCCTGAACTTCGAGAACGCCGACCGCTACACTTCCGTGCCCGAGGTCGGCAACATGGTCGTGATCTACTACGACGCCTTCGAATCGCAGATCCAGCCCCTGGTGGACTGGAAGAACCAGATGGGCATTCCCACCGAGATGTTCCCCATCTCTTCGGTGGGTTCCAACGGCTCCCAGATCAAGAGCTGGGTGCAGAACTACTACGACACCTACGGCCTCTGCTTCATCCTGCTGGTGGGTGACGGTCCCCAGATTCCCTTCCTGACCAACGACGGCGGCGCGAGCGATCCTTCACTGGGTCTCCTGGCCGGCGGCGACGACTATCCGGAAGCCTTCGTGGGACGCATCTCCGCGCAGAACGCGGGCGAGGTCGAGACCCAGGTCACCAAGGCCATCGAGTACGAGCGCGACGCCCAGGACGGCGCCGACTGGTACCACAAGGGTACCGGCATCGGATCAGCCGAGGGCTCGGGCATCGGCGACGATGGCGAGTCGGACTGGCAGCATCAGAACAACATCCGCACCGACCTGCTGAACTTCACTTACAGCCACGTGGATCAGATCTACGATCCGGGCGCCACCTCGAGCGAGGTCGCCACGGCGGTGAACAACGGCCGGAGCTTCATGAACTATACCGGGCACGGCAGCACCACGGCCTGGTCGACCTCGGGCTTCTCCAACAGCAACGTGAACGCCCTGGTCAACGACAACATGCTGCCCTTCATCGTCAGCGTGGCCTGCGTGAACGGCAACTTTCCCTACAGCACCTGCTTCGCCGAGGCCTGGCTGCGCGCAACCAACGGCGGCGAGCCCAGCGGCGCGGTGGCCATGTACGCGTCCACCGTGAACCAGCAGTGGGCTCCGCCCATGTGCGCCCAGGACGAGATCGTCGACCTGCTCGTGGCCGAGGAAAAACGCACCTTCGGCGCGCTCTGCTTCAACGGCTCCTGCCAGATGATGGACGAGTACGGCTACAACGGCCGCACCGAGTTCAAGAACTGGACCATCTTCGGCGATCCCAGCCTGCGCGTTCGCACCGACACGCCGAGCAGTTTCACCGTGAGTCATGACGGCAGCGTGGATCCGGGCGCCGCGACCTTCACGGTCAACACCGAGCCTGGCGCTCTTGCCGCTCTGAGCTTCGGCGGCACCTTCCACGGTTCGGCCTTCGCCGACGGTTCCGGCGTGGCGGTCATCGACATCGTGGGCAGCCTGCCCGAAGACGACGACGTGACCCTCACGGTCAGCGCCTTCAACAAGTTCACCCACGTGGAAGCCGTGCCCACCAGCTCGCCGCTCATCCCCTTCTGCGAGGTGACGCCGAGTTCGCTGAGTCGCATCATGCCGCCCAACGAGGTGGGCACCGATTGGCTGACCATCCACAACAGCGGCGTCGAGGGCTCGGTGCTCAGCTACGCCGTCGAGGTGCTCGGCTTCGATACGAGTTGGCTGAGCTGCCCCGCGGACTGCGCGGGCGATATCCCGTCTGGCGAGACTGTGGATGTTCAGGTGACCTACAACACCGCCGGCATGGGTGACGGCACCTACAACGCCTCGATCAGCGTGGCGAACAACGCGCCGGGCGGCTCGGTGCTGGTGCCCGTGCAGCTCATCATTAGCGCCGATGGCACCGATGCCGTGGATATCCCCAACCGCGTGGTGCTGGGGCAGAATCATCCGAATCCCTTCAATCCGAAGACGAGCATCAGCTTCGCGCTTCCCTCCGCTGGCGCGGCACGTCTGGAGATCTTCTCCACAGACGGTCGTCGCGTGAACACGCTCGTCGATGGAATCATGGAAGCGGGCTCCCATGTGGTGATCTGGGACGGCACCGATGGCGCCGGCCAGCCCGCGCCTTCCGGCATCTACTTCTACCGCCTGGTCACCGACGAGCTGACCGAGACCAAGAAGATGATGATGCTCAAATAGAACACTGGGAAGGGCCGAGCCCCTTTCCCTCGTTCCAGATTCGAATGTCACTCGGAGAGGGGCTCAGCCCTTCTCCGTTTTCTTTTTAAGGGCATCCTCGACTCACATGAGGTCGGGGCGAAGTCTCGCACTATTCGGAGTGGTCGGTCCTGTATCGGAAATGGTAGAATAGTGAAGGATATTCGGCCCTATCTGGGAGGGGAAAATGCGCCTGATCCTAACCGCAATCCTCATGGTCATCGCGATCTGCGCGACGGCGGAGGAAGTCGAGCACCTGTCTCTCGTTCGCTACTACTACGAAACGCCGTCCGACTTCGAGTGGATGGAAGCCAATCATCTCAGATTCCAGATCGAAGCCGGAAGGGTGGGTGATTTCATTGACATCGCCGTCCGGCCTTCAGAGGTCGCCGAGATCATGGCGGCCGGATCCCGTGTGGAACTCCTAGCCGAAAAAGCTCACGAGCACTATGCCGCCCAGATGGAAACCTCGGGCGACCGTGACCTATGGGGCTACTTCCACACCTACTCCGAGGCCATCGCCCACATGGACAGCCTGCACATGCTCTACCCGGACATCGTCAGCGAGAAGTGGTCCATCGGTCAGGGGCACAACGGCTATCACATCTACGTCTACAAGATCTCAGACAACCCCGACATCGATGAACCGGGAGAGCCCGAGGTACTCTTCGACGGACTCCATCACGCCAACGAGATCATGGGACTGGAAGTCATCCTGATGCTCTCGGACTACCTGGCGGAGGAATACTACGCGGGCAACACCGAGATCATGGATCTCGTGAACGGCAACGACATCTACATGATCCCCTTCGTGAACCCCGACGGCCTGGTCTACAACGAGGAGACCTATCCCGGCGGCGGCGCCACCTGGCGCAAGAACCGCCGGAACAACGGCAGTTCCTACGGCGTCGACCTGAATCGCAACTACGGCTACGAGTGGGGGTGCTCCTGGGGCAGCAGCGGCACACCCTCCGATCCCACCTATCGCGGGCCCGCCGCCGAAAGCGAGCCGGAGATCCAGGCGATGGTCGCCTTCATCGACTCGCGCGAGTTCATCGTGCACCAGAGCTATCACTCCTCGGGCAACATGACCCTGTTTCCCTGGGGCTACACCACGAACCCGACCCCCGACGACGCCCTGTTCAACGAAATCGCCGCGGTCATGTGCTCGGAGAACGGCTACGCCTATGGCCAGCCCGGCGAGATTCTCTACGACGTCTGCGGCGGCACCTTCGACTGGACCTACGGCGACGTGGAGTTCCACGAGAAGATCTACAGCTTCTCCAACGAGCTGGGCTCATCCCAGTGGCCCAGCCAGAGCCAGCGGCAGATCATCTTCGACGACAATCTCATGCCGGCGCTCTATCTCATCGAGATCGCCGCCAGTCTGAGGTCGGTGTCCTTCGATCACGCTCAGCTGCCCTTCACCGCCGACTATCTCAGCAGCTACGAGGTCGAGGCGACGGCCTACGGCTATGGCGGTGCGGCCATCGATGAGTCCACCGCGAAGCTGTTCTACCGCCTGGACGGCGGGTTCTTCACCGAAGTGCTCATGGACGCCGCCGGCGGAGACGTGTTCACGGCGAGCATTCCCCCGCAGAGCCAGGGCACGGCCATCGAGTACTACCTCTACGCCGAGGACGTCGACGGCAACAGCGGCGTGCATCCCTTCGGCGCGCCGGAGACCCTCAACTACTTCGAGACCGGCGAGAGCTTCACCCATCCCATGGAGGCCGATCGCGGTTGGACCAAGGGCGCCGAGGACGATGACGCCAGCACCGGCATCTGGGTGCGCGTGGATCCCATCGGCACCAACTGTCAGCCCGAGGACGACCACAGCGCCGACGGCACGGATTGCTGGGTCACCGGCCAGCATCAGGCGGGCCAGAGCGATGGCTACAACGACGTGGACAGCGGCAAGACCACGCTGTTCAGCCCCGTCTACGACATGACCGGCGCCGAATCCCTGACCTTCGGCTACTGGAAGTGGTACTCCAACGACCAGGGCAGCGATCCCGGCAACGACTACTGGGACGTGGACCTCGCCAACGACGGCAACTGGGCCGTGCTCGAGCACGACAACGTTTCCACCAACGCCTGGGTGGAGAAGAACTATGACTTCTTCGACTACTTCGGAACGCCGGGGCTCGTGCAGTTGCGCTTCGTGGCATCCGATGAGGGATCGGGCTCTCTGGTCGAGGGCGGCGTGGACGACTTCTTCATCGCCGGCGTCTTCGACGCCACCGGCGTGGACGACGGCGCGACCCTGCCCTTCCGCGTGAGTCTGGCGCAGAACGTGCCGAATCCCTTCAACCCGAAGACCGACATCTCCTTCGCCCTGACGAAGACGGGACCGGTCAGCCTGAAGGTCTACGACGTGGCCGGACGCCTGCTCGCGGTGCTCGTGGATGATGTCCTCGCCGCCGGCGAGCATGCCGCCACCTGGAACGGCCGCGACATGGAAGGGCGCACCCAGTCCAGCGGCGTGTACTTCTATCAGCTGCAGGCCGAGGGCAAGGTCATGGCGAAGAGGATGGTGATTCTGAAGTAGAAGGCGGGGGCGCAGGCTCACCCATCAGAGAGCTTCGCAAGTCGTTCGGGGAGGGCCTCTGCCCTCCCCTTTCTCATCATTCCCGCCTATGCCGGGAGCTCTGTAAGATCTGAAATCCTAGCTAGTTGCATCTTCCCATTTCACTTTCTCGGTGGTCGATATGGGGGTATTTCTGGTATAATTAACGAGAAACTCGGCCCATTCCTGGAGGCAAAAATGCGTCTGATTCTTAGCACAGTCCTCGTGTTCATCTCCATTGCGGCCTTCGCCATGGAAGAGCACAGCATGATCCGCGTCCATCTCGATACCGAGAGCGCCCAGCAGTACATGGACGAGAACCGCACCCACTACGACATCGTCGATGGCCGAAGGGGCCGCTGGGTAGAGATCGTCGCCCTTGACGAGGAAATCCTGGAACTTCAGAACAATGGGCTTCGTGTCGAAACGCTTCAGAAGAACCTGGAGAGCTTCTACGCTTCCCAGTACGTGAGCTCTCGAAGCAACTTCGGCATCTACCACACCTATCCAGAAATGGTGGAGTTCGTCGACAGCTTGCGCATGCGTTTTCCGGATGTGATCAGCGAGAAGTGGTCCATCGGTCAGAGCCTCGAGGGCAACGAGATCTGGTGCTTCAAGGTCTCCGACAATCCCGACGTGGACGAGGACGAGCCCGAGATCCTCTTCGACGCCATGCACCACGCACGGGAGATCATGGCCGGTGAGATGTGCATCATGCTCGGCGAGTACCTAGGCGAGAACTATGGCGTGGATCCCGAGATCACCCAGCTCGTGGATGAGCGCGAGATATTCATCATCCCCATGGGTAATCCCGACGGCGTGCTATACAACGAGCAGATCCAACCTCAGGGCGGTGGCATGTGGCGGAAGAATCGCCGCGACAACGGTGACGGAACCTGGGGCGTGGACCTCAACCGGAACTACCCCTATGAGTGGGGTTGCAGCTGGGGCAGCAGCGGCTATCCTGGCGACGAAACCTATCGTGGTCCCTCGCCCGCCAGCGAGCCCGAGACTCAGCACTTCATCAACTTCATCAACGAACGCCATTTCACCATCCGCCAGAGCATCCACACCTATGGCGACCTAACGCTCTACCCCTGGGGTTACACCACCTCCGACACGCCGGACGAGGAGCTCTTCCGGGAGATGGGCGAGCAGATGACCATGTATAATGGTTACACTCCCGGGCAGCCCGGCGACGTGCTCTATGACGTATGCGGCGGCACCTTCGACTGGGACTACGGCGCTCAGGACGAACACGAGAAGATCTATGGCTTCACCAACGAGATCGGTCACAGTTTCTGGCCCTCCGAAAGCAATCGTCAGCCCTACTTCGAGGAAAACGTCTGGCCGGCCATCTACCTGATAAGCATGGCGGGCAACCTGACCAACGTGACCTTCGAGCACGATCCGCTGCCCTTCACCGCCAATTACGTCAGCAGCTATCAGGTGGATGCCACGCCTATCGGCTACGCCGACGCGGAAATCGTTGATGGCAGTGTGAAGCTGAACTACCGGGTCGATGGGGGAGCCTTCAACGAAGTGACCATGATCGATGCCGGAGGCGGCATCTTTACCGCCAGCATCCCTGCTCAGGTGCAGGGTTCGGCGGTGGAGTACTACCTCTACGCGGAGGACGTGAGTGGCAACGACGGCACCGCGCCCTTCAACGCTCCCGGCGATCTCTTCTACTTCGAGACTGGTGAGAGCTTCGTCCATCCCATGGAGGCCGACCGCGGCTGGACCAAGGGAGCGGCGGACGATGATGCGGGCACGGGCATCTGGACACGTGTGGACCCGAATCCCACCGACGCCCAGCCTGGCGACGATCATAGTGCCGACGGAACTCATTGCTGGGTGACCGGTCAGCATCAGGTGGGCGACGGTATCGGCGCCAACGACGTGGACGGTGGCAAGACCACCCTCTTCAGCCCCGTCTACGACATGACCGGCGCCGAATCCCTGACCTTCGGCTACTGGAAGTGGTACTCCAACGACAAGGGCAACGATCCCAACAACGACTACTGGGACGTGGATCTGGCCAACGACGACAGCTGGGTGGTTCTCGAGCACACCATGAGCTCGACCAATGCCTGGGTGGAGATGAACTACGACTTCTTCTCCTACTTCGGAACGCCGGGGCTCGTTCAGCTTCGTTTCGTGGCGAGCGACGAGGGCTCCGGCTCCATCGTAGAGGCTGCCGTGGACGACTTCTTCATCGCCGGCGTCTTCGACGCCACCGGCGTGGAGGACGGCGAAACCCTACCCTTCCGCGTAAGCCTGGCGCAGAACGTGCCCAACCCCTTCAACCCGAAGACCGACATCTCCTTCGCCCTCACGAAGTCCGGTCCCGTGACCCTCAAAGTCTACGACATCGCGGGCCGCCTTCTCTCGGTGCTGGTGGATGATGTCCTCGAAGCCGGCGATCACGCGACTACCTGGAACGGCCGCGACATGGACGGCCGCGCCCAGTCCAGCGGCGTGTACTTCTATCAGCTGCAGGCCGAGGGCAAGGTCATGGCGAAGAGGATGGTGATCTTGAAATAGGCAAAGGGGAAGGATGGACCCTTCCCCTCGTTTCAGCTTCGAATGTCACTCGGGGAAGGGTCCATCCTTCCCCGTTTTCTATTCTTCCGGTAAGCGAAGTGACTCCTCGAACAGCGACTTGCGAGTCTGCGAGCCGGAGCGTGAGGGGAGGCCGCGAGCGCTCTATTCGAACATCGACTTCAAAGCGCCGAAATCTAGAGGCGCCGCTCCCACCGATCCCTGGCGGAAGGCCCATACTTTTATCTCTATCGAACACCCATCAAAAACGTAAATCTCATCGGCAAGATTTGCGAATGTGCAGGTGTTTCCTCCGTTCCAAGTCGTCTCCAAGTGGACTACCTCGATATTGCCGTATCCATGAATCATTTCGACCGTGAAGATGGTTTCGGATAATGCTGCGACGGTTCCGTCCCCGTAGACCGGCATTGGGATCGGCAGTTCAACACTGTTGTGGAACAAGATGAGCTCGAAGATTTCCGAAGTTGTTGCTATTTCCTCGATACAAGCCCCAGGTAGATGGCCGAAGAAGCGAGGCCCGTAACTGGAATGGATATCGTCACTGTATGCGAGAGTCTTGGTACCCATGATGGGTTCGGCAATGGCCGCGAAACCAGCGAGTAGTAGAATCATGGTTGTGATGCACAGGCGCATGGATGGCCTCTATGGTTGAGTGACCCTTCCTTGATAGCTCGAATAAGGATATCAGATTAAGACCCGCGGGTCCAGAATGGGCCTTGCTGCAAGGACCATCTCGTAGTTTCATGCTCCCATGAAGACCATCCAGATTTCGGCGCTTTCGGGGCGCGATCTCTTCGCGCGAATGCTCGACGTGGAAACGGCCGACCTGCTGGCCGAGGCGGACAAGCGCATCCTGGTAATCAACCCGGGCTCGACCTCCACCAAGGTTGCGCTCTACCAGGGCGTGCAGAAACTGGACGGCTTCGAGGTGCACATCCAACCGCACCTGGAGGACAGCGCCGAGACTCGCAGCGTCATGGTCAACGGCTGGCTCGCCGAGCGGCACATCGATGCGGAGAGCCTCGACGCCATCGCCGCCCGCGGCGGCTTCTTCCGCCCCGTGCCCAGCGGAACCTACATGGTCACGCCGGAACTGCTCGAGGATCTGGCCGATCCCGAGATCAAGCATGCGGCCAACATGGGAGTGCCCATCGCCATGGCCATCAAGGGACTGTCCGGCAAGGACATTCCCGTGTCGGTGAGCAATCCGGTGGTGGTGGACGAGGTCGAGATCGCCAGCCGCATGACGGGCCTGCGCGAGTTCAAGACCGACGGCACCAGCGTGCACTACCTCAGCCACAAGAGCGTCATCGCCATCAGCGCCTGGGAGTTCGGCATGCACCCCAGCGAGGCCAGCGTGGTGAGCGTGCATCTGGGCGGCGGCTTCTCGCTCATCCGCAATCACAAGGGACGGGCGGTGCGTGTGATCAACGCCTTCAGCGGACTGCCCTCGGCGAACCGCTCGGGCCTCTTGCCCCAGCACGAACTTCTTTTGAAGCTCGAGGAACACCAGATCAGCCTCGACGAGATGATCCGCGCCACCTTCCGCGAGGGCGGGCTCATGAGCCTGGCCGGCACCAACGACTTCAAGACCCTGCTCGAGTTCCGCGGCTTCGGCGCCACGGAAGCCCAGCGCGAGAAGATCGACCTGGTGCTCGACTTCTTCGCCCAGAAGGTGGCCGAGGGAATCCTTTCGGCCTCCGCCGGTTGGGGAAAGCCCGACTACGCCTGCGTCACCGGGGGACTTTCGCAGAGCGAGGAGTTCGTGAGCATGGTGGAGCGTCGCCTTGGAGGTCTGCTGCCCCTCGTGCGCGTACCGGGCAGCGTGGAGCAGGAGGCTCTGGCCGCGGGAGGTGCGCTTTCCCTCCTTCGCCCCGAATGCTTGCGCGACTACAGCGAGGAATGCGAGAAGCTTCACGCGGCGCGCATGGCCGAGAACCATCTCATCGACCGGGCCGTGTTCAAGAAGCCCGTGTTGAGGCGGAAGAAGGGCAGCCCGCTCTGCAGCCTGGAGGAGATCATCCAGGCCACGCGCAGTCGCGTGCAGGAAGAGTTCATGCCCACCATCGCCATCGCGGGCTCGGACAACGAGGACGCTCTCGCGGCCGCGCTCCGCGCCACCGAAGAGGGTGAGTACAAGATCGCCCGTTTCCTTCTGGTGGGGGATCCCGACAGAACCCGTCGCACCGCCGAGAGACTGGGGATGGATCTGAGTCAGCCGGACTACACCCTGATCCCCGCCGAGGATCCCGTGGCCCGCTGCCTCGATCTCTACGAAACCGGCGACGCCCACGTGCTCATGAAGGGATCGGTGAAGACCGAGGCCATTCTCGGGCCCGCCTTCCGCTGGCTCAAGGAACGCGGTCGCCTGCCCAAGGACGCCCTCTACAGCCACGTGGCGGTGTTCGAACGCAAGGCGCTCAAGCGGCTCATCCTGCTCACCGACGCGGGCATCAACATCGAGCCGAACCTGGACGAGAAGCGTCGCATCCTGGAGAACGCGCTCTTCGTGGCCCGCAGCCTGAATCTGCCTCGACCGAGGGTGGCCGTGATCAGCGCCATCGAGAAGGTGAATCCCCGCATCGAGAGTTCGGTGGAGGCCGCCGACATCGCCGAGATGTTCCGCGAGCGCGGCGACTGCATCGTGGAAGGTCCCCTCAGCTTCGACGTGGCTACCGAGCTGGACGTGGCCGAGGAGAAGAGCTACGACGGACAGATCCAGGGCAACGCCGACATCCTCGTGATGCCGGGCATCGATTCGGGCAACGCGGTCTACAAGACGCTCACCACCAGCGGACACGACGCGGCCGGCTGCATCGTGGGGGGAGGCATCCCCGTGGTACTCACCAGTCGCGCCGACAGTGCCCTCACCAAGCTGGCCAGCATCTCCATGAGCCTGCGGCTTTACTTCCAGCGCCGGCGCGAGGCCGACAAGAGCTAGCCGATTCTAAAGACTCTCTCCAGCATCTGAAGGCACGCGGAGACCGCCGATATTGAGCGGGAACCGAATCCATTGGGCCGCATTGACTTTCATGCCCGGCGGGGCTGGCATACGCCCTGCAGTAGCCGGGCTGATGTGATGAGCGAGCTTCTCCAGTAGGGCATCCTCCAAGCCCCGAGTCGCTAGAGAACTCTTACCCACCGGAGCTCCCGCTCCAAGCGAGACTCAAGCGGAAACCCTCCCAACCCCCCGGGAGGGTTTTTGCATGCGGAAAGACCCCGGCATATGCCGGGGTCTTCTAGGTGCGAGGGGCCGACCCAAACTGCGTGTAGGCATGATTATACCACAATTTCCGACCCAAGGCTCCATCAATGTAGGTTCAATAAAACGAAAGTGTTAGGTCATGACGGGTGGGTGACACATGCCGGGAAAAGGGCGTTTACCATTAAGGAGGAATTCTGGAGGTTCCGGTATGAAAACACTCGCAAAGAGCTGGGTTTTCATGGCCTTGGCCGCCATGCCGCTGGTCACACTGGCTGAAGATGCGGGCGATGATGAGAAGAAGGATGAGACCGAAACGGTAGAGGCCGTCTGGGAAATGGATCCCATCGTCGTCACGGGCACTCGCACCGAGAAGCCCCTGGCCGAGACCCCCGTGGCCACCGAGCTGGTCACCCGCAAGGATCTGGAGAAGTCGGGCGCGGAGAGCCTGGCCGACTTCCTGGAGAACCAGGCGGGCGTGACCATCAGCCACTCCATCTTCGGCAGCGGCGTGCAGCTTCAGGGTCTCAGCAGCGAATACGTGCTGGTGCTCATCAACGGCGAGCGCGCCGGCGGCCGCAAGGGCGGCGTGCTGGACCTGTCGCGCTACAACGTGGAGAACATCGAGCGCATCGAGATCGTGAAGGGCAATCAGTCGGCCCTATACGGATCGGACGCCATCGGCGGCGTGATCAACATCATCACACGCGCGAGCCGTTCGCCCCTGGAACTCGAGATCCACGGCAACGCCGGCGGCGAGGGACGCATGGACCTGGGCGGTGCCTTGGGCGCCAAGGGCGAGGTCTGGACCAGCCGCGTGACCTCGGGTTGGCGCAGCGCCGATGCCAGCGACTACGAGCCCGAAGATCCCGAAACCAGCGTGGACGGCTACGACGAGTTCAGCCTGTCCAGCCACAGCGAAGTGAAGGTGGGGGACTGGTCCAAGCTTGAAGGACGCTTCAGCTACCTGCGTCGCACCACCAACGGCATCGACGGCGGCACCGACATCTCGGCCACCATCTTCGACCGCAGCAATCTCACCGAGATGTTCACGCTCTCGGCGAGTCCAAACTTCTGGATCGGCGAGACCGGTCGCCTCAAGGGCACCGCCTATTTCTCGCTCTACCGCGATGAGTACCTGCAGGATCAGCGCGAGGGAGATCTGCTCGACACCTTCACCGAGACCTGGGAGCGCCTGGTCCAGGGCACCATCCAGTACGACCGCTACTTCGGCGAGTATCACTACGTCTCGATGGGTGTCGAAGCGCTTCACGAGGATCTCGAAACCGAACGCCTCGAGGGAGGCAAGAGCGACCGCCAGCGCTTCAGCGCCTTCCTGCAGGACGAGTGGACCTTCCCCTCGCACCTGAAGATCACCGTGCTGCCCGGCATGCGTCTGGATTCCGATTCGCAGTTCGGCGACCACTTCACGCCCAAGCTGGCCCTCAGCCATGAGCTGGGCGAGAAGACCATGCTCCGCGGCAGCGTGGGCAAGGGTTTCCGGGCCCCGGACTTCAAGGAACTCTACGTTCGCTTCTCGCATCCGGCCATCGGTTACGAGGTTCTGGGCAATCCCGATCTGGAGCCTGAAGTTTCCATGAGCTACTCCCTGAGCCTCGAACGCACCTTCAGCGAGAGACTCTGGGCTTCGATCAGCGCCTACCACCACGACTTCGACAATCTCATCCAGGGCCTGATCACCGACGAGGTCAACGAGGGCGGCCTGCTCAAGGCCACCTATTTCAACGTGACCCATGCCCGCATTCGCGGCGTGGAGACCTCGATTCGCTACCAGCTGCTCAAGAACCTGAACGTGGAGCTCGGCTACACCTATCTGGACAGCCGTGACGAGGACACGGGCAACGTGCTCGACGGTCGTCCGACCCACCGTGGCAACCTGAATCTGGACTACCGCATCGAGCCGCTCAAGCTGGGCGTGGTCATGCGCACCTCCTTCGTGGGTGAGCGCTCCTTCAGCGAGGCATACAGCGGGGTGGAGACCTTCATGGCCGACCCCTACTCACTCATGAATCTGCGTCTCAACCGCGACATCAACGATCTCTTCAAGGTCTCCCTCGGCATCGACAATCTTCTGAACGAAGGCGACCACGATTACCTGCGGATCGCCCCGCGCCGCGTGTTCTTCGGCCTGGGCTTCCAGCATTCGAAGTAGGAAAGAAACAACTCATCAAGGAGTCATGATGAAGAAACTCGCTTTGCTCGCTCTCGCCGGCCTGCTGGCCCTGATGCTGGGTGGATGTTCGGACAGTCTCGATCCCGGTGACGACGATCCCGTGGAGTACGGCTTCACCACAGTGGACAACGGGGACGGATCCTTCACCACCACGGCCATTGCCGAGGGGCTGAGCGGTTCCAATTTCATCTACTTCAGCCTTGCCACGGGCGAGGGTGTGGAGCCCGCGAATCCGGATGATGCGGACGACTACGATCTGGCCCTTCTCTTCGCCAACATCAACCTGAATGGCGGAAGCAACGGCACGGGCGGAGTGGAACTCGTCTACTTCGACGATGGGAACTACGAGGATCTCGCGCAGGCTCCTGCCGATGGCTACATCACCGACACCAGCAACACCGATATCGGTCGGGCCTTCAACCAGGGCGCCGTGGATGGTCAGAACGGCGGTTGGTACAACTACACCGGATCCCCCGACCACGAGTTCATCCTGGCGGAAAACCGCTACTACGCGATTCACGGAGCCGACGGGCTGTACTACAAGTTGCGCCTCACGCTCTTCTCCACCCAGGGCTCTTCCTCCCCCGCGGAGGTCGTCTTCGACTGGCAGGAGATCACCGCTCCCTAGCCATCTCCTCCTTTGCAAGGAGCACCCCGAGCGGCTCTGGCCCTTGCCGGAGCCGTTTTCCTTGCGACCTGATCGCCCCTGGAGGCATCCTATGGGTACCATGCGATGGATTCCCGTACTCCTGTTGATCGCGGCCCTGACGGCCTGCTCGAACGACGGTGGAACCGCTCCCGAGACTGATCCGGCCCTCTGGACCGAAGTGGATCCCGAGGGTGGTTTCATCACCGTGGTGGAGGCGGGGGATCTCTACAGCGAGAAGGTCATCTACTTCAGCTTCGAGGACGGAGGGGAGCGCTTTCCGCTCAACCCAGACGACTCGACCGATTGGGATCTGTCCTTCCGCTTCGCCTGGATCCAGACCAATGGCGGCGTTAGCGGAAGCGGTGAGGTGGCCGTGCAGCCCGTGGATTTCGCCGAGTATCTGACATTCGACAGGGCTCCCGGCGGAGACTACTTCGCCGACACCGATGAGCTGCTGGCCTTCGATATCGGCCAGGGATGGTACCGCTACATACAGGGCATCGACGAGTGGTTCATCAACGATCGCGTCTATGCGATCAGGGCCCTCGATGGCCGCTACTTCAAGCTGCAGGTGATCAACTTCCTAGACGAGTCCGGAGCTCCGGGGCTTCTCGAGTTTCGATGGGCCGAAATCTCCCCGCCCTCCTAGCCCTTCTTCAACAGGGCCACTGGAACGAGTCCCATGGCGAAGACCACCACCACTGCCGCTCCGGTGGGGAAGTCGAGGTAGTAGGACAACAGCATTCCCAGAAAACTCATGACGATACCGAAACCCCAGGCCAGGGGGAGCCGCACACGTTCTCCCGCGCCTATCAACGCGGCGAAGACCGAGGGGACGATGAGAATGGTGAAGACGAGCAGCACGCCGGCGATGCGCACGGAACTCGTCACCACGAAGGCGAAGACGGCGTAGAAGAAGAAATCCCAGGCGAAGAGGTTCAGACCGCCTTTTGCGGCCTCCTCGGCGTTCTCGCTCACCCGCTTCAGGCGCGGATGGGCCCAGGCCAGCAGCAGGCCGAGTGCGCCGTAGATGAGGGCGATCTTGAGCACCTCCTGCCAGTTCACCCAGAGAATCGAGCCCACCAGGATCTGCTTGATATGCTCGGCTCCGTGGGGCGCGCGATCGGCGATGAGAATCGCCGCCGCCGAGGAGGCCACGTAGGCGATTCCGATGATGGCTTCCTGGGGAACCTGGCGGATGCGCATCCTCGCTGCGGCGAACAATCCCGCTGCGGCAAGTGCGCTGATCAGTCCTAGATAGTAGGAGGGAGTGCTCTCCAACTCGAAACCGAAGAGCAGCCCCAGGGCGACGCCCATGGCGGCGAACTGCGCCATGGCGAGGTCCACGAAGATCACGCCGCGCCGGAGCACGTGTCCGCCCAGGTAGGCGTGAATGAGTACCAGGACCACACTGGCCGCGAAGGGCGCCGCCATGAGACCGATCAGTTCCATATCATCCTTCCCGGTTCGATGATTCCATGATCGTAACCCACAGCTCGAACCACTCGAAAAGATCGTCCGTGCCATCGCGGCTGCCCACGGCCTGGGGCAGGCCGAGAGCCTTGCAGCCCGACTTCACGGCAAATCGCTCGGGCACTTCCGCGTGGACGAGATCCGAATAGATGAGCAGGGGAATTCCCTCCCTCACGATTCGTTTCCGAAGCGTCAGTATATGACGCGGCGAGGGCGGAATGCCCGGCCGATTCTCAACGTGATCGACGATCTCGAATCCGAATCGTCGGGCCGTGTAGGTCCACTGATTGTGATAGGCAACGACCCGTCGGCCCTTCAGAAACTCGAGACGGCCATGCCAATCGGCCATGCGGGCTTCCCAGCGGGAGAGGAAATCCGCGAGTCGCTCTGAATAGTAGGACTCCCCCTGGGGATCCAACTCCTTCAGCTTCGCCGATAGCGCACGGGCGAGGTCGGGATAGAGACCTGGATCCACGGTGAAGTGCGGATTGCCCTGCGGGTGAACGTCACCCTGGCTTCGATCCACGTGTTCGGGCACTTCCAGGGGTTCGATGAAGTCCGAGAGATTCAGATGCCCGGGGCTGCCGTCGAGGATTTTCGGATTGCGCGCACCCTCTATGAGCAGGGGAAGCCATCCCACTTCCAGCTCGAGTCCGTTGTAGACGAGCAGGTCGGCGCGACTCATGCGCCGGCTGTGGCTGGGCTTGGCCGCGATGGCGTGGGGATCCTCATCGCCCCGGGCAAGGATCGATACATTCACCCGATTTCCGCCCAACTCCTTGGCGAGGGCCCCGATCTCGGTGAGCGTGGCCACGACCTTGAGTTCGGCGGACGCCGCCCCCTGCAGAAGCAGGAGGGCGAGCGCCGCATACAGACTTCTTCTCATGGCGTCTCCTAGTAGCGGTGCGCCGGGTGGCTACCGATGGTGAAGTTCGCCTGCAGGCGAAGGCCATTGAAGCTCTCCTCGCCGATGGTCCGCTGCATCAGATCCAGGCGCCAGGCCTGGAACTCGCTGGGTACGAAGGCCAGGGAAACCGAGAGGGTGGAGCTGTCTTCGAGATGGCCGTGATCCTCGCCTTCCTCCTCCTCGTGCTCTTCGCCTTCCTGTGGAAGAAAAGTGTCGTAGCGGGCTCCGATCCAGATACGTCGACTCACCTTGGCCCGTCCGGACAGGTACCAGCCATCATGGGCGATCTCCTCATCGGGCAGAGTGTCGCTGCGTCGCAACCACTCGGCCTGGATCTCCATCTGCTTCGCATTGGAACCGGAACCGATCCACTTCCAGGTAGCGTCCAGGCCCATGAAGACACGGTCGCCCTCCTCGATCTCATCCTCGTGTTCATGGGCGACCTTGCCGGCGAGCCAGCTTCCGCCCAGCTCGAAGGTGGAGCGCTCACCGATCTCGAAGAGCTGCTTCAGGCGGACCGACTGTCCCCATACGTTTTCTGGCGCTTCGGCGTGCTCGCCGTAGATCGAGTGGTTCAATGGAAAGACGGTTCCGGAGACCTCGGTGAACCAGGGCAGGGGGCTCAGCCAGCTCAGTTCCAGAGCCACGCCGCTCAGACCATGTTCCCCAAGAAGTTCATCCCAGGCCTGGGGTCTCTCCACGAAGGGATACTGGTGGGTGTGGAAGCTGTTGTGCTTGCCGAACTCCCAAAGGTACTGCCCGGCCCTCAATCCGAGATTCATGGGCAGCCTGCGAGTCTGCAGGAAGCCTTCTTCCAGTTCGATACCGCTGGTGCCGTGCATGGCCAGGGTGAGCACGGCCTTGCTGTAGGGATCCACATTGGCGCTGAACTGTAGTTCGCTCTCCTGGATACCCAGTCCGGCTCCCGAGCCGTGTTCGTGCTCGTCCTCGTGTTCGTATGCTTCCTCCTCGCCGAGTAGTCCCGACGAATAGAGAATCAGGCTATTGACGCTGATGGCCGGGTTGAAATCCCGGCTGATGCCCGTGCTCGTCGTCGATGCGTCGACCAGCGACGCGGTCAAGAGCAGGGCCACATAGAGAAGAGTGACGCGCATGGCGACCTCCGTGCATGTTAAAACCCGCCGAATGCATCCGGCAAAGATGAGTAGATTCGGGTCTAGGCAGAGTTCGGCGGACCGCGAATGTGCCGGGAGTCTTCGGTGTACTCTCGGGAGCGCTCGACCGTGGAAAGGACGATGCGTTCCAATTCGCCAGTGGATAGGATGAGCTCCGGAACTTCCACAGCGGTCTGCTGACTCAGATTGTGGAAGAGGGTGCAGAAGCGATGGTCCCTCTCATCCTCGTCGTGTTCGCCGTGCTCGCAGTGCTCATGATGCAGGTGGATGAGGGGTGCGCCGATCCAGAGGAGGACGAAAAGCAGCATGATTGCCGTCATGTATCTGGATCGCAGGCGTGGCATGGGCCCATCATAGGTGTCGCTGGGAATTCAGGCAAGAGTGTCGATTTCCAGCCGAATTGGCCTTTTGCCTGGAGAAAGGGGCTAACTGGCTCAATCGCAAAGAGTTGAAGCTCCCCTTGCCATCTTGACATCGCTGTTAGTCTAGGCTAATTTATTCCTCCTTCATTCAGGAGGCCCTGAACTTTGGCGCAGATCAGCAACTTGTCCGAAAGCCTCGAGGACTATCTCGAGATCATCCTGCAGCTCGACCAGGAGAAGGGTGAGGCGAGGGTCAAGGACATCGCCGAACGCAAGGGCGTGCGCATGGCCAGCGTTACCGGCGCCATGAAGCGTCTGGCCAAGGAAGGCCTCATCGACTATCGCGCGAGGGAGACCGTGACCCTCACAGAGGAAGGTTCCGAGCTCGCCCACCGCGTGTTGCAGCGGCACGAGTTCATCACGCGATTCCTGGGGGACATCCTCGGTGTCAGTGCGGAAGTCGCCGAACGCGACGCCTGCTCCATCGAACACATCATCAGCCTGGAGACCCTCGACCGCTTGGCCGCCTTCGTGGAGTTTCTCGGTGCCTGTCCCCAATCCGGGGGAAACATCGTGGAGCTGTTCAACAACTGCTACGGACACGCTCTGAAACAGGAGCGCGATGAGGAGGCCGTGGGCATGGCCTGTCGTAATGCCCAGTGCCAGTCGAATTTCCACGATACCACCGTTCGGCTCTTCAGCTCCCGGGCGAGTCGCGTGGCCCTGTCCGAGATGAAGCCGGGCGATCGCGGACGCGTGGTGAGCGTGAGGGCCGCCACGAGCATTCGCCAGCGGCTCATCGACATGGGGCTACTGCCAGGCGTCGAACTGGAAATGCTGCGCGTGGCGCCCCTGGGCGATCCCATCGAGATCAAGCTGAAGGGATACAACCTCTCCCTGCGCAAGATCGAAGCCTCCACCATCGCCGTCGAGGTGATCTGATGGCCCGGCCCTGGTCGGAGACTTCTTCCGCCTCGGCAGTCACCGTCGCCCTGGCCGGAAATCCCAACTCCGGAAAGACCTCGCTCTTCAACCGCCTGACCGGCGGACGTCAGCATGTGGGCAACTACCCGGGCGTGACCGTGGAGAAGAAGTGGGGGCGCTACGGCGAGGGCCTGGGCCAGGTGAACCTTGTGGACCTGCCGGGCACCTACAGCCTGACCGCCCAGAGCGAGGAAGAGCGCGTGGCGCGGGCCTACCTCATCAACGAGGAGCCCGACCTCGTGGTCGACGTGGTGGACGCCAGCAATCTCGAACGCAATCTCTACCTGGCCGTGCAGCTCATGGAGCTCGAGGTCAATCTGGTCATTGCTCTGAACATGATCGACGCCGCCCGTGGACAAGGCATGATCATCGACCGGGCGAAGATCGAGGAACTCACTGGTGCGCCGGTGGTGGAGACCGAGGGGCACCGGGGAGGCGGCATCGCCGAGTTGAAATCGGTGATTCGGCATCGGGCTGGTGAGAAGACCAAACTGCGGCGCGTGAACTATGGGCAGGAAATCGAAGCCGTGATCGCCAGGTTAGAGGAGCTTCTCACGGCCATCGAGGACCTCCCCATTCCCCTTCGCTACGGCGCCATCAAGCTGCTCGAGGGCGACCGCGAGATCACCCGGGGCGTCATGGAGAATCACCCCGAGCCCGAGAAGGTGCGCGCCGCCGTGGCGGAGGCCTCCGCGGGCATCGAGGACCGCTTCGGCGAGACCCTGGCCGCGCTTCTGGCCGATCGCCGCTACGGCTTCGCCATGGGACTGGTGAAGGAAGTCCTCGTCCGACCTCCCCGCGGCGACCGCATCAGCCAGACCGAGCGGGCCGATTCCATCCTCACCCACCGCTTCTTCGGCCTTCCCATTTTCCTGGCCTTCATGTACGCGCTCTTCTGGCTCACCTTCACCGTGGGCGATCCGCTCATGGGTGTGATCGAGGGGCTTTTCGGATGGCTGGGCGACGGCATCAGCTCGGCCTGGCCCGTGGATCGCGCCGAGTGGCTCCACAGCCTCATCGTGGACGGCATCATCGGCGGCGTGGGCGGCGTGATGGTCTTCCTGCCCAACATCGTGCTGCTCTTCCTCGGAATCAGCATCCTCGAGGACACGGGCTACATGAGCCGCGCGGCCTTCATCATGGACCGGGTGATGCACCGCTTCGGCCTGCACGGGAAGAGCTTCATCCCCATGCTCATCGGCTTCGGCTGCACGATTCCCGCGATCATGGCCACCCGGACCCTGGAAAGCCGGCGGGATCGGCTCATCACCATGCTCATCCTGCCCTTCATCTCCTGCGGTGCGCGCCTGCCCATCTATCTGTTGTTGATTCCCGCCTTCTTCCCGAAGCAGTGGCACGCGCCAGTGCTCTGGGGGCTCTATCTGCTCGGAATCGTGCTGGGCCTGGTCATGGCGCGGGTGCTGCGCAAGACCATCCTGGGCGGCACCGAGGCGCCCTTCGTCATGGAACTGCCGCCCTATCGCATGCCGAGCAAGCGAAGCATCCTCATCCACATGTGGAATCGTTCGGCCATGTATCTGCGCAAGGCGGGCACGATCATTTTGGCCATCTCCATCGTGCTCTGGGCTCTCGTCAGTTTCCCAAAGCCCAGCGAGTACCAGGTCGATATCGCCCGCGGCGAGAGCGTAGCCATGAGCGAGAGCGCCGCGGCCCGGGCCCGAGCCGCCGAGGATCTGGAATTCTCCCTGGCCGGCCGCATCGGACATTTCCTGGAGCCGGTCACCGCCCCCATGGGATTCGACTGGCGCATCAACACGGCCTTCCTGGGCGCTTTCGCCGCCAAGGAGGTCTTCGTGGCACAGATGGCCATCGTTTTCGCCATGGAGGAGGAGGCCGACGGAGGGGTGGGGCTCCGGGCGGTGTTGGCCCGCAACTACAGCGCGGCTCAGGGGATGGCCATTCTCATCTTCGCGCTGTTGGCCACGCCCTGCATGGCCACGGTGGCCATCACCCGCAGGGAATCGGGTCGCTGGGTCTGGGCGGCCCTCCAATGGAGCGGCCTGACGGCCCTGGCCTACTTCCTGGCCACCCTCGTCTACCAGCTCGGCTCACGATTTCCGGGCTGACCCACGACTTTTTCCTCCCAGCATCTTTACAAGATCTTTGCATCCTGATATGTAGTCCGGGACGGGCCCATGGGGGCTCGCTCTATCTCCCGCATCCCGTTTCCGCGAGGTTAAAGTGAGTAGCGAGTCCCGGACCCCTCCCGGTTCCCCGAGCGCGTCTCCCTCCGGTTTCTTCCGCGATCTGGCCGACACGGTCATCAAGACGCTGACCCTTCTGGCCATCCTCTACGTCTTCTTCGTGGCCATCAAGCTCATGGGCGGAAGCGCCAAGGGCATGGGGAAGATGCTGGCCGCGGAGTTCCTTAACCAAGGAACATCCAGCGCTCTGCTCGGCCTTCTTCTCGGCGTATTCACTACCAGCCTCGTTCAGAGCTCATCCACGGTGACCGCCATGGTCGTGGGACTCGTGGCCGGCGGCGCTTTTTCCCTCGAGATCGCCATTCCCATCATCATGGGCGCGAATATCGGGACCACGGTGACCAACACCATCGTATCGCTGGGACACATGCACCACCGTGAGGAGTTTCGTCGAGCCTTCGCAGCGGGAACGGTGCACGACATCTTCAATATCCTGGCCGTCATCGTCATCTTCCCCCTGGAGCAGATGACCCATTTCCTGCAGAAGGCCGCCACCTGGATGACGGGCCATCTCATGGGCCAGGAGTTCGGCAAGTTCGACGGCATCAAGCACATCGTCGATCCGGCCATAGGTCTGATCAAGCGTGGCATTCCCCACGATGGCCTGCGCCTGCTAGTTGCGCTCGTCCTTCTGCTGGTTACGCTCACCTTCCTGGTGAAGTTCATGCGCTCCATCATGGAGAATCGCCTGGCTCGCATGATCGACAGCGTGCTCTTCAAGAACGCCGGAACGAGTATGTTCATGGGCGTCATCTTCACCGTGCTGGTGCAGTCCAGCTCGGTCACGACCAGTCTCGTGGTGCCTTTGGTGGGGGCTGGTATCCTGAACATTCGGCAGATCTTCCCCTATACGCTGGGCTCAAATGTCGGCACGACCATTACGGCCCTCATGGCGGCTCTCGTCTTCGCAGCGACGGGAAGCGCGCCGGATGCTTCGCGTGCGGCCCTCACAGCCGCACTCGTGCATACGCTCTTCAATATCTCAGGGATCGTCATCTGGTACCCCTTCCGGTCTCTTCCCATCAATATCGCAAAGCGTCTCGCCGCCATTTGCGCCAAGTCCCGGAAGAACACGATCCTGGTCATCTTGGGCTACTTCGGGATCTACCTGATCCCCTTGGCTCTACTATTGCTTCTGCGTTGATCGCGGAAGCGGGAGGAATCATGTGGAAGGAACTTTGGAGCCTGCTCAGTGAAAAGGAGACCCTGCTCTCCGAGGCCTTCGATGAGGCCGTCGAGATGCTCGATCTGGACCGCGAGATGTTCGTCATGGTCACCAAGGCTCTCGAGAAGAACATCACCGACGAGGAACTGGAAGATCTGAGAAAGATGGATAGGAACCTCAACAAGGTTCAGCAGGACATCCGCAAGAAGGTCTTCGAACACCTTGCGGTTTCCAAGGGACAGGACCTGCTCGGCGGCCTGGTGCTTACGAGCATCGTCATCGATCTGGAGCGCATCGGCGACTACAGCAAGAACATCGGTGACCTGGTGAATCTCTTCCCCGGAGATATCGATCTGAGCGACCGTCGCGACGCGCTCTACCTGCAGCTGGAGCGCAGCAACGAGGTCTTTGATCTGGCCCGCCTCGCCCTGGCCGACGAGGACAAGGACGCTGCGAAGAAGTGCATGAAGGTCTACGGGAAGATGGCCCACGACTGCGACGCCCTCATGGAGGACATCATCGGTGGGGCCAAGAACGACGCGGCGGTTTCGAAGGCCGACCTAGGGCTCGTACTGCTTCTGCGCTACTACAAGCGTGTCGGAGCGCACCTGAAGAACATCGCCTCGGCCACCGTGGCGCCATTCCCCATGATCGGCTATTCACTGAAGAAGAAAAAGAACAACAACAATAACAACGCCTAGCGCGCCAGGATGTCGGCGTAGAAGGCCTCGGCGCGCTCGCCCAGGGTGGACAGGGAGAATTCCCCCTCCACCCGGCGCCGCCCGTTGCGTCCCATGACGGCCAGCTTCTCTCGATCTCCCATGAGTTGAAGCAATCTCGTCGACATCTCTCCCGCATCCCTTCCCGCGACGAGCACACCATTCTCTCCATGCACCACGAGTTCCCGGTTTCCGCCCACATCGGTGGCCATCACCGGCAGTGAAGCGCTCATGGCCTCGAGGATGGTGTTCGACAGTCCCTCGCTACGGCTCGTGAGCAATGCCAGATCCGCCGCGGTCAGAAGATCCGGCACGTCCCGCCTTTCACCGGCCAGCCAGATGCCCGGGTCGGGCTCTTTGGCCAGGGCAGCCTGTAGCTCAGCATGCAGTTTCCCATCGCCCACCAGCCAGAATCGTGTTCGATCGTTCTCACGCCGGCTGCGCCGGGCGATGTCCATGAAGAGCCAGGGATCCTTGATCTCGTCGACTCGGGCCACCATGACGGCCACGAAGTCCTCGGGTCCCAGGCCCATTTCCTGGCGAATCGCCGCCCGCCTTTCGGGATCGGGACGGAATCTATCGGTGTCGATGCCGTTGCGCAGGATTCCGTGCTTGCGACGGGGGCTCAGGCGCAGTCGCTGGATGAAGGCATCGCGACCCTGCTCGGAATTGTGAAGGTAGAGCGAGGTGACCGGCTCGGCGGCCAGGTCCAGGATGGTATCACCCAGGCCCGCATCGAAACCCATGTCGCGCACCCCGGCGATCATCTTGCGCCGCCCGGCCAGCACCCCGGCGATGCGGCCCACGTGGTTGGCCTTTCGGAGCCAGGTCTGGAGAATGTCCGGCTTCCAGGCGCGCAGCTCGGCCACCAGGGCCCGCATCTGGCCGACGGGACCTCCCACCCGCCGGCGATCGAGCTCCAGCACGCTCACCCCCGCCTCTTCGAGGGCCTTCCGCAGGATGCCACCTTCCACCAGGCTGATCACCCGGAGTTCGTAGCGTTCGGCGGGCAAGCGACGGCAGAGCGCCACGAGCTGCGTTTCCGCCCCGCCCACGGCGAGCTGGGTGATCACATGCATGATGCGGATGCGCTCCACGATCCTCCTCGGGCGCAGTTTACGCGCTCTGCGTGAGGGCACAATAAAAAACCCCGCGTCGGGGGACGCGGGGCGTCAACGGATCGGATCTAGCCTGCTAGTTCTGGAAAGGAAACTCAACTGAATGGAGGTCGGTCACCGGTTTGGAGCGGAGGTCCAGGGTGTAGAAGGCGTCCACGATCATGGTGGCCGCCGACTCGGGATCCATGCGCTCCATGTTGATCACGAGGTCGTAGTGCTCCTCCTCGCGGGATCCGGGCTTGAAATGGGTCTTGAGGAACTGCTCGCGCTTGCCGTCCAGCAGGATGAGCTCCTTGGCCGCCTGGCGCAGTCCGAGCGACTCCCCCTCGGCGAACCAGCGGGCCCGATCCTTGGCCGGCGCGATGATGAGCACCCGCAAACCCACCTCGGGAGGTAGCAGGAAATTGCCTCCACGGCCGACGATGACGGCGTTCCCGTGCATGGCGATGGTGAACATCACCCGCTTCAGGTGCCGCAGATAGGACAGATGTCCCATGGATCGGGGGTCGAGAGCGAGCTGGATCCAGTCGTCCATGGCGCGGCGACATCCCTCATCGAGACTGTCCACGAACTGGCTCATGATGCCGGCGTCTTCGGCGATGAACTCGACGATTTCCTTGTCGAATCGGGGCCATTCGAGCTTCTCGGCCAGCAGGCTGCTGACCTCGTCGCCACGGCTCCAGGGAAACCGACTCACCGTGATGAAGGGCCCCAGCTTGGTGCGCGTCTCGCCCAGCTCCGTCTCCCTGCGCCGGGTAACTTCCTGTCGGAGCTGCCAGTTCTGGATATGGCGATGTACGATATGATGAAGGTTCGCATCTCCGTAAGATCCCATCCCAACCTCCTTTCATTTCCATTCTAGAGCGCTTCAAGGTCTTGGCAAGCCATGCCTTTGGCCTTTATTGCAGATGGAGCCTGCGCTAGGATTTCGCCGGGAGGGCAAATGGCGTCACTGGAAACTTTCGAGGACGGGGTCGGCGTTTCCCAATTCGAACGGCTCATGCCCTTCAGAATTCGGGACATCCTGCTGGTTTCGAGCCTCTACGACTCCTTCATACTGGAACAGGACGGGCATCTCACCGAGATGCTCATGACCGAGTATGCCGAGCTCAATCTGAGCTATGCGCCGGTCATCACGCGGGTCTCCTCGGGCGAGGAGGCTCTGGACCGACTCGCCGAGCGCCCCTTCGACCTGGTCATCACCATGACGCGCCTCGGCGACATGGAAGTCGAGGTCTTCGGTGAGGCCGCCAAGGAGCTCAGGCCCGACATTCCCGTGGTACTCCTCGTCTACTCCACACGCGAACTCGTGACACAGACCCACGGCGAAACCGATATCCCGGGCATCGATCTGGTCTTCGCCTGGCGTGGCGACGTGCGCATCCTGCTGGGCATCATCAAGTGCATGGAGGACACCCTCAACGCCGCTCCCGACACCGAGACCGCAGGCGTTCGCACTCTGCTGCTCATCGAGGATTCGGTACGCTTCTACTCCTCGTATCTGCCGATGCTCTACACGGAGTTCATGCGGCAGACACAGGGCCTCATGGTGGAGGGCATCGACATTCGGGACAGGCTCCTGCGCATGCGGGCGCGTCCGAAGATCCTGCTGGCCCAGACCTTCGAGGAGGCCGAGCGTCTCTATTCCACCTTCCGCAAGACCATGCTGGGCGTGATCACCGACGCGGAGTTCGCGCGGGACGGGGAAAAGGATCCGGAGGCGGGCGTCATTTTCGCGCGTCGGGTGCGAGAACAGGACCCGGAGCTGCCCATCCTCCTGCAGTCATCCAACGAGACGAGGGCCCGCGAGGCCCACGCCCTCGGCATCGGCTTCCTGCACAAGAACTCGCCCACGCTGCTTGCCGATCTGCGCCACTTCATGAAGACCCATCTGGGCTTCGGCCGTTTCGTCTTCACCCTGCCGGACGGCACGGAAGTGGGGCGAGCCGACGATCTCATGGGCATGGCCCGGCAGCTCTCCCGCGTGCCCGCGGAATCCCTGCGCTTCCACGCCCTGCGGAACCATTTCTCGAACTGGTTCATGGCGCGAACCGAATTCGCCCTGGCCCAGCGTCTGCGCCCCCGCAAGGTCTCCGAGTTCGACGACATGGAGACCATGCGCGACTACCTGCTCGGCACCTTGGGGGAATACCGCGAAGCCGTCACCAGCGGTCGCATCAGCGATTTCCGACGGGGATACTACGATGCCAGCAGCAACTTCATGCGCATCGGCACGGGATCCCTCGGAGGGAAGGGCCGCGGTCTGGCCTTCATCAATTCCCTGTTCAGCCGCTCGGACTTCAAGGATTCCATTCCCGACGTGAAGGTCTTCGTGCCGCAGAGCGCCGTCGTCGGCACCGATGTCTTCGATCAGTTCATGGAGGAGAACGATCTCTACGGGGTGGCGCTCAGCGATCGGAGCGACGAGGCCATCGCCGCGGCCTTCTTGCGTGCGCGCATGCCCGAACAGGCCTTCGCCGATCTGCGCAGCTTCCTCGCCAATGTGGGATATCCCCTGGCCGTGCGCTCCTCGAGTCTGCTAGAGGACTCGCAGCACCAGCCCTTCGCCGGGGTCTACGTCAGCCACATGCTGCCCAACAACCATCCCGACGACTCCCTTCGTCTCAAGCAGCTCATCCACGCCATCAAGCTGGTCTACGCCTCGACCTACTTCGGGGCGGCCAAGGCCTACATCTCCTCCACGCCCAATCGCATCGAGGAGGAGAAGATGGCGGTGATACTGCAGCGCGTCGTGGGTAGGCGGCACGGCGAGGTGCTCTATCCCTGCATCGGCGGCGTGGGACAGTCGCACAACTACTATCCCGTGCACGGCATCGAGCCCGAGGACGGGGCGGCTTCGGTGGTGCTGGGTCTGGGCAAGGCGGTGGTGGAGGGAGAGCGTTCCCTCTGGTTCTCGCCCCTGCATCCTCAGATCCTGCCGCAGTTCCCCGGCCCCAAGGATTTCCTGGAGCATGCCCAGCGGGAGTTCTGGATGCTGGACCTCTCCAGGCCCGAGGCCTTCTCCCAGATCGACGGCAACGGCAGTCTGATCACGGCGGGTCTGGATCGCGCCGAGCGCGACGGCACGCTCTGGCCCATCGGCTCCACCTACATGCCCGACAACGACGCGGTCTACGACGGCATTTCCCGCGAGGGCATCCGGTTGGTCAGCTTCGCTCATATACTCAAGTCGGACTGGTATCCCCTGCCGGATATCCTCAGGAAGGTCCTGGGTCTGGGCAGTCGTGGTATGGCCGCTCCCGTGGAGATCGAGTTCGCGGCCAATCCCGATCGGGAGGGCGAGTGCGAGCCCGAATTCGCGCTTCTTCAGATCAGGCCCCTGGTTGTGGGGCGCGAGGAGATGCGGGTGGAGAAGGACGATCTGGCCGAGGATCGCCTCTTGCTCTACTCCGAGCACGCGCTGGGCAACGGACGCCTGGAGGGGATCCGCGACATCGTCATGGTGCGCGAGGATGCCTTCCAGCGGGAGAAGACACCCGAGATCGCCCTCGAGGTCCGCAACCTGAATCGCAAGCTCGCCGACGAGGGCAAACCCTATCTGCTCATCGGCCCCGGGCGATGGGGCACCCGCGATCGCTGGCTGGGCATACCCGTGGCCTGGACCGACATCACCTGGGCCCGTGCCGTGGTGGAGACCGAGATGGAAGGCGTGAAGGTCAACCCGAGCCAGGGCAGTCACTTCTTCCACAACATGATCTCCAATGAGGTGGCCTATTTCAGCGTGCTGGAAGGCGAGCGGGACAGCCTGGTCAACCTGGAACCCCTGTCGACCCTGAAGGCGAAGGAGGAGACGGAACTGCTCCGGCACATCCGGTTGAAGCAGCCTCTCGAGATCCTGCTGGACGGACATCGCGGGCGCGGCGCCGTGCTTCTCTCGAAGGACTAGATCAGGCGAATCTGCTATAATTGGGATCATCCGCCAGGAGGCCCCTATGCGCACGATCGTCGCAACGATTCTGCTCGGTATCGCCGCCTTTACCTTCGCCGATCCCCTCGAAGAACCCCATTTCGCTCGCGAGGATCGCCTCCTCGCCGAACAGGCCGACCTGCCGCACTCTCTCGTGCAGCTCCTCGACGACGCCTATCTTCGAGAGTGGGACAACTGGAAGATCAACAGCGACACCACGGCCGAGCTGCAGAACGAGCAGCAGGTAGCTGTGAACCCGCTGAATCCCGACAATCTCGTGGCGGTCTGGCGCGATTTTCGATTGGGATACCGCCGAGTGGGTGTTGGCTACAGCTTCGACGGCGGCCTCACCTGGACCGACACCCTCCTGCCCGATCACTTCTACACGCGGCACTCGGATCCGGGCATCACCTGGGACCGATTCGGAAACTTCTATGCAGTGATCCTCTCCTACGAGGACACCAGTTCGCCCAACGGCCTCTTCGTGACCAGGTCCTCAGACGGCGGCGTCACCTGGGGTCCCCACGTGGCGGCCGTGGACGGGGTGCCCGGCGTTTTCGAGGACAAGGAACTCATCGCCTGCGATCGCACGGGCGGCGCCCACGATGGCAACCTCTACGTGACCTGGGCGCGATTCTACAGCACCCAGATCTACAACGTGCGTTCCACCGACGGCGGACAGAGTTTCGAGAATCCCATCCGCATCAGCGATCAGGGCAGCGTGCAGTGGCCCGTGCCGGTGGTGGGAGCCGACGGCACCCTGGTGATCGCCTGGGTCTATCACGGCGGCCCGGCCATCCGCCTGGACCGTAGCTTCGACGGGGGGCAGACCTGGGGAAGCGACATCACGCTCACGAGCCTCTACACGGGCTCGGTGGACCTCAACGGCGGCATCCGGTCCTACTCCTTCCCGGCCATGGACTGCGACATTTTCGGAGGGCCGCACCACGGGCGCTTCTACGTGGCCTATATGGATCGGGTCTCGGGCGACCGCGACATCTATTTCCGCTATTCCGACGATAATGCCGCCACCTGGTCGCCTCGAGTACGCCTCAATGACGACGCCTACGGCAATGGCCGCGACCAATTCCATCCCTGGCTCTGCGTCAGCCCCGACGGTGCGATCAGCGTGGTCTTCTACGATCGTCGGAACGATCCGAGCAACTACCTCATGGATCTGTATTTTACCCAGTCGCTGGACGGAGGCGTGACCTGGTCGGAGAACCAGCGCGTGACCACCGTGTCCTCCAATCCCAACGCGGGCGTGCGCGCCGGCCTCATCGGCGAGTACATCGGTCTGGCGGCCTCCAGCGCGGCCAGGGTGCATCCTGTCTGGACCGACACCCGCGAGGGCAACCAGGACACCTACACCTCGATCATCGGAAACAGCACGGGTGTGGCCGATGCCTGGTCTTCGGAACTTCGGCTCGCGGGGATCCATCCGAATCCCTTCCGCGAAGACACGCGGATCTCCTACAGCGCCACCAGCGATGCCGAGGTCAGCGCTCGTATCTTCGATGTGCAGGGGCGTTTGGTGCGGGAACTGTCAGGCCGGAACGGCTCCGTGGCCTGGGATGGTCTCGACGCGGCCGGACGCCGGCTCGGAAGCGGGGTCTATCTGATCCAGCTGCACTCCCGGGGTGAAGTGAGGACTGGCCGAACCTTGCTGCTCAGGTAGCTGTCGGCCGCCAGCTACCTGCCTACAAAAACCCCCGGCCTTTCGGCCGGGGGATCTTTCTGGCTGGCAGCTGGGTGCTGGAAGCTGGTAGCTGGTAGCTCCTACACCACTCCCAGATCCAGCATGGCGTCCGCGACCTTGATGAAGCCGCCGATGTTGGCGCCCTTCACGTAGTCGATGTAGTCGCCTTCCTTGCCGTACTTCACGCAAGTCTCGTGGATGTCGCACATGATCTTGTCCAGCTTCGCGTCGACTTCCTCGCGGGTCCAGTTCAGACGCATGCTGTTCTGGCTCATCTCGAGACCGGAAGTCGCCACGCCGCCGGCGTTGGCGGCCTTTCCGGGACCGTAGAGGATCTTGGCCTTCAGGAAGACCTCGATGCCCTCGGGCTCGGTGGGCATGTTCGCGCCTTCGGAGACGCAGAAGCAGCCGTTGTCCACGAGCGTCTTCGCCTCTTCGGCGTTGATCTCGTTCTGGGTGGCGCTGGGAAGGGCGACGTCGCACTTCACTTCCCAAGGACGCTTACCCTCGACGTAGGTGCCGCCCCACTTCTCCACGTACTCGCTGATGCGGCCGCGACGCACGTTTTTCAGATCCATGACCCAGGCCAGCTTCTCGCTGTCGATGCCTTCGGGATCGTGGATGTAGCCGCCGCTGTCGGACAGGGTGACGACCTTGCCGCCGAACTCGATGACCTTCTCGGTGGCGTACTGGGCCACGTTGCCGGAACCGGAGACGGTGACGGTCTTGCCTTCGAAGCTGTCGCCGCGGGTGGCGAGCATCTCACGGGCGAAGTAGACCTGGCCGTAGCCGGTGGCCTCGGGACGAATGAGGCTGCCGCCCCAGTTGAGGCCCTTGCCGGTCAGGACGCCGGTGAACTCGTTGCGCAGGCGCTTGTACTGCCCGTACATGAAGCCGATCTCGCGGCCGCCCACGCCGATATCGCCGGCGGGAACGTCGGTGTCGGGTCCGATGTGACGCTGGAGCTCGGTCATGAAGCTCTGGCAGAAGCTCATCACTTCATTGTCGCTCTTGCCCTTGGGATCGAAATCGGAACCGCCCTTACCGCCGCCCATGGGCAGGGTGGTCAGGCTGTTCTTGTAGACCTGCTCGAAGGCCAAGAACTTCAGGATGCCGAGATTGACGGTGGGGTGGAAACGCAGTCCGCCCTTGTAAGGTCCGATGGCGCTGCTCATCTCGATGCGGAAACCGCGGTTGACCTGAACCTCGCCCTTGTCGTCGGTCCAGGGGACACGGAACATGATGACGCGCTCGGGCTCAACCATGCGCTCGAGGATCTTGGCTTCCTTGTACTGGGGGTTCTTCTCGACGAAATCCCAGACCGACTCCACGACCTCGCGGACGGCCTGATGAAATTCCTTCTGCTCGGGGTTCTTGGCGATGACCCCTTCCATGAACTTTTCTACGGACATGGAGCAGCTCCTTGTTTGAGTAAGGTCGTGAGTGAAAGGCCCGGGCCGTCGCCCCGGCATCGGAGCAAGTAAGGTTTTTGGATCACGGATTGCAAGAGCGCCAAGTCCGGTTTTTTGGATTCCTAAGTCACTGAATATCATGCAGATATGCTTAAGCCCCCGGCCTGGCCGGGGGCTTTTACAGGATGCCTGCCTCGGTCTCCCAGGAAGGCTCAGACCTTGGCGAGACCGCGCTCCAGGTCGGCGATGATGTCGTCAGGATGCTCGCCGCCGACGTTCAGGCGGATCATGTTCGCTGGCACGTCGGCCATGGCCCGTGCCTCCTCGCCCTGCTGCTGGTGGGTGCTGATGGCGGGGATCGTCGCCACGGATTTGATGCGTCCGAGGTCGGTGGCCCGGTAGATCATCTCGAAGCCGTCGAACATGCGACGGGCCTCTTCGGCTCCGCCCTTCACGCGGAAACTCATTAGGTGGCCGTAGCGATTCACGGGCTGCGCGCCGTCCAGATCGGAGTCGACCAGGAACATGAAGCGCTTGGCCAGTTCGTGCAGGGGATTGCTCGGCAGGCCCAGATAGTCCACCCGTTCGATCTTCGGATGGTTCTCGAGCCATTCGGCCACGGTCTGCGAGCCGACGCTCACCAGGTCCATCTTGCTGCGCAGGGTGCGCAGATCGTTGAGAACGAGCAGGGCCTGCATGGGGTTCATGGACGGGCCGTTGTCGCGATAGGGCAGGAACTTCACCCAGGTCGCGAAGTCGGCGATCATCTCGGGCGGATCGGTGACCTTCTCGCTCACCAGGTTCTTGCGGCTCACGATCACTCCGCCCACGCCCATGCCGCTGGAGGTCATGCTCTTGGACACCGAGTGGATCACGATGTCCGCGCCGTGGGTCAGCGGCCGCATGAGCGCCGGCGTGGCCACGGTGGCGTCCACGATGAGGGGGATGCCGTGGCGATGGGCGATGCGCGACAGTTCTTCGATGTCGCAGAAGTTGATGGTCGGATTGCTCGGCAGCTCGGCGTAGAGCAGCCGCGTGTTCTCGTCGATCTGCGACTCCCAGGCGGACAGGTCCGTGGGGTCGGCCACCCAGCGCACCTGCCGTCCCTTCTCGGGCTGGCGCACGTTGAACTGCTGGAAGGTGCCGCCGTACACATGGGCCGAGGACACGAAGTTGATGGGCTCGTCCGGCGCATCGGACAGCTTCACGAGGAAGGGCTCCACCGCGCTCATGATGGCCGCCATGCCGCTGGAAGTCACCACGGCGCTGGTCTCCAGTTCGCTGCCGTATCCCTCCAGGAGGGCGAGGGCCCACTCGAGATAGTAGGTGGTGGGATTGGCGATGCGGGCGTAGCACCAGTTGGGAATGAGATAGGCGAGTCCCGCCTCCATCTCGTCGGAGTCCCGGTAGCCCTGGCTGGTGGACATGTAGGCCGGCTCGATGATGGAACCCTGGTTCATCTCCAGGGCCTCTTCCATGTTGTAGAGTCCGTGCACGGAGATGGTGTCGAAGCGGCACTGCTTCATGCGTTTCACGGCCTCTTCCCGCTTGCGCATGATCTCCTGGCCGAGCTTCACCCGCTCGTGGACTCCCTGAGTGTAGGCGCTCATATCGGTGCTCATCGGCAATCCTCCTGCTAAAACGTTCGGATATGGAGGATGATCCATGAATTAGGAAAAATCAAGAGTATCCATAAAAAAGTTTGGAAAGAAGAAATCTTCACCGAATAATTGCAAGAATATCAGATCATTCTCGAATATTACTAGGCTTCTCCTGGGCCAGGAAGCGTTGACCGTACTTCCGGGGGCGGATAAGATCAGTTCGGACGTTCAGGCATCCGAGGTTCACATGCCCACCAATCTCCCTCCTCCGTACTTCAAGGTCGAAGAGAAGTACAAGGCCGCGCGGGATCCGGCCGAGAAGATCGCCCATCTGCGCGAGATGATGTCCATCATGCCCCGGCACAAGGGCACCGACAAACTCTGGGGAGAGCATCGCAAGAAACTGTCCCAGCTCCAGGAACAGATCGAGCAGCAGAAGAAGAGCAAGGGAGGGGGGCACAACCCCTGGTTCGTCCACAAGGGCGACTCCCCGCAGATCCTGCTTCTCGGAGCGCCGAATAGCGGACGAAGCACCATCGTGGCCGGTCTGACGAACGCCCACGCCGAGGTGGCGGAGTACCCCTACAGCACCCAGCTTCCGATGCCCGGCATGATGCCCTACAAGGATGTTCAGGTCGAACTCGTCGACACCCCGCCTGTGGCGCACTTCCCCCTGGATTCCTGGATCCTCGATCAGGCCCGCAGCGCCGATGCCCTGATCATCTTCGGCGATCTCTCCGCTCCCGACTGCTGCGACATTCTCACGGGAATCATCAGCGGTCTCGAGGAGCGCAGCCTCTTCCCCATTGAGTGGCCCGATCCGGAGAATCCCGACAAGGCCGTGAACCAGCGGCCGACTCTTCTCGTCATGAACAAGGCCGATCATCCCGACGCCGAAGTGAACCTTGAGTTTCTGGATGAACTCCTGGGCGAAGGCCTGCCGCGCATCGTCTGCAGCGCCAACACGCCCGAAGGTCTCGAAACCTTCCGCGAGGCGGCCTGGGCCATGCTGCGTATGGTGCGGGTCTACACGAAGGCACCCGGCAAGAAGGCCGAGGAGAAGGAGCCCTACATGCTCCCGGAGGGCTCTTCGGTGCTGGATCTCGCTGGCAAGGTACACCGGGATTTCATCGAGCAGTTCGATTCGGCGAGGATCTGGGGCAGCGGAAAGTTCGACGGCCAGACCGTCGATCGCGAACACGTGGTGAAGGACGGCGACGTGGTGGAAATCCATCTGAAGACCGGTTGAAACCCGCCCCAGGATGCTCCGTAGCGCCCCCGTAACCCTTCCCGGATAGGGGAGGTCCAAGAAATTGAGTCCCCATACCGGAGGTTTGCATGAAGAACCTGAAGAGGAAGAAGACGATCGCCGTTCTGGCCGCCGCCGCCCTGATCTGTTTCGTGGGGGGCGCGGCCCTGGCCGGCGAACACGAACATGCGGAAGATGATTTCTGGAGTGACGACGAGTTCTTCGCGGATGACGACCTCTTCGAGGCCACAGGCAGCGGAGGAGGGCCCTCACTGACCTGGTTCGACATGGACTTCGACGCGGTCAACGAGGTGCTGAGCGCCGAGGGCCTCGAGGAACTTCCCGAAAACAACCTGTATTGGGGGGGCGCAGGCTGGGGCGGCATGCGCACCGGCGAGCGCACCTTCGTGGCCATCGGTGGCGGCGGCTTCGGTGGAGGATCCGAAAGTCGCTCGGGCGGAGATCGCACCAAGTGGAGCCTCAGCGGCGGCTACTTCGCCCTGAAAGGCATCTACGCACCCCATCCTCGTTTCTTCTTCGAGGGAGGTCTTCAGATCGGCGGCGGAACTTCCCACATCTGGGCCGAGACCCAGGAGGACGACGGGGATATCGTCGTGAAGGTGCGGGGCAACCGCAACTTCGTGCTGCTCCGGCCCCACGCGGGTCTGGACATCCGGCTCGCCCGCTGGGTGGGCATCCTGGTGGAGGGCGGCTACTCGCTTTCTTCCGGAAGCTGGAACCTGGACGGCAATGATGACCTGATCCAGGAACTGGACCTCGACAAGAACGACGGACCCTACGCCTCCGTGATGGTGAGGTTCGGTATATAGGCGCTCGCGGCCTTTCCTCACGACTCCGCGCTCGAAGACTCGCAAGTCGCGTTCGGAAATCCGCTTCGCTTTCGAGAAGAACCCCCGGCCCCTGGTCGGGGGTTTCTTAGTTACCGGCTTTCGCTACATGCCAGCCTATGCCCGGCAGAGTTGGAATCACCTACAGAGTTGCGATTCGAATTGCGAAGCAGTTTCCCGCAGCGCGACTGTGAGACCGGCCAATCCTGAGTATGAGTTGGGATGAATGACCGGTCGAACCGGAGCGGCAAGGGAAAGCTGCGAGCAATAGAAAACCCCGCGCCGAAGCGCGGGGTCAAAAACAAGCCTAGTCGATGCTATCGATACTAGTAGAGGCTCTTGACGTTGGAGAAGGTGGTCTCCTCGGTCGCGGTGCCGCAGCTGGTGTCGAGAGTCACGTAATCGACGAGCATGTTGTCGTTGGTGCCGATGTCGCAGTACAGCCAACCGAGGCAGAGCTCGGCGGTGGTGCCGCAGTAGGCGCCGACGTCAATCTGTCCCCAGAAGCTGCTGGCGGTATTCCAGCTGCCATAGGTGTGCTCGCTGAGGTCCATGACGTGATCAAAGACGATGTTGCCATCGACCGTCACATACATGTAGCCGCAGCCGTTGTTGACGTAGCCCATCCAGTACCAATCGAGATACATGCCGTCGAAGAAGATCGACTGGCAGAAGCTGTTCTCGTTAGCATCACCGCAGAATCCGCCGAGCCAGGCAACGAACACACCGTCATAGGCGGGATAGCCCCAGACGGCGATGGGATCGAGGATCCAGGCACAGGTGGTGCTGGTGTAGCAAGTCCAGGCGGAGCCGGCATCGCATTCGCCGAACTCGAAGCTGCCGTCGTTCACGAGGCCAAGACGGTCACCGACGGTGACATTGTCACCGGTACCAGGAAGCACGAGGCCATCCTTGGTGAGGGTGCCGGCGGTGGCGCTGGCAGCGAAAGCGAGAGCGATGAGGACAAACGTTAACTTCTTCAGCATGTTGCTCCTCCAGTTGAGTCAATTATGCATGGCAGAAACGGTGCAATTGGTGGCAGGACACGCATTGGTCCTGCCACGGTAAACAAATTCTACCATACGCCTTATCGGCAATTCAAGGTGGAACTTAACCCCGAAATTGAAACTTCTTGAGTCCGATTTCTCTCAGAAAGGAATGGAAAGTTGGATGTAAAAAGGAGCGACCCTGGGGGCCGCTCCTCTCGCAGGTCGAGCTCCTACGATTACTCAATCGGAGTTCCGGGTTTGGTTACCCGGATTGATCAACATGCTTTAATGCAGGTACAACCTTACTAAAACTAGTACAGGCTCTTCACGTTGGAGAAGGTGGTCTCCTGAGTCGCGGTGCCGCAGGACTCATCGAGAGTCACCCAGTCAACGAGCATGTTGTCGTTGGTGCCGATGTCGCAGTAGAGCCATCCGAGGCAGAGCTCGGCGGTCATGCCGCAGTAGGCGCTGACGTCAATCATACCCCAGAAGCTGCTGGCGGTATTCCAGCTGCCATAGGTGTGCTCGCTGAGGTCCATGACGTGATCAAAGACGATGTTGCCATCGACCGTCACATACATGTAGCCGCAGCCGTTGTTGACGTAGCCCATCCAGTACCAATCGAGATACATGCCGTCGAAGAAGATCGACTGGCAGAAGCTGTTCTCGTTAGCATCACCGCAGAATCCGCCGAGCCAGGCAACGAACACACCGTCATAGGCGGGATAGCCCCAGACGGCGATAGGATCGAGGATCCAGGCGCAGGTGGTGCTGGTGTAGCAAGTCCAGGCACTGCCAGCATCGCACTCGCCGAATTCGAAACTGCCATCGTTGATCAAGCCGAGGCGATCGCCGATGTTGACGTTCTCACCGGTACCAGGAAGCACGAGGCCATCCTTGGTAAGAGTGCCCGCGCCGGCGGCGACGGCAAAAGCGAGAACGACGAGCGAAAGGGTTAACTTCTTCAGCATTTCGTTCCTCCAATGATGTCGCTACTACACGTGTTGAAATTCCCCAAATGGCATTCGCCTTCCGGGGAATGCCTAAGGCGCGCCCATTATACCCCAAGCTGCCTCCATTCTTCAAGATATGGGAAGAAATTTAATAAACGGGCGTTTATTGCCTAAATAAGGAAGGGCGGAGCCTCGCGGCCCCGCCCGGGTGAACGGTCTTAACTTGTTTACAGATCGAACTTTACGCCCTGAGCCAGAGGCATCTCCGTGGAGTAGTTCAGGGTGTTGGTCTGGCGGCGCATGTAAATTTTCCAGGAGTCGCTCCCGGATTCGCGTCCGCCACCCGTGTCCTTCTCTCCTCCGAAGGCTCCGCCGATCTCCGCGCCGCTGGTACCGGCGTTGACGTTGGCCAGGCCGCAGTCGCTGCCCTCGGGTCCGAGGAACTTCTCCACGTTCATGAAATTGGTCGAGAAGATCGCGCTGCTCAGGCCCTGCTCCACGCTGTTGTGCAGCTCCAGGGCCTCGTCGATTTCGCTGTAGCTGAACACGTAGAGGATGGGCGCGAAGGTCTCGTCCTGGACGATGGGCATGCTGTGGGGACCCTTCACGATGGTCGGCTCGACGTAGTGGCCGGGACGGTCCACGCGTCCGCCGCCCACGAGGACCTCGCCGCCCTGGGCCTTGGCCTTCTCGAGGGCGTCCATCATGGTGTCCACCGCGCCCTCGTCGATGAGCGGACCCATGAGGGTCGACTCGTCCAGAGGATCACCGATGGGGATGGACCCGTAGGCCTTCACGAGCTTGCCGGTGAAGTCCTCGGCGATGGACTCGTGCAGGAAGAGGCGGCGGGTGCTGGTGCAGCGCTGACCCGCGGTGCCCACGGCGCCGAAGAGCGTCGCGCGCAGGGCCAGGTCGAGGTTCGCCGACTCGTCCACGATGATGGCGTTGTTGCCGCCGAGTTCCAGCAGGCTCCGGCCCAGGCGCTTGCCCACGGTCTCGCCCACGTGCTTGCCCATGGCGGTGGAGCCGGTGGCGCTGATCAGGGGGATGCGCTTGTCGTTGATGAGCAGTTCGCCCACGCTGCTTCCGCGGCCGACCACGAGGTTGAAGAGCGGCGGAAGATCGTGGGCCGCGGTCACCTCGTTGCAGATGTGCTGGACGGCGATGGCGGTCAGGGGGGTCTTGCTCGAAGGCTTCCAGATGGTCGGATCGCCGCAGACGGCAGCGATCATGGCGTTCCAGGCCCAGACGGCCACCGGGAAGTTGAAGGCGGAAACCACGCCGATGGGACCGAGGGGCTGCCACTGCTCCATGAGACGGTGTCCGGGACGCTCGCTAGGCAGGGTGGGGCCGCCGATGGTGCGACTCAGGCCCACGGCGAAATCGGCGATGTCGATCATCTCCTGCACTTCGCCCAGACCCTCGGTGAGGATCTTGCCCATTTCCAGGCTCACCAGCTTGCCCAGGGGATCCTTGTAATCGCGGAAGGCGTTGGCGAAGGTGCGCACCACCTGGCCTCGCTCGGGGGCGGGCACGGTGCGCCAAGCCTTGAAGGCCTCCACGGACGAGGCCGCGATGGTCTCGTAGTCATCGGCCGAGGCCTGCATGACCGTGGCGATCTTGGAGCCGTCGCCCGGGGAGAAGACTTCCAGCTCGCCGCCGCCGGGCTTCTCGATGAAGCGGTCGGTGCTGGCGCCGGAGTTCACGTCCTCGATTTTCAGTGTTTTCAGGAAGTCGCTCATCGGGTCCTCTCCTTGTTCCGCCGGCCTCCGCGGGCCGGGAAAAAGCCATGGAAGTCCTCAATGTAGGCAGGGTGAATGAGAAGTCAACTCGCTCTCGAAAGGCTCCGGCTGGAAGCGGACGGCTGGTAGCTGGAGGCTCAGAATTGCTGGATCAGGCCGACATCCAGGCGCCAGCCCGAGTGGCTCCAGGCGCCGGCGGCCGGACGCTCGTCCAGGGGCTCGCCGTAGTCATCCATACGGATGAGGCTGCCTTCCACGAGCACGCCGACATTGGCCCAGATGGGACGGGCGAGGCCCAGGGAGGCGCGGCTGCCCCAGCTGCTCTGACGGATCTCCGTGGCGGGGCTGTAGTCGCTCCACTCGGCGTCATAGCCCAGGGAGTAGCCGGTGGTTTCCGTGTGCAACCCGCTGTAGACCGCCGAGAGGCTGCCGAAGAGGGCCAGTCGCTTCACGTGGGGAAGACGCAGGCGGAGCCCGATCTCCCACTGATACTGGAACGAGGTGTAGGTGTAGCGCACGGGGTACTCGTCGCTGCCCAGGGAGATGTCTTCCGTGAAGCGGCTCTTGCTCGACAGGGTCACTCCCGCACCCATCTGCAGGCCTTTCCAGATCTTGTGGTCGTAGCGGAATGTCCAGGCAGACAGGAAATCGTCGCCGAAGAACTCGCGATAGTCCTGATCCTCGAGCCAGAGCCGCCCGTGGCTCAGGGTGAAGGCCGAGTTGAGGGAGTGGGGGGCGAGCAGGTCCTCGCCGAGAGAGACCGTGGCCAACAGCATCAGCAGACTTGTGATCAGGTAGCGCGGCATTCGCTCGCTCGCCTTTCTCTGGGATGAAAATCGCCGGCCCCGCGGGGAGGCCGGCGCCATTCTAGTCGGGAGGAGGGCGGGCGTCAATCCCGCCTCGGCGAGGCCGCTAGAGCAGCTTGGCCGCCTCCACGCTGAGCAGGTAGGTGGGCTCCGGACAATAGTGGTCCGAGCCCTCCACGTGCTCCTGGTGTTCCTCGTGGCCGGCAGGGGTCAGGGCCATCACCTTGCCCTGGACCACGGCCGTCTTGCCGGCGCAGTCCTTGGGAAAGAGGATGCTCTCGTCCATGCTGCGCACGTAGAACTTGTTCCCGGCCTCGTCGGCGATCTCGATCCAGCAGCCGCTTCCCTGGCAGACGGCCACCACCTCGCCCTCGAGGCGCAGGTCCTTGTCTACGAATTCGGCGGGCGTGGCGGTGAGATCGGTGAGAGGCGTCGCCTCCGCCAGGCTCAACTCCGCGCCTCCGGTCCATCCTGCTTCGGCCGTGACCTTCGCTTCTTCGTCGGATCCGCCGCAACCGGCCAGCAGCAGGGCCGCCAGCGCGAGCAGGGCGAGGATCGCACGCTTCATCGTCATCCCTCCTTTTACTTGCCCGGGCAGGCGGCCTGGACGGCGGGATCCAGTCCCTTGCCGCCATAGGCCTTGTCGAAGTGGGCGGCGAACTCGCCGGCCAGCTTCTCGGCGCGGGCCTTGAAGGCGTCCTTGTCCTTCCAGGTGTTTCTGGGATCGAGCACCTTGGCGTCCTCGATGCCCGGACAGGTCTGGGGCACGTGGACCTTGAATATCGGATCCTGCACGTACTCCACGTCGTCGAGCTTTCCGTCCAGTGCCGCGTTGCAGAGCGCGCGGGTGAGGGGAAGATCCATGCGCTCGCCCTCGCCGTAGGGTCCGCCGCTCCAGCCCGTATTGACCAGGAAGACCTGCGTGCCATGCTCGTCCATCTTCTGGCCGAGAAGGGTGGCGTAGTCGTCGGGGTTGCGGGGCATGAAGGGCGCACCGAAGAAGCGCGAGAAGGCGCTCACGGGATCCACGATTCCGGTCTCGGTGCCGGCCAGCTTGCTGGTGTAGCCCATGAGGAACCAGAGCATGGCCTGCTCGCGGTCCAGCTTCGACACCGGCGGAATCACGCCGTTGGCGTCGGCGGTGAGGAAGAGGATGGTCTTGGGATGCCCGGCAGTGGACGATTCCTTGATGTTGCTCAGGAAGGTCAGCGGATAGCTGCCGCGACTGTTGGGAGTGAGGCGATCGTCGTAGAGGTCGAAGCTGCCGTCGGGCCACATCATGGTGTTCTCGATGACGGCTCCGTGCTCCTCCACCGGACGCTCGGCGAAGCAGGCCTTGAAGATCTCGGGTTCCTTCTCCGGATTCAGGTCGATGAGCTTCGCGTAGCAGCCGTTCTCGAAGTTGGCGATGCCATTGTCGTCCCAGCCGTGCTCGTCGTCGCCCAGCAAGGCGCGGCTCGCGTCGGCGGAGAGGGTGGTCTTGCCGGTGCCCGACAGTCCGAGCAGCAGGGCGGAATCGCCGTTGGATCCTTCGTTGGCGCTGCAGTGCAGAGGCAGGATGCCTTCGGCAGGCAGGTAGTAGTTCATCACCGTGAAGATGAGCTTCTTGTTGCTGCCGCAGTAGGCCGAGCCGTAGACCACGCCAATGCGCTGGTCGAAGTCCATGGCCACGGCCATGGTGGAGGTGTGGCCCAGGCGGGGATCGATGCGCAGACGGCCTTCGTAGCGCTTGGGATCCAGCTTGTGGTAGGGCAGGGAGATCAGGGTGAAGGGCTTCTCTCCGAAGAGGCTCTTGCTCTTCACCTCCTCGTCCCAGGGGCGGAACATGTTGTCCATGAAGACGCTGTGCACGGCGTGGCTGCAGACCACGTTGATGGGCAGGGCGTAGCGCATGTCGGCGCCGACCAGGCGGTCGACCTTGTAGACATTGGGCATCTTCTCGATGCTGGCCAGGGCGTCATCGAGGATCATGTCGAAGGTCTCGGGATCCAGCGGGATGTTGTTGGGAGCGTCCCAGTCGATGGTGTGCTCGCTCTCGGCACGCTTCACGACCACCGTGTCCTTGGGGCTGCGGCCGGTGGACTCGGGAGGCGTCCAAGTGACGAGGGCGCCGTTGGCGCTGGCCACGGCTTCGCCGTTGTCGATGGCCTCGCGAATCAACTGGGCGCGCGGGATGTTGTCCTTCACATCTCCTCGCTTCTTCAAAAGCGCCTCAAGCCGTTCCTGGAATGTCGTGGTCATTATCCCGCTCCTTGCCCTGTGATCCGGTCCGACGCGGCGGAACCCTTCCGCTACGCGCAGCCCGGAAACGCGCGTTGACTGCCAGATTAAGACTTCCCGGAAAGAGCGTCAATAGGCCGTGGGGCGGCAGACCTCAAGAATCGTCTCGAGGGGATGCGAGTTTGGAGAAGAGCGTCTCGGGGGAACCCTCTCCTGCAATTTTTCCATTTTCCAGAAGCAGAACATGGTTCGCCAGGCTTCGCAGTTCGGCTGAAGAGTGGGACACGTAGACCATGGGCAGATCGAAGTGTCCCACCGTGCGCGACAGGAAGGGTAGGATGCGCCCCTTGAGCTCATCGTCGAGGCTGGCCAGGGGCTCGTCCAGGAGCAGGAGTCTCGGGGCGCGGAGCAGTGCGCGTCCGAGGGCCACCCGCTGACGTTCGCCGCCGGACAGTCGATCCGGCCGCCGATCCAGCAGTTGCCCGAGCTCCAGCACCTCGACGACCTCCTCGAAGCGAGGACCGCCATCTTGGCTGCGGCGCAGTCCGTAGCGCAGATTGCCGGCGACGCTCAGGTGGGGGAAGAGACGTCCTTCCTGGAACAGGTAACCCACGCGGCGACGCTCGGGGGGAAGATCGATGCCCGCCCCGTCGTCGAAGAGGGTCTCCTCGCCGAGGCGGATGGATCCTTCCGCCGGTCTCAACAGTCCTGCGATGAGGTTCAGCAAGGTGGTCTTGCCCGACCCGGATGCGCCGAAGAAGGCCGTGACGCGCTGGTCGAGGCGGGCATCGAGCTCGAGCCGGAAACGCGGACGCGAGAATCGTAGCCGGAGCTCAAGCATCGCCGTCCTCCCGGGGAGGGCGGCCGTCCAGCAGGCGGGCGGCGATCATGGCGGCCAGGCTCACGACCACGCAGATGAGCACCAGTCTCATGGCGCCGCCGGCCTCGCCCGCGCCCTGGATCTCGTTGAAGATGGCCAGAGGCACCGTCTGGGTACTGCCGGGGATATTGCTGGCCAGCACGATGGTCGCGCCGAACTCACCGAAGCCGCGGGTGAAGGCCAGGAGCAGACCGGCCAGCACGCCGCGACGGGCCTGTGGAAGGGTCACCGTGAGGAAGGCGTCCCGGGGGCCGGCGCCCAATGTGCGCGCCGCCTCGGCCAGACGGGCATCGGTGGCCTCGAAGGCCGATCGCGCCGCGCGCACGAGCAGGGGGAAACTGACGATGGCCGCCGCCAGGGCCGCGCCCTTCCAGTCGAAGGCGATTTCGATGCCCATGGCCGCCAGGGCATCGCCCAGCAATCCGCGCCGACCGAAGATGTGCAGCAGCAGATAGCCCGTCACCAGGGGCGGCAGCACCAGGGGCACCTGAACCATGGCATCCACCAGCCAGCGCAGGCGGCTTCGGCCCAGGGCGAGCCATCCGGCAAGGAGGATGCCCAGGGGCAGGCTCACCAGGGCCGCCGTGAGGCTCACCTTCAGGGACAATCCCAGGGCCTGCCACTCGGCCGGACTCAAGGATTGCCGTCCAGCGGGATGAAACCGTGTTTCACGAAGATTTCGCGGGCCTCGGGACCGGCCAGCCAGTCGAAGAAGCGGCGCGCCCCGGAGCCCGGCTCCTCGCCCTCGGTGCCGGCGAGTAATCCAATGGGATAGAGGATGGGCATGTCCCGAGGCGGATCGGCCAGGGTCACCGGTTCGATGCCCGCCGCCAGCGCGTCGCTGGCGTAGACGATGCCCGCGTCGGCCTCGCCGCGTTCCACGTAGGCCAGTGCCGCGCGCACGTCGCGGGCGGGCAGGAGGCGATCCTTCACCGACTCCCAGAGGCCCGCCTCCTGCAGCCAGGCCCTGGCGTAGATGCCCGCGGGCACATGGCCGGGATCTCCCATGGCCAGGCGCTGCAGTGCCCGGCCGGCGAGATCGCCGGCATTTCCGATTCGGATGGGATTCCCCACCGGCACGATGAGGGCGAGTCGATTGGACAGGAGTTCCCGGCGCTCCACGATGCGCTCGGAGTTCTCTTCCACGTGGTTCATCCAGTCGCTGCTAGCCGAGAGGAAGACGGAGGCGGGCGCCCCCTGGACGATCTGCCGGGCCAGGGTGGAGCTTCCCGCCAAAACGGGAACGGCACGGAGCGAGTCGCCGGCGTTCCAGACCTCGCAGAGTTCCCGGGCCGCGTCACCGAGGCTGGCCGCTGCATGGAAATGCAGGTCGGCCTCTTCTCGGCCGGCACAGGCCGAGAGGAGCAGACTGAGGAGCATCCATTTCAGGGATCGCGGCATTTGACCTCCCACCATAGCTCAGACTAGGCCGGAGAAGGTTCGAATTCAAGCGCGGTCGCCTTGAAGAGGTGCTACCCGAGGCACTATGCTCGCGGCGCCCCCGTGAAAGGAGCGCCCGTGTCCAGACTCTGGGTGGAAAGACGATTCGCCTTCGATTTTCCCGCGGACATCTATCCCATGATCATCGAGCGCCTGCGCGGCACGCCCGCGCGCCTAGAGGAGCGCTTGGAGGGTCTCGACCACGATGTCCTCATACGACGTCCGGCGACGGGCTGGTCCATCCAGGAGCATGCCGGTCACCTCATTGAGGTCGAGGCGCTCTTCGACGGACGGCTCGGCGAGTACGAGCAGGGCCTCGCGCAGCTGCGGCCCGCCGACATGAGCAACCGCCGCACCGAGGACGCTGGCTTCAACGAACTGAAGATCGTCGACGTGCTCGCCGCCTTCCGGCGGGTGCGGGCCGACTTCGTCGCGCGCCTGGAGTCCTGGCCGCCGGAGCGCTTCGCCCAGACGGCCCATCACCCGCGCCTGGACGCGCCCATGCGAGCCTGCGACATGCTCTTCTTCATGGCCGAGCACGATGATCACCATCTCGCGCGCATCAGCGAGTTGATGCGCGCCTTCGTGGGAAAGAAGCAGTGAACGGAAGAACGTTCATCGACGGCCTCGAGGCCCATCGATCGATTCGGGCCTACAAGCCGGATCCCGTGCCGGAAGATCTGCTCGAGGAGATCCTGACGGCGGGCATACGCGCCTCGTCCTCGGGGAACATGCAGACCTACTCCATCCTGGTCACCCGTGATCGAGCACTTCGCAAGGAACTGTCCGCGCCTCACTTCCACCAGAACATGGTCCTGGACGCGCCGGTGCTCGTCACCTTCTGCGCAGATTTCCATCGCATGCGCCGATGGCTCGAGATCAGCGAGGCTCCCGACAACTTCGACAACTTCATGAGCTTCATGATCGCGGCCATCGACGCGGTGCTCGTATCCCAGAACGTCGCACTGGCGGCGGAAGCCCGCGGCCTCGGCATCTGCTTCATGGGTAGTACGCTTGCGAGTTGCGATGAGATAGGACGCATTCTCGAACTACCCGAGAATGTGGTTCCGGTGACCGGCTTCTCTCTGGGATGGCCGGATGAGGCGCCGGAGTTGCGCGATCGTTTGCCGCTGGAGGGCATCGTCCACTACGAAACCTACCAGGACTACGACGATGAGCGCATCAGCGAAATCTACGAGGAGCGCGAGACTCGCGGCTGGGATCGATACATGGCCTTTCCCGAATTGAAGAAAAAGGTCGAAGAGGCCGGCGTCGACAATCTCGCCCAGCTCTACACCACGGTGAAGTACACCCGCGATTCGCATCAGAGATTCTCCCGCCGCGTGCTCGACTACCTTCGCGAGCAATCTTTCATGGAGAACGGAGGGGCGCCGTGAGGCGAGGCCTTCTGATCCTCTCGATGCTGTTGCTGGCATCCGCGTCGGAGGCCCTGAAGCCGAGGCCGGTGGGCGCCGCATCCCGGATGTTCCTGGAAGGCGGACTCCTCTTCGGCGATGAGACCGAGATTCCCCACTACGAGGAATCGTTCATGCGGATCTTCCTCGAAGCGGGCGCCAACCTGCGCCCCAGCGACGCGAGGGGAGACAAGCTCGGCCTGATTCTCGGACTGTCCAAGGGTCCCGACGACCTTCGCTACTTCGCGGGTCCCCGCTACTCGAGGCCGGTGGACTCGAACTGGAGATTGGAGACGTCGGCGGCCCTGCTCTGGAGCGATCACGACAGCCCCATCAGTTCAGACTTCTTCCATCTCGGCTGGCGCTGGCGAATCGGTCTGAAAAGCAGGGAGCGCCTGTCGCTCTTCTATGTGCTGGAGCGCATGGACTACGAGGACGAGACCACACCGGAGCCCATGGGAACCATGACCGCGTCATTCGCGGGTATCGCCTGGCAAGCCGATCCTCCACCGCTTGTGACCACGGCCGTCATGGTTACTCTCGCCGTGTACTGGTTCCGCGCCTCGACCACCGCCTGGATCGCGCAGGCGAAGTGATGGAGGGCAGGGTGAAGATTCAGTTGCGACATCCCCGGTGGGAAGAGATGAAGCATGTACGAAGGCTCTGGGAGGACCCCGCCACCATGGAGGCGGTGGGAGGCGTCTATCGCATGGAAGAGGACGAGGCCCGGCGCTGGTTCGAGAAGGTGGTGGACCCGGGCGATGGAAGCCACTGTTACTTTCTCGTCTTCGATGAGAAGGGCGAGGCGGTGGGCGAGGTGAGCAGTCACCGCATGGATTCGGAGACCCGAGTGGCCGAGTTCAACATCAAGGTGCTGGCGTCCCATCGCGGGCGAGGAATCGGCACAGAGGCCATGCGCCAGTTCTTCCGTCACTACTTCCTGGAACTCGATGCCGCAGGTATCGACGATCCGCTCGCGCCGGCCAATCGTGAAGGGCGACGCCTGCTCGAACGGTTCGGATTCGTCCATGACCCGGCGGTGGAGGACGTCGCCATGATGCGGCTCAACCGGAAACGATACCTCGAACTCCATGGCCCCAAGGAGGCTTGATGGATAGCATCTGGAGATACGTCCTTCTGGAGGGGGACAAGTGAGTCTCGTCATTCGTGCCTACGAGACGCGCGATCTGGACGCCTGTCGCCAGCTCTGGGTCGATCTCACCGACAGGCATCGCCGGATCTACGAAAGCGACGACATCGGTGGTGAGGATCCGGGGAAGCAGTTCGATGAGCATCTGAAGCGTTCCGATCTCGCCGGTGTTTGGGTCGCCGAAGAAGAAGGCGAGATACTGGGGCTCATTGGCCTGCTCCACTCCGAGGATGAGACCGAGGTGGAGCCAGTCGTCGTCAGGCCCGGACATCGATCCAAGGGGATCGGGAAGCGCCTACTCCAGCGCGCGGCCGAAGAAGCTGCCGCCCGCGATGTACGCTATCTGAGCATCAAGCCAGTGGCGCGGAACGCGGAGGCGATCGCGCTCTTCACGGCGGAAGGATTCGACATCGTGGGTCACGTTCAACTCCTCAAGATCCTGAAACCAGGCAAGACCCGGTGGCGGGATGGCCTGGAAATCCACGGTCGCAAGCTGAGGTACTGATCGTGAAGCTCCGTGTGATCCAGTGGAAGGAGGACGAGCTCGATCGAAAGGCGAAGCCTCTGGTTCTCGCCGGCCATGAGATCGACTCGCGTCCCTTCACCGGACCCTCCTCGCTCAAGGACCTGGCGGCCCACCCTCCCGATGCCGTCATCATCGATCTGGATCGCGCGCCGTCCCAGGGTCGGGATCTCGCCGTGGCGCTGAAGCATCGGGCCGCCACGAGGTCCATCCCCCTGGTCATGGCCGGAGGCGAGGCGAAGAAGGTCGCCAAGATCGTCGAGTTGCTTCCGAACCTGACCTACTGCGATTGGTCCCGCGTTCGAGGCGCGGTGCGGAAGGCGATCAAACAGGATCAATCCACCGATCCCCCCGATTCCGTCTTCGCCGCCTACAAGGGACGTCCGCTCCCGGCCAAGTTGGGTATCAAACCCAAGGACCGGGTCGCTCTTCTGGGCGCGCCTTCAGGGTTCAAGAAGATCCTCGGCAAGCTACCGCCAGGTGCGAAGCTGGCCGGGCAGGCCCATGGCCCTTTCTCAGTGGTGCTGCTTTTCGTCAAAACGCGAAAGGCCTTCGAACGGCGCTTTGCCGTGGCGGCCCGCGCCTGCGAGGAGAGGGGGCGTCTCTGGATCGTCTGGCCCAAGAAGAGCAGCGGCATGGCGAAGGACATCGATCAGAAAGTCGTCCGGGCCTTCGGCCTGGACGCGGGCTGGGTCGACTTCAAGATCGTGTCGGTGGATCCCACCTGGACCGCACTCTGTTTCGTGCGCAGAAAGTAAGACCCGCGCCGGTAGGGCGCGGGCCTCATTCCTCAATCGTTCAAGCTACTTGATCAGGATCATCTTCTGCGTCTGTTCGTGCCGTTCGGTCATCAGCTTGGCCAGATAGACGCCGCTGGCCATGCGATCTCCCGTATCGTCCCTTCCGTCCCAATCGATGGCGTAGGGGCCGGCCGTCTTGTGCTCATCGAGCAGCACGCGAACGAGTCGTCCCTGCACATCGAAGACTCCGAGCTGCACCTGTCCGGCCTCGGCCAGATAGAAGCTGAGGGTCGTCTTGGGGTTGAATGGATTGGGATGATTGGCGAAGAGCTCCGTGGCGGCTTCGGGAGTTTCCTTGGGTACCGTGGTCGCCACGGCGCTGCTCCCGTAGAAGTGCAGGGCCGGTGCGTAGACTTCCACGAGGATCTCGTCGTTGGTGGAATCGCGCATGCGGTACTGCACCTGATCGATGAGCATGTCCTCCGGTCCGTCATAGCCGAAGAAGCTCGATCCCCAACCTTCCATGGGATCGTAGAGCGGGCTTCCCTGATACCAGTGGACGATCGACTCTCCCGCGCAGTAGGGGTGCGGCCAGATGCGTACCGGATTGGAGCAGACCGTGTAGTAGTGGAACTCGGTATCGATCTGTTCCTCGAAGTCCAGGATGGCGGGAGCGCCAGGATACAGAGCCACCCTGTTCACCGAATGCTCCCGGAATACAGCGTCGAAAGGAACGAAGGCTTCAAGGTAGGTTTCGCTTTGGTCCTCGTTCCTCATGAGGAAGCAGATCTCGTTGATCTCCTCGTCGACATCGTAGCCGAAGTAGCGATCCGCAGCCCCGTCGGGCCATGGCAGCAGAGCGCTGCCCTGGTAGTACATGCCGGTCCAGTCGATCACGCCGTCGTTCGCGCCGAGAGACCAGACGCGCACGCCATTCGGATCGCTGGTCGTGTAGTCGAAGAACGAGGTGATGGTCTCGTTGTAGGACAGCCACTCCTTGGGCTCCCAGTCGAAGTTGAAGTTGCTGAGTCCGTGGGCGTCCCAGTGGTACTCCACCGGCACGAAGCACTCGAACACGATTTCGGTCTGATCCTCGTTCCACTGATAGATCCTGATCGCGTCGACCTGCTTCGGACCCTCGTTGAAGAAGAAATAGTGGTCCACGAAGTCACCGGGCGGAAGGATCAGCGGGCTGCCGCTCGCGTAGTACCCGGAAACCAGCTCCCCGTTGTAGTAGGGGCGGGCGAAGACGTAGCCGGCCTCGTCCGTGGTGAAATCGTGCGTGATCTCCAGGGCGTTGCCGTACTGGATCCAGGACGGTGTGCTGTGACTGAACCAGAGATTGGTGACGCCCTGCGCGCTGTAGTGGATCTCCACCGGCAGGAAGAGCTCCATCAGCATCACATCGAACTCTTCGTTCCACAGGCTTATCTGGACCTGGTCGACCAGGACATCGCCGTAGCTGACACGACACCAGCTCGTCCCCCAGCCCTCGCCTTGCGGATAGAGAGGCGATCCCTGCCAGGCGTAGCCCGACGTGGGATTCCCGTTCGAGTAGGGAAGCACCATGATTCTGCCTCCCGCTGGATCATCGACCTTGTAGCTGAAAGAAACGCCTATGCGATCGGTGTGGCCGAGCCATGCCTGATTGCCCCGATCGATTTGAATGTCTCCGAGATAGTTCGCGGCGACGGTACTGGGAATCAGTAAGCAGAACGCCGCTAAGAAAACGACTCCAATCTTCATTGCGACCTCCCTTTCACCTCACCACCAGCTCGATGGCGGTTAGGGAAGCAGGGGCGGCGGCTGGATCGGAGCACGTATGTCCGAAGAACTGAACTAGAATCAGTATAGATCGGATGACGGGCTTGGCTAGCGAGGATGGATCCGTGAAGGCAAGAATGGAATCCACCAGCAATCGATGAAATAGGAAACCCGCGCCGGTGGCCGGCGCGGGCGATTCATCGAGCAGGATGGCTACTTCATTAAAATCATCTTCTGCGTCTGTTCGTGTTCCTGGGCCACGAATTTGGCCAGGTAGACCCCGCTCGCCACGCGCTCTCCACGTTCGTCGGTGCCGTTCCATTCGATGACGTGGGGACCGGACAGTTTCTCCTCGTCCAGGAGCTTCTTCACGAGGCGTCCCTGCACGTCGAAGACGGCCAGCTGCACCCGTCCGGGATCGGCAAGGTGGAAGCTGATGGTCGTCTTCGGATTGAAGGGATTGGGGTAGTTGGCAAGCAGCTTCGTCGCCGCCGGCGAGGATTCATCCGGTGCATGGGTCGCCACGGCGCTGGTCCCGTAGAAGTGCATGGCGGGATACCAGGAATATCCGATGTAGGCTTCCTCCACTTCATCCCAGATGGTGAAGACCGCCTGATCGAGAAGGATCGGATCGGGGCCGTCGTAGGCGAAGAAATTGCTGCCCGATCCCGAGGGCGGAGGATAGAGCGGGCTGCCGCCGGTACTCGTGGAGTAGTTACCCTGGGCGACGCCGTAGTTCCAGATGCGAAGGTCGTTGGGACCGGGCGTCGTGTAGTCGAAGTAGGTGTATACGCGCTCCTCGTAGTCCAGGATCGCCGGAGCGCCTGGTTCCAGCACCACGTTCTGCACCGCATGCTCGCGGAATCCTGCACGGAATGGGATGAAGACCGTGAGGTAGGTCTCGGTCTGATCCGCGTTCGTCATTTTCAATGCGATCTGATTGATGTCCAGATCGCCGTCGTAACCGAAGTAGCGGTCGGCAGACCCGTAGGGCGCGGGGAGAAGCGAGCTTCCCTGGTTGTACAGGTCACTCCAGATGATCTGCTCATCCCGGGCGCCGAAAGCCCAGATGCGCACGCCCCCAGGATCGTCCGTCAGGTACTCGAAGGTGCAGGTGATTGGCTGGCCCCAGCTCAGGACCTGGTCTTCCTCCCAGTCGAAACTCACGTTGAAGATGCCCTGGGAGCCCCAGCCGACGCGATAGGGCATGGTGCCGCGCCAGAGGGTTTCGGTGTCGTCGAGATTGGTGAACTGGAAGTGGATGGTGTCGGCTTGCTGGTCCTCTTCGTAGACCGTGAAGAAGTGCGTGGCGCTGCCGCCCGGCGGAAGGATCTCTTCACCGCCGCTGGCGCCGTAGTGGATCAGGTAGTCGTCCCCAGTGCCGAGCCTGGCCCACATGAGGCCCGGCTCGTCGGTGACGACATCGTGGGTGAACTGCAGGTAGGTGCCGAACTGCAGCACGGAATGCTCGGAGCTGTTCGCCCAGAGATTCGAGATGCCCTTGGCGCTGATGGTGTAGTCCACCGGTATGTAGAGTTCGAGAAGCAGCTCGCCAAAATCTTCAGTCCACATGGTGATGTGGATCTGGTCCACCAGGGTTTCGCCGCTGCCGATGAAGCAATACTGGCTGCCGAAGCCTTCACCCTGAGGATAGGTGGGCGAGCCCTGCCAGAAGGCTCCCGGGGCAAGGTATCCATTCAGAAGGGGCCAGACCTGGAAACGTGCGCCTTCAGCCTGGTCGACCTTGTAGCTGAAAGTCACGTCGATATGCTCGTCATGGGCGATGAGGGCATGGTCGCCCCAATTGACGCTCACGTCTCCGATGTAGTTGGCGGAGGCGGTGATGGCGAAGAGGAGGATGCAAAAGAGGATTGTCGTTCTCATTTCGACCTCGTGGGTTCATCCAGGGCTACGCGTTAGGAACGGTGGCGACGTCTGGAATAGTGGCAGGGCTAAGTTCTTGATCTCGAATATTATAGCCAAATAGGTCTGAAAAGTCAGTATAGATGTATTGATTATCTGACCCCTGGTCGGAGCGACTCGACCAGGGGTGGACGAGGGTTTTCGCTGTCGAGAGGTCCGCGCTTCGGTGCTGATTTCGAGATCGCGGAGGGGAATCATGCTTGGAGTCGCCGTCCGCACTCGCTAGTTTACGGGCTGATTCGCTATCCCGGAGGTCTTCATGAAGCGCTCGGCATTCATCATCCTGATCACTCTTCCTCTCCTCATCGGTGGTATCGCCGCCGCGGATTCGGTACTGCTCAGCCACGCCATGGAGCTGGAGATGAATCCTTCCAGCCACCAGGTGAGCGGCTTGGACACATTGACCTTCGATTCGCCCGTCAGCGAGTTCGAGTTCTACCTGCTGGGCAGCTTCACGCCCGTGGCCGATGGAAAACTGACCGAGATTGCGGAACCGGCGACGGCGGAAGACGGCCCCCACAGCACCGAGGGTGTGACCCTCGCCGAAAGTGGTGAGAGCACGAAACTCTGGCACCTCGAGTTGGCGAGTCCTTCGAGTGAGGTCATCCTGAAATGGAGCGGCGAGGCCTATCAGGATGTGAGCGGCACCGTCTTCGGTCGCGAGAAGGTGGGCGCCGAGATCAACGCCACCGTGGGCGAAGAGGGCGTGTTCCTGTCGGGCGGTCAGGGATGGTACCCCTATGTGGACGGCAGCCTTTACACCCATCGTGTGACCACCCGTCTTCCCGAGGGCTGGACCAGCCTCACCCAGGGCAAGAAGATCAGCGAGACCACCCAAGATGGATGGACAACCACCGTCTGGAACGCGCCGCGCATCACCGACGGACTCAACCTGGCGGCCAACCGGTGGCGCGTGGATACGCGGGTCCACGGCGAGACCCTCATCGAGACCTATTTCTTCCCCGAAGACTCCTCCCTGGTGGACACCTATCTCGACGAGACGGCCGCCTATCTCGATCTCTACGAATCCTTCCTCTCGCCCTATCCCTACGCCAAGTTCGCCATCGTCGAGAACTTCTTCCCCACGGGCTACGGAATGCCCGGCTGGACACTCCTGGGCCAGCAGGTGGTGCGCCTTCCCTTCATCGTGAAGACGAGTCTGGGCCATGAGATCGCCCACAACTGGTGGGGCAACTCGGTCTTCGTCGGCGAGGGCGGCAACTGGTGCGAGGGACTCACGGTCTATACGGCCGACTACCTCTACAAGGAACGCGAGCACGAGCACGAGGCGCGCCAGTATCGAAAGAACACGCTCAAGGACTACACACGCTACACCGCCGAGGACGGCATGGACTTCCCGCTCACCGAGTTCGTTTCGCGCCACAACGCGGCCACCCGCGCGGTGGGATACGGCAAGTCCATGTTCGTCTGGCACATGCTCGAGGAGAAGGTCGGGCGGGAAGCCTTCCGCGCCTCCCTTCGCCGGGTCATCGAGGGTCGGCAGTGGAGCGAGGCGACCTGGACCGACTTCTTCCGCGCGGCCGAGGTCGAGGCCGGACTGGCCGAGGGCGACCTGGACTATCTGCAGGAGCAGTGGGTGGGGCGCGAAGGCGCACCGATGCTCTACGTGGAAGATGTGGAGGACCTCGGCGAGCGTGTCGCCTTCACCCTGCGCCAGGAGGGCGGCGTCTGGGACCTGGACGTGCCCGTGAGCCTGCAGCACATGCACGACTCCTGCATGTACTGCAACATCAAGACCGTGAAGCTCGACGTGGCCGAGAAGCGATTCGAACTTCCGAAGCAGGAGTTCCCCGGCATTCTGGAAGTGGATCCCCTCTACAAGGTCTTCCGGCGTCTCCATGAGGAGGAGATGGAGGCTACGCTCAGCCTGATTCTCAGCGACGAGGAGCCGCTCTTCGTACTGCAGGACGACCTCGGCGCCGATCTGGATGAATCCTTCCGCGCCTTCGCCGCCAACTGGGTGGAGGGTGAGCCGAACATCGTCGCGGGCGACGACGCCGCGGCCCGCGAGTCGTCGCGCACGGTGATCTGGCTCGGCAAGACGCCTCCGCCCTTCGCGGAAACCCCTGAGGCACTTCAGCTCACGCCCTTCTTCACGGTCTTTCATGGACAGCGCCTGGAGCCGGCCACCGGCAGCGTGGTATACTCTCAGAAGCGTGGACCCGGTCGGGGTCTCATGGCCGTGATCGCTTCCGAGGGGAAGCAGGTCGGCGCCATCGCGCGCAAAGTGCCCCACTATGGCAAGTACAGTTACCTGGCTTTCGACAACGGGAAGAATTGCGTGAAGGGCAATTGGTCGGCGGGGAAGAGTCCGCTGGTCGCCCAATGGTAGAGATCTCGGACCCATGATCGGACTACGACGAATCGGAATCCTGCTCGCACTGCCGCTGCTGGCGGCATGTGCATCCCAGCGCGCGCGCGGTCCATCGGTGGACGGCGCGCTTCTGCGTCTGGAGTATCGAGAGCACGCCTCGCTGCTGCCGAATCTGCGGCTCGATGGCGTGCAGCTGCAGGTTAGCAGTCGCCTGGGTCGCACCAGCACCGTGGTCTGGCACTTCCAGGAGAAGGAACTCGGCGAGGACTGGTACCTTCCCATCCCCGATTCCTACGAGATGCAGGATCGCATGCACGCGTCGCTCATGCAGACCCTGGAAAACTTCGGCTTCGCCCTGCACGGTTGGCCCGGGGATCCTCAACTCTTCGTGGGCGTGAAGGTCAGGCAGATGAAGCTTCGCAGTCTGGGCGTGGGGGAGGGCTATCGATCCTGCGATCTGGAGCTGGAGTTCATTCTGCGTGAAGCACCCAGCGGCGTGGAGATCCGGCGCTTCAACTCGCGAGGTCAATCGCGGCTGAGCGGGTCCTGGACACACATGTACCGCAGTGGTCCCCGCTGGCTGCCCGAGAGCGGCCAGCCCCATCCCGTGCTCGAAGCCACCCGTGTGGCCACCCTCGATTTTCTCGCCGAGAGCCTCGAGTTCTGGCGAGATCCCGCGGCCTGGGAATCGAGCATCAAGTTCAGCGACGCGACGCCCTGAGCCATCCGGCCAGGGAGAAGACCCCACTGACCAGCAATCCGGGGAAGATGGGTTCGATGCCCAAGGGGTAGCCCGCGCCCGCGCGCGAGAGAACGATCCACGAGATCGCCACGCCGCCGCCGCCGAACATGGCGGCCAGGATCCAGGCGCCTGAGATCTTGCGTGCCGTGAAGCTCAGAGCAAGAGGTATCAGAAGGACGGGCGTGCCCACGCTTCCCAGATCGTGCCAGAGACCCACGATGGATTCCCGCCACAGGGCTAGACCCGCGCTTGCGACACCGGTGACCCAGAGTCCGAATCGACTGAAGCGGCCTGAGTCTCCGCGACTGCCGGTCAGGCGCCAGAGGATGTCCCGCCCGAAAGTCACGGCCGCCAGGAAACCATAGCTGTCGATGGTGCTCATGATGGTGGCCAGAAGGCCGACCATGAATAGGCTCGCGGCCACCGGCGGCAGCATGCTCTCGGCCAGCGCAGGATAGCTCGCCTGGGCGCCGAGGCCGCCCGCCTCGGCCAGGCCCGGCAGAGCAGCCCGTGCGTAGAGCCCCGAAGAGGTGGTCATGAAGTCGAAGAAGACCCAGAACAGGATGGACACCAGCAGTCCCCGCCTGGCCGTGGCCTCGTCCCGCGCGGCGTAGCAGCGCTGATAGAAGGCCGGCTCCACAAGGGTCGCCGCGGCGATGAAGTACCAGACCGCCACCGACTGCCAGGGGAGTCCTCCGTTCCAGCTCAGGTGCTCGGGGGGAAGGTTGGCGCGAAGCCAATGGAATCCGCCGAGCTTCACGGCGGCCGTGGGCAGCAGGATCACGAATCCCAGGAACATGAGCACGAACTGGATCTTGTCGGTGAAGACCACGCTGGACAGTCCGCCCCGGAAAACGTAGGCCAGCGAGAAGGCCGTGCCTATCAGCAACACGGGCAGCAGGGGCAGTCCTGTGATGTGCGTGAGCAGGGTTCCAAGGGCCAGAACGTAGGCCGCGGGCGCCGTCATGAGGAAGAGCACCGTGGCTCCCAGCACGGCCACCTTGCCGCCATAGCGTTCGCGAAGCTGATCGGGCACCGTGAGCATGCGGCTGCGTCGTGCACGACGGGCGAGGAAGAGGGCGAAGATGAGAGCGTAGAGGTAGTAGGGTACGCCGAAGACGAGCCAGTTGGACAATCCATAGGTGTAGCTGTATTCGCCAACACCCAGGATGCCGCCGTACCAGCTCGAGACCGTGGTGGCTACGAATGCCGGCAGGGTCAGGGTGCGACCGGCCACGAGGTAGTCGGTCTCACCCTTCTTGCCGCGGCGAAACAGCCGCAACACCGCGTAGACGAGGAAGGCCGCGTAGACTGCCAGGGCGGCCGGCGTCACGAATGCTCCTGCCAGAGCGCATCGCCCGCCTGTCGCTCGACGATAAGCAGCAGTCTGCCTCTAAGGACCTCAACCTCCACCCGGGAATCCAAGCTGCGATTGGATGCGGTAAGTCCCCGAGGGAAGGCGAGGTCCGCGTTCTCGAGGGGATAGGCGACTCCGCGCAGACAGACGCCCTGCACGCTGCCGTAGAGGGGGAAGATCGAGAGGCCGCGATCGGCCGGGATTTCGAAGCGACCGCGATCCCAGATTCCCACGGCGGCGAAGTCGTCGCCCAGCAGCATGACCTCGCCGGGCTTGGTGAGAGGCAGGCTCAGGTTCACCAGGTGATGATCCTGCCGTCCGCCCGTGCCGCCGAGCAGAATCATGCGGTCGCAGCCCTGGCGATCCAGGTGGAGCAGCGCCTTTTCCCCGTCGGTGCGATCCGGGTCGTCCATGCGGATCAGGGGCAGGCTCTCCTTCACCTTGGCCAGGGAGTCCAGATCGCCGACCACGGCGTCGGGATCGCGAGGGAGTTCGCGATTCGCGGCGCCGTCGGCGCAGATGAAGAGATCGCATTGGTCGATGCAGGCGCGCAGCAGCTCGTCCGAAGGCGCGTCGCCGTCGAGAAGCACAAGGCCCGACCTCTTGCCTCGCGTCAGCAGCATCAGAGATCCACGCTCAATCCGGCGTACCAGTTGCGCGGCGCGCCCACGAACCAGCGGGGCTCGCCGTCATCGTATTCGATGTAGCCGGAGGTCTCATACTCGGTGTCGAGCAGGTTGTTGACGCGCAGGTCGAGACTGGCGCCGCGGACTTCGGAGAAACCGGGCAGGTCGATGCTGAGCCCCGCATCCAGAAGCGTGAAGGGTTTCACGCTGCGGGCCTCTTCGTTGCGGCCGTCGAGCCACTGGCGGCCCGCGCCGCGGGCGGCGAGCCAGGGGGCGAAGCTGCCGATGCCGCCGTCCAGGCGCAGATTCCAGGAGTAGACCGGATAGCCGGGAATGACCTGGTCGTCGTAGATGGTGACGATGGGTTCGTAGTTCTCCCAATCGTAGCCGTACTCGGTGTACTTGACGAAACGGTCCTGGGTGAAGTTGGCCGCCCCGGTGAGGGCCCAGTTATCGGCAAGCTGCAGCTTGCCACCCAGCTCCAGTCCGGCGTGACGGCTCTGCTCGGCATTGCCGTTATTGGGATACTGATTGTCGTCCTGGGCGCCGGCCCAGGGCACGATCTCGTCGCGGAAGTCCATCCAGTAGAGGGTCCAGTCGAGGGAGTATCGAGGGCCGCTGAAGCGTCCGCCCAGTTCGATGTCGAGCACCTTCTCGGGTTTCGCCTCGGGGCCGATGTAGTCGAGACCACCGCCGGACGCCTCGAAGTGGCTCACGTATGAGTCGTTGCCCCAGTACTCCTGATAGATCTCTCCGCCGGGGCCGGACCAGAAGTCGCCGGCGTTGTAGATGTCGCGGTGGGCGGGCGTGCGTCCGCCGTAGGCGCCGCTGAGGAAGAAGGAGCGGCCTTCCGCCGCCTGCCAGCTCAGGCCCAGGCGCGGGCTGAAGAGATTGAAGTCGCGGGTGTAGGCCACCGCGAATCGCTGATCCTCGTGAAGCTCGAAGGAATGGCGCTGAAACTGCATGACCGCTTCCAGGGCGAGGCTACCGCTCAGGACGATGCGGTCCTTAAGGTAGGCGGTCATGGCCGTCTTCTTCACCTTGTAATCGTAGAAGCGCTGGTAGAGAGGCAGGCCCGCAGGATAGACCTCGGCCCACTGCACGTCGCCGTAGTGGTGGGATCGGTGCAGGCGCAGCTCGCCGCCCAGATCGACACGATGGTTGCCGAGGGTGTGCTGATAGCTGGGAATCCAGCCGCCGTCCCATTCGTCCACCGTGCGCCGGCGCACGAGGTCGGTGTCGAAGGTGTCGTCGGGCTGGTCGACCAGGTTGTACTCGAAGGCGTCGCGCTCCTCCCGGAACTGCTCGTAGTAGCCGTCGCCCTTGGTGAAGAAGAAGGTGTTGCTCAGGCTGCGGTCGGGATCGATCTGCCAGTCGTTGTGCAGCTCGAAGTGGGGCTGGTGGAAGTGGTCTTCCTCGTCTTTCCAGCTCAGGGGGTTGTCCTGCCGGTCGTTCTCTAACTGGGCGGCGGTGATGCCCTTGTAGGCCAGGTGAGTGTTCTCGGGACCGCCGTAGAAGTTCACGCGGGTCGTGCTGCGCTCGCCGAAGTGCGAGAGATTGGCGTAGTAGGCCCAGGACTTGGTCCAGCTCTGATCGCGATAGCCGTCGCTGCGGATGGTACTCAGGCGCAGGTTCACGCTGAGGGCCTCGTCGAGCACGCCGCTGGAGAACTCGATGTTGCTCTTGGAGGTGCCCCAGCTTCCCAGTCCCTGTGAAAGTCGCAAACGGCGTTCACGGGCGAAGCTGTCGGTGACCAGGTTGATGCTTCCGCCCAGGGCCGTGCCGCCGTAGAGGCCGCTCATGACGCCGCGCTGCACCTGGATGTCCTTGAGGCTCGCGGCGAAGTCGGGCAGGTCCACCCACCAGACCTCGTGGCTGTCCCCGCCGTTCAGCGGCACGCCGTTGATCATGACGGCCACGCGGTTCTGTCCGAAACCGCGGAGGCTCAGGTAGCTGTTGCCGATGCCGTTGCCCGATTCGTTGTAGGCGTAGACGCCCGGGGTCTCGGCCAGCAGCATGGGAGGGTCCTGCGCCCAGTAGCGTTGCTCGATGGTTTCGCGGTCCAGGTTCTTCACCGGCAGGGGATCGATGTGCGGCAGCACCCGCGTGGCCGTGACGATGATCGGGTCTTCGGTCAGCACCGAAGGGTAGAGCGCGACGGTCACGAGTCCCCATCCGGATTCGACCTCGAACTCGAGAGTCTTGTAGCCGAGGTAGCTGACCTGAATGATGGCCTTGGGCGCTTCCTGGATGTCCACGCTGAAAGCGCCTTCGCGGTTGCTGATGGCTCCGCGGTCGGTGTCCTTGACGACCACGTTGGCGAAGGGCAGCGGTGTTCCGCTCTCGGCGTCGACCACCTGTCCGCGAATCGTCGAGGAGAGCGCGAGCAGGGGAATCATGAGTAAGACGATGATGATCATGGGGCGCATGGTTGCCTCCCGGGTTCGTGACGATGATCCCGCGGGAAGGTCCCCGAAACGCAAAGGCGGCACCGAAGGCGCCGCCATTTGGTTTCCTTCGTTTCCCTACGCCGGCATTACCCGGTTCAGGTTCGAGGGTTTGATCTCAGGCCTGGCGGCCACCCCTAACGGAATCTTTCGAGCAGGCTAGAGCCGCGGGCCTGGATTGTCAAGTCCGCCCGAATGGCCCTTGATCCGGGGCGTGGGCCTGCTAGTCTGAACGCCCCAGGAGGTGACATGACTTTTCGTAAGATGATCGCGGCACTTCTACTCGCCGCGGCGCCGGCGATGGCTGCCAACAGCTTCGAATCGCCCTCGGACCTCTTCGCGGCCCTCGAGGCCGACAGCTCGCTCATGGGCGCCGAGGTCGAGGTGGTCGGTCGGCTCGCGGCCGACCTGTTCCGCGATGCCTACCTGCAGGAGCCGACTCCGCTGCGATGGCCCAGGGAGGGTCGTGGAATTCATCTCCGCACCAACGAACACCGGGCTGAGGTGGGGGATCGCATCAAGGTGACGGGCACCCTCGAACGCTACCGGGGCGAACTGCAGCTCCAGGTGGATGGGGTGAAGATTCTGCAGCGAGACGCCAGCGATCTCAGTATTCGGCTCGTCACCGTTCAGGAGCTGGTCGAGAACTCCCTTCAGTTTCAGAACCGACTCGTCGAACTGCAGGATCTCGAAGTCGAGCGATTCCTGCGCAACGCCAATGGCGTGCCCTGGCTGGCCGTCCTGCGGCAGGGGAATGTGACCCTCGATCTGGAACTGCGCGACGGTGCCCACCCCGTACTGCTCGAGGACATGACCATCCACCGTCTGAGAGGCATCTTTCGTCGCTCGGGCGAGCGCTGGCGTCTGACGCCTCGAACGGGGGAGGACATCTTCATCCAGCCCGAGCTGAAGATCTGCACGGGTCTCGAAGAGCCCTACGCCCAGACCGAAGCGCCTTTCCGCCTCGACGAGATCTGCTACGACCCCACCCAGGCCGGCGAGGCCGAGGGAGCGGAGTCCTTCGCCGTGGTCAACCTCGACGATCGGCCGAGAGATCTCAGCGGCTGGCGCGTCAGCGACGGCGAGGGCGAGTGGAGCTTCCCGGAGGGGAGCCGTCTTGCGCCTGGCGAGCGATACCGCGTGGCGCGCAAGAAGGAACGCTACTGGTTCGAGTTCGGACTCGACTGCGACTTCAGCTTCGACCGCGATCCCTCGCCCGGCGACTCCTGCCTTATTCTCGCGAACTCGGGCGATGAGCTCATGCTGCTGAACCCCGAAGGCATCGTGGCCGACCTGGTCTGCTTCGAGAAGGCGCGGGGCTTCGAGGCCCTGGGCTGGCGGGGTCCGAGCCTCGAACCCTATCGCTACTCGAACTACGTGCCCGAAGAGGGGCAGGTGCTACTGCGCAAGCGCGATCCACGAAGCGGCGACCTCATCGACACCGACCAGGCCTCCGACTGGATCTGCGACCCGGACGATCCCGACTGGGGCATGCGCATGAACTACGCGGGTTGGGACCGCAACCTCTTCTTCGAGACGGCCTCCTGCGAGGAGGAAGCGGAGATCCGTGCCTACGTTTCGCCGGAGTTCTCATTCGAGGGCGTGCGTGACTTCCTGCGCTCCGCGGAACGCAGCCTCGAGATCGAGATCTACCTGATCACCCATCCGCTCATCGTGGACGAACTCATCGCGGCCCTGGATCGCGGCGTCGCGGTGACCGTGCTCCTCGACGGCGAGGTCTTCGGCGCTCGGGGCGGCACCTACGATTCGGTGCTCGGCCTCATGCACCGGGTGATCGACCACCCCTCGGGCAAGGGCGAGGTCTACTTCTGGCGCAACGGCGACGACCCGCGTCACCTGGGTCCCGACACGGACATTCCCGACCGCTACAACCATGTGCACCAGAAGATCGTGCTCGCCGATCGAGAGCGTCTGCTCGTGAGCAGCGACAACTTCACCCAGAGCAGCCTGCCCGCCGACGACAAGAGCAACGGCACGGGCGGCAGCCGGGGCGTGATCCTGATCACCGACGCCAGCTGCGCCGTCCAGCGGGCCATCGAGATCTGGGAGGCCGACTGCGATCCCTGGCGCCAGCGGGACATCCGGCAGTTCGTGCCCCACGAGAGTGTCGAGGAGACCATTCCCCGACTGTCGGGCGATCGGAAGAACTACCAGCCCGTGGTCGAGGCGCCCTTCGTGGCTCGAGAAACCGCCGCCTTCGAACTCAGCCAGTCGCCGGACAACTCCCTTCGCCCGGATCGCGGTTACCTCGGACTCGTGAATGCGGCGGGACAGGGCGACTGGATCTTCGTGCAACAGCAGTACGAGCGTCCGCACTGGGGATACGGCGAGAGGCGCCGCAGCAATCCCCGTCTGGACGCCTACCTCGAGGCCGCCCGGCGAGGCGCCCACGTGCGCATCCTGCTGAGCGGGAATCGGGCCGCGCCCAAGAGCGAGGCCACCCGCGACATGCTCAACGCCGCGGCGCTGGAGGAGAACATCGACATCGAGGTGAGGCTGGGATGGCTGCCGCGCACGCCATCGCGCAGGGATCCCATCCACAACAAGATGCTGCTCGCGCGCATCGGCGATGAGCATTGGAGCCACGTGGGCAGCGCCAACGGCAGCGCCACGGCATCGCTCATGAATCGCGAGGTGGGATTGTCGGTGAGGTCCGATGGCCTGCACGAGCATCTGCTGGAAGTCTTCGCCGCCGATTGGGAGCGCGCCGGCGGGCGGAGGCTGGACCTGCCCTAGTCTTCGCTCTCGCGCTGCTCGCCGGTTTCCCCGGCGAACCAGAGCGCCTGTTTGAAGAGCACCGGACCGATGATCTGATTGATGCTGATGGTGGCCACCGCCAGGGTGGCCACGGCCGGTCCCCAATCGGGGAAGCGCATCTCCACCGCCTTGGCCAGACCGAGACTCACGCCCGCCTGGGTGATGAATGTCATCCCGAAGATCTTGCGATACTTGTCCGGCGCCCGGGCCAGGCGCATGCCCGTCCAGGAGCCGGCCTGGATGGCCAGGCCTCGGATGAGCACGAGCACCAGGGCCAGGGACCAGGTACTGCGCAGGATGTCCAGATCCAGCGCCGCGCCGGCCAGGGCGAAGAAGAGGGTGTAGACCATGAGGCCGCCCTCCTCGATCACGTGCATGAAGCGCTCGCCCTGGCTGCTGAAGTTGCGCACCACGAAGCCCGCCGCGATGCAGATGAGCATGGGCTCCAGGTGGAACTTCAGATGATAGGCCGCTTCCAGCTGGTCGCTGAGGAAGTGCGAGGCCTCGGTCACGAGCACCGCGAAGACGAAGATGGTGATGAGGTGATAGCCGTCCACGCGCTTCAGCCATGCCGCCAGGATGAAACCCAGCGCCGTGCCGATGGCCAGGGAGCTGAGGATCTCGAGACTCAGGCCCACGATGAAGGCCGGGTCCAGGCCGGTGGAGCCGAGCACCGCCTGTCCCACGCTGACGACGAGGGCGAAGAGAATAATGGCGAGGATGTCCATGGCCACGGTGACGCCCAACACGATTTCCGTGAAGACGCCGTGGGCCCGGGTCTCCTTGATGATGGCGATGGCGCTGGCCGGACTTCGCGCCGTGGCGATGGCGCCCAGCACCGCCGCCATGACCAGGAGCGAGGGGAAGTCCAGATCGCGGGTGAAGGCGAAGACCTTGCTGAAGGCGAGGAAGAGCAGGGTGCTGCCCAGAAAGACCACGCTCATGAGGCCGACGATGGCCCAGCCGATGATTCTCTTGTTGTCGCGGATGTCCTTCCACGGCAGCTCGCCCCCAGCGCTGAGCGCGATGAAGGTCAGGGCCAGCGAGTCGATGACCGAGAGCGATTCCACCGAGGCCTGATTCACGAATCCGAGCAGGTAGGGCCCGAAAGCCAGGCCGGTGAGCAGGTATCCGGTGATGCGCGGCAGCCGGATCACGGCCAGCAGCTCGCCCACGGTGAAGGCCGCGAGCAGCAGGAAGCCCAGGGACCAGGTGGCGTGTCCGGTGATGTTCGAGAAGCCCGGCAGGTAGGCCTTGGAGGCCACGTAGGCCAGGGCCGCGAGCCCGACCAGGGTGAGCACGCGCCTCATCGCCGCACCCCCCGGCTCAGGCCCTCGGAGGTCAGGGCGGGGGCGAAGATCCCGGACAGGAGGACGGCCATCAGAATCATGGTGAGCGCGCTATCGGCCAGGGTGCCGCGCTCGATGAGCTGCACGCTCGCCACCAGGGCCACCGCCGTGGCGCCCTGCCCGCTGAGGGCGAGTCCGCTGCGCCGGTCAAGGATGCGCCGTCCGAAGAATATGCGCCCGGCCAGCCATAGCGAAAGGCTCTTGGCCAGGATGCGCGCCAGGAAGAACAGTGGCGCCAGAAGCAGCGCCCAGTAGCTGCCCACGTGCCAGCCCGCGCCCACGAGCACCAGCAGGATGAAGTAGAAGGGTCGCTCGCTGGCCACGGCGATCTCCCATGTGCGGTTGTGATGCCCGGTGGCGTTCACCAGTACGAGGCCCGCGACGAAGCTCACGTAGAGGGGCGGGAAGTCCAGGGCCAGGGCGAGTCCGCCGGAGAAGGCGAGGAAGCCCAGGGCGATGAGCAGGTGGTGGGAGCGCTCGCGCAGGCGATGCAGCAGGAAGACGAAGAGCAGGCCGAGCACGATGCCCAGGCCGGTGGCGTAGCCTGTCCACCCCAGGGCGCCCAGCCAGCTGGGATCACCGCCCTCGAAGATGGATCGGCCGTGGTTCACTCCGAAGAGCAGCACGAGGACCATCACCGGAATCACCGAATCGAGGGCGGCCGAGTAGCGATAGAGATGCACCGGCGCATGGGGGTGCTTCTGTCGCCGGCGGATGGCCAGGGCCAGGATGTCCTGGCTGCTCGTGGCCGCGGCGGCGCCCAGGAGCAGCGCGGCTGCCTGGGTCTCCATGCCACCTCCGAAGACACGAATCATCAGGGGATAGAAGGCCAGGCTCACGCCCACGAGCACCAGCAGTCCCTGCATCAGGCCCACCGCGTGGAAGGCCAGGGGTATCTTCCGCATGTGTCGGATCTCGAACTGCAGGCCCAGAAGCAGGCCGATCCAGCTGAGACCGAGGGTGGTCAGGGGGCGCAGGGCCTCCCAGGCGCCTTCACTCAGGATGCCCAGGGCGGCCAGGGCCCATCCGATGATCAGGAATTCCCCGCCGAGGAAGAAGAAACCCTGGGACAGCCGGCCGAAGCGGCTGTGGGTGCGCGGTCCCGCCGCCAGGGCCAGAAGCAGCAGAACTATCAGAGCCAGAAGGGTTTTCACGCGCGGGTTCTCCTCGGAATCGGTTTCGAGGCTATCAGAGCGGGGCCCGGGCGGCAACGAGAAGGATGGGCCATCCACTATTGTGAAAAATCCCCCAAGCGGGCTGGCATAATCGAGGGGACCTTCTTTATTGTCATGGCGGCTTACCGGATTTCCCGGTCAAGTACCGCCATATGCATACCAATCGATCCGCCCCGTTTCCGGCGGAGACGAAGTACTCAGCCGGGCTTGGGCCCAAGATCAAGGAGCGAGGACGTGGCTGAAACGACCGTTGAAAGCAAAGTCTTTCCCGTTTTCGACAACATCCGGGAGCGGGCGCATATCAACTCGATGGACCAGTACAAGGAAATGTACCAGCACTCCATCGACGATCCCGAGGGATTCTGGGCCGAGCAGGCCGAGAAGCGCCTGTCCTGGCACAAGAAGTGGGACAAGGTTCTCGAGTGGGAATTCAATACTCCCGACATCAAGTGGTTCCTCGGCGGCAAGCTGAACGTGAGCTACAACTGCCTGGATAGGCACGTCGAAGCTGGCAACGGCGACAAGACGAGCATCATCTGGGAAGGCGAGATGGGCGACGAGCGCAAGTACACCTACGCCTCGCTGCTCACCGAAGTGAAGAAGTTTGCTAACGTGCTGAAGGCCAAGGGCGTCACCAAGGGCGATCGCGTCTGCATCTACATGCCCATGGTTCCCGAGCTGGCCATCGCCATGCTGGCCTGCACGCGCATCGGCGCGATCCACAGCATCGTCTTCGGCGGATTCAGCGCCGACAGCCTGAAGGACCGCATCAACGACAGCGCCTGCAAGATGCTCATCACCACCGACGCGAGCTATCGTGGCAAGAAGGTCGTTCCCCTGAAGACCAACGCCGACGAGGCCATGAAGGAAACCCCGAGCATCGAGACCTGCGTGGTCTTCAACCGCACCAACACAGAAGTGCCCATGCAGGACGGACGCGATGTCTGGTGGCACGACGAGATGGCGGGCGCCAGCGAGGACTGCGAACCCGAGTGGATGGACGCGGAAGATCCCCTGTTCATCCTCTACACCAGCGGCTCCACCGGCAAGCCCAAGGGCGTGCAGCACACCACCGGCGGATACCTGCTCTACGCGTCGATGACCCACGAGTACGTCTTCGACTATCAGAGCGACGACGTCTACTGGTGCACCGCCGACATCGGCTGGGTTACCGGTCACAGCTACATCGTCTACGGCCCGCTGGCCAACGGCGCCAACACCCTGATGTTCGAGGGCGTGCCGAGCTACCCCGACTTCGGTCGCTTCTGGCAGGTCGTCGAGAAGTACGGCGTCACCATCTTCTACACGGCTCCGACCGCCATCCGCGCCTGCATGCGCGAGGGTGACGACTGGGTGAAGAAATACGACACCTCCAGCCTGCGCCTTCTCGGCACGGTGGGCGAGCCCATCAATCCCGAAGCCTGGCGCTGGTACTACGAAGTGGTCGGCGGAAGCCGCTGCCCCATCGTGGACACCTGGTGGCAGACCGAGACCGGCGGCATCATGATCACGCCCCTGGCCGGCGCCATCGACCTTAAGCCCGGAAGCGCCACGCTGCCCTTCTTCGGCGTCCATCCGATTCTGGTGGACCCCGACGGCAAGATTCTCGAGGGCGCCACGAGCGGAAACCTCTGCATCGACCATCCCTGGCCGGGCATGATGCGTACGCTCTACGGCGATCACAAGCGCTTCTACGATACCTACTTCAGCACCTACAAGGGCTACTACATGACCGGTGACGGATGCCGCCGCGACGAGGACGGTTACTACTGGATCACCGGCCGCGTCGACGACGTCATCAACGTCTCGGGTCATCGCA
>CAYPGS010000015.1:0-81269 GCA_964410395.1 uncultured bacterium
TGAACCTCACCGAGGAGCACGCGGACGGGAACTACTACGATAACGAGTTCCTGACCCTGCCCTTCACGGTGGTGTTCACCGATGACAACCTCGCCGATACCGAAACCACCTACGATGTGGTCTTCGACTTCAGCGACGGCGGCCACTACGTGGTCAACATCGGCACCCTCGATCCGGGTACCGCCGGTATCACCCACACCTTCGCCGGTCTGGGCAGCTACTCCCTCGAAGTCTACATCGTGGAGTACACGCCCGTGGATTCCGGCCGCAACGTGACGGTGACCTCTCTGACCGAGACCTGGTCGATCTGCCTGGAGGATGACCTCCCGGTGATCAACGCCTTCAACGTCGAGAACATCACCTTCATCGCGGACGAAGGTCCTTACGATAACGACTGGGTGAACCCCAACGACTTCCTGGTCTCCGACGAGCGCGAAGACCTCGGAAGCACCTTCGACGCCGATGACGTGGACGTCGGCAACTGCGTGAGCGGTTGCGACTACTTCACCATCGACTTCGCCGGTTCTCACTACGTGGCCCCGATCACCGTGGCCTGTGGCGAGACCTATCAGAACATCAACTGGGACGCCTTCGACGCTGGCGACTGGGACGTCACCTTCACCATCTATGATAAGGCCGGCAACATGGCCCAGATGATGGAGACGGTGACCAAGAGTGACTATCCCGACTTCAGCACTCTGGCGTTCTACACGAACGAGTGGCCCTACGATTCGGGCGTCTGGAACTGCTTCGAAGATCCCGTGGGCATCCCGGTCCGTTTCTACGACTGGAACTCCACGGACGACAGCGGCTATCCCCTGGACAGCCTGCTCTTCGAGTTCGTCTCCAGCGACGGCACGAACGTTTGGACCGAGGAGCTGTTCGGCTACAATCCGAACACCTTCCCGCTGCCTTGGGTCTACTGGTTCGATCACTACGACGACATGACCGCTCGCATCTGGTCCTGCGACGTTTGGGGCCAGTGGTCCGTGTCCGAAGACTTTGAAGTGAACCTGCAGGACGTCTGCGCGCCCGAGCAGCCCGAGATCGACGAAGTCGACGACTTCTTCAACCCGGGTATCGCCATCACGAACGCTTGGGATCGTGCCGATGTTCAGAGCAGCGACACTGACATCCACATCGAGTTCGACGTCGATGACCGTACCGGCGAGTCCGGACCCTTCGGACACTCCGGCCCCGAGGTCGATCGCATCGAGATCATCGCCTTCGACGTGGCTGATGGTTACGGTGGAGATCCGACCTACTGGACCGACATGTACGGCTTCGGCTACGACGGCGACGGCACCAGCGCCTACACCGGCGTGATCGCCACCCTGAACGGTGACGGTCCCGGCGATGCGGTCTGGGATGCCGACGGCGCCTTCTACGGCATCTGCGGATTCTTCTACGTCTACGCTCAGGCGGTCGACGTGAACGGCAACCGCAGCTTGCCTTCGTTCCCCGTGGTCATCTACAAGTACAGTCTGCCCGAGTTCGCCGACTGCGACGAGACCGCCGTGGACGCCGAGCTCTGCATGTCCGTGACCATGGAGTGCGCGGACGACGCCGAGTACACCTACGACTGGAACTTCGGTGACGGAACTCCGGTGGTGGTGGACGGCGGCAACAGTCAGTGCCACACCTTCACCCTGGCGGCCCTGCGCACCGTTTCCGTCGACTACTACATCGACGGCAACTATGTCGGCACCACCGAGACCTGGGTCTCCGTGGGCGATGAGCAGGATCCCTGGGTCACTAACCTGGATGTCGCGCCCTACCATCCCATCGATGCCCCGAATGCCAACGAGGGCAACGAGGGAACCAAGAATGCCCAGTACGGCACGATGTACTACGACCTGACCGCTCTCGATAACGGTATCCTTCAGGGGCTCGGCGGAGAGAGCGATGCGGCCGTGACGGTTGAGATCTGGACCGACGATGACGGTTTCGTGGGCGGCAGCCCCGGCACCTTCATCGAGCAGGTCACCTTGCTCTACAACCCCGACTGCATGGATAACGAGGTCGAGTGGCGCTTCTTCTACAACTGGGATGGCAAGGATCGCGGATACTACTGGATGCGGGCTCGAGCTCATGACAGGTCTGGAAACACCGGTGACTACTCAGACCTCCAGCTCTTCCACAGCGATCCTCCTGGATCGGCGGAAACGGGTGGAGATCTCGAAGTCATCGGCGACTACTACAATCTCCACACTCTGGAGTTTGCGGTGAACGCGCTGGTTTCGGATGACGGTGATCCCAACGGCATTAAGTACCAGTGGGACCGTCGCACCGACCTGCGCAGCAGCGAGGACGGCGACTGGTGGTCCGATCCTGGCTTCGCCCCCGAGTACGAGTTCTCACCGCCTCAGGATCCGTTGGTCTGGCGTCTGAACTACTACGAAGCCGGTTACGGCTACAACACGCCTGGGGATCCTTACGATCCCACAGACAACCGTTACGGTTATCGTAGTACGTCCAGCTCCACGACCTCCGACGGCCCGGCCTTCCGCGCTGTCGATGAGGACGGCATCTACTCGCAGATCGTTCTCTTCCCCGAGGATATCTACGGGCAGCATGGCGTCATCATCGAGGACGTTGCGGAGCCTCGCCTGATGTGGATTACTCCGGATTGTTCCGCCGGCAACATCGACGGCAACGTGACGCTGACCGTCTGGGCCAGCGACTATCCCGAGTACAACCGCGACGGCCTGCCCGGCATCTCCAAGGTCTGGTTCCTCGTCAACGATCTGTACATTGACGAAGACGTGACCGGAGTGGATGTGGGCATGCAGGAGATCGACGGCCTGACCGGCCCGACCTTCGAGTTCTCGATCACCTTCGACGTCTCGGCCTTCCTGGATGCGGCCTACGGTTACGCCTACGGCGGACCGGCCATCTTCGAAGCCCGTGCCTTCGATATCAACGAGGATCAGGTCGGCCAGCGCGACAACAACTGTGTCGAGTCCAACGACCCGACCGTCGTCGCCGCCGGTGCCTGTGATCTGATCTCCGGTAGCCAGGTCGTTGTCTTCCCGTTCCAGAACTACATCTCGGACGACAACGAAATTGACTACATCGAAGTTAACTTCGGCGACGGCGCCGGCTGGTGGTTCATCGACTGGCCGAACGCCACGAACTACGCCTACAACTACGGAGCCTGGGACAACTGGACGGTCACTGTGAACGTCTACGACACCGCCGGCGACTCCCAGTTGGGCGTGGTGCTGAGCACCGATGTCTGGACGGATAACGTGGATCCGAGCGCGGACTGGGCCGCCGGCACTCCTGCCAACGGCGCCACCTGCGTGACCGCGGACTATCCGGACAACATCGACATCATGCCCAGCAACGTCGCTGACAACTCCGGCTGCCTGGACCGGGTGGAGTTCTACCTGTCCGACAACGGCAACCCCGGAACTTACGAGTATTACTTCACGGCGACTTCCGCGCCCTGGAACTTCCCCTGGTATCCCTACGATCAGGAGTCTAAGGACATCTACGTGGGCATCCGGGTCTACGACCAGGCCGGTAACAGCTTCGACTTCGGAATCGACGACGGTTCCGTCCAGTTCGAGCAGGATCTGAAGCCGTGGAACCCGAGCATCGATCATCCCGAGGTTTGGGCTCTCCTGAACGCCACGGTCGAGCTCTATGGTGCCGGCGAGAACGACGTCAATGACGACTTCGATTGCGCCTGGGACTATGAGACCACCGGCACGAAGGACGACACCACGAACCCGATCAGCGAAGCCGTCGATCCGGTCACCTATCCTTCGGGTGTGGCTGGCGACTTCCTGCTGACCATGGGTCTCGAGGATGACTGCTGGGATTACAACGGTGGACTCACCAACACCACGACCGCCGACATTCACATCGTCGACGACGTCCCGCCGACCATCACCGATAACACGGTGGATCCGGTGGACACTCGTCAGGCGACCATTGACTTCGATGTCCAGGACATCGACGGCAACGGCAACTGCTGGTGGTGGGACTACGCCACGCTCAATGTGTACTCGAACCCCGAGGCGGATCTCCTTCACGAGGTGACCTTCTACAGCGCCTATCAGTGGAACCCGACCTGGCCGACCAACGTCAGCTACGAGGATCCCTGCTTCTACGGCTCTGAGAACTTCACCTACACCTTCGACGTGGGCGGCTTCGCGGACTGTGACGGTCCCATCGGCGACGTCTATGTCGACAGTGACGGATTCCCCCTGGGCTACAACCCCTACGAGAACCTGGACATTGTTGACTACGAGATCGAGGCCTTCGACACCGAGGGTAACTCCTCGCTCGTGACGGACTCGTTCACCATCAACGATATCCTCGCTCCCGAGGCGCCCGCCGATCCGGCCTACTGGATCTATCCGGAGCCCAACGCGACCATCGTCGCCGGCACTCCGATCACGGTCCAGGTCCGGCCGCTCGACTGGCACTGCGCCACTATCACTGACGTTGAGTTCTTCGCTGACGAGCCGGCCTACGACTACGCCAGCGTGAACATGGACAACTTCTTCGGCGCCGACACCGACGCGGACGCGGATGGCATCTTCGAAGCCACCACGGTCCTCGCGGTCGGCAACCACACCATCGGCATCTTCGCCTGGGATGATGTGGTTAACGAGTCGCAGCAGTGGTTCATCAACATCACGGTGGTCGCGCCGTAAGGTTTAGCAGTACCGCTCCTTCGGGAGTGGAATAGGATTCTTCGAATCCTCTTCAGGGAGAGGGCAGGTCGAAAGACCTGCCCTCTTTTTTTGGCTTCATAATTCAGAGCTTTTCCGCCGGAATCCCTGTTGACATTCCAGGTATTTTCGTCTAGTTTAGCTACCTGGATTCAGGACTTAGAAATCCAATACAGGGGTTTAGCTCCCCCGGTCGACGGGAGCGGATTAGGAGCGGCGATGATTCTATCGAGAGCGAGTGAATACGCGATACGGGCGATGGTTTACATGGCGGAGAAGGGTGGGGATACGCCGACACAGCTGAAGGATATCGCCGAGTCCGAGGGCATTCCCTTCCACTTCCTGGCCAAGACCATGCAGGTGCTGACGAGGATCCGTCTGGTCAAGTCTTTCAGAGGCCCCCGTGGAGGCTTCACCCTCATGAAGAAGCCCGACCAGATCTATCTCTATGAGATCGTCAACGCCTTCGATGCCATCAGCCAGTGGGAGACCACCTGCATCCTCGGCATCAATCCCTGTTCCGATGAAGTGGTCTGTCCCATCCACGAGGACTGGAAGCCCATCAAGGAAGAGATCTTCAAGATGTTCCAGGAGAAGACCCTCACCGATCTCGTGGGGCAGATTACCGCCAAGCGCGAGAAGCTCAAGGAGCTTGGCCTGGCGGGGTAAGCTACCAGCCACCAGCTACCAGCTACCAGCAAGAACCCTCCTCCGATGCCGGGGGAGGGTTTCTTGCGGGCAGCGACTGGTGTGCAGAAGCCAATGAGAAACCCTCCTCCAATCGCGGAGGAGGGTGTTTTTCCGGCTGGCAGCTGGTAGCTGGTAGCTGGTAGCTGGCTTCTAGTACAGCCTCTTCACGCCGGAGAGGGTGATCTCCTGGGTGGAGGTTCCGCCCGTGAGGACGAAGCGGATGCCGTCGTTGTAGCCGTAGTCCGAATCCAGGCCCCACGTACCGTTCCAGTAGGCCCAGTAAGTTCCGCAGGTGCCATCGTAGAAGCAGCTGTCATCCAGGCCGATGCCGTCGGTACCGTCGAGGGTCAGGCCGGCGCCGATGAGGTCGCCCTCGTCGTAGATGAAGCCGAGGCTGCTGACGTCAACGTCGACCCACTGGGCGTTTTCCCAGACATCCACGCCGAAGTTGAACATGATGCTGTTGTCGATCACGGCGCCGGGCTCGGTGACCAGGTCCAGGATCTCACGGAAGACCACGGGACGATCAGTCATGCCGAATCCGAAGAAACGGATGGTCTCGAGAGCGTAGGGGCCACCGGCGGGGACCTCAGCGACCATGATGGTCTCGTCGGACCAATCCGGGCTGGTGCCGTAGCCTTCAAAGGTGTCATCGTCGTATCCGAGTTCCACGGCGTCACGGTTCTGGCTGTTGCCATGGCGGGGGAATTCGGCACGGGTGAGTCCGCGGTCGGCCAGGGCGGTGCCGGCGACCAGCGCGAAAATCGCGAAAAGCACGAGAGCCTTCTTCATCTTAACTTCTCCTGGTGCAATGCATGAATGCTGGAAAAGACTGGGCGCGGTGACTCTCACCTGCGCCCGGAAGGTATCGTCCAATTTACGATGTTACTTGAGGAAGAAAAAGGGATAGGAAGGAATTCCCGACCATTCTCCGCGATGAGTCGCCCTCATTCGCCCTTTCGGGGACAATTTCCCCTATCTCTGGCCCCGTTCCGGGAGCCTCCAGACGGCGGAAGCTCCCACGCACCTTGACTTTCCGGGCATCCAACTCTATATAGTTGGGTCCTTGGCTGGTGTAGCTCAGTGGTAGAGCAACGCACTCGTAATGCGTAGGTCCACGGTTCAAATCCGTGCACCAGCTCCCCTCGGGTTTCCTTGAGAACCCGGATCCGCCGTTCTCCGGGAGAACGGCTTTTCTATTCGAGAAGGAGCGTCGGGATGGCTCTCATGGTCAGCGTGTCCGGTATCCGCGGCATCGTGGGCGAAGATCTGCATCCCGAGAATGTGGTCCGCTACACGGCGGCCTTCGCGGCCTGGTGCCGGAACCGTCAGGACGAGGGGCCGCTCCGCGTGGTCGTGGGTCGGGACGGGCGTCCCAGCGGCAAGACCCTCCTGGACCTCGTGAAGGGCGCCCTGGGCGCCTGTGGCGTCGAAGTGGTGGATCTGGGCCTCTGCAGCACTCCCGGCACGGCCATGGCCGTCACGGCCCAGCAGGCGCGGGGAGGCATCGTCCTGACCGCCAGCCACAATCCCGCACCCTGGAACGCCCTCAAGTTCCTGGACGGATCGGGCAATTTCCTCTCGGCCGAACTGGGCCAGGAGGTGCTCGACCTGGAGGCCGCCGGCGATTTCCCCTGGCAGGATCACGCCAATCTGGGCGCCTACCGGCGCTGGTCCGGCGCCGACCAGCATCACATCGACTCCATCCTGGCTCTGCCCTTCTGCGATGTCGGCAAGATCGCGGAGCGTGGCTTCACCGTGGCCGTGGATGCCGTGAATGCCGCCGGCTCCAAGGTCCTGCCCGCCCTGCTCGAGGCCCTGGGAGCCCGGGTCCTGCCTCTGCATTGTGAAGGTGACGGCCATTTCCCCCATGATCCGGAGCCTCGACCCGCAAATCTCGCGGAACTCGGCAAGAGGGTGGAAGACGCCGGCGCCGACCTGGGACTGGCGGTGGACCCCGACGCGGATCGCCTCGTGCTCGTGGATGAAAGAGGCGAGGTGCTCAGCGAGGAGTACACCCTGGCCATCGCCGCGGACTACTACCTTGCGAAGAACCCTGGGCCCGTGGCGGCCAATCTCAGTACCAGCCGTATGATCGACGATGTGGCGGCCAGGCACGGGCAGAGCTGCCGCCGATCGCCCGTGGGCGAGGCTCACGTGGTGTCGGTCATGACGGAAATCGATGCCGTGATCGGAGGCGAGGGCAACGGTGGGATCATCCTGCCGGAACTCCACGCCGGTCGCGACGGCATGGTCGGAGCCGCGCTGATACTGGCGGCACTGGCCGAAAGCGGCTCCACGCTTTCGGAACTGGCGGGGCGCATTCCCGCCTATCACATGGAGAAACGTCGCCTGGATACGGGCAGTCCCGTGGCCAAATCGCGGCTGGAAACAATCCTTACCGGGGCCCTGGAGGGGGAACTGGACACGAAGGACGGAATTAGAGCGGATCAGGCCGAGGGCTGGATCCATGTGCGCCCCTCCAATACCGAGGCCATCGTGCGAATCATCGGCGAATCGGGAGACGCCGAGTGGCTGGAAGCCAAGCTGGACGCGGTCACGAAGATCCTTCAGGAACATTTGCCTTGAAGCGCTATCCCGGCGCGCCGATAATCGGATCAAGGAAATCAATCCAGGAAGAGGTTTAGCAGGATGTGCGGAATCATCGGCTATCTAGGCGAGAGACCGGCCCTACCCATCCTGATGGAAGGCCTGAAGCGGCTCGAGTACCGCGGATACGATTCCGCCGGTATCGCCCTTCAGACCCTCGAGGGACTCGAGGTCGTCAAGGAGAAGGGGAAGATCTCCGTCCTTGAAGAGGCCTTGGGGGGCAATCACTCCGCCGCCACCTTCGGCATCGCCCACACGCGATGGGCCACCCATGGGCCGCCAAACCGCGAGAACGCCCATCCCCATGTGGACGGGCATGGGCAGGTCGCCCTGGTGCACAATGGCATCATCGAGAACTTCAACAGTCTGAAGCGCTTCCTCGAAGGCAAGGGCGTCAGCTTCAACACCGAGACCGACACCGAGGTGCTGGCCCATCTGATCAGCTTCAACTACGATGGCGATCTGGAGGAGGCCGTGCAGCGCTCCCTGGCGCAGGTGGAAGGCACCTACGGTATCGCGGTGATCCACACCGAGCATCCCGGCGAGATGGTGGGCGCGCGCAACGGCAGCCCCATGGTGGTCGGCATCGGCGACGACGAGCTCTTCCTGGCCAGCGACGTGGCGGCCATCCTCGCGCACACCCGGCAGGTGATCTACCTGGACGATCGCGAGATGGTGCACTTCAAGAGCGGCGAGTTCCACACCAAGACCATCCACAACGAGGACGTGGACAAGCAGATCCAGGAAGTCACCTGGAACCTCGACAGCATCGAGAAGGGCGGCTTCCCGCACTTCATGCTGAAGGAGATCTTCGAGCAGCCCACGACCATCGGCAACGCATTCCGCGGACGTCTAATCGAGGACGAGGGCATGGCCAAGCTCGGCGGTCTGGCCGAGAACATGGAAGATCTGCAGCAGATGGAGCGGCTGGTCTTCCTGGCCTGCGGTACCAGCTGGCACGCCGGTCTCATCGGCGAGTACATGATCGAGGAACTGGCGCGCATTCCCGTGGAAGTGGAGTACGCCTCGGAGTTCCGCTACCGCAACCCCGTGCTGAGTCCGCGCACCGTGGCCTGGGCGGTCAGCCAGTCCGGCGAGACCGTCGACACCCTCGAGGCCCTGCGCGAGGGACAGCGCAAGGGGGCCCGCGCCCTGGGCATCGTGAACGTGGTGGGAAGCACCATCGCGCGGGAAAGCGAGGGGGGCGTCTACATCCACGCGGGTCCGGAGATCGGCGTGGCGAGCACCAAGGCCTTCACCAGCCAGGTGACCGTGCTGGCCATCCTCACCCTCCTGCTCGGCCGCATGCGCGGCATGAGTTCGCGACTGGGCAAGAAGATGGTGCAGGAGCTTCAGGCCATCCCCGAGAAGGTTCAGAAGATCCTGGAGATGGATGAGCAGATCCGCGAGATCGCCGAGGTCTACGCGGGGGCCGACAACTTCCTCTACCTGGGGCGGGGCATCAACTATCCGGTGGCTCTGGAAGGTGCGCTGAAGCTGAAGGAGATCAGCTACGTGCACGCCGAGGGTTATCCCGCCGCGGAAATGAAGCACGGTCCCATCGCGCTCATCGACGAGAACATGCCGGTGGTCTTCGTGAGTCCACTGGGCGGAACGAATCGGAAGATCCTGGGCAACATGGAAGAGGTACGGGCCCGCGGCGGCAAGATCATCGCCGTGGTGAACGAGGACGACGTCAACGCCTCGGCCCTGGCCGATCACGTCATCCGTATTCCGGAGACGGTGGACTTTCTTTCGCCGCTGCTCACGGTGATCCCCCTGCAGCTGCTGGCCTATCACATCGCCGTGCTGCGAGGCTGCAACGTGGACCAGCCGCGCAACCTGGCCAAGAGCGTGACGGTGGAGTAACATGAGCGACCGCAAGATTCTGAGCACCGACAAGGCGCCGGGAGCCATCGGACCCTACAGTCAGGCCGTGATCTCCGGCGGTTTCCTCTTCACCGCGGGGCAGGTACCCCTGGATCCGGACACCATGAAACTGGTGGACGGGGGCATCCGCGAACAGACCGCGCGGGTCATGGAAAACCTGCGCGGCATTCTGGAGGAGGCGGGCCTGGGATTCGGAGACGTGGTCAAGGCCACCGTCTTCATGGCCGACCTCGGTCAGTTCGCCGATTTCAACGAGGTCTACGGAAGGTACTTCGAGGGGCTCGAGCCCCCGGTCAGGTCGGCCTTCCAGGTGGCGGCCCTGCCCCTGGGCGCGGGCATCGAGATCGAGATGATCGCGCGGACATCCTGATTCTTTTCGCGGGAGTGGATGGGTCCTGGTGGGCCCCGAGGACTTCAAATCCTTCTGCCGGGTGCTAAAACCATCCGGGGTGGGTTCGATTCCCACACATTCCCGCCATTTTGATCCATGAGAACGAGCCTGATACTGCTGATCTGCCTCCTGGCGCCGGTCCTGGCCCAGGAGAGCCTGGAGACCGCCGCGGAGCCCGTGAGCCACGACCGCGACGCGCGTCTCGCCATGGGCTCATCCGTGGCCTTCCCCGCCCTGGGCCAGCTCTACACCGGCGGCAAGCTGCGCACCCTGTCGGTCTACGCACTGGAGACCTGGTGCATCAGCAACATCCTGCGCGAGGGCTTCGAGGAAGACCGCTACCGCCGACGCGCCGCCCAGCTCGGCGAGGAGGACACCTGGGACGGCTGGACTCGCGACGAGCTCATCGCCCTCGCCGACGGCCACCAGGAGCGCAAGAAGGACTTCATTTGGCGCCTCATGCCCGTGATGATCTACAGCCTGCTGGACGCCTACGTATCCGCCCACCTTTTCGACTTCGACACCGCGGATCTGCGTGAGCGCCGCGCCGCCGTCCTGCCCGTCATCGGCCTGGACGAAAGCGTGGGCCTCCAGTTCCGCATGAGCTTTTAAGGGACGATCATGGCAGGTGGAACTCGCATCCGGAACTTTTGCATCGTGGCGCATATCGACCATGGCAAGAGCACCCTGGCCGACCGAATGCTCGAACTCACGGGCACGCTCACCGAACGCGCCATGCAGGACCAGGTTCTGGACAGCATGGACCTGGAGCGGGAGCGGGGCATCACCATCAAGAGCCATCCCATCCGCATGAGCTATCGCGACAAGGCGGGGCAGGACTGGACCTACAACCTCATCGACACGCCGGGACACGTGGACTTCAGCTACGAGGTGAGTCGCTCGCTGGCCGCCTGCGAGGGGGCCATCCTGGTGGTGGACGCGGCCCAGGGCGTGGAGGCACAGACCCTGGCAAATCTCTACCTGGCCCTGGAGGGTGACCTGGATATCCTGCCGGTGATCAACAAGATCGACCTGCCCGGCGCCCGTACCGAGGAAGTGGTGGAGGAACTGGTGAACCTGCTCGGAGTCGAGGAGGACGAGATCCTGCTGGCCAGCGCCAAGACCGGCCTCGGCGTGCCCGAGATCCTCGAGGCCGTGGCCCAGCGCCTTCCCGGTCCCGCCGTCGACGCCGACTCGCCCCTGAGGGCCCTGATCTTCGATTCCAACTACGACCTCTACCTTGGCGCCGTGGCCACGGTGCGCGTGGTGGAGGGTCGCGTGTCCAAGGGCGACAAGGTCAGCTTCCTGGCCACCGACAGGGACTACGAGGTACTGGAGGTGGGCAGCTACGTCCTGGGCCGTCAGGCTGTGAAGGCCCTGGAGTCCGGCGAGGTGGGCTACGTGGTCACCGGGGCCAAGCAGGTGCGCGATCTGCAGGTAGGGGACACCATGGTGCGCGCCGCGGACGCCTCCCTCAAGCCCCTGCCCGGATACAAGCCCGTCAAGCCCATGGTCTTCAGCGGGCTCTATCCCACCGAGAGCGAGGAATACGAGGTGCTGCGCGAGGCCCTGGCCAAGCTGCAGCTCAACGACTCGGCCATCACCTTCGAGCCCGAGACCAGCCGGGCCCTGGGCTTCGGCTTCCGCGTGGGCTTCCTGGGCCTCTTGCACATGGAGATCGTGCAGGAGCGGCTCGAACGGGAATTCGGCCTCAGCATGATCGCCACTCTGCCCAACGTGGAATACCACGTGACCCTCAAGGGCGGCGAGGAGACGGTCATCTCCAATCCCGCCGACATGCCCGAGCCCGGAGATTTCACGGAGATCCGGGAACCCTACGTGCGGGCCACCCTGTATACTCCCTCCGAGTACGTCGGTCCCATCATGAAACTCTGCATGGACCGGCGGGCGGTCCAGGAGGGCATGAACTACCTGGACGGGCGTCGAGTGGAACTGCACTTCCGCATTCCCCTCAGCGAGGTGGTCGTGGACTTCTACGACAAGCTCAAGAGCCTCTCGCGGGGGCACGCCAGCTTCGACTACGAGTACGGCGGGCACGAGGCCAGCGATCTGGTGAAGCTGAGCATCCTGCTGAACGGAGATACGGTGGACGCGCTCAGCGCCATCGTGCATCGTGACAATGCCCACACCTGGGGCGACAAGCTGGCCCGGAAGCTGAAGGAACAGATCCCCCGGCAGCTTTTCCAGGTGGCCATTCAGGCCTCCATCGGCACGCGCATCGTGGCGCGAACCAATGTGAGCGCCCTGCGCAAGAACGTCACCGCCAAGTGCTACGGCGGCGACATCACGCGAAAAAGGAAACTTCTGGAGAAACAAAGGGAAGGCAAGCGGCGAATGAAACAGGTAGGGAACGTGGAGATCCCCCAGGAAGCCTTCCTCGCCATTCTCAAGGTCGAAAGGTAGACGCGATGTTCAGCATATTCGGGAAGAAGAAGGACGGACCCGCCGAGAAGAAGCCCGTCTGGAAGGAGACCCTCGACGTCATCGTCTCCGCGGCGGTCATGGCTCTGCTGGCGCGTAGCTTCCTGGTGCAGGCCTTCACCATTCCCAGCGGAAGCATGGAGGACACCCTGCTCGTGGGCGACTTCCTCTTCGTGAACAAGTTCCTCTACGGCGCGAAGATTCCCTTCACCGAGGTTCGCCTGCCCGGGCTCCGCGATCCCGCGCCCGGCGACATCATCGTGTTCCGTCCCGAGGACGAGAGGCAGGACTATATCAAGCGCTGCATCGCCATCGAGGGGCAGACCGTGGAAATCCGCGACGGCGTGGTCTATCGGGATGGAGAGCGGATCGAGGAGGACTTCACCAAGTTCATGGGAGGCGTGAATCCTTCCCGCTGGATGTCGCCGCGCAACTTCGGCCCGGTGACCGTGCCCGAAGGCAAGCTCTTCCTCATGGGCGACAATCGCGACAATTCCAAGGACAGCCGCTTTGCCGACGTGGGCTTCAAGGACTGGAAGAAGACGGTGCAGGGCAAGGCCGTGTTCATCTACTGGTCCTGGAATTCCGACCGCAAATTCCCGCGCTTCGATCGAGTGGGGGATCTGATCCATTGAAGCCGGCGCTCTACCTGCATGTTCCCTACTGCAGGCTCCGCTGCACATACTGCAACTTCTACTTCGTACTAGGACGAGCCGATGAGCGGCTCGTCCTAGCACTTGAAAGAGAACTCGAACTAAGAAGCAAAGAGATCCCCGACGGGCCGCTTCCCGCCGTCTACCTGGGTGGAGGAACGCCGTCCTGGTTGCCCCATGACATCCTGGAATCGGTGCTCGGCCTGCTCGCGCCTTTCGTCGGTGCGGACACCGAGTTCTCCCTGGAGTGCAATCCCGAAGATGTGGACGAGGACTTTCTCGCGCTTCTTGAAAGAGCCGGGGTGAATCGCGTCAGCCTGGGCGTGCAATCCCTGAACGATCTCGAACTGAAGCGCTGCGCCCGGCGCCACGATGCAAACGGCGCCCGGCGAGCCATGGACCTGCTGGCGGAGTCGTCCTGGAACTGGTCGGCCGACCTCATCATCGGCCTGCCCCAGCAGAGCAAGGCGAACTTCCGCGCCGGTCTGGAAGATGTGCTGGCCCGAAAGCCCGAGCACCTGTCCCTCTATACCCTCGAGTTGGACACTCATGTGCCCCTGGTGGACGTCTTCGCCCGGCGGCCCGACTGGGATCCGGGAGATGAACTGCGAGCCGAGCTCTACCTCTGGGCACATGATCGTCTGGAGGTCGAGGGATTCGAGCACTACGAGGTGTCCAACTGGGCGCGGCCCGGGAGGCGCTGCCGCTACAACAGCCAGATCTGGCGGGGGGGCGACTATGTCGGCCTGGGGCCCTCCGCCCACAGCCATCGGGGAGGCGTCCGGCGCTCCTGGCCCGCGGATCTCGAAACCTGGCTCGAAGCCCTCCTGCAAGGCCGACTGCCGGAAGCACAGCTGGATGTCCGGAGCACGGACGAGATGGCCCTGGAGCGGCTGCTGCTAGCCCTGCGGGGCTCCGAGGGCCTGCCATGGGATGATGACCTCCTCGCCGGCCGGGAAAGCTTCCTCGATGCCGCCAGGGCCGAGGGCTGGATCCTGGAAGATCCGCGGCGACTTCGACTTAGCCCCAAAGGCTGGATTCGATTGGATGGAATTCTGGCTCGCCTGACCACTTGACACCTCTTCCACCCTGGCCTTACTTTTTCCCATTCCCCCGAGGGCCGCGAAATGAATGTCCGATACTACGAAATCCCCGAAGAGCGAAATCTCCGTGTGCTGGACTCGGTGGTCCGACTCTACACGGAGCAGGCCAAACCTGTCAGTTCGGCAGCCGTGGCACGCGATCTCGGTCATATCTGGTCCTCGGCCACGGTGCGAAGCGTCTTCGCAGAGCTGGAGAACCTGGGATGGCTCTATCAGCCCCATCGGGCTTCCGGGCGGATTCCCACGGAGTTGGGTTTCCGGATCTTCGTGGAGCAGGTGGTCAGGCCCAGCGCTCAGCCCGAAGGCCTCGAGCGCATCCTGGAGGCCGAACTCGACCTTCGCGCCAATTCGCTCCCCGAGGTCCTCGATGAGGCCCTCAATCTGGTGAGCCGCCTCAGCCACGCACTGGGCATAAGCCTGGTGGTGCTGAACCCCGAACCGGCCCAGTCGGTGCGCGAGTGCCGGGTCACCGGCGTGGACGAACTGCTGGAGCAGCCCGAGTTCGAGGATCCCGAGTCGCTGAAGGGGCTCATCCACCTGCTGCAGGATAGCGATCCCGTGGGCGAGTACATGGAGGGCCAGGTGGCCCAGCCCGGGCAGGTGAAGGTGCTCATCGGCAGTGAGAACAGCATGGACCTGCTCAACTCCTTCAGCCTGGTGGCCACACGAATCCGCCGGAGCCAGGAGACGGCCCTGCTGGGCGTCATGGGGCCCGTGCGCATGGAGTATTCCCTGGTGCTCGGGGCCATGGAAGGCCTGACCCGCCTCTTGTCCACCGAGGGCGAATCACCCAAGAGCTGGAGCTGAGATGAGCAAAGGGCGCAAGAAGAAGAAGGCCGAAGCGGAAGCCGGAGTCGAGGCCGAGGTGAAAACTGAAGCCGAGACGGAAGCCGAAGCCGAGGAGGTCCAGATCGATCCGGAAGAGGTGCTGAAGGCCCTGTTGGACGCCCAGCAGAGCCAGTGGCAGGAGCGCGAGGACCAGCTCCTGCGCAGTCTCTCGGAGAAGGAGAACCAGGTGGGGCGCATGCGCCGCGACCTGGAGCTCGAGAAGAGCCGTCTGAAGGGCGAGCTGGTCGGGACCTTCCTTGACATCCTCGATGATCTGGATCGGGCGCTGGAAAACCGGCCCGAGGACGCCGATGCCTCCTTCCTCGAAGGCCTCGAGCTGGTGGCCAAACGCTTCCACGAGGCCATGGCGGGGCTGGGCCTTGAGGCCATCAAGGCCCTCGGAGAGCCCTTCGATCCGAACTTCCATGAGGCTCTCCTCCAACTGCCAGGCGTGGACGCCGAGAAGGGAACCGTCATCCAGGAAATCCAGAAGGGTTACATGATCGACGGCCGGGTCCTGCGACCGAGCAAGGTCGCGGTGGCGGGCTAGCATGGACAAACGCGACTACTACGAGGTGCTGGGCGTTGACAAGGGTGCGGGCGAGCAGGACGTCCGCAAGGCCTACCGCAAGCTGGCCATGCAGTATCATCCCGATCGCAATCCCGACGATCCCGGCGCCGAGGACAAGTTCAAGGAAGCCACCGAGGCTTACGAGGTTCTCAAGGATCCCAAGAAGCGTCAGGCCTACGACCAGTTCGGACACGCGGGCGTATCCGGACAGGGATTCGGCGGCGCCCAGGGACCCTTCGGCCAGGCCGGCGGCATCGATCTGGAAGAAGCCCTGCGCGCCTTCATGCGCGACTTCGGCGGCTTCGAGAGCTTTTTCGGCGGCGGCGGCGCCCGTGGCGGGCACCGACAGGGCGGCGTGGATCGCGGAGGCCGCGACCTGCGCGTCCGCCTGAAGCTCAGCCTCGAAGAGGTGGCCACCGGCACCACGCGTACCGTCAAGATCAAGAAGAAGACAGCCTGCGAGACCTGCCACGGCACGGGCCAGCGTCCCGGCTCCCAGTCGGCCCGCTGCGGCACCTGCCAGGGCCACGGCGAGGTGCGCCAGGTGCGGCGCACCCTCCTCGGCCAGTTCGTGGACGTGCGTGTCTGTCCCACCTGCCAGGGCGAGGGTACGGTCATCCAGGATCCCTGCCAGGACTGTCGCGGCGAGGGCCGCGTGAACGGCACGGAGACCCTGGAAGTGAAGGTGCCCCCGGGCGTGTCCACCGGCGACTACATTCCCCTGCGCGGTCGGGGCGAGGCCGGCCTTCGCGGCGGCCCCAAGGGCGATGTCATCGTGCTCATCGAGGTGGAGGAACACGAGCTCTTCGAGCGGGTGCAGAAGAACGACCTCTACGTGGAGGTGCCCGTGTCCTTCAGCACCCTCTCCCTGGGCGGCAAGGTCTCGGTGCCCACCCTCGATGGCATGGCCCTGCTCAAGATTCCCTCGGGCACCCAGACTCACGAGCTCTTCCGTCTTCGCGGCAAGGGTCTGCCGGTGCTCAACTCCGGGCGCAGCGGCAATCTCATCGTTCGCCTGGTGGGATGGACCACGCCCAAGCCCGGCAAGGACGAGCAGCGTCTGCTTCGCGAACTGGAGAAGATCCAGGAAGAGAAACTGCCCGATCCCCGGCGCGGCAATTAGCGCCGAATCTTCCTCGCCCGGCGCGCGTAAGCGCCCGGGACCCGGGGCTCCCGCCCCGCCACCGCTTCCCGCCCGCATTGGGCGAAAAGGGGGATGATGGATCTGCAAACCCGTCTCATGGAAGATCAGAAACTCGCCATGAAGGAAGGCGACAAGGTCCGGGTCAGCGTAATCCGCATGCTCCGGACCGATCTGAAGAACGCGGCCATCTCCAAGGGCGATGACCTGGAGGAGTCCGAGGTTCTGGACATCCTCTCCCGCTACGCGCGTAAGCGCGCCGAGGCGGCCAAGGAGTATCAGGACGGCGGTCGCGACGAACTGGCCGAGAAGGAACTGGCCGAGGCCGAGATCGTGAAGGCCTACCTGCCGACGGCCCTGGGCGAGGAAGAGGTTCGGGCCATCGTCGACGAGGTGGTGGACGGCATGGGCGGCGTCACCGGCATGAAGCACATGGGCGCGGTGATGAAGGAAGTCATGGCCAGGACCGCCGGTCGCGCCGAGGGCGGCACCGTGAGCGCCCTGGTCAAGGCGAGGCTGTCCCAATGAGCGGCTATTCGCTGATCCTCGACGCGGTCATCGTACTCATCCTCCTGGTGGGCATCTATCGCGGCTACAAGTCGGGACTCCTGGGCGGGCTCATCAAGCTGGCGGGCATCGTGCTGGGTATCTTCATGGCGCCCCTCATCGTCTGGGAAGCCGAGCCCTTCCTGCCGGAGGCCCTCTATGCGCCGATTCCGCGCATCCTGCTCTTCATCGTGGCCTTCGTGCTGGTGGCGGGCCTGGTGGCCCTGGCCGGAAAGATGGTCTCGAAGATGGTGGACTGGACGCCCCTGGGATGGATCGACAAGGGTATCGGATCTCTGGCCGGCTTCACCCTGGCCCTGCTCCTGGTGAGCGTGCTGCTCAATCTCGCGCAGATGGCGGGCCTGCTCGAGGCCATGCCCGGCGGATACAGTCCGGCCGAGCGCGAAATCCTCGACTTCCTGCTCAGCGTCGCGCCCACGGCCTTCCATGTCTTCCGTGACTGGCTGCCCGAGTTCGGCTCGGGCGGCGGGACCACCGGGACCCAGATCTGATGCCCTGGATGAAGCCCGCCGAGGGGCTGCGTGCGAGCCATGCGGCCCGGGTCCTGGATTTTCCGGACTGGCTCACCCGCCTGGCGGGGCGCGCCGTGCTGCCCCGCAGCCGCGAGACCATCCTGTCCCTGCTGCCCATCACCGACCGCGATCTCATCGAGGCGCGTCGCCTGCGCGTGCGGGAGTGGCTGATCCTGCTTGAGGACGGCCAGGATCCGTACATCCACGACATTGTCGATCCCGCGCCGGAGCTGACCGCCTGCCGCGGGGAGGGAAGCCGACTCGGCCCCGACCAGCTCTATCGCCTGGCCCGCAGCCTGCGCGCCCTGGAGTCATTCCGGCGCTTCATCGTGGCCGAGGCCGAACGGGTGCCGGCCCTGCGCGCCGATTTGGGCGAGATCGATGCCCAGGACGCCCTGGCCGCGCGAATCGAAGCCTGCGTGGGACCCGAGGGCGAGGTCCTCGACGGCGCATCCACCGAACTGGCGCGCATCCGGCGCAGCATGCACCAGACCCGCGACCGTGTGCGAGGTGCCCTGGAGGATCTGATCAAGAGCCGCCTGGCCGCGCCGGGGGAGGATCCTCGCCCCATGGTGCGCTCGGGGCGCCTGGTGCTGCCCGTTAAGCGCGAGCGGCGGGCGGACCTGCCGGGCATCGTCCACGACGAGTCGGGAACGGGAAAGACCCTCTTCGTGGAGCCCATGGAGACCGTGGAGCTCAACAACCGCGTGGCGGGGCTCGTGGCCGAGGAACGCGAGGAGATCGCCCGCATCCTCGACGAGCTCAGCGCCTGGGTGCGCAGCGCGGCGGTGGATATCGAGACCCTGACCGATCGCTTCTCGCGCATGGAAGTGCCCCTGGCCCTGGCCCGCGAGTTCAAGGGCCGCCCCCGGGCCTGGGCGGAAGAGAAGGGTGAACGCATCCGGCTGGCAGCGGCAAGGCATCCGCTGTTGGAGGACTATCTCCCCGAGGGCGCCGATCTGGTGCCTCTGGATCTCAAGCTCGACGAGGAGGAGCGTCTGCTCCTGGTGAGCGGACCCAACACCGGCGGCAAGACCGTCATGCTGAAGACCCTGGGTCTCATGGCCTTCCTCAATCAGATCGGCTCGCCCCTGCCTGCGGGGGACGGCTGTGAGCTGCCCATCTTCGATCACATTCTCGCCGATATCGGCGACGAGCAGAGCCTGCGGGATTCCCAGAGTACCTTTAGCGCGCATCTGAAACACCTGGTGCGCATGGTGGAGGAGGCGGGGCCCGGCACGCTCATCCTGGTGGACGAGATCGGCGACGGCACCGATCCCGAGGAAGGCACGGCCCTGGCGCGGGCGGCCATGGAACAGTGGATGCGCAGCGGCGCTCGGGTGCTGGTGACCACTCATCTGGGCGGCCTCAAGGGCTTCGCCCAGGAGACCGGCGGCGCGGCCAACGCGTCCATGGAGTTCGATCCCGAGGCCAGACGACCCCTCTACGTGCTGCGCCCGGGCGTTCCCGGCAGCAGCCGGGCCATGGCCACGGCCCGTCGCCTGGGTCTGGATACCCGGGTGCTCGAACGGGCCGAATCGCTTCTGGGCGAGGAAGCCCTCAAAATGGACGCCCTGCTCACGCGCCTGGAAGAGGAATCGGTGAAGGCCTCGGAGGCCCGCGAGGAGGGCGAGGCCCATCGTCGCCGCTACGAGAAGCTCGAGGCCGACTACCAGAAGCGCATGAAGGAGGTGCGCAAGGAGGAGCGGCGTATCCTCGCCGAATCGCGAAAGGACGGCGAACGTTTCCTCGAGGAAGCCCGCCGCCAGGTCGAAGCGGCGGTTCAGGCCATCCGCGAGGCCGATGCCGATCGAGAGAGCATCACCGGAGCGCGCGGGAAACTGAAGGATCTCGAATCCGAGCTCGAGGCCCGCAGCCCGCGGCCGGAGGCCCGCGAGCCCCTGAAGCACTGGCGGGCGGGGGACCGGGTCCGCATGCTATCCACGGGAAAGATCGTGGAGATCCTGGAGGAGGGCGGCGCAGGCCGACTCCGGGTGTCCATGGATGGGGTGTCCCTGGTGATATCCAAGGATGATCTCATCGCCCTCGGTCCCGGCGAAGCCCGAGGCCCGGAGCCCGAGGCCGGGAGCGTCTTCGGGCTCGGACTCCCCTCGGCCGAACTCGAGTCCTTCCGTCTGGACCTGCGGGGCCGCACCGTGGACGAGGCCCTGGACGAATTGGACGGCTTCCTCGACGCCGCCCTGCTCGGCGGCTACGACTTCGTGGAGATTCTCCACGGCAAGGGAACGGGCGCGCTGAGGCAGGCCATCCGCGACCGGCTCCGCCGCGACCGAAGGGTGAGGGGCTTCAAACTCGCCGATCAGAACCGCGGGGGAAGCGGAGTGACACGCATCGACTTGGCAGGCGACGCGGACGCGACTATACTGAGAGATCCATGAGCGCATCCCCAGGCAGGCAGGACACCAAGGAACGCGTACGAGACGCCAGCGACATCGTCGAGCTGGTGGGCCAGTACGTGAAGCTTCGACGTGTGGGCAGCAATTGGCAGGGAATCTGCCCCTTCCACCATGAGAAGACTCCCAGCTTCAACGTGAACCCCGAGAGGCAGAATTTCTACTGCTTCGGTTGCCACAAGGGTGGGGATGTCTTTACTTTTATTCAGGAGATGGAGGGGGTTTCCTTCCCGGAAGCCCTCAAGTTCCTTGGGAAAAGGGCAGGCATAGAGGTCGAGGATCTGCGCCGGAAGGGGGCCGGCGAGGATCGCAAGGACGTATTCTACCGGATCAATCAATCCGTCGCGGAGTTCTATCACCGCATACTCCAGAAAGAGGCCTCCGGCGAGCCGGCGAGGTCCTATCTGAAGAAGCGCGGTCTGAGCGAGGAAACCCTGACGAACTTCGCCCTGGGATACGCGCCTCAATCCTGGCGCCTCTTGCACGATCACCTGGGCAAACAGGGCTTTCCCGCCGAGAAGGTACGCGAACTGGGTCTGGTCAGGGCCAAGAGCTCGGGACCGGGCCACTACGATCTCTTCCGCGGCAGGGTCATCTTTCCGGTGAAGGCGGTGGGAGGCCGGGTTCTGGGATTCGGCGCCCGCGTTCTGGATGACTCGCTTCCCAAGTACGTGAACTCCAGCGACAGCCCGGTCTACTCGAAGAAAGGCATCCTCTACGGACTGGATCAGGCCTGGCGCGAGATTCGCCGGCAGAAGCTGGCCGTGCTGGTCGAGGGATACTTCGACGTGATTAGCCTGCACGAGGCAGGCATTCCCCTGGCGGTGGCCGTCTGCGGCACCGCCTTCACGCGGGAGCAGGCCCGGCTGCTGAAGCGCTATACCGAGAGGGTCTGCGTGGTCACCGATGGCGACAGCGCGGGCCTGAAGGCCGCGGTGAAGGCCTCGGGCATTCTCCTGGTGGAGGGGCTCGAGCCCACGGTGGCGGCCATGGAACCAGGAGAGGATCCCGACTCGAGCATCCGCAAGGAGGGGGGCGAGCGCTTCCGCGACCGGCTTCGCGACGCGCCGCACTTCTTCGATTTCCTGAGGGAGATGGTGGCCCGCCGGGGAGACCGGCCCGAGGAGAAGGAAAGGGCCATACGCAACGTGCTCGAGACCCTCACCGCTTTCAGCGACGGGGATCTGCACCTGCGAACCCTGCTCGAGAGACTGTCGGGCACCTTCGACGTGGAGATTCCGGTGCTGAAGCGGGCACTGGGCGAGATTCGACGTCAGCCGGGCGCGGGACCTGCCGCCGCCAAGGATCTCGGCGAGGATGCCGTGGAGGAGGACGAGGGACGTCCCGAAGAGAAGGCACTGCTGGCCCTGCTCCTGGGAGAAGGCGCCGGTAGGGACACGGCCCTCGAACTGCTGGATGCGGAGGACTTCACCGATCCGCGCCTGGCGAGGATCTTCAGCATACTCCGCCAACTGGGTCGCGTGCCCCGGGCGGAAGACCTGGATAGCCTCTTCCCCGACCCGGGAGCGGCCCGTCAGGTGCACGAACTGAGTTTTCTGGACGTCTCCCGTCAGGGTGACTGGGTGAGACCGGCCGCCTTGCGACTCAAGCTGAGCGGCCTGTTGGAGAGGAATCGCGATTTCCAGGGTCGCGTCCAGGCCCTGGAACTGGCCGGCGAGTCGGTGCCGGCGGAGCTGCTCGAAGAGTGGCGCCACCTCGGCGAACGCATTCGTTCGCTGAGAGATGAACTGGATCGATCCCTCAGTAAGGAAGGTGCCTGAGCGTGAGCAAGGCCAAGACCAGCCGCATCGTCGTCGCGCTGAAGAAGATCGCCGAGAAGAAGGGCTATCTGCTTTATGACGACATCTATGAGCAGTTCCTCGACGACTTCAACATCGAGTCGGTGGATCAGGTCTACTCCCGGCTCGACGAGCTGGGCCTCGAGATCTTCAACAGCGAGGATGAGGCGAAGGAGAAACTCCGCGCCCGCGAGGAGCGTCAGCGCAAGCTCAGCGAGAAGCTGAATCAGGCCGCGGCCCAGGGCATCCGCTACGACGATCCCGTGCGCATGTACCTGCGCGAGATGGGCAAGGTGCCGCTGCTGGACCGCCAGGGCGAGATCGACCTGGCCATGCGCATCGAGGCGGGCAAGCACCAGGTACTGGAAACCCTCTTCTCCTCGAGCTTCTCCGATCTCTTCCTGAAGGAGGCCGTCCGCCGGCTCAACGCCCAGGAACTCCGCGTGGAGGATCTGGTGCAGGTGGACACGGGCAGCTACCAGGAGCATCACACACCCGAAAAGCAGGACAGGGCTTCCGTGGTCCGTTCGCTCAAGAAGCTGCTCAAGCTCAAGAGCGAGATCGCAACCTGGGAACTCAAGCTCACCAAGGCCAACTCCGATCGCGCTCGCAAGAGTGCCGAACGGGCCCTGGATTCCCGTCGTGATCGCTGGCTCTCGCTCATCCACGAGCTGAATTTCCAGCCCAAGCAGGTGGATGAACTGTCCTACTCGCTGCGCATCGCCCACGTGCAGCTGTCCGAGCCCGTGAAGCAGCTCCGCCACTATCAGAAGTTCCTGGGGCTCAACTTCCAGGAGCTGAAGGAAACCCTCGCCAAGATGGAGGACCGCGGCTGGAGCACCATCACCCTCAAGAACAAGGGCAAGTGGACCTCCGATTCGCTGCTGGATCTGCAGGACAAGCAGTCCGTGCTGCAGCGCAAGCTTCGGAAGCTCGAGCGGGACATGGGCATCCGATTCGACGAGATGACCGATCTGCTCGAGAAGGTCGAGAGCGGCGAGCGACGCGCCATGGAGGCCAAGAAGGAGATGATCGAGGCCAACGTGCGCCTCGTGATCAGCATCGCCAAGCGCTACACGAACCGCGGCCTGGAATTCCTGGACCTCATCCAGGAGGGCAACGGGGGGCTCATGCGCGCGGTGGACAAGTTCGACTACCGCAAGGGCTACAAGTTTTCGACCTACGGCACCTGGTGGATCCGTCAGGCCATCACGAGGGCCATCGCCGATCAGGCCCGCACCATTCGTGTGCCGGTGCACATGATCGAGGCCATCAACAAGGTGAACCGCGCCCAGCGCAAGCTAACCCAGGACCTCGGACGCGAGCCCACGGAAAAGGAAGTCGCCGATTTCCTGAACTTCCCCGCCGACAAGGTGAAGGCCGTGATGCGCGCGGGTATCGAACCCGTGAGCCTCGACCGTCCCATTGGCGAGGACGAGGACAGCAACCTGGGCGACTTCATCGAGGACATCGGCGTGCGCAATCCGGCCGAAACCGCCGCCCATTCCATGCTAGAGGATCGTCTCACCCACGTGCTCTCCACCCTCACGCGGCGTGAGGAGAAGGTCATCCGACTGCGTTTCGGTCTGGGGGATGGAACCCCGCGCACCCTGGAGGAGGTGGGCACCATCTTCAAGGTGACCCGCGAGCGAGTGCGTCAGATCGAGGCCAAGGCCATCCGGAAGCTGCAGCATCCCAGCCGCGCCCGGAAGCTGAAGGGCTACGTGGAGAACTTCTAGCTCGCCTCTCGAATCGCAGAGCCCGCCCTTGGCGGGCTCTCTTTTTGGGTCTAAGTTAACAATGTTGACTGCTCGTGAACTATTTCCCATGATCGCCTTGTGACATCTTGACGATAAACGAACGCTTACCTAACTTGTTCATGTTTCGGAAATATAAATCTGTCTTGGATCTCGGGCAGAATCAAGACATCTGGAGGCGGAAATGCTCAATCGTCGCCACTTCCTCAAGTCCCTCGGCGTCGGCGCCCTGGCCGGCTGCATCCCCGAATCGTCACATTCCAGCAAGGTCGATCACGGCGCTGCTCCCGAAGCCTGGGGCGTGCTCGTGGATGTGACCTACTGCGTGGGGTGCCGCAAGTGCGAATGGGCCTGCCACGAGTCAAATGAACTCGGCGGGGCCGAGATGTCCGACTTCGAGAACGCCATCGAAATCGATCACAAGCGTCGACCCGATCCCAAGAATTTCACCGTGGTCAACGGTTACGAGAGCTGCGGCATCGAGCGCAAGGATTGCTTCGTGAAGGTCCAGTGCATGCACTGCCTGGATCCGGCCTGCGCTTCGGCCTGCATCGTGGGGGCCTTGCGGAAGACCGACGAGGGGCCCGTGACCTACGACGCCGACAAGTGCATCGGCTGCCGCTACTGCATGGTGGCCTGTCCCTTCCAGATCCCATCCTACGAATACGATGATGCCCTGGCCCCCCGCGTGATGAAGTGCACCTTCTGCTTCGAACAGAAACTGAAGGCGGGTGAGCGGCCGGCTTGCGTGGAGATCTGCCCCGAGGGCGCGTTGCGTTTCGGACGGCGAGAACAGTTGCTGCACTACGCGCACCATCGCATCGAGACCCACCCCGATCGCTATCATCCCGAGATCTACGGCGAGCACACGGTGGGGGGAACGTCCTGGCTCTACATCGCCAGCTTCCCCCTTCCGGATCTCGGCCTGCCGGATCTGCCCGACCAGGCGCCACCGCGGCTGACGGAGGTGGTCCAGCACGGCATCTTCAAGAACTGGGTGCCGCCCCTGGCCCTCTACGCCTTCCTCGGCGGGGCCATGCTGGTGAACCGGAACGGAGGTGGCGACGATGAGTGAGCACGTCTCCCGTCCCCTGTTCTATCCCCTGAGAACGCCCGGCATGTGGATCAACCTGGCGATCATCGCCTTCGGGCTCTTCTTCGCGGCCAAGCGATTCGTGTTCGGCATCGGCAGCGTGACGAACCTGAACGACCAGTACCCCTGGGGACTCTGGATCGGCTTCGACGTGGCCACTGGCGTGGCTCTGGCCGCCGGCGGATTCACCTCGGCGGCCCTGGTGGAGATCTTCGGGCAGAAGCGCTTCCACGCCCTGCTGCGCCCGGCCCTTCTCACCGCCGCTCTGGGCTACACCTTCGTGGCTATGGGACTGCTGGCGGATCTGGGCCGCTACTGGGCCATCTGGCATCCCATGATGCCCTCCATGTGGCAGGGCAATTCGGTGCTCTTCGAGGTGGGCATCTGCGTGATGAGCTACCTGACAGTGCTCTACATCGAGTTCGCTCCCATCGTCTTCGAGCGCCTCAAGGAGAAGGGCATCGGCGGAAATCTAATCAGTTGGCTCGATACCGTGCTGGGCAAGTTCATCTTCCTGTTCATCATCGCCGGTGTGGTCCTGAGCTGCCTGCATCAGTCCAGCCTGGGCAACCTCATGGTCATCGCACCCAGCAAGATGCATCCGCTCTGGTACACGCGACTCATGCCGCTGCTCTTCCTCATGAGCGCCATCGCCGTGGGCTTTCCCATGATCATCTTCGAGTCCATCCTCGCATCTCGCGGATTCCGCCGGCCCCTGGAGATGGACCTTCTCGGCCCCCTGGCAAGGATCGCCGGCGGCATCATCGCACTCTACGCGGTGTTCAAGATCGGCGACCTCACCCTGAGAGAAGCCTGGCCCTACGCCTTCCAGCCCACGGTGCAGGCCCTCTTCTTCTGGATCGAGATGCTTCCCTGCCTGATCCTGCCCGCCCTGATGATGGGCCTGCGGCGCGTTCGGAGGTCGCCGCGCCTGCTCTTCACCGCGGCGGCGCTCTACGTGCTGGGCGTGATGCTCAACCGCATCAACGTCTTCGTGGTGGCCTATCGACCGCCCTTCGCGGAGAAGGCCTACATACCCGCCCTCGGCGAGTTCGCCATCACGGCCGGACTCGTGGCGGGACTGGTGCTCTGCTATCGCCTCATCGTCACCTATCTGCCGGTGATGCCGGATCTCGAAGAGGAGGAGAAGCATGCCTAGGCTCCTCGCTGCTGTGGCTGTCCTTATGCTGCTGCTGTCCCCCGCCTCCACGCAGAACTGCACCGAGTGTCACGTCTGCGAGAACCCCAGTCATGAGGATCCCTGCCTGAAGGAGTGCAGCCGGGAAACCCACATCCCCGACTGGCACGACATCGACAAGCTCCACTCCCCGGACGTGGTCATCCTGGATCAGCTGGTCGAGCTCTATGAGGCCGTGACCTTCGATCACAAGGCCCACGCCGAGATGTCGGGAATGGGGGGGAACACCTGCCGGCTCTGCCATCACGAGAATCGGGAAGCCACCATCATGTGCTGTTGCGACTGTCATCCCGCCGAGGGCGTGGTCGGAGAGGACGACCTCATCGACCTCAAGAGCGCCTATCATCGCCAGTGCATGCTCTGTCATCGGGATTGGAGCGGCGAGGCCGACTGCGAGATCTGCCACCTGCCCCTGGACGGCAACGGCCATCCCGTGGACATGGTGCGCCCCGAGCCCTTCAGCCATCATCGGGAGAGCACGGCCGTCATCAATTTCGAAACGCCACACGAACCCGCGCCCTACGTGACCTTCCATCACGACAAGCATGCGGACACCTATGGCATCAGCTGCTGCGAATGTCATCAGCAGGACGACTGCTCGACCTGCCACGTGGGCAACGGCAACGGAGGGTTCGCGCCCATCCACTTCTTCTCCAACAAGGAGACCTGCGGCGGATGCCACGGCACGGGTCAGTGCGGCAGCTGTCACTCCCGGGAGCCCGATCGCGATTTCCGTCACGAGTACACGGGCTTTCCCATGCGAAGCTTCCACGCGGACCTGTCCTGCCAGGCCTGCCATGGCGAGCAGCATGCCCACGGGCACCTGGCCCGCGACTGCCAGGGCTGTCACACAAGCGGTTGGGGCGACACCGATTCCTTCGACCATGCCGGGCTCATCGGCGTGGACCTGGGGGAGGAGCACGAGGCCATGGAGTGCGGCGAATGCCATCCCGATCTGGGCTTCGCGGCCACACCGCTCTGCGCCGATTGCCACGAGGAGGAGGATTGGGGGCCCGATCTGCTCAACTAGCGCTATGACCTTGACTTAGACACCGCATGCGCTCTAGTTTCGAGGGATGGGCCCATAGCTCAGTCGGTTAGAGCAAACGACTCATAATCGTTTGGTCCCAGGTTCGAGTCCTGGTGGGCCCACCGGTATAGTTCTCGTCGCGCCCATCGGGAGGATCCCACTGGAAAAGATGACCCACCCGCTCTCCCAGCTCTACTACCTGGATCAGGCCCTGCTGCGCATCGAGCGCAGGATCGCGCAGACTCCCGCGTCCCTCGATGAAATCGCCCTCGAAGAGAAGAAACTCGCCGAGGACGAGCAGCGCCGCCGGGAAGAGCTGGAGGAGCTGGGCAAGCTCATCCGGAAGATGGAGCGGGAGGGTGACGAGATCCGCGAGCGCATCCGGAAAAACAAGGAGAAGATGAAGGAACTGATGCCCGTGCACGCGGCGGAGGTCCTTCAGCGCGAGACCGCCCAGTTCGAATCGAATCTCGAATCCCTGGAGCTGGAGATCCTCGAGAACATGGAGATGCTCGAGACCCGCGAAAGGGAGGCACAGCTTCGCCAGCAGAGCGTGACCGGCAAGAAGGCCGAGCTGGAGCGGGAGGGGGCCAATCTCAGGAAAGAGGTCGAAGAATACGCTTCCGATCGGGACCGAATGGCCCAGCAGCGGGAGCGCTTCCTGGACGAGCTCGAACTGGAACTGCGCCGCCGTTACCTGAACATCTTCAAAGGTCACGGCTATTCGGCCATCGCGGCGGTCAACGAAGGGGCCTGCACCGGTTGTGGGCAGCGCCTCACGCCCCAGCGCGCCGTGGACATCCAGGAGGGTGGAGAGCTGGGTTCCTGCCAGGGTTGCGGGCGCATGCTTATCGGAGTGGAATCGTGACCCGCGAGAAGTTGGAACTCCTCATCAAGCATCTCAGAGAGCGTGGCGCTTCGGGCAAGCCCCTGAAAGAGGCCGGACTGTCCGATGCCGATTGCCGCGCCCTGGCCGACCGACTGGAGACCTCGCTTCCGCCGGCGGCCCCCGAGAAGGTGAAATCGGCCAAGGGACGCGCCCAGCTCTACTGCGACGGGGCCAGTCGAGGCAATCCCGGTCCTGCCGCCCTGGGCTTTTCCATCTTACTGGACGAGGTGGAGATCGCCTCCGAGGGGCGAGCCCTCGGCACTCTCACCAACAACCAGGCCGAGTATCTCTCGCTGAAGGCGGGCCTCGAGGCCGCCAGGGCCCTGGGCCTTTCGAATCTGGACATCTTCATGGACAGCGAACTGGTGGTCCGGCAGATCACCGGTCGCTACAAGGTGAAGAACGAGGGACTCAAGCCACTCTTCGCCGAGGTGACGGCTCTGCTCAAGGGTTTCGGAGACTGGAAGATTCGGCATGTGCCCCGGGCCGAGAACTCCCGCGCCGACGCTCTTGCCAATCAGGCATTGGACTCCCTATAATCGTTTTCGGAAGTGAGCCGGATGGCTGCGGCGTTCGCGTCGAGGAAAGTCCGGGCTCCATAGGGCATGGCGCTGGATAACGTCCAGGGGGAGTGATCCCACGGAAAGTGCCACAGAAAGCAAACCGCCTCCCGCCTCGGCGGGCGGTAAGGGTGAAAGGGTGAGGTAAGAGCTCACCGGGCCACCGGCGACGGTGGTCGCACGGTAAACCCCGCCTGGAGCAAGGCCAAATAGAGGGAGAGAGGCGGCCCGTCTCGTTCGATCCCTGGGTAGGCTGCTCGAGGCCGTCGGTAACGGCGGCCCCAGATAAATGGCCATCCATCCCTTCGGGGAGGACAGAACCCGGCTTACAGGCTCGCTTCCTTTGAGCTGCCAGCTGCCCGCTACCAGCCGCCAGCATGACGGTGGCTGTTCCTTTTCGGTGGTTGATGTCCCAGAGGGAGAGTGAGTGAGACAGGCGCGTCCAACCGGAATTCGGCTGAGGGAGCAACCTCCGGCCGAAGAGAGAGCGCGCCTGGCCGCAGAACTCGGGCTTCCCGAGGGAGTGGCCGTGCTGGCCTGGCAGCGGGGTATTCACAGCCTCGAGGACTGGCGCCGTTTCACCGACCTGGATCCCGCCGCCGACCTGGTGGACCCCTGGCTACTTCCCGACATGGAGAAGGCCGTCGCGCGCCTGCAGCTCGCCATGGAGCGTGGTGAGGACGTCATGGTGCACGGCGACTATGACGCCGATGGCCTCACCGGCACCGCAATCCTCGTGCGCGCCCTGCGCGGTCTCGGTCTGGACGCGCGCCCCTTCGCACCCCTTCGCGACAAGGACGGCTACGGTCTGAGCCGACGCGCCCTGGAGAACGCCGCCGACAAGGGCGTTCCGCTCCTGGTCAGCGTGGACTGCGGATCCTCAGACGGCGAACTCATCGCCGAGTTCGCGGCGCGTGGCGTGGAGAGCATCATCACCGACCATCACCTGGCCGGGGAACTGCCTCAGGCCCATGCCTTCGTGAGCACCCAGCGGCCGGACAGCGGGTATCCCCACCGCGACCTCTCCGGCAGCGCCATCGCCTACAAGCTGGCCCATGCTCTCTACGACAGACTCGGACGCAAACTGGATCCCGAGCGATGGCTGGACTTCGCCGCCCTGGGCACCGTGGGCGACGTGATGCCCCTCACCGGCGAAAACCGATGCATCGTGGCGGGGGGACTGCGGGAGATCGCCCGTCGCATGACGGCCCGTCCCGGATGCAGTCATGACGGGCACCCGGTGTGGAAGGCCCTGGCCGCCCGCTCCGGCATACGGCTGGGGGAACTCAGCGCCACCGATCTGGCCTTCCGCATGGCGCCGCGGCTCAACGCGGCCGGTCGCATCGCCGATCCGCGCCTGGCCCTGGACATCCTTCTCACCGACGACGAGGTCGAGGCCGATCGCCTGGCCCGTGAGCTGGACGCCATCAATCTGCGCCGCCAGAGCATGGAGGCCCATCTCACCGCCGAGGCGAGGGAGCAGGCCGCCCGGCAGGTGGCCGAAGCCGAGGCCGCGGGGCGGAGCATGGGCATCCTGGTGCTGGCCGCCGAAGGCTGGCATCCGGGACTGGTGGGCATCTCGGCCGCGCGCATGGTGGACGAGTTCGGCATGCCGGCCATCCTCCTGTCGGTGGACAAGAAGGGCGGCGCCATGGGTTCGGGGCGCGGCGTCGAGGGCCTCGACCTGAAGTGCCTCCTGGACGGGGTGGAGGAGGAACTGCTGCGCCACGGGGGGCATCAGCGGGCCGTGGGCCTGGCCGTCAAACCCGGTCGCCTGGACGCTTTCCGCACCAAGCTTCAGGCGGCTCTGCCCGAAGCGCCGCCCTCGCTGCCGGTCACCGCGGACCTCATGCTTGATCCCGAGGGCGCGGATCGTCCCTTCCTGGACGCCCTGGAAAAACTCGGTCCCTTCGGCGAGGCCAATCCCGAGCCGCTCATCCTCATGAAGGGCATGACGCCCACCGCCTATCGCGAGATTCGGGGCAGCCACTTCAAACTGAGCTTCGAATCCGGCAGCGGGGGACGATTCGAGGCCATCGCCTTCAACGGGGCAGCGCGTTTCGTCCCGCGCTTCGAGAAGGGCGTGGATACCCAGCTGCTCGTCCGCCTGGGGCGCGACACCTTCCGACGCGCGCCGGGGGAGCACGGCATCAACTTCCTGCTCGAGGATTTCCTGCCCGCGGAGGTGGCGTCATGAGCGCTTCCTCCGGCGACCTGCTCGACCGCGAGGTGGCGACCACGGAGTGGGAATCCCTGCGCGAGCTGGCCCTGCGCAGCAATCCCCGGCTGAACACGGAGATCATCGAGCAGGCCTACTGGCGGGCCTGGGACGTGCATCGCGACCAGAAGCGGCTATCCGGCGACCCCTACTTCACCCATGTGCTGGCCGTGGCCCGCACCTGCGCCGAGATGAATCTGGGCTCGGACGCCATCGCCGCGAGCCTGCTCCACGACAGCATCGAGGACAGCCCCGTCACCGCCGAGGCCCTGGCCAAGGAATTCAATCCCACCGTCTCCCTGCTTGTCGACGGCGTGAGCAAGATCAGCGGTCTGCGATTCGAGAGCCGCGAGAAGGCCCAGGCGGAGAACTTCCGCAAGCTGCTGCTCCATATGAGCCGCGACGTGCGCATCCTGCTCATCAAGCTGGCCGACCGTCTGCACAACGTGTCGACCCTCGAGCCCATGCGGCCGGAGAAGCAGATTCGCATCGCGCGAGAGACCATGGACATCTACGCGCCCCTGGCCAATCGGCTTGGAATGGGACGCATCAAGTGGCAGCTCGAGGATCACGCCTTCAAGTATCTGGATCCCCCGGCCTACGGGCGAGTGGCTTCCATGGTGGGCATGCAGCGCGAGGCGCGGGAAGAGTTCATCCTCGCCATGCGCGACCGCCTGCAGGACGCCATGAACAAGGACGGCATCGACTGCGCCGTGCAGGGGCGGGCCAAGCACCTCTACAGCATCCATCGGAAGATGCGCCTGCAGAATCTGCGCGAGGGCGAGGTCTTCGATCTGCTGGCATTCCGCATCATCACGGCCACGGTGGAGGACTGCTACCACGCCCTGGGGGTGATCCACTCGCTGTTCACGCCCATCCCCAACAAATTCAAGGACTACATCGCCACCCCCAAGCGGAACGGCTACCAGAGCCTTCACACGGCGCTGGTGGGCGCGGAGGGCCGCACCATCGAGGTGCAGATCCGCACCCAGAAGATGCACGAGATCGCCGAGTACGGTGTGGCGTCGCACTGGCGCTACAAGGAGGAAGAGGCCTCCAGCTCGATGCCGGTGGGGGAGGCGGAACGGGAGCTGGACTTCCTGCGCACCTTCATCCAGGACCTGGAGGAGGGCGAGTGGAGCGAGGACCCCTCTGAGTTCATGGAGGAGCTGAAGGTGAGCCTCTTCCAGGAGGGCATCTTCGTCTTCACGCCACGGGGCGACCTGCACATCCTGCCCGTGGGAGCGACGCCCGTGGACTTCGCCTACAGCATTCATACGGGCGTGGGGGACCGCTGCGTGGGTGCGCGGGTGGACGGCAAGATGGTGCCCCTGCGCCGCTCCCTGGGAAGCGGCGAGGTGGTGGAGATCGTCACGCGCAATGACGCGCGGCCGAGCCGCGACTGGCTGTCCTTCGTGAAGACGAGCAAGGCGCAGTCGCGCATCCGCAAGAGCATCCGCGAACAGGAGAGCGAGCAGAGCGAATCGCTGGGCTACGAGCTTCTCGAGCGCGAGTTCAAGCGCAACCGGGAGCCCATGCCAGACGAGGCGGCGCTTCTGACGGCGGCCGAGGCCCTGGGGATGGACAGCGTGGACCGCCTGGTGCAGGGCGTGGGCCGCGGCTCGGTGTCGGCCATGCAGGTCTACAACCGGGTGCATCCGCCGGAGGAGAAGAAGAGCTCCATCATCGAGTCGGCCCAGAAACTCACCCAGATCGCCACGAGTCTGGGCGGCCGGCGTCAGAAGGGCGTGCGGGTGGAAGGGCACGGCAACATGCTCATCCACTTCGCGGGCTGCTGCCGGCCGGTGCCCGGAGACCGTATCGTGGGCGTGATCACCCGGGGGCGGGGCGTGAGCATCCACCGGCAGGATTGCGTGAACATCATGGGGGACCGCATCCCCGAGGAGCGGCGCATGCGCGTGGACTGGGACGCGGGCGAGGACGAGAAATTCCTCGTGTCCCTGCAGATCGCCGGCGAGGACCGCAAGAATCTTCTGGCCGACATCACCGGGCAGATCTCCAAGAGCGACGTGGCAATCCAGGGCGGCAGTTTCCGCCGGGAAGACAAGGACCTTTCCGCGCAGATCCAGATCACCATCGAGATCAAGGACCTGCGGCAGCTCGAGAAGATCATCCGAGACGTGAAGAAGGTGCGCGGAGTACGGAAGGTGGAGCGCGTATGAGGGTGGTGCTCCAGCGGGTCAGCGAAGCCCGCGTGCGCGTGGATGGCCAGGTGGTGGGCGAAATCGGGTCAGGCCTCATGCTGCTCGTGGCCTTTCGGGCCGACGACGATGCGAAGGTTCTCGAGTGGATGGCCGAGAAGTGCCTGGACCTGCGCATATTCAATGACGAGGACGGGCTCATGAACCGCTCCCTTCGCGACACCGGTGGCGGCGTGCTGGCCGTGAGCCAGTTCACCCTCTATGGGAACGCCCGCAAGGGACGGCGTCCGAGTTTCATCGACTCGGCTCCCGCCGATGAGGCCTCGCGACTCTACGACGAGTTCATGGACATGCTTCGCGCCCGTCACGAGTCCGTGGCCGGCGGCGTCTTCCAGGCCAAGATGGAAGTGGAACTGGTGAACGACGGGCCGGTCACCCTGATTCTCGACCGGGAGGCCGGCGATTGAATCCCTTCGTGAGTGAAGAGCTGCAGGCTCGCCTGGTGCTGGCCTCGGCGAGCCCGAGGCGGCGCGAACTGCTTTCGCGTCTGGGATTCGAAGTACCCTTCGAGGTCAGCGACTACGAGGAAAGCAATCACTCCGATGATCCCATCGAGGCGGCTCGGGCCAACGCCCTTGGCAAGGCCCGGGATGTGGCTAGGCGTCTGCCGGGCAAGCTCGTGCTGGGCGCAGATACCGTGGTGATCCTGGACGGGAAGATCCTCGGCAAGCCGGTGGACGATGCCGACGCCGCGCGCATGCTTAGCGCGCTCTCCGGCCGCGAGCACGAGGTGGTCACGGCCCTGGCCCTGGTGGGGGAGAGCGACCAGGTCGAGCATTCCTGTACACGTGTACAGTTCCGCGAGATCGCCGAGGTCGAAATCGATGCCTACGTGACCAGCGGCGAGCCCATGGACAAGGCCGGCGCTTATGGCATCCAGGGCCTGGCCGGGCAATTCGTCATCTCCATCGAAGGTTGCTACTTCAATGTGATGGGTCTGCCCGTGGAACTGCTCACGCGCATGTTGAACTCCTGGGAGGAATCGTGAGCAGGGACCTTCTCAAGATCGCCGCGGCCCAGATCGCACCGGTGTGGCTGAATCGCGAGGCCACCTTGTCGAAGATCCTCGACTACACGGCCCAAGCCGCCGACGAGGGGGCCAGACTCGTCTGTTTCGGCGAAGCTCTGCTGCCCGGCTATCCCTTCTGGATCGACCTGACCGGCGGGGCGACTTTCAACTCGCCGGTACAGAAGGCCATCCATGCGCACTATCTGGATCAGGCGGTGCAGATCGAGGCGGGTCATCTCGCGCCTCTCTGCGAGCTGGCCCGGGAGCGCAACATCGCCGTCTACCTTGGCATCGTGGAGCGACCGGCTGACCGAGGTGGACACAGCCTCTACGCCTCGCTGGTGCATATCGATGCCGAGGGCGAGATCGCTTCGGTACACCGAAAGCTCAGGCCCACCTACGAGGAGCGCCTGACCTGGTCCCCGGGGGATGGTCACGGTCTTCGCACCCACCGGCTCGGCGCGTTCACCCTGGGCGGTCTGAACTGCTGGGAAAACTGGATGCCCCTGGCCCGCGCCTCTCTGCAGGCTCTGGGCGAGGACCTGCATGTGGCCGTCTGGCCCGGCAGCCGTCGCAACACCGAGGACATCACCCGCCACATGGCGAGGGAAGGACGCAGCTTCGTGGTCTCGGTGTCCGCGCTCCTTCGGCCGGAGGACATTCCCGCTTCAACGCCCCACGCCGACCTGATCCTCGAGAAGATGCCCGACTTCGTCACCGACGGCGGATCCTGCGTGGCCGCACCCGACGGAAGCTGGATCATCGAACCCCGGGTGGGGGATGAGGCGCTTCTCGTGGCCGAACTCGATCAGTCCCTCGTGCGCGAGGAGCGGCAGAACTTCGATCCGGCGGGGCACTACTCGCGACCCGACGTGACGCGTCTCATCGTGAACCGCAAACGTCAGAGCATCCTGAAAACCCGAGACGACTAGGAAACCCATGTACACCCTCGAAGCCCTGCTGGACATCCACGAGCGCGTTCATCAGAACCTGAAGGACCTCATCGCCCACTGCAGCAAACTCGAGCCCGGCGCGGCTGACCGCAAGGTCGAGGGCTTCGCCGACTGGACGGTCAGGCTCCACGTGCACCACGGTCTGGGCGCTGAGCGCTACTGGATGGGCGTGCTGCAGGGCTGGGTGGACGCCGACGACGACTCCGCGGAGTATCTGCTCATGGCCGATCTGGAGACCCTGCGCGCCGAAGTCTTCGAGTCCACTCGAAGCTTTCTGCGAAGCCTCGACGAGGATGCACTTAACACGCCTCGCCACGTGATCCTCTGGAACGGCAGCGAGGCCGATCTGAGGCCCGCCCACGTGCTCCTGCGCACCCAGATGCACTACTACCATCACAACGGCCTGGTCCTGGCCATGTGCCGGGCCATGGGGCACCCCGGCTCGGGCATCGATTTCCCCATTCGTTAAGGGCTCGTTAATCCCCCACGAGGGGCTGTGCCCACCCCGTTGACACCCCCAAGGCCTTGTGATACTTTGCCCTGATCTCCGCACTAAGCGTTTCCAAGACAGGAGGATGGGGACTTGCATCCCCCGAAATTCCCCAGGGCGTTCTTACTCGCCTTGATCACCGCGGTACTCGCCTCGCCGGCCCTGGGGGCTGAAGGCGGATCCGTTGCCGGCAGTGTCGTGGATGCCGCCACAGGGCAGCCCCTGCCCTTCGGCAATGTGGTGATCCTGGGAACGCAGTACGGTGCCATGACTCTCGACGACGGCACCTTCCTACTCAGCGACATTCCTCCGGGCACCTACGTCTTCCGCGCCACCTACATGGGTTACAAGATGGCCGAGCGCACCGGCGTGCGAATTCGAAGCGGCAGCTACTTCGAGTTCGATTTCGAGCTGGAGCCCACGGTCATCAAGACCGAGGCGATCACGGCCTGGGGCGAGAAGCCCCTCGTCGACGTCACCGAGGCCGCGAGCGTGAAGAGCATCGACTCCGAAGAGATCGCCAAGATGCCCGTGGAGAACGTGGAAGAGGTCGTGGTGGCCCAGCCCGGCGTGGTGAAGGTGGATGACGAGATCCATATCCGCGGCGGCCGCAGCGACGAGGCGCTCATCCTCGTGGACGGGGTGCCCATGAGGGACGCCCTGGCCGGCACCAGCAGCGCCAAGGGCATCGACTCCAAGACCGTCTCGAAGATGGACGTGATCACCGGCGGCTGGCGGGCCGAGTACGGCAACGCCATGGCCGGCGTCATCGACGTGAGCCTCAAGGAGGGTGGCCCCAGCTATTCGGGATACGCGCAGTTCGGCATGGACCACCTGCCCGGCGTGGAGACCGACTGGGAGCACTACTACTCGGACACCTACAAGCTGCAGTTCAGCGGTCCCATGCCCGGCAGCGGCAGCTGGATGCCCGGCGACTGGCTCAGCTACTTCGTGAACTTCTCCGGCGAGATCCTCAACACGCGCTACCCGAGCATCCGCACCCTTCCCCTGGGGCCCGAGAGCCTCAACGTGAACTACGAGGACAGCTTCCTGGGCATTCCCATCCAGTGGGGGAACAGCCTCGCGCCGAGGCAGAACAACACCTGGAACCTCATGACGAAGCTGAGCTGGAAGCTCAACGCCAATCACAAGCTGCGCCTGTCCTTCATGAAGTTCCTCGGCATCGACCAGGGTTTCGAACGTCACGATATCAGCGACATCACGCGTCAGAGCAATCGCTATCCCTACAACTGGTCGCACTTCCTGGCCCACTACAGCGCCTTCGTGGAAGACCAGAACGTCACCACCCTGCACTACCGCCACACCCTCAGCAGCAGCGCTTTCTACGAGATCCAGGCCGCCCGCTACTTCACCCGGCTTCACCAGGACAGCCAGGGCGCCAACCGTGACGATCTGAAGGCCCTTCTGTCCGAGTACGTGCCCACCGAGTACAGCTGGGCCGACCCGGCCCAGGGCGAGGACTGGGAGTTCCATCCCTTCTTCACGCTCAACGGCGACTACAACGTCTACCGAGACCGCTACGTGGAACGCTATTCGCTCAAGAGCAGCCTCACGAAGAAGTGGTACCCGCACCACCACGCCAAGGCGGGCTTCGAGGTCGGCTACGAGACCGTGCAGAACATCGACATCCAGGATCCCTGGATCAGCCGCGCCGACGGGCTGGGCCGCAAGGACATCTTCCGCGCCTTCCCCACCACGGGCTACTTCTTCGCCCAGGACGACATCGAGTACCAGGGCTTCGTGGCCAATCTGGGACTGCGCATGGACTACTGGTTCCCAGGACAGCTGGCCACCGACGCCGCCCAGTCGGCCATCGACGGCACGGCCGGCGACCTCTTCACCGAGGAAGTGGGCAACCAGTACTTCGACAACACCCACGAGCTCTTCGGCAACCGCTTCAAGTACACGGTGAGCCCGCGCATCGCCATCAGCTATCCGATCAGCGACAAGGACAAGCTGCGCTTCAACTACGGGCACTTCAGCCAATGGCCCACTTACTACTACGTCTACGCCCACGTGGCCAGCGGCGTGGAGGATCTCTTCGGAAACCTGGGCAACATCAACCTGGATCCGCAGATCACCATCCAGTACGAGCTGGGCGCCAGTCACACCTTCGCCGAGAATCTGGCGGGCGATCTGACGGTCTTCGTGAAGGACATCTTCAACTACCCGACCAGCGATCGCTTCACGGTGCAGTACTTCGATCCGGACGGCGGCAGCAAGGAAGCCACCTACTTCCTCTATCGAAACGCGGACTACAGCCGCAGTCGGGGAGTGGAGTTCAGCCTGCGCAAGCGGCGCGGCCGCTACGCCTCCGGAAGCCTGAGCTACAGCTACTCCATCGCCACGGGCAAGAGCAGCGATCCGGACGCCCTGCGCGAACTCTACATCGGCGGCGCCACCGGTGAGGTGGAGGTGCAGGAGGGCTTCCTCTGGTGGAACAAGCCCCACCGCCTCACGGCCACCTTCGACTACCGCGCCCGCGATCCCAAAGGGCCCAGCGTGCTCGGCATTCCCACGCCGGGGCACTGGGGCTTCAACCTCTACTACGTGCTTGCCAGCGGACGCGCCTACACGCCCACCGACCTGCTCGGCGTGCCCATCGGCGAGGACTACTCGCGCAACGGTCCCGTCGAACAGAATCTCAACATGAAGATGCAGAAGTGGATCATGTGGGGGGACACGCGCATCGACATCACCCTGCAGGGCTGGAACGTCTTCGACTGGAACCGTCCCAAGAGCGTGGACCCGGTCACCGGTGAGCCCTACGAGGAAGGCGTGGGATCCTACTCGGTGGAGTACACCGACCCCGACGCGCGTCTCTCGCGCTACCTGTCCCTGCTGGATCCTTCCCGCAACGGCAATCCCCGTCGCTTCAAGCTCAGCGTGGGGGTGAACTTCTGATGCGCCTGCGTCCGATTCTCGCCCTCTTCGTGCTGGCGACACTGCTATCCGCGCCGGCCTTCGCGGACATGGAACTGGGCGGCCTGCGCGTGGCCACCAGCAGCGGCACCTTCCTGAAGATCGGCGTGAGCCCGCGGGCCGAGGCCATGGGCGGCGCCTGGGTGGCGGTGGTCTCCGACGCCACGGCGCCCTGGTACAACCCGGCGGGCATGGGCCTCCTGGCCAATCGACAGACCACCCTGGGCTACGTGGCCTGGCCGGCGGACATCCAGTACGTGAACGCAGCCATCGGACTTCCGGGCGGATTCCTGGGCGGCACCTGGGGCCTCAGCGTGGGGAACCTGTCGACGGTCATCGAGGAGACCACCGAGTACGAACCCTACGGCACCGGCCGCGAGTTCCTCTATTCCGACACGGTGCTCGGACTGACCTTCGCGCGGTTCCTGACCGACAAACTCATCCTGGGCATCACCGGCAAGTACGTGCGCGAGGACCTGGGCTCGTCCATCGACAATCCCGTGATGAACACCTGGCTCGTGGACGCGGGAACCCTCTACCACATCGACTGGCGCAACACGCGCATCGGCATGTCGATCCTGAACTTCGGTCCCGAGTTCAAGCCTCCGGGCGAGTACTGGAACTACAGCGAAGAGAAGTACCAGGAGTACGAGGGCTTCCCGCCGCCCTCGGCCTTCCGCCTGGGCATGGCATGGGAGGCCTTCAAGGCCTGGCCCTGGATGGTCACCCACACCGTCGAGCTGAACCATCCCGCGGATAACCGCGAGACCATGGCCACGGGATTCGAGCTGTCCTACATGGGCGGCATCTTCGCGCTGCGCGGGGGCTACATCTTCCTGTCGGACGAAAGCGAGATGAAGATGTCCGCCGGATTCGGAACCGCGTTCATGATGGGTTCGGCGGTGGCCGGCCTGGACTATTCCTTCACCGATGGACAGGACCTGGGAGCCATCCATCGCTGGGGAGTGAGGGTGGAATTCTGATGCGACACGCAAAGACCATCCTGATCATGATCCTGCTCGGCCTGATGGCCGGCTGCGGCATCAAGCCGGAGCTGCCCGATCAGACGCCCTTCACCGGCGGCATCACCGAGGGCGACTACAGCCTCGAGTACCGCTGGACCGTGAGCGGCGTCACCGACATGGTGGTGGGCCGTGATTCGGGCATCTTCTACGTGATCCAGGATTCGGACAGCCTGGGCATCTACCCCGCCTACCGGCGCGCCGACGCGGTGCTGGAGGGCAGCCAGCTCTTCCCCGACCTGATCCAGCCGGAACTCCTGGCCGAGGGGCGGGATTTCGATCGCCGCCTCTGGGTCTATGACGGCTCGGACGATACGATTAAAGGCTTTGATGGCAACGAGTTTCTGAGTGAACTTAGCGTGATACTCGAGCTGTCCGATCCGGACTGGCAGGACGTGGTCGCCATCGCCGCCGACGACGATCGGCACCTCTTCGTGGCCGACCGGGGACCCAATCGCATCTATCGCTATCGCATCGAAGGGGAGCTTTCCGACTTCGAGATCCTGCCCGACGGCGAGCTGAGCTGGACCAGTCAGGGCGGCGGCGCCACCGTTCGCGACCTGGCCTTCGCCGACGGCCACCTGCTGCTGCTGGACGACGTGCTGCTCACCCTTCAGGTTCTCGATCCCCTCGAGGGTCCTCTGAACCCGCCGCTCTTTAGCTATCTGGACGGCTTCATCGACGAGCCGACGCTGATAACCGGTGACGCCGAGGCCATTTTCGTGGCCGATCAGGCCGACACCACGGTCTGGGCCGTCGACTGGAATCTCGCTATGGACGCCGCCGTGCGCATCAACTCTCAGGAGGATGAGCCGGTCCTCCTGAACCCCGTGGCCCTGACCGTCAACGAGGGGAAGCTCTACGTGGCCGACCCCGAACTTGGAAAGATCCTGGACTATGAGAAGCGGTAGAAAGCTTCTGGCGCTGGCGATTCTGCTACTGGCCCTGCCCTCGGTGGGAGCCGAGGGAGATCATTCGCCTCCCAGTCCCCTGGATCTGCCTCCGGCCGGCCCCTTCTGGGCGGGCGACCGCGACAGCCTCATCGTCGACTACGTCTTCGAGGTGCAGGACATCGGCAACCTGGCCATGAGCCTGACCAACCACGGTTTCATCGGCGACAACTTCGCCGACCGCGAGGTGCCCTCCATGGTCTTCCCCAAGGGATCGACCATCGACCACCTCATTCGCGCGGGCATCTGGGTGGGGGGCATCAACACGAATCTGGATCCCCTGGTCACCACTGGCGTGCAGGACGGCTACTACGGTTCCTACACCCGCCGCACCGAGTGGGAGCCCGGGGCGATTCCCCTCAGCGAGTCGAACATCGGCTGGATCCGCGGGCGCAGTACCCTGCCCACGAGCCCCTACTACGATCCCGACGACGCCATCAGCGAGCTGGATTTCGTCACGGAAATGGTCGACACCCTGGACCATGCCGACGAAGTCGACTGGGACACCGACACCTTCCACACGGCCACGGGTTTCCTGGTCACCCAGGAGAGCTACGCCTGGAGCTTCGAGCCGGCCAACGACATGATCGTCTTCCGCTACACGCTCATCCCCACACGGCGCATGAGCCAGGTCTACTTCGGCATGTACGCCGAGCTGACCACGGGCGACAAGGACGACTACGAGAACTGGCCGCCCTCGGGCTGGTTCCGCCGCCATCAGCTCAAGTGGGTGGACGACCTGCCCGAGTACGATGACGTCAGCGACGAGCCCCTGAACCTCTGCGCCGAGCATCATCACAACTACTCGCCCGGCGAGCACGCGGGCATCAAGTTCCTCGGCGCCAAGTTCTATCCCGGGGACGGCGGCGATCCCGTCACCGACACCAACGTGTCCTGGCAGTGGTGGAACTGGGATCCGGGATCCATCGCCCTGGACGAGGACGTGGAGCGCTACGCCCTGCTCAGCGAACATGTCATCGACGACTGGACGCTCATCCTGCCCCTGGAAGACAGTCCCATCATGCTGCTCAGCGCGGGTCCCTGGGAATTCAGTCCCCCCCTGGAGGGGCAGACTCCCGACCGCCTGGTGGTGACCTACGCCTATCTGGGCGGCGACAACATGGACGATCTGGTGGACAACGCCGTCTACGCCCAGGAAGCCTACAACAAGGACTTCGCCCTGCCCTCGCCGCCGCACTCACCCCAGACGGCCGTGAGGCTGAACTCCGGGCAGGTGACCCTCTACTGGGAGGGCAGCCCTGAACTCTCCCGCGATTCGGAGAGCGGCTACGACTTCGAGGGCTATCGCATCTACCTCGGGCGCTCCGCCGAGGAATCGGCATTCGGGCTCATCAAGGAGTACGATCTGGCCGAGATCCCCGCGGCCAATGTCATCACGGGCGAGTTCCACATCCGTCAGGATTGGCTCGACTCCCTGGTGACGGCCTGGGGCGTGGAGGATGAGCAGACGGTACTCGACCTTCTCGACGAGACCTGGCCCGGCGAGGACTACGTCTACCACGAGGGCGCCGAGCCGCCCTTCCTGGTGACCCACGCCGATTCGGTGGGATACAACACGGGCCTGGACGCCGTGCGTCTCGATCCGGAAGACTATCTGACCGAGTGGGTGAACGACTCGACCCAGGTCACCTACACCTACGCCTATACCTTCGATCATCTCTCCGACGGACACGAGTACTGGGCGGCCGTGACCAGCTACGACCAGGGCGCGGGTTCGGTGGCCAGCCTGGAAAGCGGACGCAGTCAGAACGCCCGCTACGTGATTCCCGGCCCCGGCCCCGATTCCTGGGAGAAGGGCCGTCCCGTGACCGTCTTTCCCAATCCCTATCGCGGCAGCGCGGTCTGGGACGGCAACCGCGCCATCGGCCGCTACATCTGGTTCGCCGGATTGCCTGCGCAGGCGACGGTGAAGATCTATACTCTGGCGGGGGATCTGGTCTACGAATTCGATTTCGACCGCGAAACCTACGCCGGCGAGAACGCTGCGGGTGTCTTCCCCCCGGACGGGCAGGCGCCCGTTTTGCCGGGAACCTTCGCGGCCTGGGACCTGAGAAGCAGCAACGGACAACCCGTGTCCACGGGACTCTATCTCTTCTCGGTGAAGGACAAGGGCAACGGCGAAGCCCAGCAGGGCAAGTTCCTGGTGCTCAAGTGAGGCTGACATGAGACCTGGCGCTCACATCGCGATGATCATCATCCTGGCGGCCCTGCTGCTGGGCGCCTGCACGGAGGTCACCGAGTTCACTCCCAACCAGGCGCCTCAGACCACGCTCATGGTTGACAGCAGCGTGACCGTCGACGCCACGCACTACCTGCAGGTCCTGCACTGGCACGGCGAGGATGTGGACGGCGAGGTCAACCGCTATGAATACAAGTGGACCCTCGATCCAAGCGTGGCCGCCGGCGACTTCGACACCACCTGGGTGGGCCGTGTCGAGCCCTTCGTGACCTGGGAGAGCGACAGCTTCTTCCTGCCCGTTCCCGAATCCGACGCCGTCCACAGCTTCCAGGTTCGCGCGGTGGACTGGGAGGGCCTGGCCGATCCCACACCCGCCTTCGTCGAGCTGCCCGTCTTTAACTCGAAGCCCGAGATCTACTACGCCATCGGCGAGGATCTGGACACCCTCATCGTGCTGCCCGATGAGATCCTTCCGGTCTACAGTCTCAAGTTCAAGGTGATCGATCCGGACGACAGTGCCGGCGAGGGCGCCCTCATCGAGGAAGTGCGTTTCTGGTTCGAGGATCCCGAGGACTACGTGAGTATTCCGGGGGCCGACACGCTCTTCACACTCATGCCCGAGCATTTCGGAGAGGGCGTGGGAATCAGCCGGGAATTCCACCTGCAGGCCGTGGACAGGGCCGGAGCCATGAGCAACGTGCTCCGGGGCGAGGCCGTGGTGAAGGACGTTTCGGAAGTGGAGCTCCTCATTCTGGACTCATGCGGAACCGGAACCACCTACGGAAACACCTCCGATGCCTTCTGGCAGGAGAGCGTGGCAGGGCTCTTCGCCCCTGAAAAAGTCTATGTGCACGACTTCGACGCCTTCGGAGGACTCGGCCAGTCAGAAGTGCTTAACAACATCTTCTCCATATTCCAGGCCGTGATATGGTATAATGGAGATGCGGGATTCGCAGATGACGAGTTGTTTACGAGTACACCCACTCCCGAGATCCAGGAGGCCGAGGAGGCTCTCCTGGCATATCTCGCTGAGGGGGGCAAGGTCCTGCTCTCGGGCTGGAACCTTGTAGGAGCCAGCGTTCGCGACCTCGTGGAGCCGGGACAGGATCCCGGTCCCGACAACTACAGCGGCGCGAGCTTCTCGGAAGACTTCGATCTGGAAGAGCTGTTGCTCGATGGATTTCGGCATCACAGCGTGAGTACCGAGAACCACGAGTCGTCAAACTTCAGGCTCTTCCCGGGACGAGAAATCGTAGGGTATCCGGAGATCGGAACGGAAACTCTGCGGAACATGACGGCCCTGACGGGCATCGATCTCATGCTGCCGAACGAGGATGCTCTTGGAGCCGGCATCATCGAGACCCTCTACAGCGTCAATGGTGCTGTAGACACCTATCCTCAAACACTGGGTGACGGTGCGGTGGGGCTCAGAAGATTTTTTGATCAGGACGGCGAGATGGTCATTTTGACTTTCCCTCTCGGACTGTCCCACGGATACGGCAACGCGCTGGATCAAGCGGAAGGCTTCCTCCAGCGATTCGGACTTCTGCCCTGACCCGGGGAAACGGGTCCCATCCCAGGGTCAAGGGAACAGGGCTTCGAGCCCAGCCATCGGGGTAACAACAGTTGGGATTTCAACCTTTCGGGGGATACCGATGAAGAAACTTCTCTTTCTCTCTCTCATGCTCATGATGTCGATGCCCGCGTGGGCGCAGTTCACGCTGACGACATTTTATGACATCAACACGGGACTCATTCCCGAGTACACGCCCGTCCGCGTCGAGAACGTCGTCGTAACGGCCGTGGCCGAATACGGATACTACGCCCAGGAGCAGGCCGCCGGTCCCTACTCCGGTATGTGGATCTACACGGGCAGCTCCAATCCTCCCACCGAGATCATCGGTGACATCGTCAATGTCGAGGGTGAATACTACGAGTACTTCGGGTATTCGGAGATCGACATGACCGTCATCGGCGGTGACGAGTACGTGGGCTTCGGCGAAGTGCCGGCTCCCGAGGTTCTCCGCGCCTGGCAGGTCAAGGTCGAGAATCCCGACGAAGCCGAAAAGTGGGAAGCCGTGCTGGTGCAGGTGTTGAACCTGGATCCGCTTCCGGATGACCTCGGCTACGGCGAGTGGTGGGCCCTGGAATTCGGCTACGCCGAGAACGACACGGCCCGCTTCGACGACCAGTTCGACTATGGTCAGCCGCTACCGGGGCAGATGATGGAATCGGCCACCGGTCCGCTGCGTTTCAGCTACGACTTTTTCAAGATCGAGCCGCGTGGCAACTATGACCTGGTCTTCGTGGGTGCCGAGCCCGCACCGAACCTGGATTATGCGGTCTGCACCGGCGACGCCACCATCGACGTGCGCTTCGACCGCGAATTGGATCCCGTCACTTCGCAGAACGCCTGGAACTACTTCCTGGATGCCGGTCTCGTGACCTCGGCCGTTCTCGACGCCGAGGACGCGACCCTTGTCCACCTGACGCTCAGCGCCAACATGCCCACCGAGCTGTACATGACCCTCACGGTCTTCGATGTGCAGAACACCTCAGGCATTCCGATGACTCCGCAGGACGTGAGCTTCTGGGGTGGCGTCAACACCATCGCCTTCGTGAACTCGCCCGATGCCGAGGGTAACAGCCTGCTGGACCAGCAGGTCGTGACCTTCCGGGGCGTGCTGCAGGCCAAGCTCGAAAGCCGGGCCTACTTCGTGGACGCTGCGGGTGGTGACTACTGCGGCATCGAAGTCTACTGCCCGGCCATCATCGATGACCTGGCCGTGGGCGATGAGTACATCATCGGCGACTTCCTCAGCGAGTACTACGGGATGACCTCGATCACCTACCCGTTCTACTACTCCGAGCTCGTCTCCACGGGCAACACGCCTCCGGCGGCCAAGGCCATCGGCATCAACGGCGTGGATAACGAACTCCACGAATGCCAGCTGGTATTCCTGGACGACGTGACCGTGGCCACCTTCCCGACCTGGGATACCTACGGTGAGTGGTGGGTCACCTACGACTACGCCGACTCCCTGAAGGTCGGTGAGGACGGCGAGGTGAGCGAGTACGGCTACATGCCCGTGATCGGCGACATCATCGACCTGACCGGTGTGATGCGCTACACCTACGACGAGTTCAAGGTGTTCCCGAGGGACGCGGCCGACATCGTCATCGTCTTCGATAACCCGCCCACCGACGTGCTGCCCGCCGGGCCTGCCGTCATGCTGGGCCAGAACTTCCCCAATCCCTTCAACCCGAGCACGAAGATCAGCTTCCGCATCGATCGCGGGCAGAACGTGCGCCTCGAAGTGGTGGGAGCCGACGGACGTCGGGTCGCCCTGCTCCAGGACGGGATGATGGATTCGGGCGAGCATTCCGTGGTCTGGGACGGCCAGATGGACAGCGGCGGCCAGGCTGCCAGCGGTCTGTACTACTACCGTCTCATCACGCAGAACGAGACCATCAGCAAGAAGATGGTCCTGCTCAAGTAATACACACGGGGAGGGATGAACTCCCTCCCCGTATTCCGCTCCGCAAGTCATACGGGGAGGGACTCATCCCTCCCCGTATGCATGTAACAGAGCAGGTCGACATGGCAGAGCACAGCATTTTCATTCACTTGCCATTGAGCATGTACCGGAAGTATCGGGAAGCTGTGCTGGCCTTTCCCGTGGGCCTGGAACTGCTCGTGGACCACGAGGCTCTGGCTCCGGAGTTCAGCACTGAACTCGACGAGATCGCAGCCGAGGTCGCCGAGGCGAAGATCCCCTGTCGATTCCATGCGCCATTTCGCGACCTGCATCCGGCGGGGCACGATCCCGAGGCCGTGGACCTGGCCCGCCGGCGACTGACGGCCGCCCTCGAACTGGCTCCGCGCTTCGGGGTGAAGCACCTGGTGGCCCATCCCGCCTGGGATCCCAGGGGGGACGTCCTCGACCGCGAGGAATGGATGGACCGGGCCGAGGCCTTCTGGCTCTCAATGTTGCCCGCCATGGAGGCCACAGACGCCCGATTCGTGCTCGAGAATATCTTCGACCTGGACCCTTCCATGCTGGTGGACCTGCTCGCCCGCCTGCCCGAGGAGCGCTTCGGCTGCCTCTTCGATACGGGGCACTTCAACGCCTACTCCGAGGCCCGCCTGGAGGACTGGATCACGGCGATCGGCCCGCGGCTCCAGTCCATCCACATCCATGACAACGGCGGCCTCCACGACGAGCATCTGGCCCTGAGCCGGGGGACCTTCCCCTGGGGGGACCTCTTCGAAGGGGTGGGGGCCCTGAATCGTCCCCTGGAGTGGACACTGGAAAACCGCAGCGTGGAGGATGTCCTTGTGAGCCTTCGCTTTCTGGGCCTCAGCTCCGGAATCGAAGAATTCGCCCAACTGGCCGATCTGAGTCTGCCGGGGGCGTAGAAAAGCGCCCGAGCCCGCCTTGACAGCCCCATAAGCCTTTGCTAGATTGGCCGTTCACTGTGTTTCAAAACCCGTGCTCCCGTTCTACTCGGGCCCTCTGTCCGGGAAGGGGGAAGTGCGGGATTCCCTCATGGAGGCGAGAATGAAAACCCATGTCGTGAAGGCTGGGGACATCCAGGAGCAGTGGTACATCGTGGATGCCGAGGGCCTCACTCTCGGGCGGCTCTCGTCGAAGGTGGCGCAGGTGATTCGTGGCAAGCATCGCCCGGATTTCACGCCCCACCTGAACATGGGTGATCACGTCATCGTGGTGAACGCCGAGAAGGTCCACGTGACCGGCCGGAAGCTGGAGAAGAAGACCTACACCCGCTATTCCGGTTACCAGAGCGGTCTGAAGACCAGCACTCTCGCCGAGATGCTGGCCAAGAAGCCCGAGGAAGTGATCAGCCACGCCGTCCGCGGCATGCTGCCGAAAAATCGCCTGGGTCGCAACCTGGCCCGGAACCTGCGCGTCTACGCGGGTCCCAGCCATCCCCATGGCGCTCAGAAGCCCCAGCCTCTCGAGATCGAAGGCTAGCGGAAATCAAGGAGAATCGATCGATGTCCGAAATCTGGAACGCCACCGGCCGCCGCAAGGAGTCCGTCGCCCGCGTGAGGATCACGCGAGGCAGCGGTAAGCAGACGGTCAACGGCACCCCTCTGGACGAGTATTTCGGCCGCCGCAACCTCGTCATCGAGGTTCGTCAGCCCCTCGAGTATGTTGACATGATGGACAAGGTCGACATCAACGCCCGCGTGGACGGGGGCGGTAAGGGCGGACAGGCCGGCGCCGTGCGTCTGGGGATCTCCCGTGCCCTGGTGGAAATGGACGAGGAACTCAAGAAGACGCTACGCGGCACCGGTTGCCTGACCCGCGATCCTCGCATGAAGGAGCGCAAGAAGTACGGTCAGCCCGGAGCTCGTAAGCGCTTCCAGTTCTCGAAGCGTTAAACCACGAACGTCACACGGCGGTGGATCGGGACCGGGTCTCCCATGGGGGAGGAAGTTCCGAGTGGAAGCCGTCGGAGGAACAACCCGCAGGAGGAAGCGTGAACTTCAATATCAGCATCAAGGATATGCTGGAAGCCGGAGTCCACTTCGGGCACCAGACCCGTCGCTGGAACCCGAAGATGAAGCCCTACATCTTCGCCGAGAAGAACGGCATCTACATCATCGACCTGCAGCAGAGTCTGCGTCAGGCCCAGGTGGCCTACGAGGCAATCCGCCAGGTCGCGTCCACCGGAGCCCCCGTGCTCTTCGTGGGTCCCAAGAAGCAGGCCATCGACATCATTCAGGAAGAGGCCGAGCGCTGCGACCAGCACTACGTCATCGAGCGTTGGCTGGGCGGACTGCTGACCAACTTCCAGACCGTCCGTAAGAGCCTGGACCGTCTCGAGGAGATCGAGACCTGGGAGAAGGACGGCACCATCGAGCAGTTCAGCAAGAAGGAGCGGATGCAGCTCACCAAGAAGCGCGCCCGTCTCCAGCGTATGCTCGGCGGAATCCGCAAGATGGACAAGCGTCCCGGACTCATCTTCGTGGTGGACACCCAGATCAGCGACATCGCCATCAAGGAGGCGAAGGTCCTCGGCGTTCCCGTGGTCGCCCTGGTCGACACCAACTGCGATCCCGATCCCGTGGACTATCCCATCGCCGCCAACGACGACGCCATCCGTTCCATCAAGCTCTTCACCAAGATGGTCTCCGAGGCCATCCTCGAAGGCCGCTCCATGATGAAGGAGAAGGCTGCCGTTGAGGCCGCCAAGGCCGAGAAGGAGAAGGCGGAGAAGGAGAAGGCTGCGGCCGCCGAGAAGAAGGCCAAGGCCGCGGCAGCGGACGAGGAGGGCGCTAAGCCCGCCAAGGAAGAGGGCAAGGCCGAGGAAAAGCCGGCCCTGGACGCCTGATCGACATCCACCCATCCGATAGCGCTTAGAAGGAGACGCCATGAGCGTGGACGCAAAGATTGTGAAAGAACTCCGCGACAAGACCGGAGCGGGCATGATGGACTGCAAGGCCGCCCTGGCCGAGGCCGACGGCGACATGGAGAAGGCCATCGACTACCTTCGCACCAAGGGACTGGCCGCCGCCAAGAAGAAGGCGGGACGGTCCACCAACGAGGGTCTGGTCTATTCCTACATCCATCCCGGTGGCAAGGTCGGCGTGCTGGTGGAGATCGCCTGCGAGACCGACTTCGTGGCCCGCACCGACGATTTCCAGAGCTTCTGCAAGGATGTGGCCATGCACGTGGCCGCCGCGAATCCCCTGGCACTCAACGCCGAGAGCCTCGATCCGGCCGTGATCGAGAAGGAGCGCGAGATCGCAAAGCAGCAGGCCCTGGAGTCTGGCAAGCCCGAGAACATCGTCGACAAGATCGTCGACGGCCGTGTGGCCAAGTTCTACAAAGAGGTCTGCCTCATGGAACAGGCCTACGTGAAGGATCCCAACATGACCGTGAAGGACCTTCTCGATACCACCATCGGAAGCCTGGGCGAGAACATGGGTATCCGCCGTTTCGCCCGCTTTCAGCTCGGCGAGGAACTATAGCCTGCTACAGACCCTAAGGAGATCATGCCTGACATTCCCTATTCGCGGGTGCTGTTGAAGCTGAGCGGAGAAACTCTCTCGGGAGAGGGAAAGCAGGGCATCGATTTCGAAAAGGTTGCCGAGCTCTGTGAAGAGCTCGCCCCTGTTCTCGAGTCAGGGCAGCCCATGGCCCTCGTGCTGGGCGGAGGCAACATCTTCCGCGGGCGCGACGCCGCCGGGCTCGATCTGGACAGGGTGGCCGCCGACCGCATGGGAATGCTGGCCACCATTCTGAACGCCTCGGCCCTGGGAGCGGCTCTCGCCTCCCGGGGCTTTTCCACGCGCGTATTCAGCGCAACGCCCATGAGTCCCCTGGCGCATCCATACGATCCCGTGGAGGCCCGTGAAGCCATGGGCCGCGGTATCACGGTTCTCGCGGCGGGAGGCATCGGCAATCCCTTCTTCTCCACCGACACCACGGCCGCCCTGCGCGCCCTGGAGCTCGAGGCGGATATCCTGCTGAAGGGCACCAAGGTGGACGGGGTCTACGACCGCGACCCGAAGCTTGACCCGGGTGCCACCCGATATGATACCCTCAGCTTCGACGAGGCCCTGTCCAGGGACCTGAAGGTCATGGATGGCACGGCCATGGCGCTCTGCCGCGACGGCGGGCTGCCCGTGAGGGTTTTCGACTTCTCGACGCCCGGCAACTTGAAACGCATTCTGAGCGGGGAGCCCCTGGGCACCCTGCTTCAATAAGGAGGCCCAGGATGATCGATGAGCTGCTCATGGACATCGAAGACCGCATGTCCAAGTCCCAGCAGGCCACGCAGACGGAGTTCACCCGCATCCGAGCGGGGCGCGCCAATGCGGCCATCCTCGACGGAATCCGGGTTGACTACTACGGCACGCCCACGCCTCTGAACCAGGTGGCGGGACTGGCCACGCCCGAGCCGCGGCTGATCACCATCTCGCCCTGGGAAAAGCCCATGGTCCAGGAAATCGAGAAGGCCATCCAGGCCAGCGATCTGGGCCTGAACCCCGTGAGCGACGGAAACATCATCCGCATTCCCATTCCTCCACTCACCGAGGAGACGCGCAAGGACCTGGTCAAGCGGGTGAAGTCCATGGCCGAAGAGGGGCGCGTGGCCATCCGCAACATCCGTCGCGGAGGCATCGACGAGGCCAAGAAGGCCCAGAAGGTCTCGGATATCACCGAGGACGACCTGAAGCTCGTCTCCGACAAGATCCAAAAGCTAACCGACAAGTTCGTGGAGGAAGTGGACAAGAGCCTGGACGCCAAGGTCCAGGAGATCATGGAAGTCTGAGGACGCCGTGAGTGACGCGTCGAGCCTCAAGGAGGAGGTTCTCCGGAGAGGCAATCTTCCCCGGCATGTGGCCATCATCATGGACGGGAACGGTCGCTGGGCGAAGAAGCGCGGCCTGCCCCGTATCATGGGTCATCGGGAAGGGCGCAAGGCCGTTCGGCGGACCACCGAGGCCGCCCGCGAACTGGGCATCGAACACATCACCCTCTACACCTTTTCCACCGAGAACTGGCTCCGTCCCCTCAGCGAGGTGAAGGCCCTCATGGGCTTCCTCGAGGAGGTGCTCCGCGAGGAGATCGACCAGCTGGGCGAGAACGGCATCCGGCTGGCGGCTATGGGACGCCTGGATCAGCTGCCGGAGCAGACCCGGAAGGCCCTCGACGCAGGCATCGCCCGCCTGGCCGGCAACCGCGACATGACGCTCACCCTGGCCCTCAGCTACGGAGGGCGCGCGGAAATCGCGGACGCCGCCCGCGAACTGGCCCGGGCCGCGGCGGCGGGGGATCTGGACCCCGAATCCATCGACGAGGACGCCTTCGCCGAGCGCCTCTATCTGCCCGAGAATCCGGCGGTGGATCTGCTCGTTCGCACGAGCGGCGAGTCCAGGATCAGCAATTTCTGTCTCTGGCAGCTGGCCTACGCCGAGATCCACATCACCGAGACCCTCTGGCCGGATTTCGGCGCGGTGGATCTCTATCGAGCGGTGTCCGACTACCAGGGAAGGGAACGTCGCTATGGCCGATGAACGGAGCTTCTGGCAGACCTTCGGTGTTCGCGTCCTCGCGGCGGCGCTCCTGCTGCCCCTCTTCATCTTCTCGGCTCTCTGGGGTGGATGGTGGTTTTTCGCCTTCACGACCCTGGCGGTGATCCTCCTCACACGCGAGTTCGCGCAGCTGGGTACCGCCCGGGGACTGGCCGGCATCTTCCCGGAGCTTCTGCCCTTCCAGCTCGTCGTGCTCCTGGCCTTCCACCGCGGTGGCGTGGGCCGCGGCGGCGAGATGGCGGGATTCCTCATCCTGCTGCTCCTGGTCTGGGCAGCCCTGCGCGGTCGTATCGAAGGCGCATGGGAGCGGGTGGGGGCCCGACTGCTGGCCCTCTTCTACCTGGCCTGGTTGCCGGGCCATTGGATCCTGCTCAGAAACCTGGGCGCCGAGATGGGCTTCCCGCCCGAGGCGGCCGGAACCTGGCTGCTCTGGGGCGCGGGCATCGTCTGGCTGGGGGACACCGGTGCCTATCTGGTGGGCAGCCTGCTGGGACGTCACCCCCTGGGAACTCCCGTGAGCCCCAACAAATCCGTGGAGGGCATGATCGGCGGCCTGGCCACCTCCCTCGTGGCGGCCTGGTTCCTGCGGGAACCCTGGATGCCCTTCCTCAGCGGCCTGCAGGCTCTGGGCCTGGGCCTCGTGGTGGCCCTGGGCGGGCAGATCGGCGACCTCTTCGAGTCGCTCCTGAAGCGGGGCGCGGGCAGCAAGGACAGCGGTACGGCCATTCCGGGGCACGGTGGCTTCCTGGACCGCCTGGACAGCCTGCTCTTCGGACTTCCCTTGCTTTACTACTTCCTGGTCTGGGTTATCTTCTAGCCAATGAAGAAGCTTCTTCTTTTCGGCGCCTCCGGCTCCATCGGGGGCAGCACCCTTTCGGTGCTTCGCCAGTACCCGAACGAGTTCGGGCTGGCCGGGCTGGCCGTGAACTCCAGCACCGGGGAACTTGCCGCCTGGATCGAGGAGTTCGCGCCTGAGAAGGTGGCCATCGGCGACGAGGCCGCGCGGGATGCCTGGCGCGCCGCCCATCCCGATCTGGCCGCCCGCCACCTCATCGATGGCCCGTCCGAGACCCTGCTCGATCTGCCCGCGGACCGGGTGCTCAACGCCGTCACGGGATTCGCCGGCCTGAAGATCACCCTCGAAGCCGTGAACAGGGGCCTGGATGTGGCCCTGGCCAATAAGGAGTCCCTGGTCTGCGGCGGGGAGTTCCTGCTTGAGAAGTTGGCGGGCAGTACTTCTCGACTCCTGCCCGTGGACAGCGAACACGCCGCCCTCTTCCAGCTTCTGGAAGGACGCGATCCCGAATCGGTGGAGCGCATCGTCCTGACGGCTTCGGGCGGCCCTTTCCGGAAACTTCCCGAAGGGGATTGGCATTCCATCACCCCGGAGCAGGCGCTCCGGCATCCCACCTGGGACATGGGCCCGCGCATCACCATCGATTCGGCCACCCTCTTCAACAAGGGACTGGAAGTGATCGAGGCGGCGCTGCTCTTCGAAATTCCCGAGGAACGCATCGAGGTGCTGGTGCATCCCCAGTCGCTGGTGCATGCCATGGTGATCCTGAAGGACGGCTCCACCCTTGCCCAGATGGCCAGCCCGGACATGCGCCTGCCCATTCTCCAGGCCCTGGCCTGGCCCGAGAAACTTGCGGGGGACTTCGGTCGTACCGACTTCAGCAAGAACATTGATTTGAGCTTTGAACCTGTTGATAGTAATAGATTTCCATCGGTCGATATGGCCCGGTCCTGCCTCCGGGCGGGAGGTACTTCCGCCCTGGCCCTCAACGCCGCCGACGAGGTGGCCGTGGCGGCCTTTCTGGACGGGAAGCTCGACTTCGTGGGAATCTTCGAAACCGTGGCGGGAGTCATGGAGAGGGGCGGATTCGATCCGGCCCGTTCCTGGGACGACCTGCTCGAGGCCGACCGGCGTGCGCGCTCCCTGGCCTCCGACCTGATCGCCGCCAGAGGCGGTCGGGCCAAACTCGAGGAAGGTGCATGATCCTTACAACTCTACTTGCCGGCATCTTCACCATCGGAATCATCGTCTTCGTGCACGAACTCGGCCACTTCCTGGGGGCGAGGGCGGTGGGCATCCATGTGCACCGCTTCTCCATCGGCATGGGGCCGGTGATCCTGCGACTGCGATGGATCGGTACCGAGTGGGCCCTGAGCCTGCTTCCCCTGGGCGGATACGTGCGTATGGCCGGCATGGAACTGGCGCCCATGGAAGGCGGGGAGTTCGATGAGACCGCCCTGCCCGCCGACAGCCTCTATCGCAACAAGTCCCTCGGCGCCCGCTTCCTGGCCGTCATCGGAGGCCCGCTGGCCAATCTGATCCTGGCAGCTCTGATCAGCATCGGACTGCTCTGGTCCGGCGGCGAGACCATCTATCCGACCACCTGGCTCTCCGATCCCGTGGAAGACACTCCCGCCGCGGCCCTCGGCATCCAGCGGGGCGACCGCCTCATGCGCATCGATGGAGAACTGGTTTCGGACTGGAACGCCGTGGACCGCATACTGCGCGAGGGTGAGGTCAGCCCCGTTGCCATTGAGGTGGACCGGGCCGGGCGCACGCTGAGCCTGTCCATCCAGCGGCCCGTCGAAGGCGCGGGCTGGGGTCTGATCCCGCTCTTCGACAATCGGGTGGGCCGAATCCTGGCCGGTGGACCCGCCGACGAGGCGGGGCTGCGCGAGGGCGACCGCATCGTGGAGGTGGAGGGACAGCCTGTCCACTTCTTCGAGGACATCGCCGAGATCATCAACGGTCGCGCGGGACAGGAAACCCAGGTCAGCTGGGAACACGACGGCACGCTGGTCGAGGCGATAATCGTTCCCGAGGCCAGCGAGACCCCGAACCCCGACGGTAGCGTCGAGACCATCGGACGCATCTTCTTCGAGCCCTATCTGGCCAGCCGGCCCATCGGTCTATGGGGATCGATCACCGGCGGGCTGGATCGCACTTTCGGCTACGTGGCCATGACCCTGGCCTTCCTGAAGGAGGCGATCTTCTTCCGGGTGAACGCCGACGCGGTGGGTGGTCCCATCGCCATTTTCCAGATGGCCGGTCAGATGGCCGGATGGGGAATGGAGAACCTGCTCTTCTTCATCGCCTTCTTCAGCACCCAGCTCTTCCTGCTGAATCTCCTGCCCATTCCCGTGCTGGATGGGGGGCACATCCTGCTCATGATCCCTGAGCTCTTCGGGCGGGAAGTTTCGGAGAACCTGCGTTTGAGGTTGACGCAGGCGGGATTGGTCCTGCTGTTGGGGATGATCGTGCTGGTGGTGTTCAACGATCTCAGGAGGATACTGGGCGGATAGCCGCAGCGAGGCTGGTGCGTTCCGGCTAGGGCTTCGGCTGCTCCTGGTCCATCCGCCGTTCGATCTCCTGGAAGATCACCCGCCATCGCTGGGGATCTTCCCGGGAGATGCGCTCGGAGATCTCCATGACCGAGTCCACCGGCACTTCCAGGGCAAGGGCGTCGAAGACGCTGTCGGCCTCGGCCCGGCCCTCGGTGGCCAGGTGGCGCAGCTCCACCACGCGGAGGTACTGCTCCACCAGGAACAGCTCCTCGGCGTTCAGCTCGGGAGGAGCCTCCTCGGGATCGGGAGAAGGACCGCAGCCGGCCAGAATGGCCAATGCTGAGATAATTGTAAGGACAGCCTTCACGCGGGTGCTATAGTCGCTCACGTTGAACCCCCGGCGCAGTCTAGACGAGGCCAATCGGGATGTCAAAGACGGGGCTCGGAATCCTGCGACTGGTCCTTGGGGCCGGCCTGCTCATCCTCCTTTCCGCCCGGGCGGAGGAGGGGAGATCCACCTATGTGGAGAAGGTCCGATTCGAGGGCAACGAGCAGATATCCTCCGACGACCTGCGCGAGGTCATGCGCACCCGCCAGCGCCGATTTCTTCAGCTGACCCATCCCGAGTTCAATCCCGAATACCTGCGAAGCGACCTGGCCCGGCTCGAGGCCTTCTATCATCGCGCCGGATTCTACGAGGTGCGGGTCTGGTCCGAACCCGAGCGTGACCTCAGTCTGCGACCGGTGGGCGAGACGCGCAACGCGGTGGATATCCTCATCCACATCGAGGAGGGCCGGCGGCGGCATCTGCGCCGGCGCATCTTCCTGCCGCCCCTGGGTGAGCTGGGCGAGGGCCTCAGCGAGCACCTGAAGCTGGAGCCGGGCGATCCCTTCAATCCGAGAGCGGTGGACAGCGAGGGCACGCGCATCGTGCGCTTCATGCAGAGCCGAGGCTATTTCGCCGCCCAGCTGAGTTCACGGGTGGAGCGCGTGGAAGCGCCCAGCTACGCGGCCACCGATTCGGTGGACCTCATCTTCGAACTGCGACCCGGGCCCCGCGGCATCCTGAGGGAGATCCGTCTGGAGGGAACCAACCTTCCCGAGGGATTCCTGATGCAGGAAATGCGCGTGAAGCCGGGTGAGGTGCTGCTGCTCAAAGACCTGCTGTCCAGCGAACAGAACCTGCTCGATACGGGCCTCTTTCGTTCGGCTCTCTATCGCATCGAATCCCTGGGGCCCGAGACTAACGGCCGCGAGGGTCTGCGGCTGGTCTGGAGCCTGCGCGAGCGGGACCGCGGCGCCCTGGAGTTCGGGGCGGGATACGGCAGCCAGGATGGCTATCGTCTGCTCGGTGGCTGGACGCACCGGAACTTCGGCTATCCCGGCGGTCGTCTCAGCTTCGAGACCCTTCACAATCTCAAGGTGGACAGCAAGGGCGACTTCGGTCCCAGCTTCGAGCGGCAGGTGCTGGAGTACCAGGTGCGCAACGTCATCCGGCCGGGCAATCACCTGGGCATCGACCTCTTCCGGGAGAAGGACTACGAGCAGCTCAGCGGTCTCTACAGCCTCGAAACCCTCGCTTTCCGAATCACCCTGTTCCGGCGCATCGGACCGAACATGGTGCTCCGGCTGCGCGAGCAGCAGGACGTGGGCACCCAGACCCTGCTGGAGGCCAGCGACGAGGGGGATCCCCGCTACCTCACCCGCTCCTTCGCCACGCTACTCGAACGGGACCGGCGGGACCACTACCTGCATCCCCGGAGGGGGGATCAGATTCTCGCCAGCTACGAGATCGCCGGCGGTTGGCAGGGTGGGGACCACCACTTCCAGAAGATCAAGCTCAGCGGACGTTGGTACGACGCCTGGCGCAAGGGCGTACTGGCCTCGCGGCTGTCCCTGTCCTGGGTGGAGGCCTACGGCGAAAGCCGCGGCAGCGATCTGACCGGTGTTCCCGACGATGGCGTACCCTACGACGAACGATTCTATTGCGGCGGTTCCCACACCGTGCGTGGCTACGAAAACTCCAGCCTGGGTCCTCGCGTGGATCCCAATGAACCTCCCGGCGAGGGTAACGCCCAGGGCGGCCGATTCATGCTGGTGGGGAACCTGGAATGGCGGCGCTCCCTGGCGGGCCTCATGCCCTTCCGCTGGAGCCAGGGACTGGGCGCTTCGCTCTTCCTCGACGCGGGCAATAGCTGGCTCAGTCCCCGGGAAATCGCCATCGACCGGCTCCTTCCCTGGGACGGCGACACCGACGACAACCTTCGCCTCTTCTGGGGCACGGGCTTCGGCATCCACTACGTGACGCCGGTCACGGTGCTACGCCTGGATCTCGGCTTCCCCATCAGTTGGGTGGAGGATCGGGGCGGCGCCATCTGGCACCTCAGCCTGGGACATTCATTCTGATGCGGCGGCGGATGAAGCAATCGACCCTCGTGGCCCTGGCCCTGGCGCTGGTACTCATCGTCGCCTTCGGGCTCATCCTCAAGTTCAGGAACTCCTGGGTCGCCTCCCGGGTGGCCGGACTGGCCACCACCAACCTGCTGGCCGATGCGGGTTACGCCATGAGCCTGGAGGGCATCAGCTGGAAACCGGGAGAGGGCATCACCCTCGTCGAGCCCCGCATCCGATACGGGGGCGAGCGCCGTGAGCCCTTCGATCTCTTCGAGGCGAAAAGCCTGAATCTGCAGATTCGCCTGCGCAGCCTGCTGCGGGGAGATCTGGTGAGTCGAAACGCAGGGCTGGAGGGAGCCGTGATCCGGGCCTTCCCCGTGCCATCGGAGGGGTGGGCCTATCCCGGGCTGGATGAGGAGGGGGGAGAGCCCAGCGATGCCCAGGTGCTTCTGGAATCGTTGAGCCTGCGCGACTTCCTTCTCCTGCGTCCCGGCGACGAGGGCCTCGACAGCCTGCGCATCCATGCCGCCCAGCTTACCTTTCTACGCGACTCCTCGGGCATGCGTGTGGGCATCGATTCCCTCTCGGGACGCATCCCCTCGGGCCTGGAGGTGCTCGCTCTCGCGGGCAATGTCTCCTTGGCCGAACAGGAACTCCGACTCGACGGCCTCCGGCTCGAGCTTCCGGGGAGCGCCAGCACCCTGGGCGGTAGTTTCATGCTCGACGCGGGACCGTCCATCGAGCTTGCAGGGCAAGCCGACAGCCTGCGCCTGGATGAGGTGGCCCTGCTGCTCGGCGAGCGAATCGTCACCGACAGCCGCCTCGGCGGCGAGTTCGAACTCTCAGGGAAGCCCGACAGTCTGCTGCTCTCCGGACATGTGAATGGCGAGCTCTACGGATTTCGCCTGGACGACATGCGCCTGTCCGGAAGCTACGAGGGCGGAGGACGCCTTTCCTTCACCGAGGCCCAGGGCAGGGTGAACCGCAACGCCGTGAGCGGGTCGGCCCGCTTCCAGCTGCCCCAGAGCGACCGGCCTCTGAGTCTGGACATCCGGGGACGCGTGACCCATTTCGATCTCGGCCGTTTCCTGGGGGACGGCCCCGTCAGCGACCTGAGCGGCGAGGGATCCCTGAGCGGCACGGAGCAGCACCTGACCATCACCATGGATCTTGGCGAGGGCAGCTTCATGGACCTGCCCTTCGGCGCCTGCAGCGCCGAGATCGGCATCCTGGGGGACAGCATCAGCCTGCGCCGCATCGAGGCGGTGGACCGCGGGCTCGACCTGGAGCTGTCCGGCTGGCTCCTGCCGAATGAGGAACTCCTGGAGATCGCCGGATCGGGAAGCAGCCGCTCCTCGGATCTGGCCCGCACATTCAGCGGTGATTCGACGCTCACCGGTGATCTCGACTTCAATCTGGAGTTGAGCGGTCCCGCGGAGGCCCCGTCCCTGGCCCTCAGCGGACCCTTCCGGGACGCGGTCTACATGGGGGCGGTGGTGGATTCGGGCAGGGTGGAGGTCTCCACCGAGGCCCTGGAAACCCGGCCCCTTGATCTGATACTTGAGGCCGACCACATAAACTACTGGAAATTCGATTTTAACAAGGGCTTCCTGCGGGCAAGAGTCCATGTGGACAGCCTGGAATTGGCCTATGCCTCCCTGGAGGGCGATCCGGTCAGTCTCACCGTGGCCGGTACGGTGCCCCTGAAGGTCGAGCCGCCGATCATGCGCTTCGAGCGTTTCTGGATCCACTATCAGGACGAGGACTGGCTCAATGACCGTCCCTTCGTGTTGCACCTGGGGGAGGCCCCTGCGGTGGATGCGGTGGAGTTCCTGTCCAGCTCGGGACGCCTGGGACTGGAGTGGAAGCGTCATCACGGCGGCATCAGCGTGATGGATTGGGACGAGCTGGACTTCAGCATGTTCCGCACCTGGCTTCCGACCTTCCTGGCCGACATGGGCAAGTCCCGTGGACGCCTGCTTCTCGACTCCGAGGATCGTCTCGACCTGCGCATGGATCTGGAGGATTTGCGAATCCACGGCCAGGACGACGGCAGCAACACGGTCCGTGCCACCTGGAGCGGCGACTCCCTCAATCTCGCCTCCCTGGACTGGCGTCTTCCTGACGGCAGTCATCTCAAGGCCAGCGGCTGGTTGGACGGCCTGCCTTCGCCCGGATCCCTCCTGGACGGCGAGGCGGAGATCGTGAAGGAAGACCTCGGTGTGGACCTGGACCTGGAATTCGGCCAGTTCCCCCTGGAGCGCCTGAACGCCTTCCGTGCCGACTCCAGCGAAATGGCCGGACGCATCACGGGTAACCTGCACCTCGACGGTCCCCAGGATCGCCTGAGCCTGGAGAGCGTGGCCGAACTGGACTCCTTCCGGATGGGCGCGGTGGCCCTGGACAAGGTTCGCTGGACGGCAAGTTCCACCGGCAGCATCCTGCACTTCCATCGACTGGAAGCCCGCGTGGGCGGCGAGGAAGGAAGCCTGCTGGAGGGCCAGATCCATCTGCCCCTGGAGCTCTCGCTATTCGCGCCGCCCCGCCAGGACCCGGACGGCGCTCTGGGCGGCGAGCTGGACTTCCGCGGCCGCCTCGAGGATTTCCAGCCCTTCCTGAATCCCTGGCTGGCCGTGGCAGAGGGTGACCTCGAAGCTCGCGTGGCCCTTGCCGGCACCGCGCGCCAGCCCGAGCCCCGTGGCCGCATGGAGCTGAGACGCGGCCGCATCCGGCCCATGGCCTGGGAGGAGGAGTTCGTCGACATCCAGGCCAGGGGCAGAGTGGAAGGCGACACGCTCTTCCTGGAAACGGCCACCGCTCGCGAGGGCCTGCGCTTCCAGGGAAGCCGATCAGGCCAGCTGGAGGCCCATGGCTGGCTCACCTGGAGAGGTCCCCTGCGCTATGCCGCCGAAGCCACGGTGTCCCAGTTCTCCCTCAGTACCCTGCCCATCTTCACGGGCACCCTCGACGGAGAGCTATCCCTGAGCACCTACCTGGAAGAGGGCTACCGCGAGCATCCTTACCTGGAGGGACAGTTCGAGGTGTCCCGGGGCGAGCTGCACAATCTCGTGGAGCAGTCGGCCGCCGCCGCGGACGACCCCGCCCCGCTGTCCTACAAGTTGGATCTCAGCAGCGATGGCGGGCTCTACCTGCGCGACGCCGAAGCCGACCTGGAGCTGGCCGGCGACATCACCGTGACCAGCCTGCCCTCGGGCCAGGACATCTCCGGCGTGCTGGACATCCGCCGCGGTCGCTACACGCTCTTCTGGCATGTCTTCCATCTAAAGGAAGGAACCCTCGACTTCAACCGCGCCAAGGGATTCAATCCCGAGCTCTTCATCGTGGCCGAGACCGAAACCCGGGACGATCGCATCACCCTGGAGATCACCGGCACCCTGGAAGAGCCCCAGGTGGGGGTGGAAAGCTCGCTGGGCTACAACGAGGAGGACGTCCTGCGCATCCTCATCGGTGCGCCCCAGAGCGGGCAGGGTTGGGGCGAGAGCACCGGCGAGGCCGTCGGCGGGACGGTGTCGAATCAGCTGGTGGGGCGGCTCGAAAGCTGGGCCTCCGGCGAGCTCTTCTCGGGCATCTTCGACACGGTGGAGATCGAGGGCAATCCCCTCAGCGTGCAGGAGACCCGTTGGCAGGTGGGCCGCTATCTTCCCGGCGGCTTCTACGTGACCTACAACCACGGTCTGAGCCTGGACTCCACCTGGGAGCTGGGCATGGAAAACCGTCTCCTGGACTGGATGATCCTGCGAATGGAGCTTATCAATCGGGGTGAGGAATTGGGCGCCGAAACCCTGCCCAACGAGTACAATTTCGATATTCGATTCCGCTACGAATACTAGATGAGGTTCGACGTGAAACGACTCCCAGCCGCCCTGCTGATTCTCGTGCTGCTGGCCGGATCCGCCAACGCGCAGTACTTCGGAAAGAACAAGGTCCACTACGAGTCATTCGACTGGCGCGTCTATCACAGTCCGCACTTCGATCTCTACTACTACCCCGAGGAAGAGGCCCTCGCCACGCAGGCCGCCCTCCTGGTGGAGCAGGCCTACGAGCGGCTCTCGCTCTTGCTGGATCATCGTCCCTCGGCCCGGGTGCCCCTGGTGCTCTACAGCGCCCATCCATTCTTCCAGCAGACCAACGTGACGCCCTCGCTCATCAGCGAGGCCACGGGCGGTTTCACCGACATCTATCGCAGCCGCGTGGTCCTGCCCTACAACGGATCGGTGCCCGACTTCCGGCACGTGGTGGCCCACGAGCTGGTGCACGTGTTCATGTTGGACATCCTCTATGGCGGCATCGGTCCCGAGCACGCCATGCGCAGCCTGGGGCAGATGCAGATGCCGCCCCTCTGGTTCATCGAGGGCATGGCCGAGTTCCTGTCCACGGGATGGGATTCCGAGGCCGAGCAGTTCCTCCAGGATTCCGTGGCGGGGGACTACCTCTACGACCTCGACAGCTACTTCGGCGGCTTCATGGTCTACAAGGAGGGCCAGGCGGTCATCCGCTACCTGGTGGAGAACTATGGCGAGGGCGTCTTGGCCGAACTCGTGCGAGGCACTCGCCGGGAGCGCACCTTCGAGAAGAGTCTCGAGAAGCGCCTGGGCATGGATCTGAAGGAACTCAGTCGCCAGTTCCGTCGGGACGTGCGGGCCGTGGCCTGGAAAAACATGGAAGGGCGAGAGGATCCTGCCCAGATCGCCTTCCCTCTCCGCGAGCACGAGAAGGAGAGCAAGGTCTTCTTCCGCAATCCCGTGCTGTCGCCACGCGGGGATCGCGTGGCCTACTTCAGCGACCACAAGGGCGAGGTGAACCTCTACCTGGCCGGCGTCACCGACGGCAGGGAAGTGAAGAAGCTGGTCACCGGGCACCGGTCCATGGGCCTGGAAAGCCTGCATCCCTTCGACACGGGAGCCTGCTTCGATCCCCAGGGCGACCGGCTGGTCTTCGTGGCACTCAAGGGCGGCCGCGATGAACTGGTCATCGTGGACGCGGAAAGCGGCGACGAACTCGAGCGCTTCCGCCCGCCTCTGGACAGCATGCGGCATCCGGCCTGGTCGCCGGAAGGCGCGCGCATCGTGGTGTCGGGCGTCTCGGGCGGCGTCACCGATCTCTGGCTGCTGGATCTGACCAGCGGACAGTGGTCGCCGCTCACCGACGATCTGGCCGACGAACAGGATCCGGCCTGGCTGGACGCGGGCTCGCTGGTCTATGCCCGTCATCCCGCTCTGTTCTCGGATCTCTTCGAGGACGGGGTGCCCGCGCCCGGTGATCTGCCACTTGAGTCATTCGGCAGCCATGACGAGGTCTTCGAGCCCGGCCGGGGTTACGATCTCTGGACCCTGCGCCTGGACGGCCCCTCGGGACCTCTGGTCTCCACGGCCGGACACGATCGCTCGCCCATGCCCCGTCCGGACGGCGGCCTCTACTTCACCAGCGACGCCGCGGGACTGGACGATCTCTGGTTCTGGCGCAAGGGCCTCCTGCCCGATCGCGTGCTGGCCCCGGCGGGGGGAGTGCTGGATCCCGATCTCTCGGCCGACGGTGAGCGTCTGGCGTTTTCCACCCTGCGACAGGGTGGCTACGACATCTTCCTGCACGAGGGAATGGCGGAGTTGAACGGCGGAAGCGCCGGTCCCGATCCGGAGCGCTGGGCCCATCGGCCCTTCGATCAGGTCCTGCCGCCGGCCCGGGCCCTGGCCGACGAGAAAGCGGCCGAGGAGCCCGATTCCCTCGCCGGAATCAGCGAAGACTACAAGGTGCGCTTCCTGGTGGACGCGGTGGGCCGGCAACTCACCTATCACAATCTCTACGGCTTCTACGGAAGCAGCGTCATCCAGCTCAAGGACGTGCTGGGCGACCACGAGATGCTCATCATGCTCGACATCTTCGGTCGCATCAGCGACTCGAATTTCCTCTTCGGCTACACCAACCGGCAGCAGCGCTTCAACTGGAGCGTGGGAGCCTACAGCTTCCTGAACTTCTACCAGAGCACCGTGAGCGGCCTCGAGGAAACCCTGCCCGAGGATCGGCTCTTCTACGAGTGGAGCCGCGGCGTCTGGGCGGGGGGAATCTATCCCTTCAGCCTCTTCACCCGCTTCGAGGCAGACCTGAACTTCTACTACACCCGCCGCGAGTACTTCACCGAGGTGGATCTCTTCGGCGATCCCGTGGAGGGCAGCGTTCGCGATCCCGAGAACCGTCTGCTCCTGCAGCCGGGCATCTCGCTGGTGCACGACAACGCCCTCTTCGACTACCTGGGGCCCGTGAAGGGCAGCCGCTGGGTCGCCAGCCTGAGCTACGCCACCGACGTGGCGGGCGATATCGACGTGAACCGATGGGTGGGCGTGGCGGACTATCGCAAGTACTTCCTCGGGCCGGCCGGACACAGCCTGGCGCTGAGACTGTCGGGTCGGCGCAGCGACGGCCTGTCGGGCAACGGAAAGGGCGATCCGCTCTTCTTCCACCTGGGCGGCCCCATGAGTCTTCGCGGCTACGACTACCTGGAGTTCGCCGGCACGCGTACGGTGCTGGGCAGCATCGAATGGCGCTTTCCCTTCATTCGCGGAGTCTGGTTCGGCGGGCCCATCCCTCTGGCTTTCGGCAACATCGGTGGCGCTTTCTTCGCCGACTTCGGCGGAGCATGGAACGAGGGCGACCGGTTCCAGGCAGCCTCCAGCGAGGGCGGATACCACCTGCGCGATCTCCGAGGCGACATAGGCTACGGCCTCAGGTTCAACCTGGGCGGCTGGCTCCTGCTCTGGGACTTCGCCTGGCCGACGAATCTGCAGGAGATGGGGGACAGGCGGGTGCATTTCTCGATTGGGGCGCAGTTCTGAGTTGCCAGCTACCAGCTACCAGCTGCCCGTTGCCAGCAACCAGCTACCAGCTGCCAGCAACCAGCCGGAACCTGGACTGTTACTTCCGTAGTGATTTCCAAAGACCGTGGTACATGCTTCGCACCTCGCTCAACTCTTCGAGAATAGGATCAACGCTCCTTTCGGATAGAAATCGAAGCTCGGTGGAGATACTGAGCAAACATTCAAGTTCACAACACGAGCCGATTCCGATCCGGACAAATCTGGCAAAATCACGATCACTGCCTCTAGCGGACCCCTCTGCAAGGTTGACCGGGACTGATACTGCAGCTCTTCTCATTTGAGAGCAAAGCCCATAGGTTTCCGATTTGGGGAGCTGACTGGAAAGCTTGTAGACAGCCAGAGCGAGTCTGTGAGCTCTATCCCATGCCTCAAAGCGGCGATAGTCCAATACTATCCTCCATGATCGATTTCATTACCGACCGGGAAGCAAAGAATGCCCCAGGCATTCTGATTTCAGGCTGGTAGCTGGTTGCTGGCCGCTATCCCCTATTGCCTCCATCGCCCAACTCCACTACCTTCGCCCCCTAACACCATCGCAAAGGACTCACCGCAGTGCAGCTCAACCCTCCTCAGCAGGAGGCCGTGGAACACGACGCCGGGGCCTGCCTGGTCATTGCCGGCGCGGGCAGCGGCAAGACCCGCGTGCTCACTAGCCGCATCGAAAGGCTGGTCGTCCAGGGCGTGGCGCCCTGGCGCATCCTCGGCTTCACCTTCACCAACAAGGCCGCCGGCGAGATGCGCGAGCGCCTGGAAGCCTCGCTCGGGCGGGTGGCTCAGCGTCTCTGGTTAGGAACCTTCCATGCCACGGGCGTGCGAATTCTGCGGCGGGATTCGGATGCCGCGGGCATCGATCGCGACTTCAACATCTACGACGCCGACGATCAGCAGGCTCTGCTCAAGCGGGTCATCGCCGATCTCGCCCTGCCGGACGGCAGCTTCACGCCCCAGTCGGCCCGGGGAGCTATCGAACGGCTGAAGCGATCGCTGGTGCGGCCCGAGCAGCTCACCCGCGAGGCCGAGGGATTCAAGGAAGCTCAGCTGGCCCGTGTCTACAAGGCTTACGAGGAAGGGCTGCGCCGGGCGGGCGCGCTGGACTTCACCGACCTCATCGCCCGTCCGGTGCGCGTGTTCGAGGAAGACGAAGAGGCCGCCGCCCGCTGGTCCGAGCGATTCGACTACGTGCTCGTGGACGAGTTCCAGGACACCAACCGTCTGCAGATGCGCTTCATCGAACACCTCGCCTCCGCCAGCGGAAATCTCTTCGTGGTGGGGGACGACGACCAGTCCATCTACGGATGGCGGGGTGCCGAGGTGGCGAACATCCTGAACTTCGAGAAGCAGTGGGACGAATGCAAGGTCATCCGTCTGGAGCAGAACTATCGCTCGACGCGGCCCATCCTCGAGGTGGCCAACGCGGTCATCGCCAACAACAGCGCGCGTAAGGGCAAGAACCTCTGGACCGCCCAGGAGGAGGGCGAGAAGGTTCAGGTGCACACGGTCCTGGACGACGACGAAGAGGCCGAGTCCATGGCTCGGCGCATCCGTGCGGCGGGATCCACCGATCAGGACTGGACCCGCTTCGCCGTGCTCTACCGCACCCACGCCCAGAGCCGCGCCCTGGAAGGCGCGCTGGGCAAGTACCGCATTCCCTACCGCATCATCGGCGGCACGCGCTTCTACGATCGCAAGGAGATCCGAGACCTCCTGGCCTACCTGAAGGCCGCGGCGAATCCTGCCGACACGGTGAGCCTCATGCGTATCCTCAACACGCCGCCTCGGGGAATCGGCAAGACCAGCGAGGCGCGGCTCATGGACCTCGCCCGTCGCAAGGAGCTCGAGCCAGGCTTGATGCTCACGGCATTCCCCGAGTTCATCGAGGAGCTTCCGGCGGCCGCCGCGGCGCGTCTGAAGGACTTCGGCAAGCTGCTCGTTTCGCTCAGTGGCGATCCTTCGAAAGACGCCGCGCCCACGGTGCTCGAGCGCCTGCTGCAGAAGGTGCCCTACCTGGAGTACCTGGAGGGCAGCGATCCCGAGCAGGCCGCCACGCGAAAGGAAAACGTCGAGGAGCTCGTGAATGCCGCCCAGGCCTTCTTCGAGGCGCGCCTCGGACAGACCGTCGGCGAGGAGGAGCTCGAGGAGCGCGTGGGTACGCCAGGATCCCTGGTGGACTTCCTGGCCGACGTAGCCCTGGTGGCCGATGTGGACAGCCTCGACGCCGGCGCCAACACCGTCACCCTCATGACGCTTCACAACGCCAAGGGGCTCGAGTACGACTCCATTCACCTCACCGGTGTGGAAGAGGCTCTGTTGCCCCACGCCATGAGCGTGGGGGAGGAGTCGGAACTCGAAGAGGAGCGCCGCCTCTTCTACGTGGGCGTCACCCGGGCTCGCAAGCGTCTGGTCATCAGTCACGCGCTCAACCGTCGCAGATTCGGCGACACCCTGCCCGCCTCGCCCAGCCGCTTCCTGGACGAGCTGCCTGAGGAGTGGGTGCAGAGGGAAGGCGAGGAGCTGGCCCACCGGGCCGACGCCTTCGCGCCGCGGCGACAGAGCTACAACTCCCGTTCGAGCTGGCAGGGACGCCGCACAGGCGGCGTCACCCGCGCGCCCTCCAGCGGCGGCGACTGGAGCGATTTTAGCCAGGACACGCCCGACTATGAGGACATGAGCCAGGAGGAAGATGGCCTCCGCGTGGGCCAGCGGGTGATGCATCCCAGCCTGGGTCCGGGAACCGTGCACAAACTCGAGGGCGGCGGCGAGAAGTTGCGAGTCATCGTGATGTTTGATAAAAAGGGACCGCGCAAGCTCATGGCCCGGGTGGCGGGCCTGAAACCGCTCTAGCGCTGGCGGCGACATGGAAATCACCGACAAACTCCTGCGCGAGATCGAGAGGCTGGCCCGGCTGCCGCTTCGGCCGGAGGAGCGGGAATCCCTGCGCGGCGACCTCAGCCGCATCCTCGATCACTTCGAATCCCTTGCCGATCTTGACCTGGAAGGCGTAGAGCCCAGTTCTCATGTGACCCAGGCAGAGCCCTTCTATAGGGACGACGAGCCGAGGCCGGGCCTCGGCACCGAGACCGCCCTGTCCGGCGCCGCCGAAACCGAAGACGGACACTTCCGCGTGCCACCGATCATCGGCGAGGACGAGCATGTCTGAGCGTCCCGGACTTCGCGAGGCCGTGGCCGGCCTGAAGCGCGGTGACTTCGATTCCCGTGAACTCGCCGAATCCTGCCTCGCCCGCATCGAGGCGCTCAACCCCCGCCTGAACGCCTTCGCCCATTGGGACAGGTCGGCGGCCGAGTCCGATCTCGCCGCTGGCCCCCTGGCCGGTGTTCCCTTCGCCCTCAAGGACAACCTCTGCCGCCGTGATACCCTGACGACCTGCGCCTCGGACATCCTGGAGGGATGGATTTCGCCCTACGACGGCGGCGCGACCCGCCGGCTGGAAGACGCCGGGGCGCGCTACCTGGGCAAGACCAACATGGACGAGTTCGCCATGGGCTCGTCCACCGAGTACAGCAGATACGGCGCCGCCAGGAATCCCTGGGACCTCTCCCGCAGCGCCGGCGGCAGCAGCGGAGGATCGGCCGCCGCGGTGGCCGCGGAGATGGTGCCTCTGGCACTGGGTACCGATACGGGTGGATCCATCCGCCAGCCAGCCGCCTTCTGCGGCGTGGTGGGGGTGAAACCCACCTATGGGCGAGTGAGCCGCAGCGGTCTGGTGGCCTTCGCTTCCAGTCTCGACCAGATCGGCACCCTGACCCGCGACGTGGGCGATGCGGCCCTGGCCCTGGAAAGCCTCATGGGCCTGGATCCCCTGGATGCCACGAGTCTGGACGAACCGGTGCCTCCCCTTCAGGCGGAACTCGAACGCGGAGTCAAGGGTCTGCGCTTCGGCATCCCACGGGAGAGCGACTGGCTGCGCCTCGAAGCGGGCCCGGCCCGCGTGTTCCAAAGTTCGGTGGAGGCACTGCGCGAGGCCGGCGCGGAACCGGTGGAGATCGATCTGCCCCATGCCCGTCACTCGGTGGCCGCCTACTACCTCATCGCCACGGCCGAGGCCAGCAGCAACCTGGCCCGATACGACGGCCTTCGCTACGGACCGCGCGGGAAGGCCGAGACCCTCGAGGAACTGCTCCTCGAAAACCGCAGCCAGGGTTTCGGCGCCGAGGTGAAGCGTCGCATCCTCCTGGGTACCTTCGCCCTCTCGGCCGGCTATGTGGACGCCTACTATCTGCGCGCCCAGAAAACCCGAACGCTCATCAGGAATGACTTTATGTCAGCCTTTGAAGATGTTGATTTCATGGTGGTTCCGGCCACGCCGACTGCGGCCTTCGGCCTGGGCGAGAAGCGGGACGACCCCCTGGCCATGTACCTTTCGGACATCTTCACCCTGCCGGCCAGCCTGGCGGGCCTGCCTGCCGCCAGCGTTCCCTGCGGCCTGGACGAGGGCCTTCCCCTGGGCACCCAGGTCTGGGCGCGTCCTCTGGACGAGCCCACGCTCATCCGTGCCGCGGCCGCCCTGGAGCGGGCCTTCCCCTTCGGCGGCCTCCGGCGCGAAGCCCTCGCCCATCTCGAGGAGGTCCCATGAGCCTGCCCTCCGGATGGGAGATGGTGATCGGCCTGGAAGTGCACGCGCAGCTGAAAACGCGCACGAAGATCTTCTGTGCCTGTCCCACTGGATTCGGCGGCGAGGCCAACAGCCGAACCTGTCCGGTCTGCCTGGGCATGCCCGGCGCCTTGCCGGTGCTCAATCGGCGAGTGGTGGAAATGACCGCCCGACTCGGTCTGGCTCTCGGCGCGGAGGTGGCCACTCGCAGCAAGCTGGCGAGGAAGAACTACTTCTATCCCGACCTGCCCAAGGGCTATCAGATCTCCCAGTACGATGAGCCCCTCTGCAGGGGCGGCGCCGTGGAGATTCCCGTGGACGGCGGGCGACGCAGCATTCCCCTCACGCGCATCCACATCGAGGAGGATGCCGGCAAGAACCTGCACCTGGACGGGCGCAGTCTCGTGGACCTGAATCGCTGCGGCACGCCTTTGGCCGAGATCGTCTCGGAACCCGCGATTCGCAGCCCCGAGGAGGCGCGGGAGTACCTGCTGCGTCTGAGGCAGCTGCTGCTCTGGTTGAATGTCAGCGACGGCAACATGGAAGAGGGCTCCCTCCGCTGCGACGCCAACATCTCGGTACGCCGTGTCGGTGAGACCCGGCTGGGCCAGCGCACCGAGCTGAAGAACCTGAACTCCTTCAAGGCCGTGGCCGCGGCTCTGGCCTTCGAGGCCGAGCGGCAGGTGACGGTCCTGGAGTCCGGCGGTCAGGTGGAGAAGGTGACCCTGCTCTGGGATGCGCACCAGAAGCGCACGCGACCCCTGCGCGGCAAGGAAGAGAGCAAGGACTACCGCTACTTCCCCGAACCCGATCTATTGCCTGCGGGATTCGACGAGGCCGAACTCGAAGAACTGCTGAGCGCCTTGCCGGCCCCACCCCTGGATCGACTGGACGCGCTCATGGCCGGCCACGGTCTCGATTTCTATGAAGCCGACATCCTCAGCCGCGAGAGGGAACTGGCAGACTGGTACGAGGCCCTCGCCGCGGCCTGTGGCGACGACAAGGCCGCCAGCCGCTGGATGCTGGGCGAGCTCATGCGTCAGATGAACGAGCGGGGCTGGTCCGTGCTCGACCTTCCCGTGGATCCCGAGACCCTGGCCGAACTCATCCAGCTCGAAAGCGCCGGCAAACTCAGCGGGCTGGCCGCCAAGAGCGTGCTCGAGAGGATGCTCGGGGAGGGTGGACAGGCCTCCGACTGGGTAGACCGTCTCGACCTGGCGCAGCTCAGCGACGCGGGGGAACTGTCGGCCATCGTGGATGGCGTGCTGGAAGCCAATCCCAAGGAAGTGGAGCGCTACCGGGCCGGTCGAAAGAAGCTCTTCGGTTTCTTCGTGGGGGAGGCCATGGCGGCGGCGGGCGGAAAGGCCGATCCCAAGGAACTCGGGCGACTCCTGCATGAAAAGCTGGGTGGCTAGTCCTTCTTCTTTCCGAACTCCTCGCGGGCCTTCCGCGACTCATCGCTCTGATAGGCCTCGTGCCGGAGGGTCGCCACCTCGTCCAGGATCTCCGGTGGCAGATGCTCGGACTCGTCGAGCAGGTTGAGCAGCCTGCGGGTGCCTCGCAGGGCCAGGTCCGTGCCCCGGCCGATCTCATCCAGGACCCTATTCGTTTCCGCTTCCAGCTCTTCGGGGGCCACCAGCCGGTTGAGAAAGCCCTCCTCGTGGGCCCGGTGGGCGCTGATGGCTGAACCCGTGAGCAGCATCTCACGGGTGAGGGGCGCGCCCAGACGGCTGGCCAGACGCCGCATGCCCGAGTGGCTGTAGACCAGTCCCAGGCGTACCGAGGGTAGCGCGAAACGGGAGCCCTCCACGCCGATGCGGATGTCTGCGCAGCTGAGCAGTTCCACGGCGCCGCCATAGGCGTCGCCCTGCACCGCCGCCACGATGGGCGACTCGTAGCGCGCCAGCTCGTTCATCACCCGCTGGAAGGGATCGCGGTCGCGCACGGCGGCGTCGGCGTGGAAGATGTTCTCGGGGATGGCGTCGATGGGATAGCCCGTGCTGAAGTGCTTGCCCGTGGAGGACAGCAGCAGCGTGGGGGAGCCCGCCTTCCGGATGCGCTCGAGTCCTTCGAGGATGGCCTCGAGCATGGCCGGCCGCAGCATGTTCCGGGGCGGGTCGGCCAGGCGCAACAAGGCCCATCGGCCACTCAGTTCTACTTCGAGCAATGTACTTCCTATTCGCAATGTGCTTGGTGGTAGAAGTTGGCGAAGATGGCAAGGTCGGCAATGCTGTTCATACCGTCTTCGCTGTAGTCGTGGCAAGGATCATAGGCATGGGATTCCTGGTAGCTATGGGCGAAGCGACCGAAATCGGCGATGCCCACCTCAAGGTCCCCGTTCAAGTCGGGACTGTCCACGGCCACGCAGACCGGCTCGCCGCCGTTGATCACGATATCGAAAAGCAGGACGAACAGAAGAGTCTCGGCGCAGTCGACCCCACCCTGGCCGTCGGCCGCAAGTCCCGCGCTGATCGTACCGCTGATGGTCGCGTGCCCCTGCTCGTCGGCATGGTCATCCGCCTGGGATGCGATTCCCGGACAGAGAACGAGCGATGGATGATAGAGCGAGATGTCCGTGGCGGCCATGGGAACCGGATCGTCGTTGGAGTCCCGGCACCAGACATGGATGCGGTAGTCGTTGGCGTCGTCGACCAGGTCTTCTCCGCCACCCGGCGCGATGGTGAAGCGGCCGCAGTTCTCGGCTTCAGCCCAGCTGTAGATGGGATCGGGGATGTCGTTGGCCAGCGATAGTGCAGGGAGTGAAAGCGCGATGGCGAGCAAGAGTATCGTTTTGAGCATGGGGTTCCTCTCGTTTGCCCATCCCAATCGTTGGCACAAGTATACACGAGTGAATCGCCTATGCCCCAAACGAAAAGGGGAGAGCAAAGCTCTCCCCTTCCTGCTCAATGGACTTGTGATTCCGGTTTAGCCCAGGGGGCCAAGAAACGCACGGGGCGTTTCGAAATCAGTCTCTAATAGTAGCTACCGAAGACGCCGAAGTCGGCGATGTCGGTGGCTCCGCTCTCGGCATAGTCATGGCAGGAGTCGAAGGGACCCGCGCCATTGTAGTCGGCCGCGAACTTCGCGAAGTCGGCGATGTTCACGTCCTGGTTGCCGTCCAGATCCGGGCTGTCCACGGCCACACAAACGGGCAGGCCGTTGTTGATGGTGATGTCATAAGCCATCACGTACAGATCCAGATCGTCGCAGATGATGCCGCCGCTCAGATCGTTGTACACGCCACCATCGATGGTGCCGGGATTGTCGCTGAACATGGTCTCACCGTTAGCATCGGTGCCGGCATCAGCCTGGCTGCTCTGACCGGCGCCGAAGGCGATATCCGGGTGGAACAGGGTCAGGTCGGTGGCGGCCATGCTCACGGCGTTGCCGTTGATGTCCAGAATCTGGCAGTGGATCGTGTAGTCGTTGGTACCTTCGACGAGGGTCTCACCGCCGCCGGGGGCGATGGTGAAACGTCCGCAGTTGTCGGCCCAAGCGGTGGAGTTGGCCGGATCAGGGATACCGGCGCTGGCCACCACGACCAGGCCCATGACGAAAAGGGCTGCTAGGGCAAGGGTGGAATTCCTCTTGGCCATTCATAACCTCCTGAAGATGGCCGCCCCCGGTGCTACAGCTCTAGTCATGAAGCAGAGGGGCTGAACCGGTCAAGCTAAGGTGCTTTGCCATTTATGGAAGCAGGGGAACTTCCAAGATCCATGAGCAGGAAAGCACTGCCCAAGTTTCAAGTGAACCCAATTATACCCTGAATCCAGAGGGGGGGTCAACCGGGAAAAGAATGTCAAATCCCGGTTTATAGCTCTTTAGCGAGTCCCACGACCTTGGATACGGGCACCGTAAAAGCAATCCCCGTTCCACGCCCCTCCAGGGAGCCGCAGATTCCCGGGATCTGTTCAAGTAGTTGCTCGGCCTTCGATTCCTCGGCCACGGAGAGCACCAGGGAGTGTTCGCTCTGGCCACCCGGGAAAAGATTGCGAAGACCTGCAAATATGGGCACTTCCTCCGAAAGGATCTGACCCATGCCACGGGCGTCCAGGACCGTGGCGCCCGTGATACCGAGTTCCAGAAAGGCCTCGAGGATTTCCTCGAGCTTCTCGGGATCCAATACGATGATGAAAAGCAGAACCAAGTAGAGCCTCCAGCTGCCAGCTTCCAGCTTCTAGCCGGAAACCTTCATCCACCCGCCAGTTTTCCAGGCTTCGATCCTCGAGGCAACGGAAAAATCGGCCGCCTCGGCGAGTCTTTGCACATCCTTTCCCGAAATTCCCAAAGCCGTTGACACCTGCCTATCCGCTTCATACAGTTACCCGTTCTTCCCAGTAATACCCCGGAGTGCCATGAGTCAGGAACTCAGTCCCGAACAACTCAGGCAGCGCATGCTTCGTCGTAAGCGTCTCGACGTGGCCTCCGCGCTTCTCTACATCCTCCCGGCCGCGGCGGTGGTCTTCACCTTCCGCCTGGTGCCCATTCTTGCCGCCTTCACCTTCAGCTTCTTCGACATCAAGATGGGAGCCCTCGTCGGATACGTGGGCCTCGGGCACTACGGCAAGCTCCTCCAGGATCCGACCTTCTGGCATTCGCTGAGCACCACGCTCTGGTTCGTCCTGGGAACCGTGCCGCCGGCCATCTTCGCCTCGCTCTTCTTCGCGCTGCTGCTCAATCGTAAGATCCGCGCCCTGGGTCTCTATCGCATGGTCTACTTCATCCCGGTGGTGACCAGCATGGTGGCGGTGGCGGTGATCTGGAAGTGGATACTCGAGCCGGAGATCGGCATCCTGAATTTCCTGTTGGAAGGTCTCGGCGCAGGCCGTCTGGGATGGCTGTCCGAGAGCCGCGGCATCTTTCAGATGATGGCCGGCACCGTCGGGCTGAACCTGCCCGACTGGGCGGGCGGTCCGAGCCTGGCCCTCATCAGCCTTGCTCTGGTGAACACCTGGAAGGGCCTGGGCTACAATATCGTGATCTTCCTGGCGGGCCTGCAGAATATTCCCCAGCAGCAGTACGAGGCCGCCCGCATCGACGGCGCCGGAAACTGGCAGCTCTTCCGCTACGTGACCTGGCCCATGCTGAGTCCGACCACCTTCTACGTCTTCATCATGAGCACCATCGTGAGCTTTCAGACCTTCAGCCTGGTCTACCTCATGACCTCGCCGCCGGGCGGCCCGGAAGACTCCACCAAGGTTCTGGTCTACTACCTCTTCGACAAGGGCTTCACGCCGCCGGCAAGCCTTGGCCGAGCCAGCGCCGTGGCCCTGGTGCTCTTCATCATCATTCTTACTCTCACCATCGTGCAGCGGCGTGTGGCCGAGAAGCGCGTGCACTACTAGGAGCGAACGATGGCGGCCAGCGAAGGCATGATCCGGAGGATGAGCGGGCGCACCGCCATCCATCTGCTGCTCATCGTCTCGAGCCTCACCATGCTGCTGCCCTTTGTGTGGATGACCTCCACCAGCTTCCGCGACACCCTCGAGATCACGCGGGATCCATACGGGTTCATCCCGCAGATCTTCACCCCTGGATTCGGCGACGCGGGCACGCCCACCGAGGGGCAGACCCTCAGCGTCGGGCGCATCTTCGCCAACTACGTCGAGGCCTGGCAGAGCGCCCCCTTCGGACGCTACTTCCTGAACACCATCTTCGTGGCCCTGTCCTGCGTGGTGGGGGTGGTGGTCACCAGCGCCCTGGCGGCCTACGCCTTCGCGCGCATGGAATTCAAGGGGCGCGACATAATCTTCATGGTCTTCCTGGCCATGATGATGGTTCCCGAGCCGGTCTACCTGGTGCCCAGCTTCATCATCATGGCGAGGCTACACTGGCTCGACACCTACTACGCCCTCATCGTGCCCTGGACCGTGAAGGTCTTCTCCATCTTCCTGCTCCGGCAGCATTTCAAGACGATTCCCCAGGATCTCTTCGACGCGGCCACCATCGACGGGGCCAGCCGATTCAAGGTGCTTTGGACCATCGTCATGCCGCTGAGCCGGGCCATCCTGGTGACCATCGTCATCTTCACGATCATCGGCAGCTGGAACTCCTTCCTCTGGCCCCTGGTGATGACGCACTCGCCGGAGATGCGGCCCATCCAGATCGGTCTGGCGGCATTCAGCCAGGAGGAGGGCACCGAGTACGGCCTCATGATGGCGGCCACCACGCTCAGCGTGCTGCCCCTGCTGATCCTCTACTTCTTCGCGCAGAAGCAGATCATCTCGTCCATGGCCTCCAGCGGACTCAAGGAGTGACATGAAGCGCGTTCTCCTCATGCTTCCTTTGCTGGCCATTCTTCTCGGCAGCTGCGCACCCGGACCCAGCGAGGACGAGGTCATCTTCTGGCACGCCATGGGGCGCTGGGAGCCGGCCCTGCTCGAGCTCGTGGACGAGTTCAACGCCCTGCATCCCGAGATGCCCGTGCGGGCCTACAACATGAGCCGCTACCAGGCCCTGAGTCAGAAGATCATCGCCGCGGTGGCGGCCGGGCAGCCGCCGACCATCAGCCAGGCCTACGAGGCCTGGACCAGCGAGATGCGTGCGGCGGACATCATCGAATGCCTCGAGCCCTGGGCCAGGGGCGAGGCGGGTCTTGCCGAGGGCGACTGGGAGGACATCCACCAGGTCTTCCTGGACGAATGCCGCGACGAGGAGGGCCAGCTCTGGAGCTTTCCCTTCAACAAGAGCGTGCGCACCCTCTTCCTGAATCGCGATTTCTTCCGGGCCAAGGGATTCGATCCCGATAAGCCACCCGCCGACTGGGAGACCTGGCGCGACATGAGCCTGGCCATGACCGCCGACCTCGACGGCGACGGACGGAACGATCACTGGGGCACCACCGGCCGCAACTCGGTGACCATCTTCGGCAATCTGCTCCTTCAGAACGGCGGCGATTTCTTCACCGATGACGGTCGCCGCAGCGCCATCGCCGAGCCCGAAGGCGTCGAGGCCCTGGAGTACATGTGGGAGATGTTCGGCTCGCGGGAGATGGGCTACTCGACCTTCGACTACGCCTACCAGAACGAGTTCAAGGCCGGTCGCGTGGGCATGATGGAAAGCTCGAGCGTGTCGCTGTCCTTCCTGAAGGGCACCATCGAGTTCGACCTGGGCGTCGCGCCCCTGCCCGGACGCAAGAAGGACGTTGCCCTGATCCAGGGGACCAACCTCGTCGTCTTCAAGAAGGCCACCGAGGCCCAGAAGCGGGGAGCCTGGGAGTTCATCAAGTTCCTCACCAGCACCGAGAACGCCACGCGCTGGTCCCTGGCCACCGGCTACGCGCCCCTGCGCAAGAGCTGCATGGGGCAGCCCGACATGCGCGCCCTGCTCGATGAGGTGCCGGGGCTCGAGGCCAGCTACGACCAGCTCTCCAGCGCCCGCAGCGAGCCCAGCAACGCGGCCTGGTTCGCAGGACGCAAGTACCTGGAGGAGGGCGCCATCCAGCGCGTCATGCGCGGCAAGGCCGATCCCGGCGAGGCGCTCCGGAAGACGGCCGGTAAGATCGACAACGAAATCGAATCGGGATTCGAATAAAGAACTGTGAACTGAGAACCGGAGTCGTCATGTCCTTGTCCTTCGAAGAAAAACTCGACCGCTACGCTGAACTCGCCGTGAAGGTGGGCGTGGGATTGAAAGAGGGGCAGCGTTTGATGCTCCGCGGTTCCGTGGACGCGGCTCCACTGGTGCGCAGTGTCGTGGAGAAGGCCTATCAGGCCGGCGCACGATTGGTCGAAATGCTCTGGGACGACGACTCCGCCAGCCTCGCCCGCTTCAAGTACGCCGATCCTTCGACCTTCGACTCCATCCCCACGGCCACGGCCGACGCCCTGCTCAAGGGCGGTGAGGACGGCGACGCGCTCCTGGCCATTCGCGCCAGCGATCCGGACCTGCTCTCCGGACAGGATCCCGATATCGTCACCAAGGTTCAGCGCATGAACATGGAGTACCTGCAGCCCTTCTCCCGGCGCATCACGGGCAAGGAGATCAACTGGTCCATCGCCGCGGCACCGGTGCCGGCCTGGGCGGAGAAGGTCTTCCCCGACCTCACTCCCGAGGACGCCATGGCCAAGCTCTGGGAAACCATCTTCCAGGTCTGTCGCATCGACCGGGACGATCCCGTGGCCGCATGGAACGAGCACCTCGACAAGCTCCAGGCCTGGCGTACCCATCTCGACGCGAAGAACTACCGGGAGCTTCGCTACAAGGCGCCTGGCACCGATCTGGTGCTGGGCATGCCCGAGCAGCAGCACTGGATGGGCGGGCGCAGCATGTCCAGTCGCGAGGGCATCGAGTTCGTGGCCAACATGCCCACCGAGGAAGCCTTCAGCGCGCCTCACCGCGAGAAGGCCGAAGGGGTGGTCACCGCAACCAAGCCTCTCAGCTACGCGGGCACGCTCATCGACGACTTCAGCCTGACCTTCGAGGGCGGCCGCGTGGTCGACGTGAAGGCGGGCGCGGGGGAGGCCATCCTGAAGAAGCTCATCGCCACCGACGAGGGCGCCTCCCGTCTGGGCGAGGTCGCCCTGGTACCCCACAGCTCGCCCATCAGCGCATCGGGAATCCTATTCTACAATACGCTCTACGACGAGAACGCCTCCTGTCATCTGGCGGTGGGCAAGGCCTATCGCCCCTGCATCGTGGGCGGCGTGGAGATGAGCGACGAGGAGTTCCTGGCCGCGGGCGGCAATGACAGCCTGACCCACGTGGACTTCATGATCGGCTCGGAAGAGATGGATATCGACGGCATCACCGAGAGCGGCGAGGTCGAGGCCATCATGCGAGGCGGCGAGTTCGCTTTCGGCGACTAAGGTCTCCATGCCACCGATCCGAGGAGGCTGGCGCGGATTCCTGACCATTTGGGCGGGACAGGTCTTCTCGCAGATCGGATCGGGTCTCACGGGCTTCGCCCTGGGCGTCTGGGTCTTCCAGCGATCGGGATCGGCGACCCAATTCGCCATGATCGCCCTGGCCGCCGTGCTGCCTGGCGTTCTGCTCTCTCCCATCGCCGGCGTCATGGTCGACCGCTTCGATCGGCGCAAGGTGCTCATCCTCGCCGACGCGGCGGCCGCCCTGGTCACGCTCTGCGTGGCCCTGCTCTGGCGCCTCGATGTTCTGGAGGTCTGGCAGATCTTCATCATGTCGGCGCTGATCTCGTCCTTCGGCGCATTCCAGCGTCCGGCCTTCACCGCCTCGATCACCCTGCTCGTGGACAAGTCGCAGTTCGCCCGGGCCAGCGGCCTGTCACAGACCGCCGAGTCCCTCTCGGTCATCGTGGCGCCGGCCCTGGCCGGACTGCTGGTGGTGAAGGTGGGGCTGGGCGGCGTGATCCTCGTGGACGTCTCCACCTTCGTCGTGGCCATGATCGCCCTCGCTCTGGTGGGCATTCCGCGCCCCGAGAAGTACGAGGGCGAAGACGACGAGAAGCCCTCCATGTGGAAGCAGGCCGCCTTCGGATGGACCTGGCTCCGCGAGCGGCCCGGTCTCTTCCGCATGCTCTGGCTCTTCGCCGGTCTCAACTTCCTCTTTGGGATGGTGAACGCCCTGTTCATGCCCATGGCCCTCAGCTTTTCCGATCCGGAGCAGGTCGGGCGAAGCCTCTCCATCGGCGCACTCGGCGGCCTGTTCGGCGGCGTGGCACTGGGCATCTGGGGCGGACCGAAACGGAAGATGAACGCGATCCTGGCCATGCTCAGCGTCGTGGGCCTGGGAATGGTTCTGGTTGGCGTCCGGCCCTCCCTCTGGTTCCTCACCGGCGGCCTGTTTACGCTCTTCTTCTTCGGCCCCTTCATCAACGGGCTGGTCCAGGCGCTCTGGCAGACCAAGGTTCCTCCGGGCATCCAGGGGCGGGTCTTCGCCACCCGCGGAATGATCGCCATGGCCATGACTCCGGTGGCCTACCTGTTGTCCGGACCTCTGGCCGATCGGGTCTTCACGCCTCTCATGGTCGAGGGCGGTGCTCTGTCCGGAAGCCTCGGGCCGCTGATCGGGACCGGGCCTGGCCGCGGAATCGGACTCATGTTCGTCGTGGCCGGTCTCCTCGGGGTCGTTCTGGGCCTGCTCGCCTTCGCCGATCCGCACATCCGTCACGTGGAAGACCGCCTGCCGGACCAGGTGGGCGAAAGTGAGGAAAACCATGAATAGCTTCCGGAAGGAACTCTGGTTCAGCACCAGCTCGCGTCGTGAGCTGCTGAACATCACTCCCGAGGTGGAGAGCTGCCTCGCCGAGAGCGGCATCCGCGAGGGGCTCTGCCTCGTGAACGCCATGCACATCACGGCGAGCGTCTTCATCAACGACGACGAGCCCGGACTTCACGCCGACTATGAGGATTGGCTCGAAACCCTGGCGCCCGAAAAACCGTACAGCCGCTATCGTCACAACAATACCGGCGAGGACAACGGCGACGCGCACCTGAAGCGCACGGTCATGGGCCGCGAAGTGGTGGTGGCCATCACCGAGGGGCGTTTGGACTTCGGACCCTGGGAGCAGATCTTCTACGGCGAGTTCGACGGGCGTCGACGCAAGCGAGTGCTGGTGAAAATCATCGGGGAGTAGCATGAACCAAGCACCGGGCCGCATCGTGGCCATCGATCTGCTTCGCGGCTTCGCGCTGCTGGGCATTCTGATCATGAACATCAGCAGTTTCGCGCTGCCCACGGGTTCCTACTACAATCCGCTCTCCTTCGAGCCCACGCTGCTCAACAAGATCGTCCACGGTGTCAGCCACCTCTTCGCCGATCAGAAGTTCATGGCCATCTTCTCCATGCTCTTTGGCGCCAGCATGATCCTGCTCATGGAGAAGACCGAAGGCGCGGGCCGCAAGTTCGGACGCTTCCACTACGCGCGCACGGGCTGGCTTCTGCTCTACGGGCTCCTGCACTTCATCTTCCTCTGGGAAGGCGACATCCTCCTGCTCTACGCCTTCTGCGGGCTCTTCCTCTTCCTGCTCCGGCGTGTTCCAGGAAAGATAGCCCTCGTGCTCGGACTGCTCATCTTCCTGGCGCCCATCAGTTGGGAACCATCTCTCCTGACCGATTTCGCGGGGATGGATGATGGCGGGCGAGCGGCCGTCGAGAAATGGTGGGCGCCACCGGCCGAGGAGATCGAGAAGTATCTCAACGTGCTTTCCGGTGCCGAGGCACCGAAGCCGACCGGTACCGCCGTGTTCATGGACGCGTCCGACACGGAAACCGCCTCGGCGGTGGCGCGCATCGGCGCGGACTCCGAGGGCCTGCGGAAGACCTGTGCATCCCTGGCGCCTTTCCTGGATCACAATCCCCGACGCATCAAGCAGCTCATCAATCTGCTTCGGGTACGGGCGCTGGTCTCGGCTCGTACCGGATTGCTGGACGAGAACGAATTCGGACGCTTCACGATTCAGCAGTTGGGGAAGCTGGTGGTGATCTCGCTGCACTGGCCGCTGTTCATGATGGACCTGTCCTCCCAGCCCGACCTCATCGGCCGCATGGCCAACAAGCTGAAACAGCATATGGCGCTCGGCGACGCAGAACTCGAGCAATGGGGGAACCTCACGGAGACCGAGGGGCCCGATGGCATGATTCCTCCTCCGACCCTATTCCAGCCGATGTGGGACAACATGTCACAGGCGGAGAAACGCTGGGCCATGGAGAAGGACCTGATGCGCCTGATCATGCACGGCTTTTACACCGATGGGCTGATGGTCGCGGGGGACGCGGATTCTTGGGATCTCGAACCCTTGAATCTCCGTCCCTTCCTCGAGGTCATGCCGGCCGTTCGTGTCTTCAGCGGCGAACTCGGGAGTGATGACATCTTCGATTTCGATCCCAACGATATCGACAGCTATCTCAAGACCGAGCGAAGTCGTGAAGACCGCAGCGAAGCCGCCGAGGCAGCACCGCCGGAAGACCACGAGTCGGTGAAATCCTGAGGCTCGGCACATGCCTTGCCACCGGGAATGCCTCCCCGGATTCCTCCCGCGGATCCGACACGGAGGCATTCCATGGTCTATTCAGCCCGCAAGGGCCTGCAGTCCATTCTCTACACTTCCCTGCTCATCCTCATTTCCCTTCCCTCGGGCAGCTTCGCCGAGATCGTCCTCACCGAACTCCTGGCAGCGCCGGGCAGCGACTGGTCAGGCGACGGCATCATCGACTGGCGCGACGACGAATGGGTGGAGATCGCCAACCGCGG